>NZ_CP009455.1:4097488-4780403 GCF_000759535.1 Pseudomonas cremoricolorata | reverse complement strand
GATCGTGCAACAAATGCTCGTACAGCAGGCGACTGACCGGCGACAGCCCTCGCGATTGCGCACCACCAGCGACAGCGTGCGCTGCGCCCAGTCGTCGTCGATGCCCGCGGCGTACAGGCCCAGCGGCTTGCCGATCAGCTCGAAGGCCTTGCGCGCAGCACGCCGATGCCGAGATCAGCCTGGACCATGCGACACACGCCGTCGAAACCGGGCACCTGAATGCGCTGCTTGAGTATCTTCCCCTCGCTGCGCGCCGCCGCCTGGGTGCGCAGGTTGATGAAGCTGTCGGTATGCAGCCCCACCTGATCGAACGCCAGCGTTTCGCGAAACGGCACGTGCGAGTGCGCGGCCAGCGGGTGATCCTGGCGCATGACCACCACCAGCTCATCGTGACGGTAGGGCACCGCCACCAGTTCACCGATGTCGATGTCGGCTGAGCAGATGCCCAGGTCCGCTGCCCCTCGCCAACCCCCTTGACCACCCCGGCGCTGGGCCGCTCTTCAAGGCACCTTGACCTGCCCATGGCTGGACATGAAACGCTGCAAGTCTTCAGGCAAAAATTCGATGATCGCCGAGATATTGGCCATCATCCGCACATGCCCCCGAATACCCTCCAGGTATTCGCCAACGTCGATGCTGATCTTCTCCACATCCATGAGGATTTTCCGCGCATAGAACAGCAAGGTTTCCCCGCCGCCGTCGGCTTCATGCCCTTGAGGGTGCGCTCGAACAAGGCAATGCCCAGCACCTGCTCGACCTCCTGCAAGCGCTTGCTCGCCGCCGACAGCGCAAGCATTTCCCGCTCGGCGGCTTTGGTGAGCGAGCCTTCTTCGTGGATCGAAACCAGCAGGTGCAGGGAGGTGAGGTCGAGTTTCTTGATCAGGTGGCGGTAGAGCATGGGAGGGTGCCCGTGTTCGCAGTTGGAGAAGGTGGAGGGATTGTGGCGCAGTGGCGGGGTGGCTGGAAGCTGGGTGGCCGGTGATAATGGCCCAACTCACCAAGGCCCTCCCATGCTGATCATCTCCAACTCCGTGCACCTGCCCGATAGCGACATCGAACTGAGCTACATCCGCGCCCAGGGCGCGGGTGGGCAGAACGTCAACAAGGTCTCCAGCGCGGTGCACTTGCGTTTCGACATCAAGGCCTCGTCGCTGCCCGAGTTCTACAAGGAGCGCCTGCTGGCCCTGCGCGACTCGCGTATCACCGCCGACGGGGTGTTGATTCTCAAGGCCCAGCAGTATCGCACCCAGGAACAGAACCGCACCGATGCCCTGGCGCGGCTGGCCGAGCTGATTCTGGCGGCCGGCAAGACCGAAAAGAAACGCGCCCCGACCAAACCCACCCTCGGCTCCAAGACGCGTCGTCTGGACGGTAAAGCCAGGCGAGGTTCGGTGAAGGCGGGGCGGGGGAAGGTGGATTTCTAAGCCTGTTGTGTTCCTGGCTTCGCAGACGGCATCACGGCGCCTGCTCATCACGCTGCAAGACGAAGCTGGTCAGCGCCTGGACCATCTGCACCTGATGGACCGTGTTGACCAGCATCGGCACACCAGGCTCACCGGCGTTGGCGCAGATGTATTCGTCCAGGGTGGTTTTGATGCCGGACATCAGTTCCAGGGTGTGGGTCAGGGCGTCGGCGGGGTTGAGGTCGGGTTGATCAGGTAGTAGTGGGAGGTGTTCCGGATGCAGGGTGGATCAGGAATCGGCTTTTTCATCGGATAAGTCCTTGCGAAGTCAGAAAAAACCGCCACTCGACCTTCTCACGGGTTTGGGTGGCGGTCATACGCGGGGTGAGAAACCGAGCGAGCAAGGAGCCCCGGCCAGACCGAAGTCTGCCCGCGCATGACCACCATGAAAGGCAGCTGAACTTACTCGGTTCGGGTTCTCACACCCGGTCGTCGAAACGACGCGGTGGACGTTAGTCCTGAAGCATTTTCCCGACAACGGCGAAGGTTCGGCGTGGCGCGTAGGATAGTTCGCCACGGTGTAAATCTTGAAGGATTCGGTGTTGGATTCAGAAAGATCCTACAGGATTGAGCTGCGGCGTCGAGACGTGGCAGCAGGGCGCGTGCGGGCAAACCGAAGGGCAGTTGGCCGTTGGCGTTGGCAGTCTCAGTCAGGTTTAAAGTTGGGCATTGGGTGTAGCGCTACCGAGACGGGATAGTCCGGCGCTTGCCTGATTTGTTAAATAAACGATACACACAGGCGTTAAGCCGAAGCCTTGGCGTCCCGTTCGAATCGCACAACTAAAGAACTTGTTTAGGCGGATTGAAGCAGGGTGCGAAAATAACGTTTCAGCGAGCTGGCACGTGTCAGATTCCTCTACTAAACCGTAATTACCCACCGTGGGGTAGGCGGAACGCTAAAGGTTCAGTCAACAAGGAAAAATAAATGGCGCTATCAAGAACGCTAGCTTGTTCATTTTTCTTTATCGGTTTGGGCAGTCCGCTGTATGCACAGCCACCGGACCGTGTCATGTGCAATGGCACCGGCCTATACGCATCACGGCACCGGCAAGACCATCTACAGCGCATCTGAGCAGATACCCCTCTCTCTATTACCGCTCTCGCATGAGTGTCAACACCGATGGTGCTGCACGCTCTTACCATCCTGATGATCCCCACGGTAAGACGCTTGCATACAACAATATCGTCAATGCCATCACCTCTGCGTGGGATGCTTCAGGCCACCGTATCGACTGTGGCCAAGGGCAATGCCAGAGAGCGTGATAAAAAATGCTACATGAGCTATATCACGGCCTTTGAGGGCGCGCGCGCTCTGGGTTTCGATTCGAGTAAGTACCCCAGGGTCTTGACTGGAAACATCATTCCTTGGACCAAGGCAACTCGCGGTACGCGGTCCACCCCGTGCATACAATTGGAGGGCGATAACACAGGTTTTTTTCGTGGTCTCAGACAAAGGTGAGACTCGGGGCCGGTGATAAGTGTAATCAGAGTATTTATGTAGATAGCCTGACCATCCATGCCGTCGTCTATCCCAAGAATACCCGCTGGGAATCCCAGGGGATCGTCACAGATGGCGGAGATCTGGTCGTTCTGAGGAATAACAAGACCGGGGAAAATCGCTTATGCGATTCATGGCGATACCGGCCCGGAGAACGGGCTTGGAGAAGGAGTATTGCGTTGACCTCTTATCTGTCGGGAAAACCGGTAGCAGCGACGGACACGTATTCGCACATCAAGCACCTGGCAGTTAAATCCGTCGATTATCTGGTCTTCCCTGCCAACGATGTCTTGAAGCACTTCGGACGCGGTCAACCTGTCACTCAAGACCAGATTGACCAGTACGGCCAAGCGATCTTCAGTGCGTGGGGCGGTGTCGCCAGGCTTGACGCATGTTCCACCCTGACGACGTCTAACTGATGCTTCAATCGAGAATGGGTGATCACATGGATAAGGCCTATGGTTTCTCGCTGTTGTGTTGGGTGTCCATGATGTTTTTTGTTTCCGGCTGCAGTAGGTTTCCAAACTTGCAGACCCCCTACCAGGACAGCAACCCTCTCAAGGGTCAAATGACCGCGGCGAATGATCCGAATAGCCGTGCGGAAAAGCAACTCGATGGGGATGTAAAGTTTGTAGATCAACTAGCGCGGTTCAAAACCAGTTACAGGGCCGCCATGACGAATCCTCAGGCCAGTGATCTGAAACAGTTTTTGGAAAGCGGCATGACCTATTACGACTTACAGTGTGGCGATTATTTCTCACGCATTGATTTCACCCGAGCGCATCGCGAGTATGTTCAAAAGCAAACGGTACTGGTTGGCAGCCTGACCTCCGCAATATTGGGCTTGGCCGATGCCGGCTCAGCGGTAACAGGCGCCACAGGTGCTGCCTTCGGCTTCGGTTCGGCCTCGTTCGATGCGTACAACAGTGCTTTTCTAGCGTCGACCGACGTCGGTTTGTTACGTGAACTCGTTCAGTCTGCAAGAGCCAACGATAAAGCTCGCATCCTCAGTCGAATCATGGTGCCGAATAAAACCTGGCCCGAGACCATCGATTCTTTCGATTCGGCTGTTTCCGCGTTGGATGAGTATTTTTTAAGGTGCCATCCGACAGGGATACGTAATCTTTTGAAGAGCTCAATTGAAGAAAAGGCCAAAAGACTCAATCCTGAGAATAAGGCCGCATCAACAGGGGTGGAGACGACAGGTCATGCGACCACCGTAGCCACACCAGTATCCGACAACGGTAGCGCCAAGCCATAGAACACACTTTCCATGGGCCGGGGGTGTGGCCTGGAGCATGGAACAGACCTTCAACGCGCAACATGGATTACCGGTGACCCATGCCGAAGCATGGGCGCAAGCGAATGTGCGCCGCGATTGAGGGGCCCCAGACAAACGTTGCCTGACCGATACAGCGTCCAGGTCGAAGGCCCGCGTCATCCGACGTGTTGCCGTCATCGAAACCGGGCGCTGAGTCTGTTTCTTCCACCCACGCCCGGCATCGTCGAATCGCTTCAGGCCTCGCTCATCTGCTCTAGCCTGCGCTGCGCCGGCCCTGTCTCAAGCTCCGCCGCCGGTGCACCACGCCCCACCAACCCCACCCGCATATCGTTGCCACTGGGCTGCTGGTAGAGGCTTAAGCCAAACTCCGGCAACACCGCCAGCAGGTAATCGAAGATATCCCCTGAATCCGCTCGTAGTCGGCCCAGGCGGTGGTACGGGTGAAGCAGTAGAGTTCCAGCGGCACGCCTTCGGCGGTGGTCTGCATCTGGCGGACCATGCAGGTCATGTTGGGGTGGATGTCGGGGTGGTTGTTCAGGTAGGCCAGGGCGTAGGCGCGGAAGGTGCCGATGTTGGTGAGTTTGCGGCGGTTGGCAGCCAGTTCTTCGCCCAGGCCCTGGGCCTCGTTCCACTCGTGCAGTTCCTTGCGCTTGGTCGCCAGGTACTCGCCGACCAGGCGCACGGCGCCGAGGCGCTGTTCTTCATCGGGGGTGAGGAAACGCACGGTGGACACGTCGATGAACAGGCTGCGCTTGATGCGCCTGCCGCCTGATTGCTGCATGCCACGGTAGTTGCGGAACGATTCGCTCATCAGGCGCCAGGTGGGGATCGAGACGATGGTCTTGTCGAAGTTCTGTACTTTTACCGTGTTCAGGCTGATATCGACCACATCACCATCGGCGCCGACTTGGGGCATTTCAATCCAGTCGCCGACGTGGAGCATGTCGTTGCTGGTGAGCTGTACGCTAGCCACGAACGACAGCAGGGTGTCTTTGTAGACCAACAGCAGCACCGCCGACATGGCGCCCAGACCCGACAGCAGCAGCAAGGGCGAGCGGTCGATCAGGGTGGCGACGATGATGATGACGGCGAATACCCACAGCACCATTTTCGCCAGTTGCACATAGCCTTTGATCGAGCGGGTGCGGGCATGCTCGGTGCGGGCGTAGATGGCCAGCAGGGCGTCGAGCAGGCACGACAGCGCCAGACTCAGGAACAGCAGCGTGATGGCCAGGGCGACGTTGTCGAGAAAGTGCAGGGCGGTGGGGCTGAGCTGCGGCACCAACTTCAGGCCGAACTGGATGACCAGCGACGGCACGGTTTGCGCCAGGCGGTGCAGCACCTTGTTGTGGCGCAGGTCGTCGACCCAGCGCAGCGCTGGCTGGCGCGCCAGCAGGCGAGCGCCGTGCAGCACCACGAAGCGCGCCAGGCGCCCGAGCAGGAAAGACACCAGCAGCAGCACGGCAAGGCCGAGGGCAGCGTGCAGCATTGGGTGTTGATCGAGGGTGCCCCAGACATCCAGAGCGTCGGTCCACATTTGTTGGAAATTCATGAGCGTTGGCAAAACCTGTGCAGCGAAATTGAGTGCGGCGATGGCACGCGGGTAAGGGGAGCAAAAGAAACTCGGCTCCGACCGGGGAAAACGTTACCCTATGCAGCCGAATTCCCGCTACTTGTCTGAGGTTACGCCGTGTTTTCCCAACTCACCCTGCACGAACGCCTGCTCAAAGCCGTGGCCGAGCTGAAATTTGTCGAGCCGACCCCGGTGCAGGCGGCGGCCATTCCCCTGGCCCTCGCAGGGCGTGACCTGCGGGTAACCGCGCAAACCGGCAGTGGCAAGACCGCCGCCTTCGTGCTGCCGATGCTCAACCGCCTGGTCGACCTGCAAGGCCCGCGAGTGGAAATCCGTGCGCTGATCCTGCTGCCGACCCGTGAGCTGGCCCAGCAGACCCTCAAGCAAGTACAGCTGTTCGCCCAGTTCACCTACATCAAGGCGGGCCTGGTCACCGGCGGTGAAGACTTCAAGGAGCAGGCCGCGATGCTGCGCAAGGTGCCGGACGTGCTGATCGGCACCCCGGGCCGTCTACTCGAGCAGCTCAATGCCGGCAATCTTGACCTGTCCCACGTGCAGGTGCTGGTGCTGGATGAGGCCGACCGCATGCTCGACATGGGCTTTGCCGAAGACATGGAGCGCCTGTGCAAAGAGTGCGCTAACCGTCAGCAGACCCTGCTGTTCTCGGCCACCACCGGTGGCGCGGCGCTGCGCGACATGATCGGCAAGGTGCTGAACGACCCTGAGCACCTGATGCTCAACCGCGTTTCGCAACTGGCTGAAGGCACTCGCCAGCAGATCATCACCGCCGACCACGATCAGCACAAAGAGCAGATCGTCCAGTGGTTGTTGAGCAACGAGACCTTCAAGAAGGCGATCATCTTCACCAACACCCGGACCATGGCCGACCGCATCTACGGTCACCTGGTGGCCAAAGAGGTGAAGGCGTTCGTGCTGCACGGCGACAAGGATCAGAAAGACCGCAAGCAGGCCATCGAGCGCTTCAAGGAAGGTGGCTCGAAAGTGCTGGTGGCCACCGACGTGGCGGCGCGCGGCCTGGACATCGACGGCCTCGATCTGGTGATCAACTTCGACATGCCGCGCAGCGGCGATGAGTACGTGCACCGCATCGGCCGTACCGGCCGGGCCGGCGGCGAGGGTCTGGCGATTTCGCTGATTACCCACAACGACTGGAACCTGATGTCGAGCATCGAACGCTACCTCAAGCAGCAGTTCGAGCGCCGCGTCATCAAGGAAGTCAAAGGCACCTACGGCGGGCCGAAGAAGGTCAAGGCATCGGGCAAGGCTGCCGGGGTGAAAAAGAAGAAAACCACCGATAAGAAAGGCGGCGACAAGAAGGTCGCGGCCAAGCGCAAGCCGGCGGCCAAGGCGCCGCGCAATGCGCCATTGGCCAGTGCTGACGGCATGGCACCACTGAAAAAGCGCGCGCCTGCAGCTGAGTAACGTCTCGCGGTCATGCTGACGGCACAGGCTCGACCTGTACCGTCAGCGCCTGACTCAGCCGGCCTTTTTCTCTGCGGTTTTCAATTCCTGCATGCGTTTATCGATGAGCTGGCACTGGCTTGAGAAATCGCTGCTGGCGCTGTCGAGCTTCATGCCTTGCAGCTCTTCGTTGATTTCCTTGGCCTTCTGCGGGTCCTGGTCGGTGAGCTGGGTGACCAGCCCGGCGAGTTGCTCGCGTTTGGCGGTGGCTTCTTCCAGGCTGCAGGCCCAGCTTGGCAGGGCACTCAGCAGGCTGGCAGCGCAGATCACTTGCACGAAGGGTTTCATGGCACGTCCTCAGGTTGTGGCGATGTAAGCGGTGGAACAGAGCGACTCGATGAAGTTCAGCCGAGCTGACCGGGTTGCCGCTCGGCGTTCTTTCTGAACACCTAGCGTCGTGCTTCGGTCCCAAGACCTGTACTCACCCTGCAGCCTGCGAGGCCAACGCCATGACCACTTATGACTGGAACTTGATCGAGCGCCTGCTTCACGAAGTGCAAAACGGTGCAGACCAGAATTTCACGCCACGACCCTATGCCGAGCAGCACGCGGCAGAGCTCGCCGCCAATGGCGAGCCGGTGGGCGACGTCGATCGCCTGAAAACTCGGGCCTGCGAGTATGAAAAGCTGCTGCTCGATCGCGGCTTCATCGAAAGTCGCCCCGAGAGTGAGGGCGGCAACGGCGAAAACTTCGTGCTCACGGCCCGCGGCTCGCAGCTGATCAGCATGATCGACAGCAGCATCCCGGGCTTTGAGCACCCGCGCCAGGTGCTCGACGAGCAGCCCGATGCACTGGATCAGGCAACTTTCGCAGACGTGGCCAGCAAAGCGCAGATCGCCTGACCTGGCCCAGCGCTGGCGCATCGATGTTCAGCGCTTGATAATCGCGGGCTTACCGCAACCGACAGGGGTTTGCCCGTGAATCACTCCGTTGAGCAGCGTCGGTCATGAGCGCGACTCGCCAGCAACCCGATGCCTTCGCCTTCCAGCTGATGATGCTGCTGTGCCTGATCTGGGGCAGCCAGCAAGTGTTGATCAAATGGGCAGCGGTGGACATCGCGCCGGTGATGCAGGCGGCGCTGCGTTCAGGCATTGCCGCTGTGCTGGTAGCGGCGCTGGTGTGCTGGCGCCGGGAGTGGATGCAGCTAGGGTGTACCTGGCGCCCGGGTCTGTTGGCGGGCGGGCTGTTCGGCCTGGAGTTTTTGTTCATCGCCGAGGGCCTGAAGCTGACCAGCGCCGCGCACATGTCGGTGTTTCTGTACACCGCGCCCATCTTCACTGCCCTCGGTTTGCACCTGACCTTGCCCAGCGAACGGCTGCGGCGCTTACAGTGGCTGGGTATCCTGCTGGCCTTCGGCGGCATTGCCACGGCGTTCGCCGGCGGCGTGTCGTGGGCTGAATTGGACACCCGTATGCTGCTCGGTGATGCTCTGGGCTTGCTCGCAGGCCTTGCCTGGGGTGCGACGACGGTGGTGGTGCGTGGCTCGCGGCTGTCTGAGGCGCCGGCCTCGCTGACGCTGCTGTATCAGCTGCTGGTGGGCTTCATTGGCCTGTTGCTGATCGCGACCCTGAGCGGTCAGGTGCTGGACGTGCGCTTTACGCCGATGGCGCTGGGCAGTGTGCTGTTTCAGGGTGTGGTGGTGTCGTTCGTCAGTTACCTGACCTGGTTCTGGCTGCTGCGCAAATACCTCGCCTCGAACCTGGCGGTGTTTTCGTTCATCACGCCGTTGTTCGGGGTGAGTTTCGGCGTGCTGCTGTTGGGTGAGCGATTGACTGCCAACTTCGTGCTGGGGGCGCTGTTGGTACTGGCGGGGGTGGTGCTGGTCAGCGCGGAGCCGTGGGTGAGGCGGCAATTGCGTCGCGTACTGGGCTAGGTGTCGAGACGCCAGGTTGCAACAAGGCGAAACAGTTCACCGACCGTCGGAACTGGCCCGCTGGGCTTGAACCAAGGCAAACTTACCTCCATCTGTAAGATAAATCGCATGCACGGTACAGCTGTAACAACTATGATCTGTACGAAGCATCGCAGTAAGGATTTGCCGTGAGGCTTACCCGTAAAAGGGGGCACTATGAACGATCGTATGTACAACTGGTTCCATGATCTGGCCGTCGCGCTCGGCCTGATACCGCCGCCGTTGCAACCGGTGCCGATCCCCAGCGACGATGACTCGCGCAGACGCCAGCCACGGCGTCGTTGACTGCACAGGGCCGATGCTCATCACGAGCGTCGGCCTTTTGCCTTCAGGCCCTTTTCGCGGCTAAAGCCGCTCCTACAACCCCTGTAGCGAATGGCTGGCACGTTCCATGCGTCTTTTGCACCCAAGCAACGCTTCCCCCGCCGCCTGTGGCACACTGCGCCGGCCAAGGAGAAGCCCATGTCCAGACCCCGCTGCGGGCGCTGTCAGCGCCCGCTCAGCCATTGCCTTTGTGCACTCATTCCCTATCTGCCGAGCCGTACGCGTGTACTGTTGCTGCAGCATGCCAGCGAGGCAGGCCATGCGCTGAACACCGCGCGTCTGGCGTCACTCGGGCTTGCCAATGCCCAATTGGAGGTGGGCGAGGTGTTCGAGGATCTGTCGCGTTGGTTGAGCGACCCCGCTTATCGCCCAGTGTTGTTGTTTCCTGGCGAGCAGGCCTGCGCGTTGGATTCGTCGATGGCATCGAGCGGCAAACCGCTGTTGCTGGTGGTCCCCGATGGCACTTGGCGCAAAGCGCGTAAGTTGCTGTACCTGAACCCGGCTCTGGCCGAACTGCCGCGGGTAACACTGGCGCAGGTCAGCGAGTCGCGCTATCGCGTGCGCAAGGCGCCGCAGACTGGGGCGTTGTCGACGGTAGAGGCGGTGGTGCAGGCGCTGAATGCGCTGGAGGGGCAGGGCAGGTTCGATGAACTGCTCAGGCCCTTCGAGGCGTTGATCGAGGGGCAGATCGAGGCGATGGGCGCGCAGACGTTCGCGCGTAATCACCCGTGTTGAAGGGGGCGGCTAACGGGGGACGTTAGCCGCATTGGATCAGTTACCTTTGACCGGCTTGCCATCCACCGAACCGTCCTGCAGGACGATCACGTACTCCTTGCCGTCGGTCTCGACCTGACGCAGTTGCACCAGCAGGTAGTCCCAGCTCTTGGCGAACCAAAGCTCGGTGATGCGCTTGCTCTGGCTCGGATCGCGCACGCGTTCGACCTTGATCGCGTCGACGTTACCGGTCTTGGTCGCGACTTTTTCAGTGCCGAGCACGCGGAAGTCGTAGGTGTCGATCTCGTCACCGTCGACCACCTGATAGGTCATGCTTTTCTTGCCGGCGGCAACGTCGTGTTGCAACGCCAACTGGTACGAGGATTTATCGAGCACGCCGCGGTTGAGCGGCAGGTTGACGGCATCGCCACGGTCGCTACCGGTGACTTTCTTGGCGTTCCAGTCGAAGTTCAGGTCGACCTTCTTGGCCTTGCCCAGCCCGCCGCGTTCGAAGTGATAGGTCTGCGGCTGCAGCGTATCGTTCTCCATGCGCAGGGTGCTTTGCTCGGTCAGGCTGGCGATCATCATGGAGGCCTTGAAGTTCAGGTCCCAGGTGCCGTTGGCATTCTTCGCCAGGCTGCGCTCGGCGGTGCCGCTCATCGGCAGCTGCTTCCAGTCGGCGGTGTAACTGGCCGAGAACGGTTTCAGATCAGCGGCCTGCAAAGGCAGGGCGAGCACGGCAAGAGCCAGGAACAGGGCACGACGCATACGTTCTCCTAAGGTCGAATCAAATGACCGCTGGCCGGAAGTGGCTGGCCATCGAGTAACGCACCCTCTTCGCCGAGACGCAAGCGTCCTTCAGCGAACCAGCGCACGGCCAGCGGGTAGATCTGGTGTTCCTGGCGATGCACGCGCTGGGCAAGGCTCTGCGCAGTGTCGTCAGGTTCAACCGCAATCACTGCCTGTACGACCAAAGGCCCGCCATCGAGTTCCTCGGTGACGAAGTGCACGCTGCAGCCGTGCTCAGCGTCACCGGCATCGAGGGCGCGCTGGTGCGTGTGCAGGCCTTTGTACAGGGGCAGCAGGGAAGGGTGAATGTTGAGCAGGCGCCCCTGGTAGTGGCGAACGAAGCCGCCACTCAAGATGCGCATGAAGCCGGCCAGCACCACCAACTGCGGCGCGAAGCCGTCGATCAGCGCCATGAGCGCTGCGTCGAAGGCATCGCGCCCATCGAACCCTTTGTGGTCGAGCACCGCCGTGGCGATGCCGGCCGCTTCGGCCCGTTGCAGGCCGTAGGCATCGGCGCGGTTGGCGATCACCGCCCGCACCCGCACCTTGCTGCCTGGCGCGGCGCTGCTGTCGATCAGCGCCTGCAGGTTGCTGCCCGAACCCGACAGCAGTACCACGACATCACAGGTATCGCCCGGCATCAGTGTGCCTTGACGTTGTTCAGCACGACCTGTGCAGCACCTTCTGCGGCCTGTTCGATGCGGCCGATGACCCACGGCTGCTCGCCGGCATCACGCAGCACCGCCAGCGAACGCTCGACCTGGTCCTGCGCCACGCAGATGACCATGCCCACGCCGCAGTTGAGCACGCGGTGCATTTCGTGTTCGTCGACGTTGCCTTTTTCCTGGAGGAAGTCGAACACCGCCGGGCGCTGCCAGCTGGCCACATCGACCACCGCCTGGGCGTTTTTCGGCAGTACCCGCGGGATGTTGTCGAGCAGACCGCCGCCGGTGATATGGGCCATGGCCTTGACCGCGCCGGTGTCCTTGATCAGCTTGAGCAGCGGCTTGACGTAGATGCGCGTCGGCGCCATCAGCAGGTCGGCCAGCGGCTTGCCGTCGAGCTGGGTATTGTCGATGTCGGTGGCCGACACTTCGAGGATCTTGCGGATCAGCGAGTAGCCATTGGAGTGCGGGCCGGAGGACGGCAGGGCGATCAGCGCATCGCCAGTGGCGACCTTGGAGCCGTCGATGATCTCGGCCTTTTCCACCACGCCGACGCAGAAGCCGGCCAGGTCGTAGTCTTCGCCTTCGTACATACCGGGCATTTCAGCGGTTTCGCCGCCGACCAGCGAGCAGCCAGCCAGCTCGCAGCCTGCGCCGATGCCGGTGACCACGGTGGCGGCGACGTCGACGTTGAGCTTGCCGGTGGCGTAGTAGTCGAGGAAGAACAGTGGCTCGGCGCCACACACGACCAGGTCGTTGACGCACATGGCGACCAGGTCCTGGCCGATGCTGTCGTGCTTGTTCAGGTTCAGCGCCAGGCGCAGCTTGGTGCCGACGCCGTCGGTGCCGGACACCAGCACCGGCTGTTTGTAACCGGCCGGGATCTCGCAGAGGGCGCCGAAGCCGCCCAGGCCACCCATGACTTCAGGGCGTGCGGTGCGCTTGGCGACGCCCTTGATGCGTTCGACCAGTGCTTCGCCGGCGTCGATGTCTACACCGGCGTCTTTGTAGCTCAGGGAGGGTTGCTTGCTCATTGATCCAGGCCTTTAGGAGGGAGGGATTCGGGAAAACGACCTCGACGACCAGGGCCGGCTGAAGGTGTCGGCTGCCTGACCGGTCAGCGGTCTGCGAAGGCGCGCGATTTTATCAGGCTTGCCCGGCAGCGGCCATCCTCAGGCCGACGGGCAGGGTGGGAAAAGCAGAAAAAGCCCGTCTGCAGGGTGCGCCGGGCGAGCACCCTCTATAAGGTAGTCGGCGGCGTGGGTCGGATATGGGCAAGGCCCCTGCGCCGGTACCGTCTATCTGTACAGGAATCGTTCATGCGCCTGATCCCTACCCTGAGCGTGGCCTGCCTGGTCGCGCTGTCGAGCCTCGCCCACGGCGAGAGTGTCTCCGGGCTGTACCACGTGCGTGAAGTGGTCGACGGCCAAGGCAGCGAAGCGCGTAGCCAGGCCACGCGGCAAGCCTTCGACACCCTGGTGCTGCGCCTGACCGGTGACGCCAAGGCGGCACAAAGCGCGGCGCTGGCCAGCCTGCGCCAGGACCCGCAACCGATCATCAGCCAGTTCGCGTTCGACGGCGGATCGCCGCCGACCGTGCAGGTGGAGTTCGACCCCGGCAGCACCGAGCGGGCGCTGGGCAAGGCGGGGCTGGCGTTGTGGGGCAGCAACCGGCCTTCGATTCTGGGCTGGTGGCTGTTCGACAATGACGAGGGCAGCAACCTGATCGGCGATGGGCAAAGCGCGGCCGAACCGCTGCGCCGCGCTGCCCAGCACCGCGGCCTGCCGCTGCGCCTGCCCTTAGCAGATTTGCAGGAACAACTGCTGGCCGATGCCCAGGCGCTGGAGGGCAAAGACCCAAAAGCCCTGCGCGAGGCCGGTGAACGCTACGGCGCCAACGCGCTGCTGGCGGTACACGCCCAGCAGGCCGATGGCCATTGGCAGGGCAAATGGCAGTTATGGCTGGGCGAGCAGCACGAGCAAGGCAGCGCGCAGGGGGACGACCCGGCAGCGTTGGCCGATGCCGTGATGCTGGCGGTAAGCAACCGACTGGCGCCGCGCTATGTCAGTCGTCCCGGTACGGCCACTGGCGTGCAACTGCGCGTCGAGGGCATGACCCTGGCCCGCTATGCCGAGCTGGAGCGCGTGCTCGAAGGCTTCGCCGCGCGCCTGCAACTGGCCCAGGGCGACACCTTCACCTAGGACGTCAGTGGCAGTCGTGAGCAGCTGCGCGCGCAACTGGGCCTGGCACAGCTGCATGAGGTGCAGGTCGAGGGCGCGCCGAGCGGCACGCCGCCGGCACCTGGGGCGCAGGCACCGTTCCAGGGATTGTTGATGCGCTGGTGAATGGCTGGGCAGGGGTCGATGCCCTTCATTAATAGAGGGGCGCACATCCAGGACTCACCCTAGGTGCTACGCAAGCCGTTGATTTTCCTTGGGCTGCCGGGCGTCGTGATTGTGCGGCCTGTCTGGCGGGTATAGACTTTGCCGACTTTTCACCTAAGGCCCCTCTGGTCCCTGTGACCGTCCGCCAGCATGAAACCGATCCAGTTGCCCTTGGGTGTGCGCTTGCGCGACGACGCCACCTTCATCAACTACTACCCGGGCGCCAATGCGGCGGCGCTTGGCTATGTCGAGCGGCTGTGCGAAGCCGATGCCGGCTGGACCGAAAGCCTCATCTATCTATGGGGCAAGCAAGGGGTAGGGCGTTCGCACCTGCTGCAGGCGGCGACCCACCGTTTCCAGCAGTTGGGCGAACCGGCGGTGTATCTGCCACTGGCGCAGCTGCTCGACCGCGGCGTCGAGTTGCTCGACCACCTGGAACAGTTCGAGCTGGTCTGCATCGATGACCTGCACGTGATTGCCGGCAAGGCGGACTGGGAGGAGGCGATGTTCCACCTGTTCAACCGCCTGCGCGACAGCGGTCGCCGGCTGCTGCTGGCGGCCAGTAGCTCACCGCGGGAATTGCCTATCCGCCTGCCTGATCTGAAGTCGCGCCTGACCCTGGCGCTGATTTTCCAGATGCGCGGCCTTTCCGACGAAGACAAGCTCCGCGCGTTGCAGTTGCGTGCCTCGCGCCGTGGCCTGCAGATGACCGACGAGGTCGGGCATTTCATCCTCACCCGTGGCACGCGCAGCATGAGCGCCTTGTTCGACTTGCTCGAACGCCTCGATCAGGCCTCGTTGCAGGCTCAACGCAAGCTGACCATTCCTTTTTTGAAGGAAACTTTGGGCTGGTAATACTTGGGGTGTTAACGACCGAAGTATGCCTTTGAACCCGGCAAAACGGAAAAGTCACATTTTTTTCCATAAAATTTGCAAATGGGTCTGATAGACGGCATAGTTTCCACCTTCCAAAACCCATGCCACGGTCGTGCTCATGCTAAATCGCTTCGCACCCCTCGTGCCCCTAGCACTTGTGACCCTGCTGTTAGGCTGTGCTTCGCAAAGCACCGTCACCCAGCCGCAGGTTCAACCGCAGGTCACCGCTCAATCGTCTGCCAAGGCCAAACCATCGGCCTCTTCCGTATTTACCGAGCAAGACCTGGCAATTCTCGAAGACGAAGAGCAACCCACCTTCCCCAGCGCCAGCAAGCCTTACCAGATGCCTGGTCTGGCTGACAGCATCCTCGAACGCGGCATGGCGCTGATCGGCACCCGCTACCGTTTCGGTGGCACTTCGGAACAGTCCGGTTTCGATTGCAGTGGTTTTATCGGCTACCTGTTCCGCGAGGAGGCTGGCATGTCGCTGCCACGCTCGACCCGCGAGATGATCAACGTCGACGCGCCCAAGGTTGCGCGCAACAAGCTCAAGCCTGGTGATCTGCTGTTCTTCAGCACCAATGGTCGCGGCCGCGTGAGTCATGCCGGCATTTATCTGGGCGATAACCAGTTCATTCACTCCAGCAGCAGCCGCAGCGGTGGCGTGCGCATCGACAGCCTCGGTGACCGCTACTGGAGCAAAACCTTCATGCAGGCCAAGCGCGCCCTGGCCATGGCACCGACCACCAATATCGCACGCAACTGATTGCACACGCTGTGGTCAGTACACACGGCGGTTAGCTGAAAAGCTAACCGCCGTGTGCGTTTAGAAAAACAAGCTAACCTAATTTCTCAACTCTTTTCGGCTGCGGCCGACTCGTTCCTGACAGGACGTTCCGACCATGAAGACAATGGTGCGCTTCGCTTTCCTGATGTCTGTGGCCTTGCTGACGGCGTGCTCCAGCCGTGCGCCTGCCCCTGCTCCCGCCCCGGCGCCCAAGCCGCAGGTGGTATTCAACACCCAGCCAAGCTTCTCGCCCGTGGCCTCCGATGTGCTGTTTCGTGCCATTGGTCTGGTCGGCACGCCTTATCGCTGGGGCGGCAATACCCCCGATTCGGGCTTCGATTGCAGTGGCCTGATCAAGTACGTGTATAACGACGCCGCCGGCATCAGCCTGCCGCGCTCGACACGGGAAATGATCGTCATGCAGGCGCCTAGCGTGAACCTCAACGCCTTGCAATCAGGCGACATCGTCTTCTTCGCCACCAACGGCGGTTCGCAAGTGAGCCATGCCGGCATTTACGTCGGTGAAGGGCGCTTCGTTCACGCGCCGCGCACCGGTGGCACCGTACGCCTGGACTACCTGTCCAACAGCTACTGGTCCAAAGCCTACCTGCAGGCCAAGCGCATCATTCCGGCCGGGCACCTGGCGCAGAATCCCTGATTGGGCAGCGACCGAAGCGCTGCAATGGCGCTTCGGTCAGTCTCGATACCACCCTTAGCCCAACCCCGCGTGAAACCTCACGGCTTCGCCGCCGTCACCCGCCAGATCACGTTGCCCACATCATCGGCCACCAGAACCCCGCCATGCTTGTCATTGGCTACGCCTACCGGCCGGCCCATGGCCTTGCCCTGGTCATTGACGAAGCCGCTGAGCAGGTCTCGTGGCTCGCCCTGGGGTTTGCCGTCGTTGCCGAACGGCACGAACAACACTTTGTAGCCGCTCAGCGGTTTGCGGTTCCACGAGCCATGCTGGCCGATGAACACGCCCTTGTCGAACGGCGCCGGCAGCATGCCGGGCCGGGCGAAGGCCAGGCCCAGTGAGGCGGTGTGCGGGCCAACGGCGTAGTCAGGGGCGATGGCGCTGGCAACCTTGGCCGGGTCCTGCGGGGTGACCCGCACGTCGACATGCTGGCCGTAGTAACTGTAGGGCCAGCCATAGAAAGCGCCGTCCTTGACCGAGGTGATGTAGTCGGGGACCAGGTCGCTGCCGATCTCGTCGCGTTCGTTGACGGCAGTCCACAGCGCCCCGGTGTGCGGCTCCCAGTCCATGCCGTTGGGGTTGCGCAGGCCGGTGGCGAACAGTCGCTGCTGCTTGCTGGCGAGATCGACTTCCCAGATCGCCGCGCGGCCTTGCTCTTGCTCCAGGCCGTTTTCCCCGACGTTGCTGTTGGAGCCGACGGTGACATAAAGCTTCTTGCCATCGCGGCTGGCGAGAATGTTCTTGGTCCAGTGGTGGTTGAGCGGCCCGCCTGGCAGATCGACGACCTTCTCGCCTGGGTCGCGTAATTGCATGGCGTTGTCGGCGTAGCGGAAATGCAGCAGCTTGTCGGTATCGGCAACGTAGAAGTCATTGCCCACCAGGGCCATGCCGAACGGCGAGTTCAAGCCCTCGACGAAGGTCGTGCGAATTTCCGCCACGCCGTCGTGGTCGGCGTCGCGCAGCAGCGTGATGCGATTGGCGCTGGGCACGCCCGCGCCAGCACGCTTCATGACCTTCTCCATGACCCAGCCGCGGATGCCGCTGCTGTCGTCTGGCTTGGGTGGCGCGTTGGTTTCCGCTACCAGCACGTCGCCATTAGGCAAAACGTACAGCCAGCGCGGGTGGTCGAGGTCGTCGGCGAAGGCCTGCACCTGGGTGCCAGGGGCGGCAGTGGGCTTGCCACCGTCCGACCAGCCAATCGCCGGGGCGATGTTCAGGGTAGGGATGAGGGTCTTGTTCGGCGGCGGCAGGTTGGGGTTGGGGCCGGTGCCGTCGGCGACGCTCAGCCTGGCAGTTTCGCCGCAGGCCACCAGGCTGGCGCCGATGGCCAGCAGTACACCGATACGCAATGGGAACATGCCGCGATCCTCCGGGAATGGGACACCACTGACCTTTATGAGAAGACGACCGACCGGGTGGTTCATTCCGGCGCGTCCGGCGGTCCATTTCATTGACGCTCCGGGTGCAACCCTCTAACCTTCGCGGCGTGTTTCAGGTGCCCCGTGGAGCGATTTCCAGGCGGGGTGAAACTGGGAAGCCGGTGGTCGCCTTGCAGGCGCGAGTCCGGCGCTGCCCCCGCAACGGTAGGTGAGTCAAGCCACGCGCAGCGCCACTGGGTCGATCCTGGGAAGGCGCGCGGCGGCCAGGGCCATGGCCCTGCTCACGAGCCCGGAGACCGGCCTGTCACTGCCAAACGGCATCACGGAGGGTGATGCGCGGTGCTCCGTGGCTTCAGGCCATGGCTGCTGCGCGCCCCTGTGCCTGCCTGCCTATTAGATCTGTCGGCGCGGCTGCCTTGCCGCCCACAGCCCGCGGAGACCCCCATGAGCGAATCCCCAGAGCGCGACGAACGCCACCTGGCGCGGATGCTGCGCAAGAAAGCCATCATCGACGAGCGCATTGCCAACTCGCCCAATGAATGCGGCCTGCTGCTGGTGCTCAGCGGCAACGGCAAGGGCAAGAGCAGCTCGGCCTTCGGCATGCTCGCCCGGGCCATGGGCCATGACATGCGCTGCGGCGTTGTGCAGTTCATCAAGGGCCGCAACAGCACCGGTGAAGAGCTGTTCTTCCGGCGCTTCCCCGAGCAGGTCAGCTACCACGTGATGGGCGAGGGCTTCACCTGGGAAACCCAGGACCGCCAGCGCGATATCGCCGCCGCCGAAGCCGCCTGGGCGGTGTCGCGGCAGTTGCTGCAAGACCCGGCCGTACAGTTCGTGGTGCTCGATGAGCTGAACATTGCCCTCAAGCATGGCTACCTCGACCTTGAGCAGGTGCTCAACGACCTGCAGGCGCGCCCGCCGATGCAGCACGTGATCGTCACCGGCCGCGGCGCCAGGCCCGAGCTGATCGAGCTGGCCGACACCGTCACCGAGATGGGCATGCTCAAGCACGCCTTCCAGGCCGGTATCCGCGCGCAGAAGGGCGTGGAACTGTGAGTGACCGCCGTGCCTGCCCGGCGGTGCTGATCGCCGCCCCGGCCTCGGGCCAGGGCAAGACCACCGTCACCGCCGCCCTGGCGCGGCTACACCGCAACCTCGGCCGCCGCGTACGGGTGTTCAAGTGTGGCCCGGACTTTCTTGACCCGATGATCCTCGAACGCGCCAGCGGTGCGCCGGTGTACCAACTCGACATGTGGATGATCGGCGAGGCCGAGAGTCGGCGCTTGCTGTGGCAAGCCGCCGGGGAAGCCGACCTGATTCTCATCGAAGGGGTCATGGGCCTGTTCGATGGCACGCCGTCCAGTGCCGATCTTGCGCGTCACTTCGGTGTGCCGGTGCTGGCGGTGATCGACGGCACCGCCATGGCGCAGACTTTCGGTGCGCTGGCCCTGGGCCTGGCCCGCTACCAGCCTGACCTGCCGTTCGCCGGGGTGCTGGCCAACCGGGTTGGGAGCCTGCGTCACGCGCAGTTGCTCGAAGGCAGCTTGAGCGAGGGCCTGCGCTGGTACGGCGGTTTGTCCCGCGAGCGCGGTATCGAGCTGCCCAGTCGCCATCTGGGACTGGTCCAGGCCAGCGAGCTGAACGACCTCGATGCGCGGCTTGATGCGGCCGCCCAGGCCCTGGGCGAGAGCTGCGATGCGGCCCTGCCGCCGGCAGTGACCTTCGCTGCGCCACAACCGGCGCCCGTCACCCCGAGCCTTGCCGGCGTGCGCATCGGCGTGGCGCGCGACGAAGCCTTCGCCTTCCTCTACGGCGCCAACCTCGAGCTGCTCCGCGCCCAGGGTGCCGAGCTGGTGTTCTTCTCGCCGTTGCACGATGCCCGGTTGCCCGAAGTCGACAGCCTGTACCTGCCCGGTGGCTACCCCGAACTGCACCACCAGGCGCTGGCGGCGAACGCAACGATGCTGGCCGCCATTCGCCAGCACCACGCTCAAGGCAAACCGCTGCTGGCTGAATGCGGCGGCATGCTCTACCTGCTCGACGGCCTGACCGATGTCGACGGTCAGCGCGCCGAGCTGCTCGGCCTGCTGCCCGGCGAGGCGAGCATGCAAAAGCGCCTGGCCGCGTTGGCCTTGCAGGCGGTCGAGTTGCCCGAAGGCACCTTGCGCGGGCACACCTATCATCACTCGCTGACCACCACCGAACACACGCCCATCGCCCGTGGCCTTAGCCCCAATGGCGGGCGCGGCAACGAGGCGGTGTATCGGCTGGGGCGGCTGACGGCCTCGTACGTGCACTTTTATTTCCCTTCCAGTCCCGAGGCGGCGGCGGCGCTGTTGCGACCATGAGCGAACATGCCTTTTCCATGACCGAACGCGCTGCGGTGTACCGCGCCATCGGCGAGCGCCGCGACATGCGCCACTTCGCCGGCGGTGAAGTCGCCCCCGAGCTGCTGCGCCGTCTGCTCGGCGCTGCACACCAGGCCCCCAGCGTCGGCCTGATGCAGCCGTGGCGCTTCATTCGTATTACCCGCCGCGAGCTGCGCGGCGCTATCCAGGGGCTGGTCGAGCAGGAGCGCCTACGCACCGCCGACGCCCTGGGCGAGCGCTCCGATGATTTCATGCAGCTCAAGGTCGAAGGCATCCAGGACTGCGCCGAGTTGCTGGTGGCGGCGCTGATGGATCAGCGTGAAGCGCACATCTTCGGCCGCCGTACCTTGCCGGAAATGGACCTCGCCTCACTGGCCTGTGCCATCCAGAACCTGTGGCTGGCGGCCCGCGCCGAAGGCCTGGGGATGGGCTGGGTGTCGCTGTTCGACCCACAGGCACTGGGCCAGCTGCTGGGCATGCCGAGCGGTGCCAAGGCGGTGGCGGTGCTGTGCCTGGGGCCGGTCAAGGCCTTCTACGAGGCGCCGATGCTGGTGCAGGAACAGTGGGCCGAAGAACGCCCGCTGGATGACATGCTGTTCGAAAATGCCTGGGAGCGACGCCCATGAGCCTGGCCTTGCTATGTGTGGCCGGGGTTGCTCTGGATGCGCTGTTCGGCGAGCCACAGCGACGTCATCCGCTGGTGGCCTTCGGCAATTTTGCCAATGCCGTCGAGCGTCGCCTGAACGCCGGCGGCCGCGGTTGGCGCAGCCATGGCGTCAGCGCCTGGTTCATCACGGTGGTACCGCTGACCGTGCTGGCGCTGCTGCTGTCATGGTTGCCGCTGATCGGCTGGCTGGTCGATGCCCTGGCGCTGTACTGCGCCCTGGGCATGCGCAGCCTGGGCGAGCATGTGCTGCCGGTGGCCCAGGCCCTGCGCCAGGGTGATCTGGCTGAGGCGCGGCGCCGCGTCGGCTACCTGGTCAGCCGTGAAACCGCCGAGCTGGATGAGCCGGCCGTGGCCCGCGCGGCCACCGAGTCGGTGCTGGAGAACGGCAGCGATGCAGTGTTCGCCACCTTGTTCTGGTTCGTCGTCGCCGGCGCGCCGGGGGTGGTGCTGTACCGCTTGAGCAATACCCTCGATGCCATGTGGGGTTACCGCAACGCCCGCTTCGAGCGCTTCGGCTGGGCCGCAGCGCGCATCGACGATGGCCTCAACTATGTACCGGCGCGGCTGGTGGCGCTGACCTACGCGCTGCTCGGCAAGACGCGCCTGGCGCTGCGCTGCTGGCGACGTCAGGCGCCGCTGTGGGACAGCCCCAACGCGGGCCCGGTGATGGCCGCCGGGGCCGGTGCGCTGGGCGTCGAGCTGGGCGGCCCGGCGGTGTACCACGGCGAGCTGCATGAGCGCCCGCGCTTGGGCGAAGGGCCGGTGGCCGATGCCCAAGCCATCGAGCGCGGCTGGGGCCTGGTGCAGCGCGGCGTCTGGCTGTGGCTGCTGGTGATCTGCGTGGGGGCGTACCTGAATGCTTGAACACGGTGGACGGCTGCTGCGCGCCAGCCAGTATTACGGCATCGAGCGTCGCGAATGGCTGGATCTGTCGAGCGGCATCGCCCCCTGGGCCTTTGCCATACCTGCAATTCCCGCCGATGCCTGGGCACGCCTACCCGAGAACGAGGACGGCCTCGAACAGGCCGCACGCCGCTATTACGACGCTGCCCAGCTGCTGCCGGTGGCCGGCTCGCAGGCGGCGATCCAGGCCTTGCCGCTGCTGCGCGGACGCAGCCGGGTCGGCGTGCTCAGCCCGTGCTATGCCGAGCATCCACATGCCTGGCGACGTGCCGGGCACAGCCTGCTGGAGCTGGACGACAGCCAGGTCGAGGCGGCGCTGGATACCCTCGATGTGCTGGTGCTGGTCAACCCCAACAACCCCACCGGGCGTGTGCTGACCCGTCAGCGCCTGCTCGATTGGCACGCGCGGCTGGCGGCTCGCGGGGGCTGGCTGGTGGTCGATGAAGCGTTCATCGACAACCAGCCGCTGCACAGCCTGGCGGACTGCACCGCGCGTGCGGGGCTGATCGTGTTGCGCTCGTTCGGCAAGTTCTTCGGCCTGGCCGGGGTGCGCTTGGGCTTCGTTCTCGCCGAGGCTGCGCTGCTGCAGCGTCTGGCCGACTACCTGGGGCCGTGGACCGTCGCCGGGCCGACCCGGGTGCTCGGCCAGGCCTGCCTGAACGACCGCGCCGCCCAGGCCGCTCAGACTACCCGCTGCGCGGCTGCCAGTGCGCGGTTGGCGACGCTGCTGGGTGATGCGGGCCTGGCGCCGAGCGGTGGCTGCGACCTGTTCCAGTACCTGCGCATGCCCGAGGCTGCGCACCTGCATGACTTTCTCGCCCGCCGCGGCATTCTCGTGCGCCTGTTCCAGCAGCCCGCTGCGCTGCGCTTCGGCCTGCCGCCCAGCGCTGCCGATGAACAGCGCCTGGCCGAGGCTCTGGCCGCCTATCACAAGGACTTTGCATGACCACGCTGATGGTGCAAGGCACCACCTCCGATGCCGGCAAGAGCACCCTGGTTACTGCGCTGTGCCGCTGGCTGCTGCGCCAGGGCGTGGCGGTGGTGCCGTTCAAGCCGCAGAACATGGCGCTCAACAGCGCGGTCACCGCCGACGGTGGCGAAATCGGCCGGGCCCAGGCGGTGCAGGCGCAAGCCTGTCGGCTGGCGCCGCACACCGACATGAACCCGGTGCTGCTCAAGCCCAACAGCGACACCGGCGCGCAGGTGATCATCCATGGCCGCGCGGTCACCAGCATGAACGCGGTGGCCTACCACGACTACAAGGTTATCGCCATGCAGGCGGTACTGGCCTCGCACCAGCGCCTGAGCGCGGGCTACCCGGTGGTGATGGTCGAAGGCGCAGGCTCACCTGCCGAGATCAACCTGCGGGCCGGCGACATCGCCAATATGGGTTTTGCCGAGGCGGTCGACTGCCCGGTGATTCTGGTGGCCGACATCAACCGCGGCGGGGTATTCGCCCATCTGGTCGGCACGTTGGAACTGCTCTCGCCCAGCGAGCAGGCGCGGGTCAAGGGTTTTGTCATCAACCGTTTTCGCGGTGATATCGCCTTGCTTCAGCCTGGGCTCGACTGGCTCGAGCAGCGCACCGGCAAACCGGTGCTGGGCGTGCTGCCGTTCGTCAGCGACCTGCACCTGGAAGCCGAAGACGGCCTCGACCGCCGCCAGGGTGCCAAGCTCGAACAGGTGCTCAAGATCATCGTGCCGGTGCTGCCGCGCATCAGTAACCACACCGATTTCGACCCGCTGCGCCTGCACCCGCAAGTGGACTTGCAGTTCATCGGCCCTGGCCAGGCGATTCCCCCGGCTGACCTGATCATCCTGCCCGGCTCGAAAAGCGTGCGCGCCGACCTTGCGCAGTTGCGCGAGCGGGGCTGGGCGCAGGCCATCGACCGTCACCTGCGTTACGGCGGCAAGCTGATCGGCATCTGCGGCGGTTTGCAGATGCTTGGCACCCAAGTGCACGACCCGCTGGGTCTGGAAGGGCCGGCCGGCAGCAGCGCCGGGCTGGGCCTGCTCGACTACAGCACGGTGCTGCAGGCCGACAAGCAACTGCGCAATGTCCACGGCACGCTGGGCCTGGAACAGGCCGCAGTGAGCGGCTATGAAATTCATGCCGGGGTCACCCAGGGCGCGGCGTTGGGCCAGCCAGCGGTGCACCTGGCCGATGGCCGCGACGACGGCGCCATCAGCGCCGATGGCCAAGTGCTCGCCACCTACCTGCATGGCCTGTTCGAGGGCAGCGACTCGTGCGCCGCGCTGCTGCGCTGGGCGGGTTTGACCGAGGTGCAGCGCATCGATTACGAGGCGCTGCGCGAACGTGACATCGAGCGGCTCGCCGACCTTGTTGAACGCCATCTGGACACCGCGCACTTGCGCGCGCTTTGCGGAGTCGCCTGAGCATGCATAGCCTGATCCTTGGCGGTGCCCGCTCGGGCAAGAGCCGCCTGGCCGAGCAACTGGCCGTCGCCAGCGGCCTGGCCGTGACCTACATCGCCACCAGCCAGCCGCTGGATGGCGAGATGAACCAGCGCGTGCAACTGCACCGTGAGCGGCGCCCCAGTCACTGGGCGCTGATCGAAGAACCGGTGGCCCTGGCCCGCGTGCTGCGCGCCGAGGCCAGCGCCGAGCGCTGCCTGCTGGTCGACTGCCTGACCTTGTGGCTGACCAACCTGCTGATGCTCGAAGACGACACCCGCCTTGCCGCCGAGCGCGATGCGCTGCTCGACTGCCTGGCCGAACTGCCGGGCACAGTGATTCTGGTGAGCAACGAAACCGGCCTGGGGGTAGTGCCCATGGGCGAGCTGACCCGCCGTTATGTCGACCTCGCTGGCTGGCTGCACCAGGCCATCGCCGAACGCTGCACGCGCGTGGTGCTCAGCGTCGCCGGTCTGCCCCTGACCCTGAAAGGACCTGCCCTATGAATCGCCATTGGTGGCTCGATGCCTGCCAAGCCCCCGACCCGGCTGCCACCGAGCAGGCCCTGGCCCGTCAGCAGCAACTGACCAAACCCACCGGCTCGCTGGGCCAGCTGGAACAACTGGCGGTACGCCTGGCCGGTCTGCAAGGCTGCGAGCGGCCGAGCCTGGAGCGCGTGGCCATCGCCCTGTTCGCCGGCGACCACGGTGTGGTGGAGGAGGGCATCTCAGCCTATCCGCAGGCGGTCACCGGGCAGATGCTGCGCAACTTCGTCAATGGCGGGGCGGCCATCAGCGTGCTTGCCCGGCAGTTGCAGGCCACCCTTGAGGTGGTCGACCTGGGCACCGTCGATGCAAGCCTGGAATTGCCCGGTGTACGCCATCTTCGGCTCGGCGCTGGCACCGCCAATTTCCTTCGCGGCCCGGCACTGAGCGAGGCGCAGTTGCATGCCGCGCTCGAAGCCGGAAAGCACAGTGCGCTGCGCGCTCAGGCGGACGGCGCGCAGTTGTTCATCGGCGGCGAGATGGGTATCGGCAACACCACCGCCGCGGCAGCGCTGGCCTGCGCGTTGCTGGGCTGCCCTGCGACTGAGCTGAGCGGCCCTGGCACCGGCCTCGACGATGCTGGCGTGGCGCACAAGGCGCGGGTGATCGAGCGGGCGCTGGCGCTGCATGGGTTGAGTGCCCAAGAGCCGCTGCGTGCGCTGGCCTGTGTTGGTGGTTTCGAGATCGCCGCGCTGACCGGTGCCTATCTGGCCTGCGCCCAGGCCGGTATCGCGGTGCTGGTCGATGGCTTTATCTGCAGCGTTGCCGCGTTGCTTGCGGTGCGTCTGAATCCCGAGTGCCGGGCCTGGCTGCTGTATGCCCACCAGGGCGCCGAGCCGGGACATCAGCGGGTGTTGGCGGCGCTGGAGGCCGAGCCGCTGCTGGCGCTGGGCCTGCGTCTGGGTGAGGGCAGCGGCGCGGCGCTGGCGGTGCCGTTGCTGCGTCTGGCCTGTGCCCTGCATGGGCAGATGGCGACCTTCGCCGAAGCCGCCGTGGCGGATCGTCCGGTATGATCCTCGATCTTCTGCGCCATGGTGAAACCGAACTGGGCGGCGGCCTGCGCGGCAGCCTCGACGATGCCCTGACCGAGCGCGGCTGGCAGCAGATGCACGAGGCGGTGGTGGCTGGCGGGCCGTGGGACGTGCTGCTCAGCTCGCCGCTGCAACGTTGCGCGCGGTTTGCCGAGGCCCTGGCTGAGCGTCTGCAACTGCCGGTGCAACTGGCGCCCGCCTGGCGCGAACTGCATTTCGGAGCGTGGGAAGGGCGCAGTGCTGCGCATTTGATGCAGACCGATGCCGAGGCCTTGGGGCGTTTCTGGGCTGACCCTTACAGTTGCACGCCACCGGGTGGCGAGCCGGTGGCGGCGTTCGCCACGCGGGTACACCAGGCGCTGGCTGCGCTGCGCCAGGAACATGTCGGGCAGCGCGTGCTGGTGGTGACCCACGGTGGAGTGATGCGCCTGCTGCTGGCCCAGGCCCGTGGTCTGCCGCGTGAGCAGTTGCTGCAAGTGGAAGTTGGCCATGGCGCCTTGCTGCGCCTCGACCTGGACGCCTTCGACCAACAGGCCTTCAAGCAACAGGCCTTCAAGCAACCGGGAACGCCGAGTTGATGCAGCCGTGGTGGATCGCCCTGCAGTTTCTCAGCAGCCTGCCGGTACGCCTGCCGGGCATGCCGACACCCCAGCAGATGGGCCGCTCGGTGGTGTGCTATCCGCTGGTCGGCGGGTTGTTCGGGCTGCTGCTATGGGGCGCCAGTGCGCTGCTGCACGGCGCCCCGGCGCCGTTGCAGGCGGCGCTGCTGCTTAGCCTGTGGGTGGCGCTCAGCGGGGCGTTGCATCTGGACGGCCTGGCCGACAGCGCCGACGCCTGGCTGGGCGGCTTCGGCGACCGCGAACGCACGCTGCAGATCATGAAAGATCCGCGCAGCGGGCCAATTGCCGTGGTCACCCTGGTGCTGGTGCTGTTGCTCAAGTTCTGCGCGGTGTGGGTGCTGCTCGAACGCGATGCCGGGGCCTGGTTGTTGCTGGCGCCGGTGCTTGGTCGCGCGGCGCTGCTCGCGCTGTTGCTGAGCACGCCGTATGTGCGCCAGGGCGGGCTAGGGGCGGTGCTGGCCGAGCATCTGCCGCGCCAGCAGGCGCGCTGGGTGTTGCTCGGCTGCGCCGCGCTGGTGCTGCTGCTCGGTGGGACCACCGCGCTATGGGCGCTGGTGTGGTTGGCGATAGCGTTTGCCCTGCTGCGCAGGGCCATGTGCCAGCGACTGGGCGGCACCACCGGCGACACGGCTGGGGCGCTGCTAGAGCTGCTGGAGCTGGTGTGCGTGGTGGTTCTGGCACTGTGCCTGTAATCGTCTGGAAAAATCTTATGCCATTTACGGATTATTCTGACGGCTAGTGTAGGTCTAGAGAGGAGGGATTCCCTGCCGGTGGCCGCTATGCTCCAGCGCCCACCCTCCAGCCAAGGCGCTTGCCATGCTCCGATTCCTTCTCGCCAGCGTCCTGCTGCTGGCTGCCAGTACCGCTTCTGCGGCCGACCTCATGCACTTCTGGAACAGCCCGCAAAAGGGCGGCAACAGTTTCAATACCGCACCGCCACAGCAGGATTACTTCGATGCCCTGGCGCGCTACGGCGCGACCTGGGTGCGCCTCTCATACGACAAATGGCAACCCGAGCGACGGGATTTTCTGCTCGGCGATGCCGATCATTACCAGGGGCTGCCCGCGCGGGACGTGGCTCAGCTCAAGACCATTCTCGATCGTGCCCACGCTGCGGGGTTGAAGGTGGTGATTACGCCGTTATCCCTGCCGGGCATGCGCTGGTCGCAGAACAACAACGGTACGTTCGACGATCGCCTGTGGCAACGCCGGGAGTACTGGCAGCAGGCGGCTGCGTTCTGGCGCGACTTGGCCGGTGAACTGAAAGACCACCCTGCTGTGGCCGCCTACAACCTGATCAACGAACCGGCTCCGGAAAAGCACGGCGGCTTGGCCGAGCACGCCTCGCCGGCCGACATGGCGGCCTGGTACGCCCGCGAGGCCGGCGGCACCCGAGATTTGCCGGCCTTCTATGAACAGCTGCTCAAGGCCATTCGCGAAGTCGATGCGCTGACCCCGGTGATGCTCGATGCCGGCTGGTACGCCGCCGCCGATGCCTTCAGCTATTGGCCACAAGCGCTGACCGATGCACGCGCGCTGTACAGCGTGCACATGTACGAACCCTATGCCGCTACCAGTGCGCCGAACCTCAAGCGTGAAAAACCCTACCCCTATCCCGGCCGTGTGCCCTTCGGCGGCGCTCTGCAGTCGTGGGATGCCGTACGGGTGGCCGAGTACTTGCGCCAGCCCATGCAATGGGCCAAGCGCGTGGGTCTGCCGCTCAACCGCCTGGTAGTCGGGGAGTTTGGGTGCATGCGCCAGTTGCCGGGCTGCCGGCAGTACCTGAACGACGTGCTTGAGGTCCTGGATGACACGCCCGTGCACTGGGCGTTCTACAGCTTTCGTGAAGACACCTGGGACGGTATGGATTACGAACTGGGCGACGCCAAGCTGCCGTGGCGTTACTGGCAGGCGCTGGAGCAGGGTAAACCCGACCCTCTGCCCCGCGGCCCGACGCCGCTGTTCGAGCCGATCCTGCGGCGTCTGGCGCCCTAAGCCTGGCTGGCGCTCTGTTAGCGGCGGTCAAGCTATGCCACAGTGCAGCCTTTCCCCGGTGAAGAGATAACAACAATGACTTCCCTCTGGCGCAGCAGCGGCTGGGTGCTGCTGGGTGCGGCGTTGATCCTGGCGCTGTCGTTGGGCATACGGCACGGTTTCGGTCTGTTTCTGGCGCCAATGAGCGCTGATTTCGGCTGGGGGCGTGGCACGTTCGCCTTGGCCATTGCCTTGCAGAACCTGATCTGGGGGCTGGCCCAGCCCTTCTCCGGGGCGCTGGCCGATCGCCTGGGCGCGGCGCGGGTGGTACTGATGGGGGGCGTGCTGTACAGCGCCGGCCTGCTGCTGATGGCCATGGCTGACTCGCCGTTGTCGTTGTCGCTCAGTGCCGGGCTGCTGATCGGCCTGGGTCTGTCCGGCACCTCGTTCTCGGTGATCCTCGGTGTCGTGGGCCGCGCAGTGCCAGCCGAGCAGCGCAGCATGGCCATGGGCATTGCCAGTGCGGCCGGCTCGTTCGGTCAGTTCGCCATGCTGCCTGGCACCTTGAGCCTGATTCAGGGCCTGGGCTGGTCGGCGGCGTTGCTGGTACTCGGGTTGCTGGTGGCGTTGATCGTGCCCTTGGTGGGCATGCTGCGCGACCGTCCGCTACCCAGCGTCGGCGTCGAGCAGAGCCTCGGCCAGGCACTGCGTGAAGCCTGCTCGCATTCGGGGTTCTGGCTGCTGGCGCTGGGCTTTTTCGTCTGCGGCTTCCAGGTGGTGTTCATCGGCGTGCACCTGCCGGCCTACCTGGTCGACCAGCATCTGCCGGCCGCCACCGGCACCACGGTGCTGGCGCTGGTCGGGCTGTTCAATATCGTTGGCACCTACAGCGCCGGCTGGCTGGGTGGGCGCCTGTCCAAGCCGCGCCTGCTCACGGCCCTGTACCTGTTGCGCGCAGTGGTGATCGTCGCGTTCCTGTGGCTACCGGTGTCGACCACCACTGCCTACCTGTTCGGCATCGCCATGGGCCTGCTATGGCTGTCGACCGTGCCACTGACCAACGGCACGGTGGCGACCCTGTTCGGTGTGCGCAACCTGTCGATGCTCGGCGGTATCGTCTTCCTCTTCCATCAACTGGGCGCCTTCCTTGGCGGCTGGCTGGGCGGCATGGTGTATGACCGCACCGGCAGCTACGAGCTGGTCTGGCAGCTGTCGATCTTGCTCAGCCTGATGGCCGCGGCATTGAACTGGCCCGTGCGCGAACGGCCGGTGGCGCGCTTGCAGGCGGCATCGTGATGAGCGGCCGGACAGTGGCGTGGTTGCTCGCAGCAGGCGGCTTGCTGGTGCTGATGCTGGCGTGGTGGGGGTGGCAGCGCGGTGGCATGGCGTTGCTGCAACTGGGCATGGGGCAGTGTTAACAGCTAGGCTGCTGGCTGGATGACTATCGAGGGACATACCTGTGAAACCTTTGCGCTGGATTGCCATACCGTTGTTGACCCTGAGCGCCTTCGGTTCTGCGTTGGCCGGCAACTGCCCGGCGGTGCTGCAGGGCAGCCTGCCGGAGCTGCGTGGCAAGGGTCAGATCGACCTGTGCGAGCGCTTCGCCGGTCAGCCGCTGGTGGTCATCAACACCGCCAGCTACTGCGGCTTCGCCCCGCAGTTCCAGGGGCTGGAGGCCACCTACCAGCAGTACCACGGGCAGGGCTTGCAGATGCTCGGCGTGCCCTCCAACGACTTCAAGCAGGAAGACGCCGACAGCAGCGAGACGGCCAAGGTCTGCTACGCCAACTACGGCGTCACCTTCACCATGAGCAAGGCGCAGCCGGTACGCGGCGCCGATGCTATCCCGTTGTTCGCCGAGCTGGTCCGGCAGAGCGCCGCGCCGAAGTGGAATTTCTACAAGTACGTGATCGATCGCCAGGGCAAGGTGGTGGGACAGTTCTCCAGCCTGACCAAGCCCGATGACGCCAAGTTCAGGGCGGCCATCGAGCAGGCCATCGCGTCCAAGCCTTGATCGAGCCTTTGCCGGTTGCTCAGTGCGGGTGCACGGTCAGCGCCACCAGGCGTACCACCAGCGGTCGCACGCCCAGCACACAGAAGAACGCCACCGGCATCGCCAACTGATAGGCCTTGAGTACATTGCTCAGGTAGGCCTGATCGACCCCGGCATTGGCGGCGGTGATGACGAAGCACATCAGCAGCGCCATGATCGAAGACATGTAGAAGGCAAAAACATAGGGCGTGGCTTTCGGACGCAATTTGCGGCTGCGGACCTGTGGCATGTCGTTCATGAAACCTCCAATGGCAGTGGAGTCGGCAGATTAGCCATCACTTCGCCTGCCCGGTAGACGTGCAAGGCCTAGTTCTCTATAAAGCAAAACTTACGAATACTGCCGGGGTTATCGTGGATTTGCTCAACGCCATTCGTAGTTTTGTCAAAGTCGTCGAGGCCGGCAGTATCGCCGGTGGCGCGCGCAGCCTGGGCGTGAGTCCGGCCGCGGTCAGCCAGACGCTGGCGCGCCTGGAGCGACACCTGGGCACCCGTTTGCTGGCTCGCACCACCCGCAGTCTCGCGCCGACTCCCGCCGGCTTGCAGTATTACCAACGGGTGCGTCATGTCGAACATGAGTTGACCCTGGCCGAACAGGCCCTGACCACTGCCGACAGCCGACCCCAGGGGCGTTTGTGCATTGCCTCGACCTCAGCATTCGGCCGCCACGTGCTGGCGCCGCTGATTCCGGCATTTACCGCGCGTTATCCGGGGATTTCCATAGAGCTTCTAACGAATGATCGCAAGGTCGATCATGTGCGCGAATCGGTGGACGTCAGCCTGCGCATCGACGCGCAGTTGGAGGACCACCTGCTGGCGCGGCCGATGGCGAGAATTCCGTTCATTTGCTGTGCCTCGCCGGGGTATCTGGCGCAAGCAGGCTTTCCAGCGTCACCCGAAGCACTGCGCGATCATCGTTGCCTGGTGTTCCGCTACCCGGTCGATGGCCGGTTCCTGCGCTGGGGGTTCGTGCGCGATGGCCGGCGTTTCGATGCCGAATTCGGCACCGTACTGATCAGTGATGACATCGACGCCCTGACTCAGATGGCGGTCAACGACGGGGGCGTCGCCAGGCTCGCCGACTTTCTCGCCCGGCCACACCTGGCGGCGGGGCGGCTGGTGCCGTTGTTCGCCATGCAAGCGCCGGGGCAGGCCTACGCCCAGCCAGAGCCCATGCAGGTGTACCTGTGTGTGGCTGATCGTTTCGCCATGAACCTCAAGGTCAAGGCGCTGCGGGATTTTCTGCAGGCCAATCTCGACCCGGCCTGGGTGCTACAGGCATGAAAAAGCCGCCTTGGAGGCGGCTTGATCATCAGCTGGGTTGAATCAGAACCGGTAGGTCAGCGATGCACCTACGCCATGGGCGCTGTTTTCGTACTTGGCCTGGTAGCTGCCTTTGGTAGCGCTGACCTGGTTGACCTTGGTGTCCTCTTCCCACAAGTAGGAATAGGCGACATCGACGGTCATGTCCTCGGTCGGACTCCAGCCGGCGCCGACGCTGAAGATCTTGCGATCACCGGTCGGGATGCGTGGCGAGCGGTCATGGTTGTTGGTTGGCGACTGGTCGACGGTGAAGCCGGTGCGCAGTACCCACTCCTTGTTGACCTTGTACGACGCACCAATGGCATGGGCCCAGGTGTCGTGCCAGTTCTGGTCTTCCTTGATGGTCTCGAATGCCGAACCCACCAATGGACCTGGGACATCGTTCTGCACGGTGATGTCTTTCAGGCGGCTCCAACGGGTCCAGGTGCTGCCGGCGTATAGGGTCCACTCGTCGTCAAGCTCGTGGGTGACCGAAAGATCGACCGATTCCGGGGTCTTGATTTTGAGCGAGGCGTCGAACTTGTTGCCGTTGAACGGGCCGATCAGCGGCGTGCTGACGCGGGTCTTGCCCTCGAGCTTGTAGTCGACCATCGAGTGGTAGGTCAGGCCGACGCGGGTCCGGTCGGTGGCCTGGACCAACAGGCCGACGTTGTAGCCGACCGCGGTGTCGTCGCCCTTGATCTTCACTTCGCCGTCGGTAGTGCCCGGCACCGGGGGGGAGAGCAGGCTGGAACCCAGCTCGCCGCGAATGCGGTTGATGGTTGGACCGAAGCCGATCGACACGCGGTCGTTGAAGGCGTAGCTGACAGTGGGCTGGAAGGTGACAACTTCGACGTGGCTCTTCTTGCCCCAGTAGCGAGCAGCGTCATCGCTGCCGTAGTCGGTGACCAGACCGAAGGGGACGTAGACACCGAAGCCAACGCTCCAGTGATCATCGATGGGGCGGACGTAGTAGCCCATGGGCACGCCAACCACCGGAACCATGTCGCCATCGGTTTCGCCGCCGAAGTTGCTGCCTGGGCCGGAGATGTCTGACTTGGCGATGACCGCCGCGCCACCGACGGTGACCTGCTGGCGCTTGATGCGCGACATGCCGGCCGGGTTGCCATAGACGGTGCTGGCATCTTCGGCAGAAGAAGAACGACCCGCAAACCCCGTGCCCATGCCGCTGACGCTTTGTTCGTTGAGGGCGAAGCCGGCGGCGAACAGCTGGGTGGAGGCAAAGGCGACTGCCATGCCGAGGGAGGTTTTGAGCATTACTCTTTTCATTATTAGTTAACTCCTAGGGATCTCCGGGGCGAAACGCTACCAACAAAACACAGGCCGCGCTAGCGCTCATATCGAGGAAGTTAGGCTATTTTTGTAGGACAATCCGACCAGAAGTCACCCTGTTCCTGTTGGGTTGTAGGAAGCTTCCTATAGCACGGGTGACGCTTTCTTCTTTATGCAACTGTCCCACGCCTCGGCGAAGTCCCGTAGGCGGCCGTGGGGGTTGAATGTCTGTCGCCAGATCCGCGCCAGGCCCGCGATATCGTCGGCAGCCGGCAATGCCGTGCCCTGTTCTTCGACGAGCATCCAGGCGATGGCGGTGGCATAGCGCAGGTTGACGGTGAGTTCGAGGTGCGGGCCGCGCAGGAACGCATGCTGGCTGGCCAGGCCGCGAACCAGGCTGGCCTTTTCGGGATCTTCGGCCAGGTAGTGGTCCCACAGCGTGGTGTGGCGGCTCTCGTCTATTCGATAGAGGCCATGACCGCGACGACCATGCAGGGCTGCGCCGAGCGCCGACTGGCTGGCCGCGATGCCCAATAACAGGGCTTCAGCGCTGGCGCAATGGCAGTCGAGGTAGAGCAGGGTCGGTCGGATGACGTACTGGCTCAACTCTTTGGCGGCAATACCCATGGTGGCCTCGCACTGGATAATGACCGACGGGCGCTGGGGCTTGGCAGCAGGAGAGGAATCAGGCCCGTCGGAAGCGGCGAGCACCGCTCGAGTTGAAGTGTAGTGTGAGATTCATGAGGTAAAAGGCTGTTTTTAAATCGATTGCTGCCCGATGCTGCGCGGTATATGCCTGCTGGCGATTAACCGGCGGTGCATCAGGCAGTTAGCGAAGACTGGTATTCAAGGGTTGAATGGCCAGGTATAAGCCGATCATGCGGTCAGCGACTGGCGCGTACGCTCGATCACGGCCTGCAGTGGTGCGGCCTGGCTGTATTGCTCAGCGTACAGACGCTCGCTGTGGCAGGCGATGCCGTTCTCGTCGACCAAGGTAAAGCTGAAGCTGTCCTTGCGCGGCGCAACGATCAGGCACTTAAGGGGTGCGAATGCCTGGGAAAGGGTCCCGAAGGCGGATTGGATATGGTGATGGTTTGTCATTTTTTTGAGGTTCCTGCTCAAGACACGGGATTCGATCCGTGCACTATAGAAACGTTCCAGTGACGCCATTATTAAACGGCGAAAAACCTGGCTGGAACAAAGAGCAGTCAGCTAGGCGCTGAAGTAAGGTGTGCGCTGGACTGACTGGTAGGTACTTCGGAAGGCGGGCAACACCACAGGGCTCAGGTAAAGGCCGCTGGAGAAGATCCCGATCAATTGTTCATTCGAATCGCACTGGCAAGGCCGTTGGCTGCGTTGGCGAATCATCGTGGGCCGGTCCTGGTTTCAGCGAGGCTGTCGGGGTGACAGGTAGTCGCAAGGACATCGTCGTAATGACGATATGGCAAGAATTGACGTTCTGCTTAGGTACTAACGAGGGCAACCTTACAGCAGGAAGCGCTGCCCTGCAAGAACTAATTTCAAGGGCAGACAAGCCTGCCAGTATGCCCGCAAAGATTCGCGTAGGGAAGTCATCCCCAGCGTCATGCAACGTTCCACCGGCCGGTGCAATGCACCTTTTCGTGTCGCCCGTCAATACTTGTGCACATCGTCTGTGCCGTCTGTTAATCCTCTGCAACAGCGCCACGCGCCATCGCCAATGACTTGACTGCCGGCTTAAGTCAATGAATAAAAACACTATTTTTTGCTGGTGAAAAAATCGTCAGTTTGACTGCAAGCCCCATCCCGTAAGGGTTTGCGGGGTCTTCGTGGGGGTTGTCCACTGAGTTATCCACAGCTTCTGTGGATTGTCCCGTGCGCTTGCTCTAGGACGGGCACCTTGACCGTTTGATGACGAAGCCCGGATAACGCGCCGTCTCGCAGGCTTCACGGTGCAATCTTGGAAACGTCAAGAAAAGATCATCAGACCTTTCGCAAACTTTCATCGAATCGGCTCGGGCCTCGGCGCAAAAAAAAGAGTACAGTGGCGCGCTTTTCGAAATGACCCATGCTGTGCGCTGATGATTTCCCGCGATAAAAACCTCCTCCCCGCAACTGCTGCCCCTGCGAGCAGACGCCTTTCCCTCACGCTTGCCCTGTGGTTGCTCGACAGTCCGCATCTGGGCCACAAGCCCCGGGTCAAGCACCTGGCCGGGCGCCTGCTCAAGCAGCCGGCGCGTCAGGGCGTGGTGGTGGCGCAGAGCCGTCTTGGGCAACTGCTGTGCCGTGATTGCGGCAGTCCTCGCGATCGACGCATTGGCCATGAGCTGCTGCGCCAGGCCGCCCGCGCCGGCGATGCCCAGGCGCAACGGGCCTACGCCGAGCTGCGCGAAGGCGGCTGAGCCCGGCCAAGCTGCAACGCAACTGGTAAGCTGGCAGCTTTTGCCAACCTGATCCGGAGTCGCCATGGCAGTGGATATGGCCAGCATCCTGCTGGGCTTGATCGTCGCCGCATTACCTTGCCTGGGCTGGGCCTGGCAGAGCCAACGCCGCCTGAGCAGCGCCCAGGCCGCGCTGACGCTTGCCGAGGAGCGTCTGGCCTCGGTGCAACTGGCCCAGGCCGGACTGCAGGCGCAACTGGAGGCCAGCCGCGACGAGATCAGCGACCTGAGTGAAGCCAATGCCCTCAAGCAGGCCCACCTGGCGGCCCAGCAGCGCGAGGTCGAGCTGCTACAGATCGAGCGTGACAACGCCCGCGACGCGGCTCACGCCTGGAGCCTGGAGCGCAACAACCGCGAGGCTGAGCTGCGTCGTCTGGATGCCCAGGCCGCGCGCCTGGAAGCCGAACTGCGTGAGCAACAGGACAACCACCAGCAACGCCTGGAAGACGTGCAGCAGGCCCGCGATACCTTGCGCGCGCAGTTCGCCGAGCTGGCCACGAAGATTTTCGACGAACGCGAGCAGCGTTTCGCCCAGACCAGCCAGCAGCACCTCGGGCAGTTGCTAGATCCCTTGAAGGAGCGCATTCAGGCGTTCGAAAAGCGCGTCGAAGACAGCTACCAGCAAGAAGCCCGCGAGCGTTTCTCGCTGGCCAAGGAGTTGGAGCGTCTGCAGCAGCTCAACCAGCGGCTGTCGGATGAAGCGACCCACCTTACCCAGGCGCTGAAAGGGCAGAAGACCCAGGGCAACTGGGGTGAGCTGATTCTTGAGCGCGTGCTCGAACATGCCGGGCTGGAGAAGGGCCGCGAATATCAGACCCAGGTCAGCCTCAAGAGCGCCGATGGCGAGCGCTTCCAACCCGATGTGCTGATCATGCTGCCGGGCGACAAACACGTGATCGTCGACTCCAAGGTCAGCCTCACCGCCTACCAGCAATACGTCAGCGATCCTGACCAGAAGAGCGCCCAGGCTGCGCTCAAGCAGCACGTGCAGTCGCTGCGCAATCACGTCAAAGGGTTGTCCGGCAAGGACTACAACCGCCTCGAAGGCTTGCACAGCCTCGATTTCGTGCTGCTGTTCATTCCTATGGAAGCTGCGTTTTCCGCAGCCCTGCAGGCCGAACCGAACCTGTTTCAGGAGGCCTTCGACCGGCAGATCGTCATCGTCAGCCCGACCACCTTGCTGGCCACGCTGCGGGTCATCGACAGCCTGTGGAAGCAGGAGCGGCAGAGCCAGAATGCCCGCGAGATCGCCGAGCGCGCCGGTTGGCTGTACGACAAGTTCGTGCTGTTCATTCAGGATCTGGACGAACTGGGCAACCGCCTGCAGCAGGTCGACAAGGCCTATGCGGCGGCGCGCAACAAGCTCTGCGAGGGGCGTGGCAACCTGGTCAGTCGCAGCGAGCAGCTCAAGCTGCTCGGCGCACGCGCCAGCAAGAGCCTGCCGGCCGACCTGCTGGAGCGTGCGCTGTCCAGCGAAGGGGTCAGTGCACCAGGCTCAGATGGCGATTGAGCAAGGCCCGCAGCGCGGCAGGCTTGACCGGCTTGGGCAGGTAGTCCAGGCCTGCCGCATGCACCTGGGCGATGGTTTCGCTGCGCCCATCGGCGCTGATCACCACCCCCGGTACCGGCTCGCCCAGACGGGTGCGTAGCCAGGCCATCAGTTCGGTGCCGGTATCGCCCTCGTCGAGGTGATAGTCCACCAGCGCCAGGTGCGGGCGCAGGCCGTCGGCCAGCAGGGCCTGGCATTGCGCACGGTTGGCAGCGGTCGAGACCACGCAGCCCCAGCGGCTGAGCAGGCTGGTCATGCCCACCAGGATGCTCTCTTCGTTGTCCACGCACAGTACCTGCAAGCCTGCCAGCGGCTGACCGGCCTGTTCGCCCGGGTTGCTGGCCAGCACTGCCGGGGCATGGGAAATCGGCACGGCGACGCGGAACACACTGCCTTTGCCCGGCCACGAACGCACCTCGATCGGATGGCCCAGCACCCGGCACAGGCCATCGGCAATCGCCAGGCCCAGACCCAGACCCTTTTCCGCGCGGGTCTGGTGGCTGTCCAGGCGTTTGAACTCCTGGAAAATCACCTGCAGTTTGTCGTCGGCGATGCCCGGCCCGCGGTCCCATACCTCCAGCCACAGCCGCTCGCCGTCGCGCCGCGTGCCGAGCAGGATCGGGCTCTTGCCATAGCGCAGGGCGTTGGTCAGGAAGTTCTGCAGCACCCGGCGCAGCAGCTTGATGTCGCTGTGCACCCGCAGGCGACTGCCGCGCAGGCGGAACTCCAGCTGCTTCTGCGCGGCCAGCACCTTGAACTCGGCGCCGAGGGTGTCGAACAGCCCGCTGAGGGCGAAGGGTTTGGCATCGGGGGTGATCTTGCGGTTCTCCAGGCGCGAGATGTCCAGCAGGTCGCTGATCAGCTCTTCAGCCGAGCGCAGCGAGCTGTCTAGGTGCTGCACCAGTTGCCGGGCATCGTCGCTCAGGGCTTCTTCCTGTTGCGACAGCGCCGCGGAGAACAACCGTGCGGCGTTGAGCGGCTGCATCAGGTCGTGGCTGACGGCGGCGAGAAAGCGCGTCTTCGACTGGCTGACCGCCTCGGCCTGGCTCTTGGCCTCCGACAGCGCCTGGTTCAGCTGCGACAACTCGTGGGTGCGTTCGGCGACCCGTTGTTCGAGGCTTTCATTGGCGTCCTTGAGCGCCTGCTCGGCGTCGCGGAACGGGGTGATGTCGGTGAAGCTCATGACGAAGCCACCACCGGGCATGGGGTTGCCGATCAGCTCGATGACCCGGCCATTGGGGAACAGCCGTTCGGAGGTGTGGGCGCGGCCCTGGCGCATCCAGTGCAGCCGGCGCGCAACATGCACATGCGCCTCGCCAGGGCCGCACAGGCCGCGCTCGGCATTGAAACGAATGATGTCGGCAATCGGCCGACCGACACTGATCAGCCCGTCGGGGTAGTTGAACAGCTCGAGGTAGCGGCGGTTCCAGGCCACCAGGTGCAGGTTCTGGTCGACCACACTGATGCCCTGGTTGATGTTCTCGATGGCCCCTTGCAGCAGGGCGCGGTTGAACTGCAGTACCTCGGAGGCTTCATCGGCGATGCGCACGACGTCTTCGAGCTGCATGTCGCGGCCTTCGATGGCGGCCTTGACCACCGCGCGGGTCGAAGACGTACCGAGTACGCCGGCCAGCAGCCGTTCGGTGTGCTCGATCCAGTCGCCATCGGCGTTCTGGTTGGGATTGAAAGCCTTGCCTTGCAGGTCGGCGAAGCGCTCGAAGCTGTGCCGCGCGCGCTCTTCGCCGACGAAGCGCGCCGCCAGGTTCAGCAAGTCGTCGATCTGCACCGCCAGCAGCGAGCGGCTGCCCGGCCGCGGGCTGCTCTGCTGGCCGATGAAGCGCCCGGCCTGCCAGTGTTCGGAAACCCGCGTGCGCGACAGCACCGAGACCCAGGCGAACAGGGTGAAGTTGCCCGCCAGCGACAGCACCACGCCTTGGGTCAGCGGGCTGATCGGCAGGTTCAGCGGGTTGCCGTGCAGCCAGTCCAGCCCTGGGAACAGCGCCAGCGACCAGCCGACGCTGTGTGCGGTGATCGGCAGCACCAGGGTGTAGAACCACAGAAAGATGCCCGCCGCCAGCCCGGCGAACACGCCGCGGCGGTTGGCCTGCTTCCAGTACAGTGCACCGAGCATCGCCGGCGCGAGTTGCGTGACCGCGGCGAAGGCGATCTGGCCGATGGTCGCCAGGCTTGCGGTGGAGCCGAGCAGGCGGTAGCTGACATAGGCCAGCAGCAGAATGACCACGATGGTGACCCGGCGCACCGAGAGCATCCAGTGGCGGAACACCTCGAACGGGCGCTCAGCGTTGTTGCGCCGCAGCAGCCAGGGCAGCAGCATGTCGTTGGACACCATGGTCGACAGCGCCACGGCTTCGACGATGACCATGCCGGTGGCCGCCGAGGCCCCGCCGATAAACGCCAGCAACGCAAGGCTTGGGTGCGCTTCGGCCAGCGGCAGGCTGATGACGAACGAGTCGGACATCACCGCGCCGGGCAGCAGCATTTGCCCAGCCAGGGCGATGGGCACCACGAACAGCGCCGCCAGGGCCAGGTACAGCGGGAACACCCAGCGCGCCATGCGCACATCCTGCGGGTCGATGTTCTCCACCACGGTGACGTGGAACTGCCGTGGCAGGCAGATGATCGCCATCATCGCCACGCAGGTCTGCACCACCATGGACGGCCAGTTGATGGTCTCTTGCCAGTAATCGTCGAGCTGCACCGACTGGCGCGCCTGGGTGAACAGGTCGTCGAAGCCGTCATACAGGTTGAACACCACGAAGATGCCCACGGCGAGAAACGCCAGCAGCTTGACCAGCGATTCGAAGGCAATTGCCAGGACCATGCCGCGGTGGTGCTCGGTCACATCCAGGCTGCGCGTGCCGAAGACGATGGCGAACACCGCCAGCACCAGCGATACCACCAGCGCGGTGTCCTGCACGCGGGTGCCGGTGGCGTCGGCGTTGGCGCCGATCAGCAGGTTCACGCCGAGCACGATGCCCTTGAGCTGCAAGGCGATGTACGGCAGCACCCCGACCAGGCAGATCAGCGCCACCACCACCGCCAGCGACTGCGACTTGCCGTAGCGCGCGGCGATGAAGTCGGCGATCGAGGTGATGTTCTCCTGCTTGCTGATCAGCACCATCTTCTGCACCACCCAAGGCGCGAAGATCAGTAGCAGGATCGGCCCCAGGTAGATCGGCAGGAACGCCCACAGTTGTTCGGCGGCCTGGCCGACCGCACCGAAGAACGTCCAGCTGGTGCAGTAGACCGCCAGCGACAGGCTGTATACCCAGGCGCGCAGACGCGGCGGCAGCGGCGTGCTGCGCCGGTCACCGTAGAAGGCGATGGCGAACATGATGGCCATATAGGCCAGGGCGACGACGGCGATCAGCCCGCTGGACAACGACATGACAACTCCGGGGGGCAGAAGTGGGCGTTCAATCGGTTGGCGAAGTCTGGCAGGTCGCACGGCCGACGTCAGTTCCTACCATGGTCGCAGTGGCGTGGCGTCGCAGTCCAGAGCCTCTGCACAGCGCATGAATTGGGCGTCCTGCGCTGCGCTTTGTTACCTGCTGTGCAAGACACTGTTTCATCTAAGACTAAGGTCGTCTGGTTGGTTGGCGCGGTGGGCCTAAAGTTGAATCGGGTTTTCCCTACTTTGTGCTGCTAGGACAAAAACAATGAACGACAGCATTTACCTATCGATACAGAACAGCCCGAGGTTCAAGGAGCTGGTGCGCAAGCGCGAGCGTTTTGCCTGGATTCTCTCGGCCATCATGCTCGGTCTTTACTGCGGTTTCATTCTGCTCATCGCCTATGGTCCGCACCTGCTTGGCGCCAAGATCAGCCCTGATTCGTCCGTCACCTGGGGCATCCCGCTCGGGGTTGGCCTGATCGTCTCGGCGTTCGTGCTCACTGCCATCTACGTGCGTCGCGCCAACGGCGAATTCGACGACCTGAACAACGCCATCCTCAAGGAGGCCCAGCAATGATGCGCTACGGCAAATCACTCGCGCTGCTGGGCACCGGGCTGTTCGCGCCGGCACTGCTGGCCGCCGACGCCCTGACCGGCGAAGTGCACAAACAACCCCTGAACGTCTCGGCCATCGCCATGTTCCTGGCCTTCGTGCTGTTCACCTTGGGGATCACCTACTGGGCCTCGAAGCGCAACAAGTCGGCAGCCGACTACTACGCCGCAGGCGGGCGTATCACCGGGTTCCAGAACGGCCTGGCGATTGCGGGCGACTACATGTCGGCAGCGTCCTTCCTGGGTATCTCCGCGCTGGTGTTCACCTCTGGCTACGACGGCCTGATCTACTCCATCGGCTTTCTGGTCGGCTGGCCGATCATTCTGTTTCTGATCGCCGAACGCCTGCGTAACCTGGGCAAGTACACGTTCGCCGACGTGGCGTCCTATCGCCTCGGGCAGAAGCAGATTCGCACCCTGTCGGCCTCCGGCTCGCTGGTGGTGGTGGCCTTCTACCTGATCGCGCAGATGGTCGGTGCCGGCAAGCTGATCCAGCTGCTGTTCGGCCTCGACTACCACGTGGCTGTGATTCTGGTCGGCATCCTCATGTGCATGTACGTGCTGTTCGGCGGGATGCTGGCGACCACCTGGGTGCAGATCATCAAGGCGGTGCTGCTGCTCTCGGGCGCAAGCTTCATGGCGCTGATGGTGATGAAGCACGTGGGCTTCGACTTCAACACGCTGTTCTCCGAGGCGATCAAGGTGCACGCCAAGGGTGAAGCGATCATGAGCCCGGGCGGCTTGGTGAAGGACCCGATCTCGGCGTTCTCGCTGGGTCTGGCGCTGATGTTCGGCACTGCAGGCCTGCCGCACATCCTGATGCGCTTCTTCACCGTTTCCGACGCCAAGGAAGCGCGCAAGAGCGTGCTGTATGCCACAGGCTTCATCGGCTACTTCTATATCCTGACCTTCATCATCGGCTTCGGCGCGATTCTGCTGGTCAGCACCAACCCGGACTTCAAGGACGCCGCAGGCGCCTTGCTCGGCGGCAACAACATGGCCGCGGTGCACCTGGCCGATGCCGTGGGCGGCAGTATCTTCCTCGGCTTCATCTCGGCGGTCGCCTTCGCCACCATCCTTGCGGTGGTCGCAGGCCTGACCCTGGCCGGTGCCTCGGCGGTGTCCCACGACCTCTACGCCAGCGTGTGGCGCAAGGGCAAGGCCAACGACAAGGATGAAATCCGCGTTTCGAAGATCACCACCGTCGCCCTGGGCGTGCTGGCCATTGGCCTGGGCATTCTGTTCGAGAAACAGAACATCGCCTTCATGGTCGGTCTGGCGTTCTCCATCGCCGCCAGCTGTAACTTCCCGGTGCTGCTGCTCTCGATGTACTGGAAGAAGCTGACCACCCGCGGCGCCATGATCGGCGGCTGGCTGGGGCTGATCAGCGCAGTGGGCCTGATGGTGCTCGGCCCGACCATCTGGGTGCAGATCCTCGGTCACGAAACCCCGATCTACCCGTACGAGTACCCAGCGCTGTTCTCGATGCTGATCGCCTTCGTCGGGATCTGGTTCTTCTCCGTCACCGACAAGTCGGCGGCTGCAGAGAACGAGCGTGCGCTGTTCTATCCGCAGTTCGTGCGCTCGCAAACCGGGCTGGGGGCCAGCGGGGCGGTTTCGCACTGATCGCCTGACTCCATGGTTCGACAACGCCCCGCCAGTCGGGGCGTTTTTGTGGGTGCCATTATTTAGCCATCGTCGGAAATTTCCTAAACACCGTCGGAAGCGTCCTGTGTTTCCGAGGGGGTGTGGGCCGGAATAATGCCCGCCGTCGACTCGATCGACCGATGTGCGTTCCCGCCCATCGACCTTCGTTCCTTAGGAGATACCCGTGAAAGCACTGCGCTTTGCCCTTCCATTGGCTGTTCTGATCGCCGGCACCGCCGTGGCTGACCCCATCGAAAAACAGGTACTGATCACCGCCACCGTACCAACCGCCAACTTCTATGTGGAGCCGGTCGGTGGCAACTGGATGAACGATCCGCAGGACATGGCCTGGAACTCGTTCCAAGGCGCGCTGACGCCGATTCGCAAGCAACTGCAAGCCAAGAGCACCATCGGCCCGATCACCGCACATCTGCTTTCGCCAGCGGTGGTCAGCAGTGGTCTGAACGCCATCAACCTCGATGTGAAGATTGCCGACACCGTGCTGACCACGACACCTGCGCAGATTCTGACTGACGTGCAAGCCGCTCCGGGCGCGATCATCGACTTCGAAGTTTCCTCGCAGGTGCCGACCGGCGGCTACAAGCCGGGCAGCTACCAGGGGTTGGTCAGCATGATGTTCGAAACAGCTGCTCCCTGATCGTTTCGCTCGATTTTCAATGTCCTGACCCCTTCGCTCCCGGCCTCACCGGGGCGGAGTGGGCACTCGATCCTGGGCGAGCATCATGTTTTCCGCACGTTATCTACGCCACGCACTGTTTGCAGTCTGTCTGATCGCACTGCCTGCTGCCGCCGAGATGGCCGGCGGAGCAATGGGTGTGGTCAGTCAGGCTCAAGGGCTGCCAAGCGACTTTGAGCAGCACTTCTTCGACGTGCCGCTGGCCGTGCGCGTCGATCTCGACGGTCGCTACCTGGGCGATGCGATGATCGTGCTCAGCCGCGACGAACAGGTGCAACTGCTTGAATTCACCGACTATTCAGAAAGTCGCGAGCTACCCAGCCTGCGACGTCGCTGGCAGGAGCGCCTGGCTGAAGGCCGACCGCTTGGCAATTGCCAGCGCGACTGTGCCGATGGCTTGCAGGCCATTCACTACAGCCTGGTGAACTCGCAGCTGTCGTTGCTCACCGATGCGGCGGAGCGCACCGGCAGCGCGCCGCGCTATTACACGCTGCCGGACGAAGGCGGCGGCCTGCTGCTGCGCAACCAGCTCAACCTGGTCAGCGACAGCGGCGAAACCAGCGGCGTCTATTCCCTGCAGGGGCAGGGCAGCCTGGGTGCCTGGACCACCCTGGCCGATGCGCAGGTGGACCGCGGCGGCAGCGATGATGATCGCCTGCGCCATCGTCTCAGTCAGTTATACGCCGAACGTCTGAGCGACGATCACTTTTACCGGCTGGGCTATTTCACCCCCATCGCCCAAGGCCTGACTCGCCAGCCACGGTTGATGGGCCGGCAATCGGACACCACCTTGGGACTGATGTTCGGCAGCAGCGATGGTCTGCTGGTCGATAACGGCCAGACCAGCTCCACCCCCATCCACGTCACCCCCAACCGGCCCGGCATCGTCGAGATCTACCGCAATGGCGTGCTGATCAACAGCCAGCCGGTGCAGCCAGGTCTGCAGGCGCTCGACACCAAGGTTCTGCCAGCGGGTATCTATCAGGTAGAGGTGCGCCTGCTCGAAGACGGCCAGGAAACCTCGCGCAGCCAGGAATTCGTCTACAAGCCCAACAGCTGGCGCAACCTCGACAGCCGCTGGCGCTACAACGCCTATGTGGGCCAGCAGGCGCAATTGTTCAGCAACTGGGAAGAGAGCGGCGAAGACAGCCTCAATGCCGGAGTGTCGGCCAACTACCTGCTCCATCCGCGGGCGATCGTTGGCGGCTCGGTGCAGCAGGTCAGCGATACCACTCAGTACGGGGTGTCGCTGGACTGGGACGCTTTGGACCGAGTCAAACTGTACGGCAACGTCTATCGCTCCGACGGCCAGGGCAGCGGTTACGACCTGCAGGTCATCAACAACCACGAACTGGGTTCACTGGTGCTCAGTCGCAGCAAGAGCTGGTTGGAGGAAATGTCCCGCCCGACCCACAGCCAGATGGCCCGCTATGCCGAGCAGAGCCAGACCTCCGTGCTGTTCACGCGGCGTATCAGCAACCACAGTACCGCCACGTTGCGTGTCTCGCGCAGCACCGGCTCGGCCGAAGGCGTGGGTGTGGACATGGGCTGGTCCTACTACGGCAAGCTGTTCGGCTCCGATGCCAACTGGCGCCTGAACGTGTTCGACCGACCCGGCACGCGCAGCAGCGGCGACGAACGTAGCCGCGGGGTCAACCTGACCTTGAGCATGAGCCTCGGTCAGGGCGGTGAACGCATTGCCGCCAGCATTGGCAGCAGAACCTCGCACGATGGCGGACGCGACCACAACGCCACCGTCTCCTACATGAAAGATGTCGACCTGGGCGCATTGCGGTCACTGGGCGCCAGCGCCACGGTGGATCGCTACGGCGCAGGCTTGGGCGGTAACGCGCAGTTTCAGGGCCAGGCGCTGTATGGCGATGTGTACGCGCAAAGCTCGTCGTACAACGGCGAACTCAGTGCCGGGCTGAACCTGCAGAACATCGTTGCTGTAGGTGAGGGCAAAGTGGCGGTCACCGGCCAGTACCTGCCCCACGACGCCGGGCTGATCGTCGATGTCGAGAGCGACATCCCCAACCTCGACCTGCGCGCCGATGGTCAGTACGGCTCGAGCACCAGCCTCAAGCCGGGACGTAACGTGGTGCCGGTGCAAGCCTACAAGGCAGGCTACGTGCAGTTCGACCTGGACAACGATGGTCAGGCAGCCGCGGTGATCCAGCCCAGCAGCCTGGACTACCACCTCAATCGTGGCGGCGTCACCTACCGCAAGCTGCGCGTGTTGCGCACGGTCACCGTGCTCGGCCGCCTGATCGATGCGCACGGCCAGCCGATGGGCGGCGCCCAGGTGGTCAACCATGCCAGCCGCAGCGTGGCCGAGAGCGGCGGCATGTTCGCCGTGGAAATGAGCGAATCGACCCCCACCCTGGAAGTGCGTCAGGGCGGCACGACCCTCTGCCTGCTGTCCTTGGACCCCAATACCCTCACCCGTGAAGGGGATGTTCTGCTGGCCGGCGACCTGTCGTGCAACCCGGACAGCCTCGCCCAGGCACCCAGCCGATCCGGAGCGCAGCGCAGTTGAACACGCATTGCAAGACGTTCTGGCTGATCGGCCTATTGGTGATCGGCGTCCTGTTCAGCCTGGTTGCGGAGGTCACCCTGGCCGCAGAGGTGACGGTGACCGCGCAGTACCTGGCCAGTGCCTCGGGCCGCTTCGAGAACACCACGCCGCTGGCCTCGTTCTGCCGACGCTGGCCGGCCGAATGTCGCGACACCCAGGCCATGCAGATTCCGATCACCTACAGCAAAACCACGGTGACCGGGGACCCAGACCTGCTCAGCCGCTTCTACGTGAAGCTGCCCGGTGTCCGCCAGGTGGAGGTGGCCGACGCACGGACTGGCGAGCGACACACCCTGACCTTCGCCATCACCGCGCTGAGCCAGAAAGTCACCGGCGGTGAGTCTTACCGCAACAACCCGGCTTATACGCTCTACCCGCAAGGGGGCTGTCGGTACAAACGCACCTACTCGCACCCGGTCATGCCGGCGCGCACCTGGTACCTGTGGACGATCAAGGAGCCATCCGCGCCTGCTGGCTGCCACTCGGCACCTGAGGTTGGCGATAACGGGCAAGTGATACCGACCGAAATCGAAGAGATGGGCGTGGCCTATCACCTGGACATGCCGCCGCCTTATCGCATGAAGCCGGGCCTGTACACCGGCAGCCTCATCTACAGCGTCGGGCCTGGAGGCGACTTCGATTTTGGTAACCAAGTGAGCAATCTCAACGACACCAGCCTCACGCTCAACTTCCAGCTCGAGGTGCAGCACGCCTTCGTCTTCGAGTTCGCTCCCGGCTCCGAGCGCGCCGTGCTGGAACCCCCAGGCGGCTGGATGGCGTGGATGAACGGGCGGGGTGCGCCGCAACGACTTTACCGGGACCTGCCATTTCGACTGTGGTCCACCGGTCCTTTTCGCGTTTACAAGCGCTGCGCCCGTGACCTGGGCACAGGCTGCGCGATCAGCAATGAGCAAGGGCATCAGGTGCAGGTTGATGTGGCGTTGAGCCTGCCCGGCGGCATCGAGTACCAAGGCGCCGAGGTACAGCGACTGACGTTGCCCAGTGACCGCGCCGGAGCCTTGCAGATGGAGTCGGTAAGCCCTGCGCTGAACAAGCCCGGACAGTTGCACTTCAAGGTGGATGAGCAGGCGGTGCGCAGCATGCTCGACCACCCTGGCAGCCGCTACCGCGGGGAGGTCACGGTGATCTTCGACGCTGAACTGTAACGGCTTTGTCTTTAGGAATTTTCCTAATGCCGACTGGGAATTGTCTGGCTGGTCATGTCCGGCAGCATTGCAGACGATGGCGGTAATGGCCATGTGCTATGAATTTTTCTCCAAAGGGGCTCCACATGCTGAACCTATCCAGATGCCTGCTCGTCGCCATGCTGCTCGCGCCCGGCTGGGCCGAGGCGGCACCTGAACTGAACGTCGGTGGTCTGTACGACTACCTCGAGGCTGGCAAGAGCACTTCGCTCAAGCGCGTGCGCAACGGCGGCGACGCCACAGCGTTCGTCAAGGTCAGTGCCGCGGAGCTGGTCTACGACGACAAAGGCGTGTCTCACGAGGTCGAGCTCGATGGCCTGGCGCTCGAGCAACGTGGCCTGATCGTCAGTCCCGCGCGGCTGATCGTACCGGCGCGTGGCATGCAGGCCGTGCGCCTGCTGTACAAGGGGGAGCGGGAGCGCGAGCGCTATTACCGGCTGCGGTTCATCCCGGTCCTGCCCGAGCAGGGCGATGGCTTCGCGGTCACTGAGGCCGAGGCCGAGACGTACCGCGACAGCCTCAGGGCCGGGGTCAACCTGCTGGCCGGTTACGGCACCTTGCTGTTCGTGCGTCCGGCCGAGCCGCGTTACGCCACCCGCAGCAGTGCCACGGGCGGCAAACTCAGTGTGGTAAACGACGGCAACAGCACCGTGGTGCTCGATCACCTGCGTGTCTGCGAGCAGGGCACGGAGGTCTGCGGCCCCTCGACCAAGCAGCATGTCCTGCCGGGACGTAGCCGCGTGATCGACGGCACGCCTGGGCACGTCTTTCAGTTCGAGCTGCATGAAGGTGAGCAGCATCGATCCATGACGGTGCAAGGATGAGCCGGCGTGCATGGCGGGCTGTACCGCTGGGCTGCATCGCACTGCTGAGCCTGGGCTGGGCGTCGCTGGCCGATGCCGTCGAGGTGACGCTTAGCGCCGAATACCGCGGAGGCCTTCCCGCCGAATGGCGGCATACCACACCAGAAGCGCCGAACTGCGCGGACGTCACGCAGATGTGCCGTGGCAAACAGTCGGTAGGTATTGCGCTGACGTACACGAAAAAGGTGGTCACACACCTGGTGGACAAATTGTCGCGAGAGAACTTCTACGGCACCCTGCCGGCCGCTCGGAACGGCCAGATCGTTCATGAACAGAACGGCGATGTGCAGCCGGTCACCCTCAGCTTCAACTACTACTCTCAGGCAGTGTACAGCCCCAACCGCAACCGCAACCCTGTCGACAGTAGCACCCGCTGGGGAGGTAACTGCCAGCCACAGAATGGCAAGTGGCGCTCGAGCAACACCCTCGTCACCCACTGGCGTTATCGGCAATTTCCCGGCCTGTGTACCATGCGCAACCGCTGGGGCGGGGAGGGCGATATCGAGGTGATCGAGGCGTCCGATCTGGCCCTGACTTACACCCTGACCTTGCCCAGCGTTTCGCGCCTGCAACCTGGTCGCTATCGCGGCCGCATCGACTATAGCGTCGGTCCGGGCGGCGATTTCGATTTCGGTGACAACATCCTGTCGATCAGCGATACCGCCATCGGTTTCAACATCGTGATCGAGGTCGATCACGAGTTCCGTGTCGAATTCGCACCAGGCTTCGACCACGCCATTCTCCAACCGCCGGGCGGCTGGGGCGCTTGGCTCGACGGCGGTCGGGTCCCGCCGAAGATCAGCGCCGATTCCTCCTTGCGCATGTGGTCGTCCGGCCCGTTTCGCGTCTACAAATTCTGCGAATTCGAGGCTGGCGAGCACTGCGCGATTCGTAATCGACGCGGCGAAGAGGTGCCCCTGCACGTGCTGACCAGCATGCCTTGGGGCGTTCGCTATGGAGGTTGGCAAGGCGTCACGCGCATGCCGCTGCCCACTGGGCGCAACGCCGCCTTGGCCTTGGAGCCGGTGGTCTACACCCACAACGGTCCCGGCCAAGTGCATTTCGAGGTGGTCGAGGCCGACCTGCCGGCCATGCTCAAACGCCCTGGCGAGCGCTACAGCGGCAAGGTCACACTGATGTTCGACGCCGATCTCTGACGCCGGCTTCCGGTAAGGATGGACCCATGTACAAAGTCGTCGTGGTCGACGATCACCCTTTCATCCGCGCCACCGTGTGCATGTTGCTGCGCCAGGACCGTCTCGAGGTGGTCGGGCAGGCCGACAACGGGATCGATGCGCTGCGCCTGGTCCGTGAGCAAGAGCCGGATGTGATCATCCTTGACATCGCCATGCCGGGACTCGATGGGCTGGAGGTGATCGCGCGGCTCAAGGCCATGGAGCATCCAACCAAGGCCGTGGTGCTGACGTCGCTGCTTCCCGAAGCCTATTCATTGCGCTGCTTGCAGGCTGGGGCCGCCGGCTACGTGTCGAAAACCGATGATCTGGGCGAACTGATCAAGGCCGTTCGCGCGGTGCTGTCAGGCTACAGCTACTTCCCTGAAGTGACGCTCAGCTCGGTCAACAGCCAGGATCTGCGCAGCGGTGAAGCGCAGTGGATCGCCGCGCTCACCGACCGCGAATTGATGGTGCTGCAGCATCTGGCCCGGGGCCTGAGCAACAAGGAGATCGGCAGCACCATGTTGCTCAGCAACAAGACCATCAGCACCTACAAGAGCCGACTCATGGAAAAGCTGCGGGTCAGTTCGTTGATCGACCTGGCGGATTTTGCCCGCCGTCACCAACTGGTCTGACGCAGCCCTGTGAAACGCTTCTGCGCCTGCCTGCTGCTGGCCCTGTGGTGCCTGCCCGGCAGCGCGCAGACCAGCGATTCGCCTTCACTGCATGCCCGTGCCAGCTTCGCCGGCCCCCACGGCGAACCGCAACCGCAGATGCTGCGCTGGCTGTGGGCGCATGGGCCGTTGCGCCTGGGCGTCATCCGGCAGGACAACCCGCCGCTGGAGATGCTCGGCTCCGGACAGGTCTACGAGGGCATCAGCGCCGACTATGCGGGACTGGTGGCCGAGCACCTGCGCATGGAGATGCGCGTCGAGGCGTTCGACAGCTTCGAGGCGGCGGTCAAGGCGCTGCGCGCCGGTCAGCTCGACCTGCTGGCATCGGTGTCGACCTTCCAGGCCCGCGAGGCCGGCCTGCGCCTGTCCCGTGGCTACGCCCGTGACCAGCCACTGCTGATTACCCGCGGTGCCCCGGCCCAGGCAGCGATCCGCGGGGCTGTGCCGTTCAGCCTGGTGGTGGTCGACGGCTATCGGCCGTTATCGCAACTGAGCGCCTACTACCCCAGCGCTCAGGTGCGCAGTCACCCGTCAGCCTTCAGCGCCATGGCGGCCTTGGCCCTGGGGCGCGCCGACGCTTATCTGGGCAGCGCTTTGAATGCGCGCTTCCTGCTGGCGCGCAATCCGATCAGCGGCGTGCAGGAAGCAGGGCCTGCGCGTCTGCCGGAGGAAGACATCGGCTTTGCCATGCTCGACCAGGATTCGCCGCTGCCGGTGCTGGTCGAGCAGGCACTGAGCGCCATCGATGAACAGCAGCAGGCCCTGATTCGTCAGCGCTGGAGCCCGGCAGCGGATCACGCGGCGCTGGCGGCGCCGCTGCAACTGAGCGTTGCCGAGCAGCGCTGGCTCCAGGCCAACCCGCGGGTGAAGGTGCTGGTCGACGAGCAGATGCTGCCGCTGAGCTTCCGGGACGGCGATGGGCAACTGCGGGGGCTGAGCCTGGATGTGCTGGAACTGATCAGCCAGCGCAGCGGGTTGCAGTTCGAGGTCGAGGCCGGCAGCGGGCTGCAGCAGATGAGCGAGGCACTGAACCGTGGCCAGGCGCAGGTGATCGCCGGCGTGCCGCGCAGCCCGGCGCTGGCGTCGCACCTGGCCTTCAGCGGTGCCTACCTCAGTGCATCGCGAGTGCTGGTGACCCGCGACGAGGCCCAGGCGCCTGAGAGTCTGGAACAACTGCACGGACGCAACCTGGCGGTGGTCTGGGGCAGCGCCGTACAGTCTGTGCTCGAGCAGCAGGGCGGCTCGGTGACGTTGCACACCTTCGGCGGCCCGCTGGCCGCCCTGCATGCCGTGGCCCGGGAACAGGTCGATGCGGCGGTGCTGACCCTCGATGATGCGCGTTCGCTGATCGCCCGCTGGTATCCAGGACGCCTGCGCATCAGCGCCAGCCTGCCCATGGCCCCCGCGCACTTTGCCCTGGCCAGTCGGCGCGGCGATGTCGAGTTGCAGGGCATCCTCAACAAGGCGTTGTTGAGCCTGTCACCCCGCGAGAGCGAGCTGCTGGTGCGTCGCTGGCGTAATCCGCTGATCGTCAGTGATGGTCTGTGGCCGCGCTACCGCGGGCGTATCGTGCTCGGCTTCGCTCTGGTGATGGCGCTGTTGTCGCTGGCCATTGCCTGGATTCGCTACCTCGGACGCCTGCAAGTGAAGCTGCGCAGGGCCAAGCAGACCGCCGACCGCGCCAATCAGGCCAAGACCCGTTTCCTCACCACCATGAGCCACGAAATCCGCACGCCGTTGCACGCCATGCTCGGCATGCTCGAACTCGCTCAGCTCAAAGCCGAGCAGGGCGCGCTCGATCACCTGGCGCTGGAAGTTACGGCCGAGGCTGCGCGCAGCCTGCTGGAGCTGATCGGCGACATTCTCGATGTGTCGCGCATCGAAGCCGGTCAGTTGCAACTGGCACCGCAGCGCGTGCGCCTGCGTGAGCAGGTCGAGGGCGTGGTGCAGTTGTTCGAGCAGCAGGCCCGCAGCAAGGGTCTGGAACTGCGCTTGCATTGCCAGGGTGCGGTGGACAGCGATGTGCTGCTCGACCCGGTCCGCTTCAGGCAGGTGCTGGGCAACCTGCTCAGCAACGCGATCAAGTTCACCGCGCGCGGCTGGGTCGAGGTGCATCTGCGGGCGGTGCCCGAGCAGCAACGCCTGGCCGTGCAGTTGCAGGTGCGCGACAGCGGCGTAGGCATCGCTGCCGACGAACTGGCGCAGTTGGGGCAGCCTTTCCGTCAGGCCAGCAACCAGCGACAGTCGCCCCGCTGCAGCAGCGGATTGGGCTTAGGGATCAGTCGCAGTCTGTGCCAGATGATGGAGGGCGATCTGAAGCTGCACAGCGAGCTGGGGCAGGGCACCGAGGTGACCATCTGCCTGACGCTGCCCTGGCTGACCGAGCAGCCGTCGCGCAAGGTCAGCGCGCCGCAATCGCCAGGCGCGGCGACGCTGCCGCTGAAGGTGCTGGTGATCGACGACTACCCGGCCAACCGTCTGCTACTGGCGCAGCAACTGGATTACCTCGGCCATCAGGTGCGGGTCGCCGAGGACGGCGCACAGGGATTGCGGGTCTGGCTCCAGGAGCCGTTCGATGTGGTCATCAGCGACTGCAACATGCCGCGTCTGGACGGTTACGCGCTGGCCCGCGCAATGCGTGAGCACGAGCGCCGACGCGGACTGATGGCCTGCCGCCTGCTGGGCATCACGGCCAACGCGCTGCCTGAAGAGCGCTTGCGCTGCCGTGCCGCTGGCATGGATGACTGTTTGTTCAAACCCCTGGCACTGGGCAGTCTGGTGCAGGCTTTGGACAAGCAGTCGGGAAGGTGCGCCGAACCTGAGGCGGGGAGGGTAGTGGAATCGACATCGTTCGATGTGCAGCATCTGCATCGCCTGGTCGGTGCTGATCAGGCCGCGCTTCGCGCACTGACGCACAACTTGCGGCAAAGCAACCGGGATGATCTGCTGCGCTTGCAGCGAGTGGGTAAGGGTGAGCGTACGGCGCTGGCCGAACTGGCCCATCGGATCAAGGGCGGGGCACGCATTGCCGGCGTGGAACGATTGGCCAAGCTGTGCGAGGAGCTTGAACGAGTGTGCTCGCAAGAGGTGCCATGGTCACAGATTCAGGTGACAGTGCAAGCGCTCGCCGAGGCCATGACTGACCTCGAACGCAGCCTGGGGGAGCAGGCTGCGCGCGGGTGAGGCGATGATGGCGCCCGAGCGAGGCTCAGGAGCCGACGGTCATATCCGACCGAGCAGCAGCAGAATCAGCAGAACCACCAGGATCACGCCGATGATGCCGGACGGGCCATAACCCCACGAACGGGAGTGCGGGAAGACCGGCAGGCCGCCCACCAGCAGCAGAATCAGAACGATGATGAGGATCGTAGTCATGGGAAGAGTCCTTGCGTGAGCGAATAGGTAATGAGCGTGCAATGTCCGACGGTCGCAGGTGGGTACGAAAAATGTGCCGACAGTGTTCCAACTGCGCGGCGACCTTTCGTATCCACCCCACTGCTGGCCGCTTGTAAATTCCGACTGGTGCGGTGTGAATAAAGTTTTATTGGCTTTGCGCGCTGATTGTTTTCATACGTCTGCATTCACCTTGCTGATGGGCCTCAGCGCGTGGTCTGGGTTGGCTAGACTGCTGCGCACCTTCCAGGCAGCGAGAGGCAGATCATGTCCAAACGAATGATGATCACCGGCGCAGGCTCCGGGCTGGGCCGTGAAATGGCGCTGCGCTGGGCGCGCGAGGGTTGGCGGCTGGCCCTGGCCGACATTGACCAGAACCGTCTGGAGCAGACGCTGCAACACGTGCGCGCCGCGGGCGGCGACGGTTTCAGCCAGCGCTGCGATGTCCGCGACTACAGCCAGCTCACCGCCCTTGCGCAACGCTGCCAGGCGCAGTTCGGCGGCATCGATTGTGTGGTGAACAACGCAGGCGTGGCCTCTGGCGGCTTTTTCACAGACCTGAGCCTGGATGACTGGGAGTGGCAGTTGTCGATCAACCTGATGGGCGTGGTCAAAGGCTGTAAGGCGTTCGTGCCGCTGCTCGAACGCAGCCGCGGCACGCTCATCAACATCGCCTCCATGGCGGCGCTGATGCAGGGGCCGGGCATGAGCAACTACAACGTCGCCAAGGCCGGCGTAGTGGCGCTGTCGGAAAGCCTCAAGGTCGAACTGGAGCCGCTGTCGGTCAGGGTGCACGTGGTCTGCCCGTCGTTTTTCCAGACCAACCTGCTCGACTCGTTCCGCGGCCCTGACCCTGCCATGAAGGCGCAGGTGGGCAAGCTGCTGGACAGTTCACCGATCAGCGCCGCGCAGGTGGCCGACTACATCCATGCGGCGGTCGAGGCCGGGGAATTTCTCATCCTGCCCCACGAAGCCGGCCGCGCCGCCTGGCAACTCAAGCGCCAGGCGCCGGAGCGGTTGTATGCGCAGATGGCTGAGATGGCGGTTAAGATGCGGGGCAAGGTGAGTCGAGAGTGATCGTTGCCGCCGTGTGCAACCTGGCCCGTGAAACCATCACAGCGCGGTCTATTGTCTTGCCGACCCTGCCCTAGCTGCACTTCACCCCGCCTCAGCGCAGGCCCGGTTCCTCAAGCGCCTTGGCCACCCAACGCCATGTCCACTGCAATCTGCTCAATCAACTCCGCCAACAGCATCACCGGCTCGTTGGCATTGCGATTGGAAGGATGCACCAGCCCAATCTCACGGTAGAACGTATGCTCACCCAGGTCATGGGCACGAACCCCCGCAGGCCAGCGCTTGTGCCCGAAGGTCTCCGGCACCAGGGCCACGCCCACGCCACGGGCGACCAGCTCGACCAGCGCCTGCAACTCATCGAGCTCGGACACTTCGCGGGGCGTGAAATGCATCTTGCGCAGGAATCGGTCGACCTGACGGCCACCGAACGAGGCGCGGTCGTAGCGTAGGAAGGGCTGCGATGCCAGAAGCTCGCGCCAGTCCTTGTCGGGTGATTGGCGGGGTGCCAGCAGGCGATAGGGCTCGCGCACCAGCGGCACCCACCTCAAGTCACTTTGCAGGGCGAAGGCTGGATGAATGATGACGGCCATGTCGATCTCACCGGCATCCACCTGATCGAGCAACTCCATCGACAGCCCGGGCAGCACGCGGGTGCGAAAGCTTGGGTGCTGTTGGTGGAACGTGGCCAGGGCGCTGGGCAGCAGCATGCGCTGGATCGACGAAATGGCGCCCATGGTCACTCGCTGCGGCACCTGGGCCTCGGGCGTCGGCACGCCGAGGTTGTGGTACAGGCGAATCAGTTCGTGGGCTTGCTGCAGGGTGTGGTAGCCGGTGGCGTTGAGCCGGGCGCTGCGCCCGCTGCGGTCGAACAGTTCCAGGCCAAGCTCGGCTTCGAGCCTTGCGATCTGCGCGCTGACGGCGGCCTGGGTAAGACCGATCTTGCTCGCCGCAGCGGCGAAGGTGCCCTCGCGGGCGACCGCGACCAAGGTCTTCAGCTCACGGATCATTCACAAATTTCCTTTGTGCTTTGCAAAAAAATATATTGTTTTTTTTGTCTGTTCGCTAGACCTATGATCGGTTCCAGGCGTATCGCAGCGAGCTGACCCGCGCGGCTCCCGGCGCCCTATCACCAGAACAGACTGGAGCCCATGATGAGCCTTTCCCCTTTTCACCTGGCAATCCCTGTGTACGACCTCGCCGCCGCGCGTGCCTTCTACGGCGAGGTTTTCGGCCTGGCCGAAGGCCGTTCCAGCAGCCATTGGGTGGATTTCGATTTCTACGGACATCAGTTGGTGATCCACGAGCACCCCAAGACCGCGAGCCAGGATGCCGCGCACACCAATGCGGTGGACGGCCATGACGTGCCTGTGCCGCACTTTGGCATCATTCTGGGCTGGGAGGAGTGGGAAGCATTGGCCGATCGCCTGAAGGCACGGCAGACCCGCTTCGTCATCGAGCCCTACGTCCGCTTCAAGGGCCAGGTCGGCGAGCAGGCCACGATGTTCCTGTTCGACCCCTGTGGCAACGCGCTGGAGTTCAAAGCCTTCAAGGACATGAGCCAGCTGTTCGCAAAATGAGCCAATCCGGGCGCCGAATCGCAGCATTCGGCGCGTTGACCCCATAACAACAAAAAGGCCATGTCCTGGCCCATCGGCACTTCAGTTACTGCCCATCACAACCGGTTTGCCCTTGGCAGACATATAAAAACAGGCGGCCCAGACCGCCTTGCTAATAATCCGTTGGTTTGGTGAATGGTGATCTATGTCTCGCGTGCTAGCCCCAGAGGGCGCAGGCTCCATGCCTGCTGCCGCTCCCGATGCTGTGTCCCCTTCCTGCGACCGCAAGTCCGTCAGCCGTCGAGCGGCCATCGCCGCGTCCACTGGCACTGCCGTCGAATACTATGAATTTGGCGTCTACGGCTACATGGCCGCGATCATCGCGCCGCTGTTCTTCCCCAGTGACAACCCCGCTGCCGCGTTGCTGGCATCGTTGGCGGTATTTGGCAGCGCGTTCCTCACCCGCCCGCTGGGCGGCATCATCCTCGGGCGTCTGGGTGACCGCATTGGTCGACGTGGCGTGCTGCTCACCACGGTGATCGGCATGGGCCTGTCCACGGCGCTGATCGGCTTTTTGCCCACCACTGCCCAGGCCGGGATCCTCGCACCGATCCTGCTGGTGCTGATTCGCCTGGCCCAAGGCTTCTTCGCCGGTGCCGAGGTGGTTGGCGCGGCCGCATTCGTCGCTGAATCCGCGCCGGCGCACCGACGCGGCTTCTTCGGCGCCTTCACCCCAGTGGGCGTGGCCATCGGTGGCGGTACCGCCGCCTGCGTGTGTGGTGTGATCACCCTGCTGCTCAGCCCTGAAGCACTGCAGGCCTGGGGCTGGCGGATTCCGTTCTTTCTCTGTGTGCCGCTGGTGCTGCTGTCGTGCAAGCTGCGCCACAACGTCGAGGAAACCCCCGAGTACAAGGCCTTCCTGAAGAAGGACAAACCGCCGGCAGCGCCGGTGCGCGAAGTCATGGGGCGACACCTGGGCAGCGTGGTGCGGGTGGTGATTCTGGCCTTTGGGCAGAATGTCGGGTACTTCATCGGCATCGTCTTCATGAACATCTACCTGACCACCTATCTGAAGTTCGACAAGTCCCATGTCTACTGGACGATCGCCGGCATCAGCTTCATCGTCGCGGCCATGATGCCGTTCTGGGGCGCCGTCTCGGATCGCTTGGGCCGTCGTCGCACGCTGGCCATCGGCTTCCTCGGCTATATGGTGCTGGTGGTGCCGATGATGACCTTGATGAACGGCGCCTCGATCTGGGTCGCGGCCCTGGCACTGCTGGTTGCCACCTTGCCCATGCCTATCATTCAGTCGGTCGGTTATCCCACGTACGCTGAGCAGTTCCCGACGCGGGTTCGCTACACCGGCATGGCGATTGCGGTGAACCTGGGGGCTATCCTGGGTGGCGGGGTGGCGCCGTTCATGTCCTCGGCGCTGATCGGCTCGACCGGCAATCTGCTGATGCCGGGCTACTTTCTTGCAGGGGCGGCGTCGCTGAGTCTGCTGTCGCTGATCTTTCTCAAGGAAACGGCGGGTCAGCAGCTCGAGCGGTGAGGCCAGTAGATTTAGGTAACTGAAATGAACAGGTTGAAAGTGATGGACACCCCAGGCAGCGTCCCTGTCGAGCGCTGGACGATTCACCCGGCAGGCGATAGCTGCCTGGTGCTCACGTTCGGTCAGGTGCTCGACGTCGACACCAATCGCCGGGTGGCCCACTACGCTCGGCAACTCAATGAGGCGGTGCTCGAGGGTGAGCTGCATGGGGTGAGCGACATCGTGCCGGCGATGGTCTCGATCGGCGTGCACTATCGTCCGGAACAGGTGGCGTGTACCGAGGGCCAGTACCCTTACGAGGCCTTCTGCGAGCAACTGGACGCGGTATTGCGCAGGGCCGGTTCGTCATCGGCCGCTGCGCCGCGGGTCATCGACGTTCCAGTGTGCTATGGCGGTGAGTACGGCCCGGATCTGGACGCCGTGGCCGATGCGCTCAAGCTCACGCCCGAGTCGCTCATCGAGCTGCATGGCGGGCAGATGCTGGATGTACTGATGGTCGGCTTCGCGCCAGGGCATCCCTATATCGGTGTGCTCGACCCGCGCCTGAACCCGCCCCGCAGGGCCACGCCGCGCACCCATGTGGCCGCGGGCAGCATCGGCCTGGCCAACCGGCAGTCGGTGATCTATCCACTGGAGCTGCCGGGTGGCTGGAACCTGATCGGCCGTACCCCACTGACGGTGTTCGATGCCTATCGCACTCAGCCGTGTCTGATGCAGAGCGGCGACAAGATAAGGTTCGTGGCCATAACACCCGCTGTCTTCGAATCGATGCGCGAGGAGGGCCGCCCTGCATGAGCCTGGAGATTCTCAAGCCCGGTCTGTGCAGCACCCTGCAGGACACGGGACGAGTCGGCCATCAGCATGTCGGTGTGCCGGTCAACGGCCCCATGGATGCCCTGGCCCAGCAACTGGCCAACCTCCTGGTGGGCAACCGGCGCGACGCTGGCGTTGTGGAAATGACCCTGCAGGGGCCCACGGCGCGCTTCGACGCCGCCGCCTTGATCGCGATCGGTGGCGCTGACCTGGGCGCCACGCTCGACGGTGAGCCGTTGCCGCCGCATCGGCCTGTCCGCGCCATGGCAGGCTCGATTCTGGCCTTCGGCCAGCGTCGCTTCGGCGCCCGCGCCTACCTGGCCGTCGCCGGTGGCTTCACCCAGGACAGCGTGCTGGGCAGCGTCAGCACCTACCGCCGCGGCGCCTACGCCGGGGTGCTCGGCCGGGCGCTGCAGGCGGGCGATCGGCTGGGGCTGGCGTCGAGTTTTCGCAACCCCCCGCGCATCGTCCTGCCCAGCGGGTTGCGTCGTTGCATCGAGCGTGAAGCCCTGAGCGCCATCCGCCTCGTGCCAGGGGGCGAGTGGCACGCTTTCACGGACCAAGCGCAGCGTACCCTGCTGGAAGCCGAGTACCGCATCGGCAATGACTCGGAACGTATGGGCTACCGCCTGCTGGGCGAGCCATTGCCACTGCTCGCGCCCCTGGAGCTGCTTTCTGAAGCGGTGACCTTCGGCACCGTGCAAGTGCCGCCCAGCGGCCAGCCCATCGTGCTCATGGCCGACCGGCAAACCACGGGCGGCTACCCGCGCATCGCCAACGTCATCAGCGCTGACCTGCCACTGCTGGCGCAGCGGCTGCCCGGCGAGGCGGTGCGCTTCGAACTGACCACGCTCGAGCACGCGCAGCGCCTTGCCGTGCAGCGGGCCCGACTGCTTGTGCAACTGGAGCGAGAGCATGCCTGAGCTCGATTTCAACAGTGACCTGGGCGAAGGCTTCGGCGCCTATCGCATGGGTGACGACGACGCCGTACTGGCGCAGATCACCTCAGCCAACATCGCCTGTGGGTTTCACGCAGGCGATCCGCGAATCATGCGCCACACGGTCGCCGCCGCATTGAAAAACGCCGTGGCGGTCGGTGCTCATCCAAGCTTCCCCGATCTGCAAGGGTTCGGTCGCCGCAACATGACCCTGAGCGCGGATGAAGCCTACGCCTGCGTGCTGTACCAGGTGGGCGCGCTGCAGGCGTTCGTCACCGCCCAGGGGGGCAGGCTGCAGCATGTCAAGCCGCATGGGGCTCTGTACAACCAGGCGGCGGCCGATCCGGTTCTGGCCAGGGCGATCTGCGAAGCGGTGCGTGATCTGGACCCGCAGTTGTATCTGTACGGCCTGGCCAACAGCGAGCTGACCCACGCGGCTCAGGCGCTGGGCCTGGCGGTGCGCCATGAGGTGTTTGCAGATCGCACGTATCAGGCAGACGGCACGTTGACCCCGCGCAGCCAGGCCGGGGCGATGATCACCGACGCCGACCAGGCCGTGGCTCAAGTGCTGGGCATGCTGCGTGAAGGTCATGTGGTCGCGGTCGACGGCAGCACCGTGCCCGTGCAGGCTGACACGTTGTGCATCCACGGCGACCAGCCAGGCGCAGCCGCATTCGCCCAGGCGATTCGCCAGGCATTGACGCGCGAAGGGGTGAGCGTGCGTGCGCCGCAGCGAGCGTGAGCCGGGCAGTTAGCGCAATTTGTAGGTAGCGGACGTAAGAAAAGTTACCAGCCAAAGTAGGAAGGTTCCTGAATCGACCAATACCATTGGCAGGGCAACCGCTCCCCGGCAGTCTGCGGTCTTTTTCACCGCTGCGGGAGTGCGCCATGCTGGTATTCGTGAGAGAAGTGGGCGAGTCCATCGTCATTGGTGACGACATCACCATCAAGCTGGTCGATCTGCGCCGGGGTGTGGTGCGCATGGGCGTGGAGGCGCCGCGGCATGTCGAAGTGCACCGCAGCGAAGTGTTCAAGCGCATTCGCGCGCAACGCAAGTGCGAGCAGTCGGACGGTTCCGGGCCGGAGCGCTCGCGGCGCTGAGCGGTCAGCCCAGCAGCTCGGGCGGCACGTCGTGCCTGGCCAGCAGCTGGCATTGCTGGCTTTCCACATCGAAGAGGATGAACGCCTGGCCTTTGGCCAAGGCCTGGCGCACGCGCAGCACGCGGGTCTCCAGCGGCGTGTCGTCACCGTTGTCGGTGCCGTCGCGGGTGACGAAGTCCTCGATCAGGGCGGTGAGGGTATCGGCTTGCAGGTGCTCGTAGGGAATCAGCATAGGTCAGCGGCAATGGATGATGATTCGGGCCATCGTACGCGAAAGCCCGAATCACCGCGTAGGAATCAGGCCTTGTTCCCCACCAGGCTGTCCACGGCCGGTACCCGTGTGTCGCTCTCCATCTGCGCGTCGTGCTCGAGCTGGTGGCTGAAGCGCTCCAACGACGAGCTGGCCGGCTGCGAATCGCTGGCGAACACGGGCGGGCTGAGCAGGTAGCCGGTCAGCAGTCGGCTCAAGGCCGCCAGGCTGTCGATGTGGGTACGCTCGTAGCCATGGGTGGCATCGCAGCCGAACGCCACCAGCGCGGTGCGGATGTCATGCCCGGCGGTCACCGCCGAATGCGCGTCGCTGAAGTAGTAGCGGAACAGGTCGCGGCGCACCGGCAGTTCCTGTTCGGCTGCAAGGTTCAGCAGGTGGCGCGACAGGTGATAATCGTACGGCCCGGATGAATCCTGCATCGCCACGCTCACGGCATGCTCGCTGGAGGCTTGGCCTGGCGCCACCGGGGCGATGTCGATACCGACGAATTCACTCACGTCCCACGGCAAGGCGCCGGCTGCGCCAGAGCCGGTTTCTTCGGTGATGGTGAACAGCGGGTGGCAGTCGATCAGCGGTTGCTGGCCACTTTCCACCACCGCCTTGAGCGCTGCCAGCAGGGCGGCGACACCGGCCTTGTCATCCAGGTGGCGGGCGCTGATATGGCCGCTGTCGGTGAATTCGGGCAGCGGATCGAAGGCGACGAAATCACCGATACCGATGCCCAGCGCTTCGGCATCGGCGCGGGTGGTGCTATAGGCATCGAGGCGTACTTCGACGTGGTCCCAGCTCACCGGCATCTGGTCGATGGCGGTGTTGAAGGCGTGCCCGCTGGCCATCAGCGGCAGCACGCTGCCGCGCAGCACACCGCTGTCGGTGAACACGCTGACGCGGCTGCCTTCAGCGAAGCGGCTCGACCAACAGCCGACCGGCGCCAGCGCCAGGCGGCCGTTGTCCTGCACCTGGCGCACGCTGGCGCCAATGGTATCCAGGTGCGCGGAAACAGCCCGGTCCGGGGAGTTCTGCCGCCCGCGCAGGGTCGCGCGAATGGTGCCGCGACGGGTCAGCTCGAAGGGGATGCCCAGTTCTTCCAGGCGTTCGGCCACGTAGCGCACGATGGTGTCGGTGAAGCCGGTGGGGCTGGGGATGGCGAGCATCTCCAGCAGCACACGCTTCATGTAGTCGAGATCGGGCTCGGGATGTCGTTCGGACATGTCCAGGTCTCCTTGTGCAACGTTCAGGTCAGGGCGCGGCTGTGGGGAAACAGCAGGTCGACGAAGCGTTCGGCAGTGGGTTGCGGCTCGTGGTTGGCCAGGCCCACGCGCTCGTTGGCTTCGATGATCACGTAGTTGGGCTGGCTGGCGTCGGCGACCATAAAATCCAGCCCCACCACGGGAATATCCAGGGCGCGGGCAGCGCGGATCGCGGCATCGGCCAGGGTCGGATGCAAGCGTTCGGTGACGTCTTCCAGGGTGCCACCGGTGTGCAAGTTGGCGGCGCGGCGCACGGCCAGGGGCTGTCCGGCCGGTAGCACGCTGTCGTAATCGAAGCCTGCTGCATGCAAGGTGCGTTCGGTTTCTTCATCCAGCGGAATACGACTCTCACCCCCGGTAGCCGCCTGGCGACGACGGCTCTGCGCCTCGATCAGCGCGCGGATACAGTGGCTGCCGTCACCGACGACCTGCGCCGGATGGCGAATGGCCGCGGCCACCACTTCATGGGCGATGACCACGATGCGCAGGTCGAACCCTGGGTGGTAGCTTTCCAGCAACACGCGGCTGTCGAAGCGCCGCGCCTGCTCGACGGCCTGGGTGAGCTCGTCGTAGGTGCTGAGATTGACGGCTACGCCCTGGCCCTGCTCGCCGTCCACCGGCTTGACCACCACCGCGCCGTGGTCTTCGAGAAATGCCAGGTTGTCGTCGGCGCTGCCGGCCAGTTGCTGCACCGGCACGTGCAGGCCAGCCTGCTCCAGCGCGTGCTGGGTCAGGCGCTTGTCCTGGCACAGGGTCATGCTCACGGCGCTGGTGAGGTCGCTCAGCGACTCACGGCAGCGCACACGGCGCCCGCCCATGCTCAGGCTGAACAGCCCGGCAGCGGCGTCATCGACCTGCACTTCGATACCGCGCCGGTACGCTTCATCGACGATGATTCGCGCATAGGGATTGAGCTCGGCCTGGGGCCCCGGGCCGAGAAACAGCGGCTGGTTGATGCCGTTCTTGCGCTTGACGGCGAAGGTCGGCAGGTTGCGAAAACCGAGTTTTTCGTACAAGCGCTTGGCCTGACGGTTGTCGTGCAGCACCGACAGGTCGAGGTAGGCCAGACCGCGGCTCATGAAGTGCTCGATCAGGTGGCGCACCAGCACCTCGCCGACGCCGGGACGGCTGCATTGTGGATCGACCGCCAGGCACCACAGACTGCTGCCGTGCTCTGGATCGGCATAGGCCTTGTGGTGGTTCAGGCCCATCACACTGCCGATGACTGCACCGCTGTCATCGTCTTCAGCCAGCCAGTACACCGGCCCGCCCAAGTGCCTTGGTGTCAGGCGTTCGGGGTCGATCGGCAGCATGCCGCGGGTCTGGTACAAGGCGTTGATCGCCTGCCAGTCCGCCGCGTTCTGCGCCCGGCGAATACGAAAGCCGCGAAATACGCGCTGCGCCTGACGGTAGTCGCTGAACCACAGGCGCAGGGTGTCGGAAGGGTCGAGAAACAGGTGCTGCGGTGCCTGTGCCAGCACCTGCTGCGGCGCGGCCACGTACAGGGCGATGTCGCGCTCGCCGGGGCGTTCCTGCTGCAACGCACCGGCCAGGCTCTGCGGATCGGGGTAGGTGTGGCCGATCAGCAGTCGCCCCCAGCCACAATGCAGGGCCCGCGGCTGGTCGTGGGGCTCGCTGCCGTCACCGGCCAGACGCGCCTGCAGGCGTTCATAGGAGGGCGCCTGGCCGCGCAGCAGGCGCTGGCCATAGGCGATTTCATGGGCTTTCATCGAATCAGATTCCTTGTTCGCTGAGCCACAGGTTCAGCGCGGCCAGCTGCCACAGCTTGGAGCCGTGCAGCGGGGTGAGCTGGCCGTGTGGATTGCTCAGCAGGCGGTCGATTTCAGCCGGGTTGAACAGGCCACGGTCTTGGCTGGAGTCGGTCAGTAGCTGCCGTACCCAATCCAGCGTGGCGCCTTCCAGGTGCTTGAGGCCAGGCACCGGGAAATAGCCTTTCTTGCGGTCGATCACCTCGTTTGGGATCACCCGTCGCGCCGCTTCCTTGAGCACCTGCTTGCCGCCGTCTGGCAGCTTGAAGCGGGCCGGAATACGTGCCGAGAGTTCGGCCAGGCGGTAGTCGAGGAACGGCGTACGCGCTTCCAGGCCCCAGGCCATGGTCATGTTGTCGACCCGTTTGACCGGGTCATCGACCAGCATCACCGTGCTGTCCAGACGCAACGCTTTATCGACTGCGGCGCTGGCACCGGGGCGGGCGAAGTGCTCACGCACGAAGTCACCGGCGGCATCGCCGTCGAGCAACCAGGGTGCCTGTACGGTGTCGCGGTACTCCTCGACGCTGCGGTCGAAGAACGCTGCGCGGTAGGCCGCGTAGGGGTCGGCAGCGCCGTCCACTTGCGGGTACCAGTGGTAGCCGGCGAACAGTTCGTCGGCGCCCTGGCCGCTTTGCACGCCCTTGCAGTGCTTGGCCACTTCCCGCGAGAGCAGATAGAACGCGATGCAGTCGTGGCTGACCATCGGTTCACTCATGGCGCGGAAGGCCGCCGGCAACTGGTCGATGATCTCGTGTTCGGCGATGCGCAACTGATGATGGCGGGTGCCGTAGTGGCGAGCGATCAAGTCTGAATACTGGAACTCGTCACCACGTTCGCCGCCAGCGTCTTCGAAGCCGATCGAGAAGGTCGACAGGTCTTGCACACCGGTCTCGCGCAGCAGGCCGACCAGCAGGCTCGAGTCGACGCCGCCGGATAGCAGTACACCGACATCCACCGCAGCCCGTTGGCGAATCGCCACGGCGTCGCGGGTGGCGTCGAGTACGCGGGTGGTCCAGTCGTCCAAGGTGAGGTTCTGCTCATCGGCATTGGGGCCGTATTGCAGGGTCCACCAGGTGTGGCGTTCGATCTCGCCGTGGCGGTCGACGCGCATCCAGGTGCCCGGCTCGAGCTTTTGCACGTTGGCCAGCAAGGTACGCGGCGCGGGCACCACGGCATGGAAGTTGAGGTAGTGGTTGAGGCCCACCGGGTCGATCACCGGGTCGATGTCGCCGCCCTTGAGCAGCGCCGGCAGGGTCGAGGCGAAGCGCAGTCGCTCGCCGGTGCGCGACAGGTACAGCGGCTTGACGCCGAGGCGGTCACGGGCGAGGAACAGCCGTTGGCTGTCGCGCTCCCAGATGGCCAGGGCGAACATGCCATTGAGCTTGGGCAGCAGCGCCTCGCCCCAGGCGTGGTAGCCCTTGAGCAGCACTTCGGTGTCGCCATCGGACCAGAAGCTGTAGCCCAGCGCCTGGAGTTCTTCGCGCAACTCAGGGAAGTTGTAGATGGCGCCGTTGAAAGCCAGCGCCAGGCCCAAGGTGTTGTCCTGCATCGGCTGCGCCGAGCCGTCGGACAAGTCCATGATCTTCAGCCGCCGGTGGCCGAGGGCAATTGGCCCCTGGCTATGGAAGCCCCAGGCGTCGGGGCCGCGTGGGGCCAAGTGATGGGTGATGCGCTCGACGGCCGCGAGGTCCGCGGGACGTGGCGCCTGGCCAAAGGGGGTGAAACGTAACTCGCCTGCTAATCCGCACATAGGTCCTTACCGGTGTTGCCGTTGGGGAGGTGTGCCAATGCTGGGCACCTAGGTAGTGACCGGAGGGATTTGTGTGAGTTTTAGAACGATCTGTTATAAGCCGATGGGCGGTGGGTGGGCACCCAGCGCCACTGATCGCTCACTTACCGCGAATCAACCGCCGCAACAAAAAGCGATTGGGATGGCACGCCTCTGCCACCGCACGGGGCAGCGGCAGTGCTTCGCCGCTGGCCCAGGCGGCGATCAGTTCGCCGCTCAAGGGCGCGGTGATCAGCCCGCGTGAGCCGTGGCCGCTGTTGATGTACAGGCCGTCGAGCCAGGGGCACGGCGTGTCTGGCACGTGCCGGGCATCCTTGCGCAGGCTGGCATAGGCCTGGTCGAAGGCTGCGGAGTCGGCCAGGGGGCCGACCAGCGGCAGGTAGTCGGGGGTGGTGCAGCGAAACGCCGCGCGGCCTTGCAGGTGCACGGGGTCGAGGGCGGCAACGTTCAGCCGTTCGGCCATGTCCGGTGAGATCGCCTGCAACAGCTCGAGATTGCTCTGATGCTCGGCCACGGTCGGGGCCAGATCCTGGCTGTGGAAGTCGAAACTGGCGCCGAGGGTGTGCTCGCCATCACGTGGTGGGGCCAGATAGCCGTCGGCGCACACCACCGTGCCCAGCGTCTGGCTGGTCGCCGTCGCCGGCAGGCGGGTGATCTGCCCGCGAATGCGCTTGAGCGGCAGCACCGCCTCGGGCAGCAGGCGCTGCACCTCGGCGGCGTTGCACAGCACCACCACAGGCGCACTGGCCAGCAGCCGCTCGCCGGCCCAGGCCTGCCACTGGCCGTCGACGCGGCGCAGTTGCAGCACGTCGCTGTGGGTCAGCAGATCGATGCCCGGATGCTGCAACATCGCCCGACACAGCGCTGGCGGATGTACCCAGCCGCCCTCGGGATAGAACAGCCCGCCGCAGGGCAGGGCGATGCCGGCCTGCTGCTGCGCCTGCTGCTGATCCAGCGTCCGCAACAGGCTCGCGTCGAAGGCTGCTGCGAGTTTGTTCTGGCGCTCGGCCTCCTTGGCATCGAAGGCCAATTGCAGCACGCCGCAGGCATCCCAGTCGTGGCCGCGCTGTAGCTGCTGCAACCAGCGCCGGGTATAGCCGAACCCGGCAAGGATCATCTGCGACAGCGCCGTGCCGTGGGCCGAAAGCTTGAGGTACAGCACCCCTTGCGGATTGCCCGAGGCTTCTTGTGCAACTGCGGCGTGACGCTCCAGCACCGTGACTTGCCACCCCCGCCGGGCCAGGCTGTTGGCGCTGGCGCTGCCGGCAAGCCCTGCGCCGATCACCAGTGCCTGGCGCGCCTGGCCAACGCTTGCCGGGCGCGCGTACCAAGGTGCGCCAGGGGCAGCGGGCTCGCCCTGGTAATGACCTCTGGCAACTTCCCATTTCTTGCCCAGCCCCGGCACCTTGTGCAGCTTGAAGCCGACCTCGGCCAGGCCACGGCGCACCCAGCCGGTGGTGGTGAAGGTGCCCAGCGTGGTGCCGGGGCCTGACAAGCGCGCCAGTTGCGCGAACAGCGCGGGGTTCCACATGTCAGGGTTCTTCGCCGGGGCGAAACCGTCGAGGAACCAGGCATCGACCGGCGCGTCGAGCTGCGCCAACTGCTCGATGGCGTCACCGATCATCAAGGTCAGGGTGACGCGCCCCTCGGCGAAGCTGAACTGCTGGAAGCCTTGATGCACCGCCACGTACTGCGCCAGCAGCGGCTGCCAGAATTCAGCCAGCTCCGGCCACAGCTGCACTGCGCGGCTGAGGTCGGCGTGGCTCAGCGGGTGTTTTTCCACGCTGATGAAGTGCAGGCGCGCCGTACTCGGCGCGTGGGCGGCGAAGGCCTGCCAGGCGCAGTAAAAGTTCATCCCGGTGCCGAAGCCGGTTTCGCCGATCAGCAGGCTTTCATGGCCCTGGAGCGCAGCGAAACGTTGCTCGAGGCGATTACCTTCGATGAACACATAGTGGGTTTCCAAGGTCCCTTCGGTACGGGAGAAATACACATCGTCGTAGTGCCGTGAGTACGGGCGGCCTTGTTCATCCCAGTCGAGCTGGGCGTAGGGGAGGGTGTCGGACATGATCGGCTCAGCGGTGGCAGAGCGCCTATGTTAAGTCATCTGCCCCAGTCATTTCCCTGACCTTGACCTGGCAAGGTAAACAGCGCCAGCCGATCCGCTAGTCTTCACCGTCTACTCAAGGAGTTCTCAATGTTCGAATCCGCTGAAATCGGCCACTGCATCGACAAGGAAACCTATGACGCCGAAGAACCTGCCCTGCGCGAGGCGCTGCTCGACGCCCAGTACGAACTCAAGCAGCAGGCGCGTTTCCCGGTCATCATCCTGATCAACGGCATCGAAGGTGCGGGCAAGGGCGAGACGGTCAAGCTGCTCAACGAGTGGATGGACCCGCGCCTGATCGAAGTGCGCACCTTCGACCAGCAGACCGACGAAGAGCTGGCCCGGCCACCGGCCTGGCGCTACTGGCGGGCATTGCCGCCCAAGGGGCGCATGGGCGTGTTCTTCGGCAACTGGTACAGCCAGATGCTGCAAGGCCGGGTGCATGGCCAGTTCAAGGACGCCGTGCTCGATCAGGCCATCACTGGCGCCGAGCGCCTCGAGCAAATGCTCTGCGATGAAGGCGCGCTGATCATCAAGTTCTGGTTCCACCTCTCGAAAAAGCAGATGAAAACCCGCCTCAAGGCGCTGCGTGACGACCCGCTGCACAGCTGGCGCATCAGCCCGCTGGACTGGCAGCAGTCCAAGACCTACGACCGCTTCGTGCGCTTTGGCGAGCGCGTGCTGCGGCGTACCAGCCGTGACTACGCGCCGTGGCATGTGATCGAAGGCGTCGACCCGCACTACCGCAGCCTGGCGGTCGGGCGAATCCTGCTGGAAAGCCTGCAAGCCGCCCTGGCCAACGAACCGAAAGGCAAGCGCCAGGCCAACGTCGCGCCGCTGGGGCGCAGCATCGACCAGATGAGCCTGCTTGGCGCCCTCGACCTCAGCCAGCGCCTGGACAAGGCCGATTACCAGGAACAGCTGGTGACCGAGCAGGCGCGCCTGGCCGGCCTGCTGCGGCACAAGGCCATGCGCCGGCATGCGCTGCTGGCGGTGTTCGAGGGCAATGACGCAGCCGGCAAGGGCGGGGCGATCCGCCGCGTGGCAGCGGCGCTCGATCCGCGCCAGTACCGCATCGTGCCGATCGCCGCACCAACCGAGGAAGAACGCGCCCAACCCTACCTGTGGCGCTTCTGGCGGCACGTGCCGGCGCGCGGCAAGTTCACCATCTTCGACCGCTCGTGGTATGGCCGGGTGCTGGTCGAGCGGGTCGAGGGCTTCTGCACCCCGGCTGACTGGATGCGCGCCTACGGCGAGATCAACGACTTCGAAGAGCAACTGAGCAACGCCGGCGTGGTGGTGGTCAAGTTCTGGCTGGCCATCGACCAGCAGACCCAGCTCGAACGCTTCGAAGAACGCGAACAGATCCCCTTCAAACGCTACAAGATCACCGAAGACGACTGGCGCAACCGCGCCAAATGGGACGTCTACCGCGACGCCGTCGGCGACATGGTCGACCGCACCAGCACCGAAATCGCCCCCTGGACCCTGGTCGAGGCCAACGACAAACGCTGGGCCCGGGTCAAGGTGCTGCGCACCATCAACGAGGCACTGGAAGCAGCGTTCGCCAAGCAAAAGAATTGACCAGCTGCAGGCTCCTAGCTCCTAGCTTTTGGCTCGCTTGTCGTACATCAATGTCCCAGGCGCCGCCGATCGCGACTGTAGCCGGGCAGAGTGAAGCGTAGTGCAGGGCCGGCTAGTGGAGCATGGCGGTTTTGCATCCTCTTGCCCGTGGGACGGACCTGCGCAAAAGGATGTCGCCGCAGGCGAAACAGCGGTCTTGAAGCCAACAAAACTCCAGGGCTATAGCGCCGTCTCCATGCCCAGCACCACCAAGACATCCATGGTCGTAGCGGTTCAGTTTTGTGCTGATCTGTAGATGGCATCGAAGCTGATGCGCCTGTCACATCGCAGGTTTCGCCTTGCGGCGACCCCCTTTTTGGGGAAAAGGGGGGAAAACCCTGTGCTCCACTAGCCGGCCCTTCACTACGCTGCGCTCCGTTCCGGGTTCCCTGCGTTCCGGCACTCTCCGGGCCAGCGCGGACAAGGGTTGCTGCGCAACCCTAACACCTCGCGTCCTCGGCTACGCCTCGGGTGCGCTGCGCGCACGGCCCTACGAGTGCCTCCTCTCCGGCCGGCTACAGTCGCGATCGGTGTTGTCTGAGCGATCTGTGTACAAAAAGCGCTTTGCCGATGCTGCTGCGGTTGGTCAGGAAGATTTCGATAAGTTCACGACTCAAATATGCCTGGCCGCAGCCGCTCAGTTTCGTGATCGGCATCGACGCCAGAACTAGTTTATCGCCAGCGACAGCTGCGATGGCCCAGGCGCGCAAAGGCTCTTGTACATCAATCATCCAGGCGACACAGATCGCGACTGTAGCCGGCCGGAGCGTAGGTGTTCGAAGGGGCGTGCGCTTTAGCGCACCCGAGGCGTAGCCGAGGACGCGAGGTGTTAGGGTTGCGCAGCAACCCTTGCCCGCGGCGCCCCGTAGAGCACCGGAGCGCAGGGGACCCGGAACGGAGCGCAGCGCAGTGCAGGGCCGGCTAGTGGAGCACGGCGGTTTTGCATCCTTTTGCCGCGTCAAAAGGATGTCGCCGCAAGGCGAAACAGCGGTCCTAAAGCCAACGAATCTCTACAGGTCATAGCGTTGGCCCTCCACCCGGAAACACCTGAATATCCCTAGGCTCACCCGCTCAAAATTGATCGGTAGATCGGTAGATCGGTAGATCGGTAGATCGACATCGATGCTGATGCACCTGTCACATCGCAGGTTTCGCCTGGCGGCGACCGACTTTTGGGGGGCAGTTCACGCTAGGCGAAACCAGGCCCGTGAAAGCACCCAAATCGTTCACTGGGTTTCACCTGAGCATCGCGCCCACCCCATCTCCATGCCCCAAAGGACTAACAAGGCGAATTAATTTCCAGCCAACCCTCCACCCAGCCCCCACCACCCAAGCGTAAACTGCTGACTCATCCCGCTCACATTTCCCATCGAGGCCACCATGCACATCACCTCGGGCCGTTGGCTGCACGGCCTGTTCCTGGCGCTGTTGACCGTGCTGCTGTGGGGCATCCTGCCGATCAAGCTCAAGCAGGTGCTGACCGTCATGGACCCCATCACCGTCACCTGGTACCGCTTGCTGGTCTCCGGCGGCCTGTTGTTGCTATGGCTGACAGCCAAGCGTCGGTTGCCCAGTTTCCAGGGCCTGGGGCGTCGGCGGCTGGGCCTGGTGGGCCTGGCGATCTTCGGCCTGTTGGGCAACTACGTGCTGTACCTGGTGGGCCTCAACCTGCTCAGCCCCGGCACCGCGCAGTTGGTGGTGCAGATCGGTCCGGTGCTGTTGCTGGTGGCCAGCGTGTTCGTGTTCAAGGAGCGCTTCAGTGTCGGCCAGGTGCTGGGCCTGGTGATTCTGCTGGGCGGATTCGGGCTGTTCTTCAATCAGCGCCTGGACGAGCTGCTGACCTCGCTCGGGGTCTACACCCGTGGGGTGCTGACTAACCTTCTGGCCACCAGCATCTGGGTGTTCTACGCCCTGAGCCAAAAGCAGCTGCTGACCGTGTGGAATTCCCAGCAGGTGATGCTGGTGATCTACCTGGGCTGCGCGGCCTTGCTTACGCCTTGGGCGCACCCGCTCGAGGTGCTGCAGCTCGACACTTTGCAAAAGTGGCTGCTACTGGCCTGTTGCCTGAATACCCTGGTCGCGTATGGCGCCTTCGCCGAGGCCCTGGCCCATTGGCAGGCGTCGCGGGTCAGCGCGACCCTGGCGCTGACGCCACTGGTGACGTTGCTGGCGGTGGCCGCTGCGGCGCAGCTGTGGCCGGCCTATGTGCACAGCGAACAGCTCAACGCGCTGGGCTATCTGGGTGCGATCACGGTGGTGGCAGGTTCGGCGCTGGTGGCCCTGGGACCTTCGCTGGTTGCAGGCTGGCGAGCGCGCCGGGTGCGGATGGCGCGGCCTTGACGGTGGAGGCGGGCGGCCAGACGGCCGCCCGGCCCACTCAGCCCTTGCCGCCAGGGGCAAGCATGTTCTGCGGCTTGACCCATTCATCGAACTGCGCGTCGCTCAGATAGCCCAGGGCCAGCGCCGCTTCGCGCAAGGTCAGGCCCTCGGCGTAGGCCTTCTTGGCGATTTCCGCCGACTTGTCGTAGCCGATGTGTGGGTTCAGCGCCGTCACCAGCATCAGCCCACGCTCCAGGTGCGCGGCCATCTGCTCGGCATCAGGCTCCATCCCTGCGATGCAGTGCTGCTGGAAGTTGCGTGCGCCGTCGGCCAGCAGTTCGATCGACTGCAACAGGTTGTGAATGATCACCGGCTTGAACACGTTCAACTGCAAGTGCCCCTGGCTTGCAGCGAAGCCGATGGTGGCGTCGTTGCCCAACACCTGGCAGGCGAGCATCGACAACGCCTCGCACTGGGTCGGATTGACCTTGCCCGGCATGATCGAGCTGCCTGGCTCGTTGGCCGGCAGGCGCACTTCGGCCAGACCGCCACGGGGACCGGAACCGAGCAGGCGCAGGTCGTTGGCGATCTTCATCAACGCCACGGCCAAGGTCTTCAGGCCGCCGGCCAGGCTGGTCAGCGGTTCATGCCCGGCCAGCGCAGCGAACTTGTTCGGCGCACTGACGAATGGCAATCCGGACAGCGCCGCCAGTTCGGCGGCGATGGCCTCGGCGAAGCCTTGCGGGGCATTGAGCCCGGTGCCCACGGCCGTGCCACCCTGGGCCAGTTCGCACACTGGCGGCAGGCTGGCGCGGATCGCCGCCTGGGCGTAGTCGAGCTGGGCGACGAAAGCCGACAGCTCCTGGCCGAAGGTGATCGGCGTGGCGTCCATCATGTGCGTGCGGCCGGTCTTGACCAGGTCATGATGGCGCGCCGATTGCTCGGCCAGGCCTGCCGACAGCTCGGCGATCGCCGGCAGCAGGCGGCCATACACCGCCTGGGCCGTGGCGATGTGCATGGCGGTGGGGAAGCAGTCGTTGGAACTCTGCGAACGGTTGACGTGATCGTTGGGGTGCACCGGGCTCTTGCCGCCGCGGGGATTGCCGGCCAGCTCGTTGGCGCGTCCGGCAATCACCTCGTTGACGTTCATGTTGCTCTGCGTGCCGCTGCCGGTCTGCCACACCACCAGGGGGAACTGATCGTCGTGCTTGCCGGCCAGCACTTCGTCGGCGGCTTGTTCGATCAGGCGAGCGATGTCGGCTGGCAGGTCGCCGTTGCGGTCATTGACCCGCGCGGCGGCCTTCTTGATCAGCGCCAGGGCGTGGATCACCTCACGCGGCATGCGCTGCTGACCAATGGCGAAATTGATCAGTGAGCGCTGGGTCTGCGCGCCCCAGTAGGCCTGCTCAGGAACTTCGACCTGGCCAAGGCTGTCTGTCTCGATACGGCTCATGCTGCGTTCACTCCTTTGTCGTGCGAAGCCGCAGTTTAGGCCCTCTGTCGAATGAGCGGTTCAATCGCTGTTCGTCCCACTTGAGCAGCGTGCCGTTCGCGGCGCAGAATGCTCTGCTTTTTACCCCCGTCCAATTGAAGGAAATGCGATGACCCGTCTCCGCGCCCTCTGTGCCGCCGTCGCCCTGGTTTGTGTCAGTGGCCAGGTACTCGCTGCCACGCCCAGCCACAACGCGGCTGCCGAGAAATTCCTGACCCTGGCCAATGCCGACAAGCTCGGCACCCCGGTGTACATGCAGGTCCAGCAGATGTTCGCGCAGCGCTTCGAGCAGACCAAGGCGCCTGCCTCCAAGAAGTCGGTGCTCGACAGCTACCAGGCCAAGGCCAACGCAGCGCTGGACAACGCCATCGGCTGGAACAAGCTCAAGCCGAAGATGGTCAACCTCTACACCGCCACCTTCACCGAGGCCGAACTCAAGGACCTGGTCAAGTTCTACGAATCGCCCCTGGGCCGCAAAGTGCTGCGTGAAATGCCCAAGGTCACCCAGCAGTCGGCGCAGCTGACCCAGCAGAGCCTGGAGCCTGCGGTGCCTACCGTGAACAAGCTGCTCGAAGACATGACCAAGGAACTCGACCCCAACGCCGGCAAGGCCGCAGCCCCTGCGAAGAAGTGAGTGACGCGCGATGAGCATGCAGCAACGCATCGAGCAGCAACTGACCGCGCTGGCCCCGCAGCACCTTGATGTGCTCGACGAAAGCCACATGCACAGCCGTGGCCAGGAAACCCACTACAAGGCGGTGATCGTCAGCGAGCAGTTCGCTGGCCTCAACAGCGTCAAGCGCCATCAGAAGGTGTACGCCACCATGGGCGAGCTGATGGGTCAGATCCACGCCCTGGCGATCCATACCTACACCCCTGAGGAGTGGGCCAGGGTCGGTGCAGCGCCGGCTTCGCCGGTGTGCGCCGGCGGCGGGCACTGATTCACGCGGGCTGTTCTGCTAGGGGCTGTTCCCGTTTCAGCGCAAACCGCGTTACCGCGCCAAATCGTGCCAGCCAAGGCGAAGGACGCAGGAAAGGGTCGTTCCCTTTTCAAGTCCTTCAACGCGGGGTGGCGCAGTTTGGCGCGTAACCCGAAGGGCCGTGCCTGTTTTTTTCGCAAGATGCGTTCAAGTCTTGCGCTGGAGACGACGAAACAAACAGGCCTCGGCGCGGTTGCGATGAAACGGGAACAGCCCCTAAAATTCGCGCCTTCGTTATCGACGCCACCAGCGGGTAGCTCCCGCTGGTGGCGTTTTCACGTGTCCCGTTCCATCAATCCGGTCCGCCCCTTACGAGGGTGACCACCTGGAGAAGCAAGAGCATGTCCCAAGCTATCGTCGTGGCGGCGCTGTACAAGTTCGTCACCCTGGAAGATTACCTCGAGCTGCGCGAGCCGCTGCTGGCCTGCATGAACCAGCATGGCGTCAAAGGCACGCTGCTGCTGGCCCTGGAGGGCATCAACGGTACGGTGTCAGGCAGCCGTGAAGGCATCGATGGCCTGCTCGCCTGGTTGCGCAACGACCCGCGCCTGGTGGACATCGACCACAAGGAAAGCTACTGCGACGAGCAGCCGTTCTACCGCACCAAGGTCAAGCTCAAGAAAGAGATCGTCACGCTCGGGGTGCCGGGCGTCGACCCCAACCATACGGTCGGCACCTACGTCGAACCGAAGGACTGGAACGCGCTGATCAGCGACCCGGAAGTGCTGCTGATCGACACCCGCAACGATTATGAAGTGGCCATCGGCACCTTCCAGGGTGCGGTCGACCCCAAGACCGAGTCGTTCCGCGAGTTCCCCGAGTACATCAAGGCCCACTTCGACCCCAGCAAGCACAAGAAAGTAGCGATGTTCTGCACCGGCGGCATTCGCTGTGAAAAGGCCTCCAGCTACATGCTCGGCGAAGGCTTCGAAGCGGTCTATCATCTCAAGGGTGGCATCCTCAAGTATTTCGAGGAGGTGCCCCAGGAGGACAGCCTGTGGCAGGGCGACTGCTTCGTCTTCGACAACCGCGTGACGGTGCGTCACGACCTCAGCGAAGGCGAATACGATCAGTGTCACGCCTGCCGTCATCCCATCGACGCTGCCGACCGTGAGTCCCCGCATTACTCACCGGGCGTCAGCTGCCCGCATTGCTGGGACACCCTGAGCGAGAAAACCCGGCGCAGCGCCATCGATCGGCAAAAGCAGATCGAACTGGCCAAGGCCCGCAACCTGCCGCACCCGATCGGATTCAACTACAAAGCCGAGGCCTGAACCATGACTGCACGCCTGCTCTACGTAATGGACCCGATGTGTTCCTGGTGCTGGGGCTTCGCCCCGGTGGCCCAGACGCTGATCGCCCAGGCCGAGGCGGCAGGCGTGCCGACGCACATCGTGCCGGGTGGCCTGCGCCGCGGTGCAGGTGCACTCGATGGCGCCACCCGCGCCTATATCCTTGAGCACTGGCAGGCGGTAAGTGACGCCACCGGGCAGATGTTCCGCTTCGACGGCGCCATGCCCGACGGCTTCGTCTACGACACCGAGCCGGCCTGCCGCGCGCTGGTCGCTGCCCGCCAGATCGATCCCGGTCGTGTCTGGCCGCTGCTGGCGGCGATGCAGCAGGCGTTCTATCAGCAGGGCCAGGACATCACCCGCGCCCCGCAACTGGTCGAGCTGGCCGAACAGGTCGGGCTCGAGCGCAGCGGCTTCGCCGAGACGTTCAACAGCGATGCCAGCCGTACTGCTACCGAGGCCGACTTCGCCTGGGTGCAGGGCCTGGGCATCGCCGGTTTTCCCACGTTGCTGGCCGAGCGCAATGGCCAACTGGCCCTGCTGACCAACGGCTATCAGCCCCTTGAACAACTGGCCCCGCTGTTGACCCGTTGGCTGCAGCAGGCCGCCTGTGCTTGACCTGCCTGGCTCGCCCGAGTCCTTGCCCCCGGCAGCGCCGGCCAGCGACCGTCTGAGCTGGAAGGAAATTCGCCGTCTTGCCTTGCTGCGGCGCAGGCGCCTGTGGACCGCCAACCTGGTCGCCGTGCTGGCGGCCTGTTGCAGCGTGCCGATCCCGCTGCTGCTGCCATTGCTGGTCGATGAAGTCTTGCTGCACAACGGCGATGCCGCGCTGCAGTGGATGAATCGACTGCTGCCCAGCAGTTGGCAAGTGGCGGCTGGCTACATCGGTCTGATGCTGTTGCTGACCTGCGTTCTGCGTCTGGGCGCGCTGGCCTGCAACGTCCTGCAGGCCAAGCTGTTCGCCGGGCTGGCCAAAGACATCGTCTATCGTCTGCGCATCCGCCTGATCGAACGGCTCAAGCGTATTTCGCTCAAGGAATACGAGAGCCTGGGCAGCGGCACGGTCACCACGCACCTGGTGACCGATCTGGACACGCTCGACAAGTTCGTCGGCGAAACCCTCAGCCGTTTCCTCGTCGCCACCGTCACGTTGGTCGGTATCGCCGCCATCCTGGTGTGGATGCAGTGGCAACTGGCGCTGCTGATTCTGCTGTTCAACCCCTTGGTGATCTACCTCACCGTGCAATTGGGCAAACGCGTCAAGCACCTCAAGCGCCTGGAGAACGACAGCACCGGACGCTTCACCCAAGCGCTGGCCGAAACCCTCGAAGGCATTCAGGAAATCCGCGCGGGCAACCGCCAGGGCTATTTCCTCGGTCGCCTGGGTGTGCGCGCTCGGGAAGTGCGGGATTTCGCCAGCGCCTCGCAATGGAAAAGCGATGCCAGTGGACGCGCCAGCGGCCTGCTGTTCCAGTTCGGGATCGACATCTTCCGCGCCGCAGCCATGCTTACCGTCGTGTTTTCCGACCTGTCCATCGGCCAGATGCTGGCGGTATTCAGCTACCTGTGGTTCATGATCGGGCCGGTCGAGCAATTGCTCAATCTGCAATACGCCTATTACGCGGCCGACGGCGCGCTGGGCCGGGTCAACGAGCTGTTGGCGCGGGCTGACGAGCCGCAGTACGCCGCCGCCAGCGACCCGTTCGCCAACCGCGACACAGTAGGTATCGAGGTGCGTGACCTGCGCTTTGCCTACGCCGACGAGCCAGTGCTCGATCACCTCGACCTGTCCATCGCAGCGGGCGAGAAAGTCGCCATCGTCGGCGCCAGTGGCGGCGGCAAGAGCACCTTGGTGCAACTGCTGCTGGGGCTGTACAGCGCCCAGGCCGGGACCATCCGCTTCGGCGGCGCCAGCCTGCAGGAAATCGGCCTGGAGAACCTGCGCGAGAACGTCGCCGTCGTCTTGCAGCATCCGTCACTGTTCAACGACACCGTGCGCGCCAACCTGACCATGGGCCGCGAATGCACCGACCAGGACTGCTGGCAGGCCCTGCATATCGCACAGCTCGACACCACCATCGCCGATTTGCCTGCTGGCCTGGACAGCGTGGTCGGGCGTTCGGGGGTGCGTTTGTCTGGCGGGCAGCGCCAACGCCTGGCCATTGCCCGGATGATCCTTGCACAACCGAAAGTGGTGATTCTCGACGAAGCCACGTCGGCACTGGATGCGGCCACCGAGTACAACCTGCACCTGGCCATGGCCCAGTTCCTCAGAGGTCGCACCACGCTGATCATTGCCCACCGGTTGTCGGCGGTGAAACAGGCCGACCGGGTGCTGGTGTTCGACGGCGGGCGGGTAGCCGAGGACGGCGCCCACCAGCAACTGATCGCTGACGGCGGGCTCTACGCCAAGCTGTACGGGCACCTGCAGCAGAGCTGACGGTTGCTCCTAGGGCGCCTTGAGCGGTATCGCCGGGTTCTGCGCGGCCTGTGCAAAATCCCCCTCGCTTCGATGGCAAATGACCTACGCTGTGCCATGTCAGGCCAATTTCGTGCCTTATCTGCCGCAGTGGGAAGCGATATGCAAGGAAATCGCACGCAGGGGGCAAGCAAATTGCTGAGCATCATCTGGCCGTTCGTCGCCGTGGTGGTGTTCCAGGTGCTGCTGGGTAGCGCCAGCCTCTACGCGATGTCGGCAATGCGTGCCTACGTGGCCGGTGAGAGCCTGTGGTCCAAGGCGCAGAAAGACGCCATCTATTACCTCAGCCTGTACGTCGAAACCCGTGATCCGCACCACCTGCAACGCTACCGCCAGGCCACCGTGGTGCCGCGTGGCGACCGCGCCATGCGCGCGGCGCTGGACCTCTCGCCGCCTGATCTGAAGGCGGCCCGCGAAGGCATCCTGCAAGGCGGCAACCACCCTGACGATGTCACCCGAATCATCTGGTTCTACCAGTACTTCAGCGGCATCAGCTACATGCAGCGTGCCGTGGACTACTGGGACACCGGCGATCGCTACCTCAGCCAGCTCGACACCCTGGCCCAAGACATGCGCAGCGCCTTTGCCGACGGCCCGCCCAGCGCCGAGCAGGAGGCCTACTGGCGCAACCGCATCGTTGCCCTCAACGAAGGCGTCACCCCGGCGGCGAAAGCCTTCAGCGACGCCCTGGGCGAGGGCTCGCGCATGCTCTTGCGCGGCCTGCTGATCACCAACCTGGTAACCGCACTGTTTCTCATCACCATGGCCTGGCGCCGCTCCAGCAAGCTGCTGACCCAGCGGCAGATGATCGCCGCTGCCCTGGAGCTGGAGCGCGAGCGTGCGCAGATCACCCTGGCCTCGATCGGTGATGCGGTGATCACCACCGATGTCGAGGGCGGTATCACCTACATGAATCCGGCAGCCGAACAGCTGACCCATTGGCAGGCCGAGCAGGCCCAGGGCCTGCCCTTGGCGGCGTTGTTCAGCCTGCTCGATGAAAGTGCCGCGCACGACAGTCGCGGTCTGGTCGAGCAGGTGCTCAGTGGCAGCTTGCGCGCCGGTGGTGAGCACGCCCGGCTGGTGCAACGGCTCGATGGCAGCAGTGTCTCGGTGAACTTGGTCGGGTCGCCGATCATCGCCGACGCACAGGTCAGCGGCATCGTGCTGGTGCTGCACGACATGACCCAGGAGCGTCAGTACATCGCCAATCTGTCCTGGCAGGCCACCCACGATGCCCTGACCGGGCTGGCCAACCGCCGCGAGTTCGAATATCGCCTGGAGCAGATTCTCAATGCCCAGGTTCGGCACAATGGGCGCCATTCGTTGATGTTCCTCGACCTCGACCAGTTCAAGCTGGTCAACGACACCAGCGGCCACGCTGCGGGCGACGAACTGTTGCGGCATATCTGTGCGGTCTTGCAGGCCGGTCTGCGCGACGGCGACACCTTGGCTCGGCTCGGCGGCGACGAGTTCGGCATTCTTCTGGAGAACTGCCCGGCCGAGCATGCCGAGCGTATTGCCGAACAACTGCGCCAGGCCGTGCAGAGCCTGCAGTTCGTCTGGAAGGGCAGGGCCTTCCAGACCACCATCAGCATTGGCCTGGTGCACCTCACAGCCTTGCCTGGCACCCTCGAAGCGTCGCTGCGCGCCGCCGACATGGCCTGCTACATGGCCAAGGAAAAGGGCCGCAACCGCGTGCACGTCTATCACGCCGATGACACCGAACTGTCGCTGCGTTTCGGCGAAATGGCCTGGATCCAGCGCCTGCACGTGGCCCTGGAAGAAAACCGGTTCATCCTCCACGCCCAGGAAATCGCGCCGCTCAAGGCCGACGACGGCCCAGGCCACATCGAAATCCTTTTGCGCCTGCGCGATGAAAGCGGGCGGCTGATTCTGCCGGACAGCTTCATCCCGGCCGCTGAACGCTACGGCCTGATCACCGCCCTGGATCGCTGGGTTGTGCTCAACGTGTTCAAGGTCATCCAGCAATGCATGGCTGCAACGCCCAGGGAGCCGTTGGCGATGTGCGCGATCAATCTGTCGGGTTCGAGCATCGGCGATGAGCAGTTTCTCGACTACCTGCAACAGCTGTTCGCCGATTACCACGTCCCCCCACGGATGATCTGCTTCGAAATAACCGAAACCACCGCCATCACCAACCTGGGTAGCGCGATCCGCTTCATCAACGAGCTCAAGGGGTTGGGCTGCCGGTTTTCCCTGGATGACTTCTGCGCCGGCATGTCGTCGTTCGCCTACCTCAAGCACCTGCCGGTGGATTTCCTCAAGATCGACGGCAGCTTCGTCAAGGACATGCTTGATGATCCCATCAACCGGGCTATGGTGGAGGTGATCAACCACATCGGCCATGTGATGGGCAAACGTACGATCGCCGAGTTCGTCGAAACGCCGCTGATCGAGCAGGCGTTGCAGGACATCGGCGTGGATTACGCGCAGGGTTATGTGATCGAACGGCCGCAGGTGTTCACCTGCGACACGCTGCAGCGTCAGCGCAAGATCGCCAGCCCGGCGATCCAGCGTGCCCCCGGCACGTTGCGCTGAACTGCGTATCTCTATGCCTCTGGCAACCAAGGAGCTGAAAGTGATCGACGGATTCGTTCGGGTCGGGCCATTGATGGACCCTACCAGTTATCCAGTCTGGGCCCAGCAACTGCTCGAAGACTGCCGGGAAAGCAAGCGTCGTGTGGTCGAGCACGAGTTCTACCGGCGTTTGCGCGACGGCGGTCTGCGCGCGAGCACGGTGCGCCAGTTCCTTATCGGCGGCTGGCCGGTGGTCGAGCAGTTTTCCCTGTACATGGCGCACAACCTGGGCAAGACCCGCTACGGTCGTCACCCAGGGGAAGACCTGGCGCGGCGCTGGTTGATGCGCAATATTCGCGTCGAGCTCAACCATGCCGATTACTGGGTCAACTGGTGCCAGGCCCATGGCGTGAACCTGCACGACTTGCAGGAGCAGGAGGTACCCCCGCAGTTGCATGCGCTCAACGACTGGTGCTGGCGGGTCTGCACCACCGAGTCGCTGGCCGTGGCCATGGCTGCCACCAACTATGCCATCGAGGGCGCCACGGGCGAGTGGTCGGCGGTGGTTTGCGCCGATGGCGTGTATGCCGAGGGCTTCCCTGAAGAGCAGCGCAAGCGCGCCATGAAATGGCTGAAGATGCATGCCCAGTACGACGATGCCCATCCTTGGGAAGCGCTGGAAATCATCTGCACTCTGGTCGGCGAGCAGCCGACACAGGCGCTGCGCACGGAACTGCGCAAGGCCATCTGCAAGAGCTACGACTGCATGTTCCAGTTCCTGGAGTGCTGCATGCAGCTGGAGCAGCAGCAACCCGGGCGGGCCCGACCGGCGGCGCTGGCTGCCGGTTGAGGCGCCCCGGCGCTCAGGACTTCAGGCATTTGAGCTGGCTGAAGTCCTGGCGCACCTGGCCCAGCTTGTTCTGCAATTGTTGGCGCTGGGCCGGGGTGCTTTGCTGCACCAGATCGACGATCAGGCTGCGCGCCTCGCGCTCGGTGTTCTCGAAAGCGGCCTGATACTGCGGCGTCCACAGGCTTTCCTTGTGTTGCAGCAACTGTGCCACGAGGGCGGGGAAGTCAGCCCCCTGGCGGTCCTGCACCGCCCGTAGCAGTTGCTGCTGCCAGTGTTCACGGTTGGCGATCCATTGACTGTTCTGGTCACCCAGGGCCTGCGACCATTGTTTGACCCGCGCCCGCTGCGCCGGGTTTAGCGGCCCCAGCCACGGCTTCAGACGCTTTTGCATGCGTTGCGCGCGGCTTTGCACCTGTTCGGCCAGGGGCGTATCGACATATTCGGCCGTGCGTTCGCGAATGTCGTCGGCGAAGGCTTTGCGCATGTCTTCGACCTGGCTGTCGCTCATGCCCTGCAGCAGTTCCACGGCTGAAGGCGTCACGGCCTCACTGAGCCGGGCGATGGCTTCGCGCGCTTCGTCACTGCGTTGGCGCAGCTTCTGGTCGGTCACCTGATCGTCAGCGACCATCTGCCGCAGGCGATCGAGCCACTGCAGGTACCCCGGCAGTTGCGTCTGGCAGTGCCAGGACAGGTGCTGCTTGAGCCGCTCATCGAACCAGCGCTTTTGCTCGCGGTTCATGTTCAGGTAGCTGTCGAGCGACCACGGCACCAGCACGTCGAGGTTGCGGTAGGCCAGGTCGATGCGGGTGCACGCACTGCACAGCAGCAGCAACAACAGCGATACCAGTAGAGTGCGCAGGCGTTCAGGCATGGGGGCAATCCTTGCGATGGCTGACTTGGGCGGTAGAGGTGCTGGCCGCTCGCAGGTTCCGTGCAATGGCTGATTGGCGGCGGCCGGGGGTTGCGGTGCTAGAATGAGCGCCTTGTCTTGAGGATCAGCGAAAAATGGCTCTGCTTGGCCGCTTCAACAGCTTGCAAATCGTTAAACACACCGACTTTGGCCTGTACCTGGATGGCGGCGCGGACGGCGAGATCCTCCTGCCTCGGCGCTACATTCCCAAGGACACGCCCACGGAAGTGGAAGACTGGCTCAATGTCTTTCTCTACCTGGACAGCGAAGACAAGCTGATCGCCACCACCGAAAAGCCGAAAGTGCAGGTGGGTGAATTCGCCAGCCTCAAGGTCAAGGACATCAACGGCGCGGGGATCTTCCTCGACTGGGGCCTGCCCAAGGACCTGCTGATGCCCTACTCGGAAGAGTCGCGACCACTGAAGATCGGCGAGTACTGCGTAGTGCACGCCTACCTCGACAAACGCACCCGCCGCATCACCGCCACCGCGCGCCTGGATCGCTACCTGGACACCGCCCCGGCCAGTTACCAGGTCGGTCAGGCCGTGGAACTGCTGGTGGCCGGCGAAACCCCGATGGGTTTCAAGGCCATCATCAACAATCGTCACTGGGGCCTGATCCACAAGAACGAGGTGTTCAAGTTCCTCCGTTCGGGTATGCGCGAGCAGGGCTACATCAAGGAACTGCGCGGCGATGGCAAGATCGCCCTGAGCCTGCAGCCGGTCGGTCAGGCCCTGGCCGATGGTCTGCAGGAGCAGATCATGGCGCGCCTGGAGGCTGCAGGTGGCAGGTTGGAGGTCTGCGACAAGAGCGACCCTCAGCTGATCAGTCAATTGTTCAACGTCAGCAAGGGCAACTTCAAGAAAGCCATCGGCGCACTGTTCAAGCAGGGCCTGATCGTCATCCATGACGATCGCATCGAGAAGGTCTGACTCAGGACTGCACGAAACCGCTGAAGTCCAGTTGCTCGCCACCGGGGCGAGTGTCACGTAGCCGGGAGTCGCGATCGGCGCTCAGCGCCAGGCTGATGGTCGAACGACGCTTGCCCGGTTTGCGCACTTCCAGTTGCTCGAGGTGCGCACGCAGGTAGTTGATCGGCACCTTCAGGTGCTGCAGCGTGTCGTCTTCGGGGGTGTGCAACAGCAGATTGACCCAGTCAGGCTGGCCTTTGCGCAACAGCGCCACAGGCACTTCGAACCACCAGAGGTTGCGTTTGCCGTCGAGCATGGCGAACAGGGTGTTGTCGCGGGTCAGCACCGGGCGGGTCAGCTCGGCATTGCGGCGTTCGATGGCAGCGGGTTTATCGAGTTTCATGCATGTTCCTGCGGGTTGACGCTTCAAAAAGCCGGCATTGTGCGGGGCTGGCGCGGACGCGGCAAGCGGCGTTGCAACGGTCTGAAACAACCGCTCGCAAAGCGGGGCAAAAAAACATGAAACCTTTGCAAACGCGGCCAAGTCCACTGATTGTCGACACGGTGAGCGTGTCTTTATGTTCAGGAGATCTGCCATGAGCGGTACTGGTGACAAAATCAAAGGCACGGCGAACGAAGTTGCAGGCAAAGTCAAACAGGGCGTTGGCGAAGTGACCGGCAACGACAAGACCAAGGCTGAAGGCGTTGCCCAGGAAACCAAGGGCAAGGCGCAGAAAGTCGTCGGCGACGTCAAGGACGCCGTGAAGAAGTAAGCGTCGTAGTCTTCACTGAACAAGGGCCGCATCGCGGCCCTTGTTCGTATCTGTCCTAAAGCGGCGTAGCATTGGGCTGAGCACTTATAGCCTGCGCGCTGTCTATTGCCCTGTTACCTATTACCAGGCCATCCGGTGGGTCTGCCCCATGATGATCAAGCGACGAAAGGAGACGCTATGATTTTCCCCGTCCTGCAAGGCCTGCCTCTGCACCGCGTGCTGATTCGTACGGTCAATGAATTTCTCGACGACGAAATGCCGACCTACGCCTCGGCGTTGGCCTATCAGATGCTGTTCTCGCTGTTCCCCTTCCTGCTGTTCCTGATCGCCCTGATCGGTTTCCTGCACTTGCCGGACTTCTTCTCGTGGCTGCGCCTGCAAACCGAACTGGTGCTGCCGCCGCAGGCACTGGAGTCGATCAACCCGGTCATCGACCAGCTTCAGCAATCCAAAGGTGGCTTGCTCTCGGTGGGTATCGTCATCGCCCTGTGGACGGCCTCGGCCGGTGTGCGCTTGATGATGAGCGCGATGAACGCCGCCTATGACGTGCCCGAAGGACGGCCGATCTGGAAGCGTATTCCGCTGTCGATCTTCTACACTGTGGGGCTGGCGGGCATGTTGCTTGCCACTGCAGCGTTGATGGTGCTCGGGCCGCAGGTGATGGAATGGATTGCAGCACGTCTGGGCATTCAGGAGTTCATCGTCACGTTGTGGACCATTCTGCGCTGGCCGGTGATCATCCTGCTCATGATGATGGCCGTGGCGGTGATGTATTACGTCATGCCGGATGTGAAGCAGAAGTTTCGCTTCATTACCCCAGGTTCGGTACTGGCCGTGGTGGTGTGGATCATCGCATCGCTGGGCTTTGCCTATTACGTCAAGACCTTCGCAGACTACAACGCCATGTACGGCAGCATCGGGGCGATCATCGTGCTGTTGCTGTACTTCTACATTTCTTCCGCCGTGTTGCTGCTGGGTGCGGAAATGAATGCGGTGATCGAGCACATGTCGGCCGAAGGCAAGGACCCAGGCGAAAAGGACTTCGACGAAGGCAAGGACGCCGAGCACGTCACTGTGCTGGGCCATACCCGCAAGGTCGACGAAGAGGGCGATGCACACGCCGAGTCCGAAACCCAAGCGCCACGTCCGGCGCATTGAGCTAAGCCAGGGCTGTGACCGCGCCGGTCACAGCCCTGGGCGATGCAACGCTACCAGCGTCTTGCTGCGTTGGTAGCGTTGCAGCCGGTTGTTGAGCGCTTCGGGTAGCGCACATGCCGCAGCAAAGCCCATGCCTTCATAGAACCTCTGCAGATCGGGTGCACAGAATAGCCAGGTCGGACCTTGTCCGTGCGCCTGTGCAGCGTCGACCAGCGCCCTTGCGATACCTCGTCCACGGTGTGCAGGATCGACGAACAGCCCGGTTAGCCAATGACCATCGGCCACCGGCGCAAGGCTGAGTCCGGCAATGATCTGCGGCTTTCGCGCGACCCAGAGCTGCGCCTCACCTGATGGGCGCATGGCCGAACCGTGGATGCGATAGAACTGTTGCAGCAAGCGGCGGTGCGCCTGCGCGAGGGGTTCACAGCGGTACTGAGCCACTGCGCAGGAAGCGTGAAGCGTCATGGCATCGATGATTACAGGCTGACTTTGCCGCGCAGGATATCGCGGAACATCGCGAAGTCGGCGATCAGGCTATAAAAGGGATAGGTGAATGTGGCAGGGCGGTTCTTTTCGAAGAACAAGTGCCCGGCCCAGGCGAAGCCATAGCCTGCCAGGGGCACGGCCAGCAGAACTGCCCAGTTGCCACTGCCGATGGCGTAGGCGAGCAGGGCGATCACCAGCGTGGTGCCGACGAAGTGCAGGCGCCGACAGGTTCGGTCGCGGTGTTCGTCGAGGTAATACGGATAGAACTCTTTGAAGCTTTGAAAGCGTTTGGCCTTGTTCATCGGTGCACTCCTGGTCCATGCGGCAGGCGCCGAAAATTCAGTCTAGAGTCATTGTTCAAAGGGGCCAGTGACAATAAGCGCCAATTGAGTATCCTTTGCAATCATCGCAACCGCGGCCAGTAGCTTATGAGTGAAAGAACCACGTCGGCCAGTTGGGCTTCGGGCATCGTCAAGGCACTGGAGTTGGAAGGGCTGGACTGTCCGGCCATGTTTCGCACGCTGGGCCTGGATTTTACCGCCCTCGATGACCCCGATGCGCGCTTCGCGCAGGATGACATGACCCGCCTGTGGCAATTGGCGGTGGAGTTGTCGGGCAATACCGCCATTGGCCTGAACATGGCTCGGGTGGTACGTCCGGCCTCCTTCCACGTGGTCGGCTATGCGTTGATGTCCAGCCGGACTCTGGCCGAGGGGTTCGAGCGTCTGGTGCGTTATCAGCGCATCATCGCCGAAAGCTCCGACCTTACCTTCAGCCTTGGCGCACAGGGGTACGCGCTCAGGCTGACCGTGCACGGCGATCATCTGATCCCCACCCGGCACAGTGCCGAAGCGTCGCTGGCCTGCGCCCTGGCCTTGTGCCGCTGGCTCAGCGGCCGACCGATCGAGCCGCGCCAGGTGCTGATACAAGGGGCGCAGCCCAAGGACATCGAGCCCTACAAGGCGGCGTTCCACGCCCCACTGGTGTTCGGGGCCGCCCACGATGCGCTGATCTTCGACCCTATCGACATGCAATTGCCGCTGCCCACCGCCAACGAGGCCATGGCCCTATTGCACGATCGCTTCGCCGGCGAGTACCTGGCGCGCTTTTCCGGCAGTCGCGTCACCCATAGGGTGCGCCAGGTGCTGTGTCGCATCCTGCCCCAAGGCGAACCGAAACGCGAAACCTTGGCCCAGGCCCTGCATCTGTCGCAGCGCACGCTGCAGAGGCGCTTGCAGGAGGAGGGCACCAGCTTCCAGGCGCTGCTCGACGACACCCGCCGCGAGCTGGCCGAGCAGTACCTGGCGCAACCCGGCACCACCTTGCTGGAAACGGCCTACCTGCTTGGCTTTGCCGATCCGAGCAACTTCTACCGGGCGTTCCGCCGCTGGTTCGACGTCACCCCCAGTGAATACCGCGCGCGGGTCAGTGACGCCAGAACGCCGGCATGCACAACACCAGCACGGTGATGATCTCCAGACGGCCCAGCAGCATGCCGCCGGCCAGAATCCACTTGGCGGCATCCGGCAGGCTGGCGTAGTTGCCCGCCGGGCCGATCACCTCACCCAGCCCCGGCCCGACCCCTGACACCGTACCAGCGGCGCCGGTCAGCGCAGTCATCCAGTCCACCCCCAGCAGCGACAGCAGCAGGGCGATGACGCAGATGGTGATGGCGAAGAAGAACGAAAAGGTCAGAATCGAGCGGACGATTTCTTCATCCAGACGGTGGCCGTTGTACTTCTGTTTGATCACCGCCCGCGGGTGGATCAGCTGATTGAGGTTGGCCTTGAGCAGAATGTAGGCCACCTGAAAGCGGAAAATCTTGATCCCGCCGGCAGTCGAGCCTGAGCAACCGCCGATGAAACCCAGGTAGAAGAACAGCATCAGCGAAAAGTTGCCCCACAGGCTGTAGTCGCCCAGGGCAAAGCCGGTGGTGGTGACCACCGAGGTGACGTTCAGCGCCACGTGGCGCAGGGCATCGAGCCAGTGCAGGTCGGTGGTGGCCCAGTACCAGGTACCGAGCACGATCCAGGTCGCCACCAGCAAGCCCAGCAAGCCCTGCACCTGCTGGTCACGCAGCAGCGCCCCACGATTGCCGCGCAAGGTCGCCACGTACAAGGTGAACGGCAGGCTGCCGCAGATCATCACCACCACCGCCACCCAGTGCACGGCCGGTATGTCCCATTTGGCCAGGGACAGGTCGGATGTGGAGAAGCCGCCGGTGGAGATCGCCGACATCGCATGGTTGATCCCATCGAACAGGCTCATGCCGGCCCACCAGAACGCCAGGCTGCCGAGCACGGTAATGCCGACGTACACCAGCACGATGGACTTGGCGACCATGTGCGAGCGCGGCATGACTTTCTCTGAGCGGTCGGAGGATTCGGTCTGGAACAGGCGCATGCCGCCGATACGCAGCAGCGGCAGAATGGCCACGGCCATGGCGATGAAGCCGATACCGCCCAGCCAGTGCAGCATCGAGCGCCACATGAGAATGCCCGGCGACAGATGGTCGAGACCGCTGAGCACCGTGGCGCCGGTGGCCGTGATGCCCGACATGCTTTCGAAGAAGGCGTTGGTGTAGCTGATGTGCTGGGTCAGCAGAAAGGGCAGTGCGGCGAAGATGCACACCACCACCCAGCTGCTGACCGTCAGCAGGTACATGTCGCGCGGGCGCAGGTGCACGTGTTCGGGTCTGCCCGGCAGCACCAGGGCCAGGCCCGCGCCGAAGGTGATCAGGCTCGACCAGAGAAACGAGGGCAGGTCTTCGGTACGCTCGAACAGCACCAGGGTGGCCATCGGCACAGTCATGCTGACCGCCAGGGTGATGAGGAAGATGCCGATGATGAAACCGAGGATGCGCAGGGTCGGCAACGCCATGTGATGTGCTCTGACTGGACGCGGAAAGGGCGCCATTCTACCTGCGGAGGAATCGAAGTAAACGGCGCCGCTGCACGTGGGCGGCGCATGGTGCAGAATGCCCCTACCTTTATCAGCCTGGAGGGTAGCCCGTGGAGGCTCTCGATGCTTTGCTCAACCGTGTGTCCGTGGCACGCCTGACCGACCCCGCCCCCAACGACGCCCAGCGCGAAGCGCTGTACCAGGCCGCGCTGCGCGCGCCTGACCACGGCCAACTGCGCCCCTGGCGCTTTCTGAGCATCGAAGGCAAGGGCCGCGACACCCTCGGTGCGTTGTTCGCCGAGGCCTTGCAGGCCAAAGGTGAAGAGCACCCGGCCAAACTCGAAAAGGCCCGCGCCATGCCGCTGCGCGCGCCGTTGCTGGTGGTGGTGATCGCCACCTTGCACGAGCACCCCAAAGTGCCGGCCTCCGAGCAACGCCTGGCCGCCGGCTGCGCCGCCCACGGCATGCTCATCGCCGCCCACGCCCAGGGCATTGGCGCGGTCTGGCGTACTGGCGAGCTGGCCTTCGACGAACACGTCAACCAAGGGCTGGGCCTGGCGGCCAACGAAGAAGTGATCGGCTACCTGTACCTCGGCACCCCGGTCAACGAACCGCGCCAGGCACCGGTGCTCGATACGGCCGATTTCGTTCAGGTGTGGGGTGAGTGAGGAGTAGTCGGCCGCGCTCACTCCTGCACCCGCCAAACACGACGGCCGCCAGCACTGCGGCGAAGTCGATCGGGGTCCGCTGGGTTAGCAGTGGGTCTCTGGTCAAGCCGCAGCGCCTCTGCACGGTTGGCGAGTTCAGTGATACGCAGCAGGTAGGGTTTTAAGACGTGTCTTAAAGCCAGCAAGGTAGGCGACATTCATTCTGTGTACTTGTTTCCAAACAACCACAGGAAGATTTGAATGAATGTTCGTAGCGCCATGTGGGCGATTGCTGCACTCGCGATTACACCCAATATTGCGTCTGCGGCCAGCACTATAAACTTTAATGGCGAGATTACGTCGCAAACCTGTTCGGCGGTGGTCAATGGCGTTGCCGAACCCACGGTGTTGCTCAACAGCGTTCCGGTGGGTGCTCTCAACGGGAATGCTGGCAGCGTTGCAGGCGAGACAACGTTCAGCCTGCGGCTCACCGGGTGCGTAGCCCCGGCGCAGAACGATCAGACATTTGAAGTGATCTTTCAGGCCATCAACCCGACCACCGCAGCGGGTAACCTGGCCAATGCCGCCACCGGCGGTGCCACGGGTGTAGCTTTGCAGATACTGGACAGGCCGGGTGGTACGCGATTGAACCTGGCAGGGAACGCAGTCGTCACAGCCGGCACTATCAGCCTGCCCGCTGGTCAGACTGCCGCCAGTGCCGACTACGCCGTTCGCTACGTGGCCGAAGAGTCGACCGTTACGGTCGGGCCTGTCCTCAGCTCCGTGACCTACACCGTGCGCTACGAATGATTCATGGCTGCCTTGAGGGTATGTGGCAGGCAGTCAGGCGCTGGAGTGCTCGATGCCCCATGGCCTTTGCCCGTTGTGTACAGATTCGCCGTATGCGCCGGTACACAGCGGTGCCCGTGGCACTGGTGTTGCTGATGGCGGGTGCGTGGTCGGTGCCGGCCAATGGCAGCGTGGTAGTCAACGGTACACGTGTCATCTATCCCGGCCAGGCTCGAGAGAAGACAGTGCGGCTAACCAACCAGGATCACTTCAGTAACGTGGTTCAGGCCTGGGTAGACATTGACGATCCGGTTTCGACACCTGAAACCGCCGATGCACCGTTCCTGGTAAATCCGGCGGTCTCGCGGCTGGCGTCTGGCAGTGGCCAGACGCTACGCATCATCTACACCGGCGAGGGGCTGCCACAAGATCGCGAATCCTTGTTTCACCTCAACATCCTGCAGATTCCGCCCCGCAATACCGCACATGCCGATCGTGATCAGGTGCTGTTGATGCTGCGTAACCGCCTGAAGGTGTTCTATCGCCCGGAAGGTGTTGCGGGAAACGCGGGCCAGTTGCCTGAAAAGCTGCAGTTCAGCCTGGCTCAGGTCGGAAGCGGCTGGCATGTAGAGGTGCATAACCCCACGGGCTTTTACGCCTCGTTCGGTTCTGCGACTTTGCAGGTCGGCAACCACCACCTAGCTCTGCAGCCGGCCATGGTCGAGCCGTTCGGAAAAGCTGAGTGGGCGCTTCCTGATCCTGGGCGGTTGCCGGATGGGGTAGTGCAACTGCGCGCACAACTGATCAACGACTACGGCGCCCAGGTAGGGATACTCCATGAACTGTCGCGTTAGGTGCCAGCATGCGCCCGCCGTGCTTGGCGCTGTCATGTTGCTTGCCAATGAGTTCGTCATTGGTGGCGAGGCTACCTATAGGTTTGACGATAGCCTGTTGCTGGGGTCAGGCCTGGCAGGCGGCAGCCTTGAGCGGTTCAATGACCGCAGCCAGGTCGACCCTGGCACCTATCTGGTCGATCTGTATCTCAATGGCCGCTACGTCAATCGACTCGAAGTGGTGTTTCGCAGCCGCAGCGCAGGTATAGAGCCGTGTTTCAACGAACGGTACCTGCGCGATGGCCTGGGGGTTCGTGGCGAACCTGACAATCAAACCGATGAGCAGGATGACTGTCCGCTCCTCAGTCAACGCCTGCCCAGTGCGTCCTTCAAGTTTGACAGTGCGCTACTGCGGCTGGACTTGACCATTCCCCAGGCATTGCTCGATCTCAAACCGCGTGGCTACATCAGCCCCAAGGAATGGGAGTCGGGCAGTAGCATGGCCTTCGCCAATTACGATGCCAACCTGTACCGCTCCCGCTACGCACTGGGTGATAACGCTGACTCAAGTTACGGGTACCTGGGCTTGAACAGCGGAATCAACGTGGGTCTTTGGCGCTTGCGCCATCAATCCAACTACAGCTATTCGAATTTCGGTGGTAACCGCCTGAGCAACTGGAACAGCGTCCGCACTTATGTTCAGCGCGCTCTGCCCCAGTGGCGTAGCGAGTTGACCTTGGGCGACAGCTACACCGAGGGGAACCTGTTTGGCAGCATCGGTTTTCGTGGTGCGCGGCTGGCGTCCGACGACCGCATGCTGCCCGACTCGCAGCGCCAATATGCGCCACAAGTGCGGGGTGTCGCGAGCAGCAGTGCACGGGTGGTGATCAGCCAGGACGGTCGGAAAATTCACGAAACTACCGTTGCCCCTGGGCCGTTCGTGATCGATGACCTGTATGGCACCGCCTACAACGGAGACCTCGATGTCCAGGTAATCGAGGCGGACGGCAGCATCGCGCAATTCACCGTGCCCTATGCTGCCGTACCCGACTCAATCCGCCCTGGGCACTCGCGCTACAGCGCAACGGTTGGCGACGTGCGTCAGAGTTATCGAGGCCACGGCACATTTGCAGAGCTTACTTACCAGCACGGCCTGAGCAACGCATTGTCCGCCAACCTTGGGGGGCGTGTGGCCGAAGGTTACCTGGCAGCGCTGGGCGGTGGTGTGGTGGCAACCCCATATGGTGCCTTCGGGCTCAACACCACGTTCTCCAGCGCAACAGTGGAAAACAACCAGCGTAGACAGGGCTGGCGGCTGGGTTTGAACTACAGCCGTACGTTCCAGGCAACTGATACCACGGTGACCTTGGCCGGTTACCGTTATTCGACGCAAGGCTATCGGGACCTGGCCGATGCCCTTGGCGCGCGTCGTAATGGCACGGATGAAGAACCCTGGGACTCAAGCACCTTCAAGCAACGCAATCAGCTTACCCTTATGCTCAATCAGAGCCTTGGTGACCATGGCAGCCTGTTTCTGAGTGGCTCCAGGAGTGACTACTACGATGGCAAAAGCAGGGACGTGCAACTGCAATTTGGCTATTCCAACACCTGGAGGCAGCTCAGCTACAGCCTGACCTACTCGCGGCAACGCACGATGTGGTTTCGGGAGACGGATAGCGATCGGCTACTGGTGCAGGAGCCTTGGCTCGCACGCTCCAGAAATCGCGATGACACCCTGACCCTCAGTCTGTCGATGCCGTTAGGTTCTTCAGGACGCGCACCCAGCATGAGCTCCATGCTCAGCCGTCGCTCAGGCGACACCCGCGGCAGCGCTATCCAGACGGGACTCAACGGCACCTTGGGTGACGAGGGCACCACCAGCTACGCCATCACGGCCGGTCGCGACAGCAGTGGGCGAGGCACGGACTGGAACGCCAACCTGCAAAGGCAGACCTCCCTTGCCACGCTCAGTGGGGGCTATTCGCAGGGCACAGACTACCGGCAGCTCAATGCAGGCGTGCGCGGTGCGGCAGTGCTGCACCGTGACGGGCTTACTCTTGGTCCTTATGTTGGCGATACCTTTGCCCTGGTTCAGGCCAAGGGGGCAGCAGGCGCAGCCATACGGGGTGGCCAAGGCGCTCGCGTCGACCGCACGGGTCACGCCCTGGTGCCCTCGCTTTCACCTTATCGCTACAACGCGGTGGGCCTGGACCCGGAGGGCATCAGCGACCTGGCCGAATTGGTGGAAACGGAACGCAAGGTGGCGCCGTACGCAGGCGCAGCTGTGCGTGTGGTGTTCAAAACCCTGGCCGGGCAGGCATTGCTGGTGCGTGCCAGCATGGCCGATGGAACCTCGTTGCCATTGGGCGCCGATGTCGTCGATGAAAAGGGCACCGCGATCGGTTTGGTCGGGCAGGGCGGGCAGGTGTATGCACGTGCTGAAGCGGACAAGGGGAAGCTGCATGTGCGCTGGGGTGATCGCGCCGAGGATGGCTGCTGGCTCCCCTATGACCTGGCTGTGCAGGCCACCCGCACTGGCCACGGCCTGGTCTTGCTTGACGGGGTTTGTATGCCTACCAAGGAGCAGTGATGAAACGAGCGACCAGGTTTTTGACAGTGTTTGCCATCATGGTTTCGCCGGCTGCCATGGCCACATGCTACAAAGTAACCTCGGTAGGCCGGCCCAACACTACGGCTAACTGGCAGATTCGCCCGGGCGAAGGTGTTGCCAGTTCATGGCTGGGGGCATGCGGTACCTGCAACGGGTCGCTTGGCCTGCCAAGCGTGATCAACGTCAGCGACCCCAGCTTTCAGCCTTACCCAACGCTGCTGGCGAGCGCTGTGGTGCCATTCACTCAGTATGGCTCAGTGGCCGGTTACGACCCGGAGCACGTCCTGTTTCGCTGTGAGGCGCAAGATGAGGTGTATGAAATGTTCTCGACCAATGGCAACAACCTCTACAGCGGTTGGTACCGGGGCGGGGACAGTGTCGGAAACGCCATTGGCCTGCAACATGCCTACAGTACCGCATGGCCAAACGTGCTGCTTCGCCTTACCCATCTTGATACCGGGCAGTACATTACCTCTGTCTGGAATGAGCGACGGTTGAGCGGCCTGGATCGCGATTCCAGAGGCTACCAATTGCTCAAGGCCAAGAACCTGAGCGCGGTGCGCGCGGAGTTGTTCAGTGCGCCCTTTGATCGCAGGTTCAGCTACTACAGACCCACTGATGCTTCTCGACCGTACACGTATGCACAGCCAGCTGCCTATATCGCCATCAAGGGACCGGGCATTGGTTCCCCGAGAGCAGGCGGGCCGCACTTTGGTAACTATCGCGGCTGGTTCAGAAACTGGCCCGGTGCACTGGGCCTGTACAACAGGGTAACGCTCAAGCGCTACCCAACCTGCGCAGTGACCAGTGTCACCTCCCATGTGACCTTCGCGCCCATTTCAGAGGATGAACTCAATGCCGGTGCCAGCCGCGAGGTGCCGTTCGAAGTGGCTTTCAAGTGCCAGCAGAATGCGGAATCCTCAACGGCCCTCAATGCGACCGCGCTGGGCTTAAAGGTCTCGCCGGGTTCACTGGCTGCTTCCTCTGCGCTTGGTTTGATGAACGCAGAGGGTGGCTCGTCGTACTTGCTTTCTGACCGTTATGGTCAGCCTGGGATTGCAGAGGGGGTTGGCATCCGCATATTGCGCTCCGGCGCACCCATCAACCTGCTGGCCAATGAGGATTCTGCCGGCGGGGTGGCCTCGAACTCGCGTGGCTGGTACCCGGTCGTGGGGGCCGGCTCCAACCTGGCAGGCAGCCTGGACGGTGTTGCCCAGTACAGTGAGATCTTTCACGCTCGGCTTGAGAAGCTTCAGGGCCCCAGGCAGCCCGCTGTAACGGGCGGGCGTGTGGAGGCGACGGCGCAAGTGGTGATACGTGTTCAGTAGTGGCCTGCGCGTTGTACTGATGATCGCCACGATGATGGCTGGAATGAATGCCGTGGCCGGCGTCACCGCCGAGCGAACACGGGTGATTTTCCAAGGCGCTCAGCGTGAGGCGTCATTGGCGTTGGTCAACCAGAACACTTACCCGGTCATGGTGCAGGCCTGGGTGGATGACGGGGAATTGGGGTCCAGCCCCGATACCGTCGCACCCGTCTTGCCCCTACCGCCACTGTTCCGCTTGGCACCAGGTCAGCAACGCAGCTTGCGCCTGCTGTATAGCGGTGAAGCCCTGCCGGCGGACCGGGAGTCGATGTACTGGCTCAACCTCTATGAAATACCTCCCCAGCCCAGCGAGTTGCCTGCCGAAGGTGAAACCCGACTCACCATTACATTGCGCACGCAGATGAAAGTTATCCTGCGCCCGGAGGGGCTTGCTGGCAGTGCTGGCGATGCCGTGTGGCGCCTGAAGGCCAGCAGCGAGCGTCGCGGGTTGACGATGACCAATCCCACCCCCTATTTCATCAGTCTGTCCAGCGTAGAGGCGCGCCAAGGCCAGGTGTCTGTCGGCCTGAGGGCCGATACCTTGGCCCCTTTTTCAACCACGGTGCTCGTGGGTGACAGGCCTGTGGAAACAGGTGCTGACGTGCGCTTCTCGTGGTTGGACGATGATGGCAATGCCCAGCAAGCGACCGTGGTGGTTCACTGACCGTGCCCCATGCCCTTCTGCTCATTGGCTGAGCTGGCCTTCTGCTCCCCAGACTACCTGCGACGATCCTGAACATGAAACATGCCAGCCTTCGGATGGACAAGCTTGCCCGAAGCTCCCAGCGCCTGAACAAGACCTTGCTGCTGCTCAGCGGGCTGCTGATGCTGTTGTCCAGCACCTGCTACTGGGCGGTTTCGCGGCTGCTGGAATCAGAGCAGCAGCGCCTGGAACTGCATTTCGCCCGCGTAGTGGAAATCATCAATGAACATGAGGTATTCCTGCGCGACGTGGTCACCAGCAACCGCCAGTCTGCATTCTCTCTTGCACAGCTGGCGCATCCGGTTTCGGTGGTGGAATCGCTCCCGATTCCGGGGCGTACGCTGCTCAAGGCCCGAGGGCTTGAGATGTCGTTGGCATTCTCGCTTGCCTACAGTAGCGGTTATACCGCTGCAGATGTGCGGCGCGCGCTGGCACTGGGGGTGGAGCTCACCGATTATTACGGCGGTTTCTGGGCCCGCTCCTTCTATGCCTCCCCGCAGGTATTCGTCCTGGCGCCCGGCAGGGCGAGCCTGGCTATTCCGTACGCAGGCGACCAGCGCCAGCACCTGCCTTTGCTGCCTCAGCATTACATGGCTGCGGTGGACCGCTTGGGGCAACTGATGGCCACCCCAGGCTTGCTCGCCGATCAACGCGTGCACTGGCTGCGGTCCCCGGCGCCGCTCTACGATGACAACCTGCGAATCGTCGCCATGATTCGTTTCGACGCGGACTATACCTTGCATCCCGCCGGCACTCCCCAGCAGCCGCTGGCCTTGGCGGCAGTGATGGACACCGAACAAATCGATGAATTCGAGCGGGTGTTGCGCCTGTCGGTGTACAACCAATTCACCTTGATTTCACCCGAAGGCGATGTGCTGATGGGGGAACTGGGCGTTGACGACGCGGCCCCCTTGGGCCTGAGTTTCAATGGCGATGGCCTGCGCTTCAAGATGAAGGCAGCAGAGGGCAGGCCTTGGACGGGCCTGTATGCGATCACCTACCAGAACTTCCTGCGTTACGCCAAGTGGCCGTTGCTGGGCCTGGGGCTCACCTTCATTGCCGCGATCATCCTCGGCTTGTGGATCGACCACTGGTTCAAGTCGCGCATCGTCGTACCCGCCCAGCGCGCTCAGGACCGGCTTGCCGAAAACGAGGCGTTCAACCGTATCATTCTGCACAACGCCCCGGTCGGTCTCTGCGTCGTGCGCCGGTATGACCGGCAGTTGTTGCTGGAAAACGAACGCGCTGTGCAGTGGGGGATTGCTTCGGCCGTGACCCACGTGCTGGCGCAACATCACGGCGATCAGGCCCCCGGCGAAATGTGCCTGCTGGTGGAAGGGCATTACCTGCAAGCGGTAGTCGTCGCTTCGCGCTACGACGGCCAGGATGTCTTTCTGTGTGGCTGCAACGATGTCACCCGGCACGTCGATGAAAACCAGTTACTGAATCAGGCGCGCCGGCAAGCCACGGCCGCCAATGAAGCAAAAACCGTGTTCCTGGCGACCATGAGCCATGAAATACGCACACCTTTGTACGGCGTGCTGGGCAACCTGGAACTGCTCTCGCTGACTGATCTGGGCGAGCGTCAGCGCCACTACCTGGAAATCATCGAAAGTTCGTGTGCGGTGCTGTTCCAGCTGATCAGCAATGTGCTGGATGTCAGCAAGATCGAATCCGGGCAGATGGCGCTGGAGCAAGTACCTTTTGATCCTCACCAGCTGGTGGAGGATGCAGTGGCCAGTTTCACGGCCACGGCCCATAACAAAGGTTTGCAGATCGACTCGGAAATCGACCCGGCCATGCCCGCCCTCGTGGAGGGGGACGCCGGGCGGATACGCCAGGTGCTGAACAACTTGCTGGGCAACGCCATCAAGTTCACCGACTGCGGGCGTGTACGCCTGCGCCTGACGGTCCAGGAGCGTGCCGGTGACAGTGTGCTGGTGCAATGGCAGGTCACCGATACCGGGAAAGGTATTCCCGAGAAAGCGATTGAACACTTGTTCAAGCCGTTCTATCAGGTAAGTGGAGGTGAAGAGGGCGGTGGTGCAGGGCTGGGGCTTTCCATCTGCTCAAGGCTGAGCGAGCTGATGGGTGGAAGCATGCGTGTGGTGAGCGAGCTGGGGCTGGGCAGCAGCCTCTCGCTGATCGTTCGCCTGCCTGTCGTGGAAAGCTCCCGTGCAGTGACACCGGCCCAATTTGTGCCGTCATATACCCAGGTGCCTTCTCTGGACGTGCGCGTACTGGTAGCTGAGGACAACCCCGTCAGCCAGGCCGTCATGGCCGAGCAACTGACGGCGCTGGGCGCTCACCCCACGGTGGTAAGTGATGGCCAGCAGGCGCTCGATGCGTGGTCCGCGCAGGCTTTCGACCTGGTAATCACTGACATCAACATGCCCCGGCTCAATGGCTATGCGTTCACACGCGCCCTGCGCGAAAAAGGCGTGTCGGTCCCGATCATCGGCATCACCGCCAATGCGCTGCGTGAAGAAGGTGAGCGCTGCCTGGCCGCTGGGATGAATGCCTGGCTGGTGAAGCCTTTGAGCCTCGGGGGACTGCGCCAGGCGCTGATTTCCCAGTGTCGGCGTGCGGCCGGTCAGGGTGCTGCCGTCCCAGAAGAGGACGAAGACCGTAGCGGCTGGATCGAGCTTTCGGACCCCATGCGTCAGCTACTCGCAGAAACGTTGCTGGCAGACGTGGCGCAAATCGAGCAGGGCCTGGCCCACGGCGATGCCGCGTTGGTGCAGCAACGGTTGCACAGCCTCTGTGGTGCGTTGGCGAGCGTGCATGCCAAGGGCCTGTATGAGGTCTGCCAGCGCGTGGAAGAGGCCCTTCACGAGGCACCCATGAAAGGTCTGCTGGCCGAACAAGTTCGCGCATTGTGCACTCGTCTCGGCGTAGTTGCGCAGTGTCTGCTGGACGATTTTTCCGGGTGAATGCTGCCCGACGAGGAGTGTTGTACATGCCGCAACTAACCGTGGTCATTGCCGACGACCACCCCATCGTCTTGCTGGGCGTGCGCGAGGTCGTGCAGCGTAGTGGTCACTACAACGTCATCGCCGAGGCGGTCAGTTCTTCAGAGCTGATCGACCAACTGCAACTGCACCGCCCGAACATTCTCATCACAGATTTCAATATGCCGGGCGATGCCGTCTATGGCGATGGCTTCAAGCTCGTCGAATATATTCTGAGGCACTTTCCGCTTACCCAGGTGTTGGTGCTGACGATGGTTTCCAGCACCCTGATCCTGGCTCGGCTGCATGAACTTGGGGTGGCTGGGGTGATACAAAAAAACCAGCTTCATGATGAAATCGACAAGGCCCTGGAAGCCTTGAGGAAGCGGCAGCGCTATGTAAGCCTGATGCCGGCGCCGGTCTCGGTGGTGCGCGCAAGCGTCGAGCTGCAAGCGCGCTTTCATCGGCTATCCGTGAAAGAGCTGGAGGTGCTGCGCCTGTTCGTTGCGGGCATGACGGTGGGCGATATCGCGCGTCAACTGTCGCGTAGCAACAAGACGGTCAGCGCCCAGAAAGTGTCGGCCATGCGCAAGTTGCAGGTTGAAAGTGATCAGGATCTGCTGACGTATTGCCTCGAGGCCAACTTGTTCAAGTAAGTCACGTCGCAACAGGCTGACCTCTCGATGTCCCTTGAGCCAGTCGACATCGCGTCGCTCGATCGACGGTTTTAGTGCCTATAGCCCCGCGCCTGCGTGGCAAACCGCGTAATTGCCCACGGCTAAACCGGCACCAGCGGCAACTCCAGCCTTGCTTCGAAGCCGCCACAGGGGTGGTTGCGCAGATGCAGGTGGCCGCCATGGCGTTCCACCGCGCGGCGGGCAATGGCCAGGCCCAGGCCATGGCCTGAGGCTTGCTGGCCAGGAGCGCGGAAGAACGGCTCGCCCAGGCGCGGCAAATGTTCGTCGGCCACGCCTGGGCCATGGTCGCGCACGCTGACGATGATACGCCCAGGCTCGCGCACTGCTTGCACCTCCACCGGCTGTCCCGGCGGGTTGAAGCGCACGGCGTTGCGCACCAGGTTGTCCAGCGCGCGCTCGACCAGCACTGGCCAGCCTTGCAGGGTCAAGCCTGGCTCGGCCTGCAGGCGAATGTCGGGCTCATCGCTGCTGAGCTGGGCATCTTTGCGCACGCTGCCCAACAAGGCGTTGAGGTCGACCGGTTCGGCGTGGGGTTGCTCGGCGTCGACCCGCGCCAGTTCGAGAATTTCGCTGATCAGGTCCTCCAGGCGGTCGCACTCGCGGGCCAGGCGCGGCCACAGCGCCTGACGCTGTTCGGCGTCGGCGCGCTCGGCCAGGGCCAGGGCGATGCGCAGGCGTGCCAGCGGCGAGCGCAGTTCATGGGACACATCACGCAGCAACTGGCGCTGACTGGCGATCATGCTCTGCAGGCGCGCGCCCATCTTGTTGAAGTCGTTGGCCAGCACGCCGAACTCATCGCGCCGCCCGGCCAGGCGCGCCAGGCTGGTCTGCTGATAGCTGGTCTGGCCGAGATCGTGCACGGCGCCACGCAGTCGGCTCAGCGGGCGGGTGATCGACAGCGTCACCAGCAGGCTGAACAGGGTCAGCACCACCAGGGCGATACCCAGCGCGCTCAGCGGCCAGAGCAGGCTGTCGCGGTGCCAGGCATCGAGTTCCGGATGCGGGATACGGTAGATCAGCAGGTAAGTCTCGTTGCTGGTGGGACTGGTGTATTCCTGGGTCAGACGCCGCCATGGCAGGCGCCGGTCATCGTTGTGCTGACGTGCCTCGAAGTCGGCCGCGCGGCGCGGAAACGTGCCTGGCACCACCGCTTCGCCGCTGTCATTGAGCACCTGCACATCGACCTTGTAGCGCTGTTTGCGCCGCTCCAGAAAGCGTTGCGCGGCGTTGATGCCGTCGCGCTCGTAGCGTTCGGTCCACTCACTGGCGAGCCCGCTCAAGCCTGGGTGGCGACTGAGAATCCAGGCGTCCTGGTTGAGCATGTGGCCAAGCAGCAGCGACAGCCCGGCGACCAGGGCGATGGCCAGCCAGAAGCTGGCAAGGATGCGCCAGAACAGGGATCGCAAGACGGGCTACCTCCAGTCAACGAAAAAAGCCCGACCCCTGGGGGATCGGGCGTGGGGCTGACAGCTTACTGGGCCTTCTTGGCTTTTTCAGCTTTCCAGGCCTGGAACTCTTGCCATTCGGCGGCGCGCGCCGCGCGTTCTTTCTGCATTTCATCGAAGCGCTTCTGCTGCTCGGGCTTGAGCAAGCCACGGATTTCCTTGTCGGTCTTCTCGTGGTTGGCCTTGATCTCGTCCTGCATGGCCTTCTGCTCGGCAGCCGGCAGCTTGTCCAGGTAGCGTTTCTGAATCTCGCGGCCTTCATGCATCTGGTCGCGCATCAGTTGGTCGACCTGGTGACGCTGTTCGCGGGTCAGATCAAGCTGGGCGAAGGGTGCGCCACCGCGGTGCGGCGGGCCGTCATGGCGCGGACCGCCTTCTGGCATGGCCATGGCGACGGTGGGCAGGGCAGCGGCGAACATCAGAGCGATGAGGGTCTTGCGCATGGTGTCTCTCCTGTCATGGGCCGGCGTTTACCGGATGTGGCCAGTCTAGGGAGGTGGAAGTCAGGCGCGGTCAGGGTAGGGTAAAGGCAGGGTAAAGATCACTCGTCACCTGGCCAGCGCACCTCACAGGCTGTAGTAGTAGCCCCGGCTGCGCAGCGCTACCACACGCGGGCGGCCGTCGGCATGCGGGCCGATCTTGCGCCGCAGGTTGCTGACATGCATATCCAGACTGCGGTCGTAAAGGGTCAGCTTGCGGCCCAGGGCCAGTTGCGCCAGTTCCTGCTTGTCCAGGGGCTCGCCCGGCTGGCGCAGCAAGGCTTCGAGGATGCGGCTTTCCGAGAGGGTCAGGGTCATTTCCCGCTGGTCGATGCTGGCCACACCGCGTACCGGGCTGAACACCAGATCACCCACCTCGACCTGGGTGGTGGCCGCCGTGGGATGGCTGCGGCGCAGCACGGCGCGCAGGCGCGCGGTCAGCTCGCGTGGGTCGCAGGGTTTGGCCAGGTAATCATCGGCGCCCAGCTCGAGGCCAAGGATGCGGTCGAGCGGCTCGCCACGGGCCGAGAGCATCAGCACCGGCAGGTCGGTGTGTTCGGTGCGCAGTTGCTTGAGCAGTTCAAGGCCGCTGCCATCGGGCAGCATCACATCCAGCACCACCGCCGCCGGCGCCTGCTCGGCCAGGGCCTGGCGAGCGCTCTGACCGTCGTGACAGGCGCGGACCACGAACCCCTCCTGGCTCAGCCAACTGCCGAGCAACTCGCAGAGTTCCTGGTCATCATCAATCAGTAACAGCTCACTCATGGTCTACTCGGCGCGAATCAGGGTTGGGGCAACAGGCTCTGAGCTACAGACAACCCCATCGCGCCAAAGGTCACGGCAAGACTTGTTTGAACGGTTTGACCTGTACCTGCCCATACACTCCGGCGGCCACGTACGGGTCAGCTTCAGCCCAGGCCTGGGCGGCGGTCAGGGACTCGAACTCGGCGACGATCAGGCTGCCGCTGAAGCCCGCAGCACCGGGATCGTTGCTGTCGATGGCAGGGTGCGGGCCGGCCAGCACCACGCGGCCTTCGGCCTGCAACTCCCGCAACCGGGCGATGTGCGCGGGACGTGCGGCGAGGCGTTTTTCCAGGGAGTTTTCGACGTCGCTGGCAATGATGGCGTAGAGCATGTCAATCCTTGGGTTTGGGAGTGGAACTGTCGGAATCGCGCAGATGACGCGACAGATAAATACCTTGGGCAACCATGAAGATCACGGTCATGGCCAGGCTGCCGAACACCTTGAAGTCGACCCAGAAGCTTTCGAAGGTGAACGCCACGTACAGGTTTGCTGCGCCGCAGAACAGGAAGAACACCACCCAGGCCAGGTTCAGCCGCAGCCACACCGGCTCAGGCAGGGTCAGGGCATGGCCCATGAAGCGCTTGACCAATACCCGGTCGCCGATGAAATGGCTGCCGGCGAAGGCCAGGGCGAACAGCCAGTTGACCACCGGCGCTTTCCACTTGAGGAAGGTGACGCTGTGGAAGGCCAGGGTCAGACCGCCGAACAGCAGGCACGCCAGCAGGGTCAACCACTGGCTTTTTTCCAGCTTGCGCTGGCGGACGAACAGGGCGCCATAGACCACCACCGAGCTGGCGATGAGGATTTTCGTCGCGCTGTAGATACCGCCCAGTTCGAAGTCATGGCCGGCGATGTCGATCATGCGTGGGTCGAGCTTGTAGACGATGAAGAACAGCAACAGCGGGATGAAATCGATGAATTGTTTCACGGTGGCAGCCAGAAGCGGGATGTCGCGGCATAATAACAAACATCGTTTCCCGGGAAAGCGCTGCACCATGAATGTTGATCTGCACTGTCACAGCACGGCCTCCGACGGCGCCATGACGCCCTCGGCGCTGGTCGCCCGTGCCCACGAGCATGGGGTGCAGACCTTCGCCCTGACCGACCACGACACCCTCGATGGTCTGGCCGAGGCGCGTGCCACCTGCGCGGCCCTGGGCATGCGCTGGATCAGCGGGGTCGAGCTGTCGTGCACCTGGAATGGCGCAACCATCCATGTGCTGGGCTATGATTTCCCCATTGACGCCCCGCCGTTGCTGGCTGCCATCGAGCAGTTGCACCGCGGCCGCTGGCTGCGCGCCGAAGAAATCGACCGGCGCCTGGCGCAAAAGGGCATGCCCGGTACCCTGCAAGGCGCGCGCGCCGTTCAGCAGGCCCAGGGCGCGAGCGACAACGCTCCGGCTCGACCTCACTTTGCCGAGTACCTGGTGCAGGCTGGTTATGCCAAGGATCGCGGCGAAGCATTCCGCAAATGGCTGGGCGCCGGCAAGCTGGGTGACGTCAAGCAGCACTGGCCGACCCTTGAGGAAACTGTCGCGACACTGCGCGAGTCCAACGCATGGGTGAGCCTGGCGCATCCCATGCACTACGACCTGACCCGCAGCAAGCGCAGACGGCTGATCGCCGATTATCTGCAAGCAGGCGGGCAAGCGCTGGAAGTGGTCAACGGCATGATGCCCGCCGAGCAGGTGGGCACCATGTCGATTCTCACCCGTGAGTTCGGTCTGCTGGCAAGCGCTGGCAGCGACTTCCATGGCCCCGGCGCCTGGGGCGAGATAGGCGCCTATCGGCCTTTGCCCGAGGACTTGCCACCGCTGTGGCGTCGATTCCGTCATGAACAGCCTATTGCGTGATGCACAGGATGACTACGTGAGCCAATTTTTCCAGATACACGCCGAAAACCCCCAGGCGCGGCTGATCAAACAGGCCGTCGAGATCATTCGCAAGGGCGGGGTAGTGGTCTACCCTACCGATTCGGCCTACGCGCTGGGTTGTCAGATCGGCGACAAGTCCGCCATCGAGCGGGTGCGTCGTCTGCGCCAGCTCGACAAACAGCACAACTTCACGCTGCTGTGCTGTGACCTGTCGCAGATGGGCCTGTACGCCAAAATCGACACGGCCAACTTCCGTCTGTTGAAGGCGCACATTCCAGGGCCCTACACCTTCATCCTCAACGCCACCCGCGAAGTGCCGCGCCTGCTGATGCACGAAAAACGCCGCACCATCGGCCTGCGTGTGCCGGCCAACCCCATCGTGCGCGCCTTGCTCGAAGAGCTGGGTGAACCGCTGATGAGCGTCAGCCTGATTCTGCCGGGCGATGAAGAGCCGATGACCGACCCTTACGCAATTCGTCAGCGCCTGGAGCACCAAGTCGACCTGGTCATCGACGGCGGTTATGGCGGCCTCAAGGCGTCCACCGTCATCGATCTTTCCGCAGGCGAGCCGGCGCTGATCCGTGAAGGCTGCGGCGACCCCGAGCCCTTCCTGGCCCAGGCGTGAATCAGCAGGACGCCGCCCTGCCCGTGGCGCAGATCGAGCCGCCATCGCCCTTGCAGCTGCAATTGGCGCTGGTCTACGGCGAGGCGCTGACCGAGCTGCCGGTCGACCTGTATATCCCGCCCGATGCGCTGGAAGTGTTTCTCGACGCCTTCGAAGGCCCGCTCGACCTGCTGCTGTACCTGATCCGCAAGCAGAACATCGACATCCTCGACATTCCGGTGGCGGAAATCACCCGTCAGTACATGACCTACGTCGAGCTGATGAAGAACGTGCGCCTGGAGCTGGCTGCCGAGTACCTGGTGATGGCCGCCATGCTTGCCGAGATAAAATCGCGCATGCTGCTGCCGCGCTCTGCCGAGGTCGAAGCCGAAGAGGGCGACCCGCGTGCCGAGCTGATTCGCCGCCTGCAACAGTACGAACGCTTCAAGGCCGCCGCCGAGGACCTCGACCAACTGCCGCGCCAGGGCCGCGACTTCTACGTACCGCGCCTGGAAGCGCCGCTGGCCAAGGTGCGCAAGCTGCTGCCGCAGGTCAGTCTGCCTGAGCTGCTGATGTCCATGGCCGAGGTCATGCGCCGCAACGATTTGTTCGAAAGCCACCAGATCACCCGCGAGGTGCTGTCGACCCGTGAGCGTATGAGTCATGTGCTCGAGCGCCTGCGCGGCGGCGGCTTCGTGCCCTTCGTCGAGCTGTTCACCGCCGAGGAAGGCAAGCTGGGCGTGGTGGTGACCTTCATGGCGATTCTCGAACTGGTCAAGGAGTCGCTGATCGAGCTGGTGCAGAACGAGCCGTTCACCCCTATCCACGTGCGTGTGCGCAGTGCGCCCGATTCGGAATTCGTTGAACCCCATGAACCTCAATGACCCCCGTGAGCTGGCCTCACTGATCGAAGCTTTCCTGCTCGCCTCCGGCAAGCCACAGTCGCTCGAGCGTTTGTACGAGCTGTTCGAGCAGCCTGAACGGCCAGCGCCCTCGGTGTTCAGGAAGGCCCTGGAGGTGCTGGGCAAGTCCTGCGCCGGACGTTCGTTCGAGCTCAAGGAAGTCGCCAGCGGCTACCGACTGCAAATCCGCGAGCAGTACGCGCCCTGGGTCGGTCGGCTGTGGGAAGAGCGCCCCCAGCGTTACTCGCGCGCCTTGCTCGAAACCCTGGCGCTGATCGCCTACCGCCAGCCGATCACCCGCGGTGAAATCGAAGACGTGCGCGGCGTGGCCGTCAACAGCAACATCGTGCGCACCCTGGTCGAGCGTGAGTGGATCAAGGTGGTCGGCTACCGCGAGGTGCCGGGACGTCCGGCGATGTTCGCCACCACCAAGGCGTTCCTCGACCACTTCAACCTCAGCGGTCTTGAGCAATTGCCGGCGCTGGCCGAACTGCGCGACCTGGAGCCGGCGCCGCCGCTCGATGACCTCGACCCCGACGACGCCCCGGTGCCGGCGCACCTGCAAGCCCTGGCCGACGCCAGTCTGGCCGAGGGTGATGAAGGCGAAGACGGTGCCGAGCCCAAGGAAGAAACCAGCTTCCGGTCGTTGCTGGTCGAGTTGGATGCGATGGAGGAAGGGTTGAAGATTGATTTCGATGATTTGCGTGAGGTGGAGTCGGGGCCAGAGGAGGAGTCGCGGTCCTGATTCGTTTGGGTTTTCGTGGTAGTTCCAGGATTCGCTGGTCAGGTTCCGTGCGCTTTGATGACATTGTCAGGATTCATTGGCTTGGTTGGCGTTGAGTCACCTTTTCGCCTTTACGGCGAGTTACTTTTGTTTGCGGACAAAAGTAACCAAAAACCGCCTGCTCCACGATCCGGCCCTGCACTACGCTGCGCTTCGTTACGGGTTCCCTGCGTTCCGGTGCTCTACGGGGCGCCGCGGGCAAGGGTTGCTGCGCAACCCTCACACCTCGCGTCCTCGGCTATGCCTCGGCTGCGCTGACGCGCACGCGCCTTCGAACACCTCCACTCCGGCCGGACCCAGTCGCGATCTGTGTCGCCTGAGCAATCGCGTATGAAGATCAAAAGCTCGCTATGCATAAGCGACTTCCAGCCAAATAGCCTCAACTGCTTAACCGAGCGAACGTGGGTCATGGCTGGTAATTTTTTGCACCGTGCGCGTTGATGGCGCTGTCAGGATTCACTGGCTTGGTTGGCTTTGAGTCACCTTTTCGCCTTTACGGCGAGTTACTTTTGTTTGCGGACAAAAGTAACCAAAAACCGCCTGCTCCACGATCCGGCCCTTCACTACGCTGCGCTGCGTTACGGGTTCCCTGCGTTCCGGTGCTCTACGGGGCGCCGCGGGCAAGGGTTGCTGCGCAACCCTCACACCTCGCGTCCTCGGCTATGCCTCGGGTGCGCTGCGCGCACGCCCCTACGAACACCTCCACTCCGGCCGGATCCAGTCGCGATCTGTGTCGCCTGAACTATCGCGTACGAAGATCAAAAGCTCGCTCTATGTATAAGCGATCTCAAGCGAAATAGGCTTGACTGCCGGCCTGAACCGGGCGAGTGAGATGTGCCGAAAACATACCAAAGTGTCGCCCGCTCTGAGCTTCTAGCGGGTGAACCCTCATGAATGTTGCCGTTGCCGTTGCCGTTGCCGTTGCTTTTGGTCTTGCTCTTGATCTTGATCTTGATCTTCATACGCGACAGTTCAGGCAACACAGATCGCGACTGGGTCCGGCCGAAGTGGAGGTGTTCGAAGGGGCGTGCGCGTCAGCGCACCCGAGGCGCAGCCGAGGACGCGAGGTGTGAGGGTTGCGTAGCAACCCTTGCACGCGGCGCCCCGTAGAGCACCGGAACGCAGGGAACCCGTAACGTAGCGCAGCGTAGTGAAGGGCCGGATCGTGGAGCAGGCGGTTTTTGGTTACTTTTGTCCGCAAACAAAAGTAACTCGCCGTAAAGGCGAAAAGGTGACTCAAAGCCAACCAAGCCAATGAATCCTGACAACGCCATCAACGTGCACGCTACAGAACAAGGCACCAGCCCCCCGCCGCCAAACCGCCCAGAAAAGCCCCCGTGCGTTCCCCCACCAATCCGCGTATAGTGCGCGACCCCTTTGGCGCATCCGCCGCCAATTCGATTGTCATGACTACACCGGGAGGTGCCTGAATGAGCGACAACGACCTGCAACAACCCCAACCCGTCCCGCCCTCCGGCGAAAAACTGCAAAAGGTGCTCGCACGCATCGGCGTCGGTTCGCGCCGTGACGTCGAAGCCTGGATCAGCGAAGGTCGGATCAAGGTCAATGGCGTGGCCGCCACCCTGGGCCAGCGCGTCGACCTGCACGATGCCATCGCCGTGGACGGCAAGCTGATCAAGCGCGAGGAAGCCGCCGAGGCGACCCGCCGGGTGATCATGTACAACAAGCCCGACGGCGAAATCTGCACCCGTGACGACCCCGAAGGCCGTCCGACTGTGTTCGATCGCCTGCCCAAGCCCCGTGAAGGGCGCTGGATCAATATCGGTCGCCTGGACATCAACACCACCGGCCTGCTGCTGTTCACCACCGACGGCGAACTGGCCAACCGCCTGATGCACCCGTCCTACGAGATGGACCGTGAGTACGCGGTACGTGTGCGTGGCGAGGTCGACGACGACATGCTCGACCGCCTCAAGGCCGGCGTGACCCTCGAAGATGGCCCGGCGAAGTTCACCGACATCCAGAAAGCCCCTGGCGGTGAAGGCTTCAACCACTGGTTCCACTGCGTGGTGATGGAAGGTCGCAACCGCGAAGTGCGTCGTCTGTGGGAATCCCAGGGCGTGGTGGTCAGCCGTCTGAAGCGCGTGCGTTTCGGCCCGGTGTTCCTCAACTCCGACCTGCCGATGGGTCGCTGGCGGGAAATGAGCCAGGGCGAAATCGACATCCTCGCCGCTGAAGTGGGCCTCAAGCCCGTCGCCCTGCCGACGCTCAACCTCAAGGCCAAGGAAAAGCTCGAGCGCTTGCAGCGCAAGTCGAGCCGCCCGATGGGCCGCAACGAGCGCGTGCGCAGCCTGCGTCCGGCCCAGGAAGGTGCAGCCGAACGTCCGCAGCGTCCGGCCAAGGACGACGCCCCGCGCAAGGGCCGTAGCAGCACCGTCGCCGAGCGCCCGAGCGACATGCGCAAACGCGGCACCAAGCCTGAGGGCGACAAGCCGGCAGGCCGCGGCCGCGGCAAGCCGCGCGGCTGATCGCAGGGTCGGTCATTCGCGGTTTACCTGCGAATGGCCTTCTTGCAACGCGCAATACGCTTCTACCCTGTAAAGATTTTCTGACGAAATCAATCGTCGTTTCCCGCCGAATTCAGGCTTTCTTCCCGATTCTGTAAAGAATTCCTGCCAAACCAGACGTCCCTGTCGGGGCGCCGTGCGTTTTTCCATCCGGAACTGACCCACTGCGTTGACGCCTGCGCGCTCGCAAGGGTATACAGGGCGCCGCGTTTTACCTGTGACCCTTCGCGCTCCGCGCACCCGTGCTGACATTCGGTCGATCGCCTCGCGTCGCCGCCTCCCGGCATCAAGGTAACCACCTTGCCCATTCCATCGCGCCACGAGCGTGATGGGTCCGATTCCGTCACAGATAAAAACAGTGCAGGTGACTTCGTTCATGAGTGAACACAACTCGCAGTCAGGCGAACTCAAGCGTGGCCTGAAAAACCGTCATATCCAGTTGATCGCCCTGGGTGGCGCCATCGGCACCGGCCTGTTCCTCGGCTCGGCCGGGGTCATGAAGATGGCCGGCCCGTCGATGATCCTCGGTTATGCCATCTGTGGCCTCATCGCCTTCCTGATCATGCGCCAGCTCGGCGAAATGATCGTCGAAGAGCCGGTGGCCGGTTCGTTCAGCCACTTCGCCCACACTTACTGGGGCGGCTTTGCGGGCTTCTTGTCGGGCTGGAACTGCTGGGTGCTGTACGTGCTGGTGGGCATGTCGGAACTGTCGGCAGTGGGCAAGTACGTGCATTACTGGTGGCCGGAAATCCCCACTTGGGTGTCCGCAGCGGGCTTTTTCGTACTGATCAACGCCATCAACCTGATGAACGTCAAAGTGTTCGGCGAGGCCGAATTCTGGTTCGGCATCATCAAGGTCGCCGCCGTGGTATGCATGATTGCCCTTGGCGCCTGGCTGCTGACCAGCGGCAACGGAGGCCCGGATGCTTCGGTCACCAACCTGTGGGAGCATGGCGGGTTCTTCCCCAATGGCGTCAGTGGCCTGGTCATGGCCCTGGCGATCATCATGTTCTCGTTCGGCGGCCTGGAAATGCTCGGTTTCACCGCAGCCGAGGCCGACCAGCCACGCAAGGTGATTCCCAAGGCGATCAACCAGGTCATCTATCGCATCCTGATCTTCTACATCGGCGCCCTGGTCGTGCTGCTTTCGCTGACCCCGTGGAACACCCTGGTGGCGAGCATCGACGCCTCGGGTGGCAGCTACGGCAGCAGCCCGTTCGTGCAAGTGTTCTCGCTGCTGGGCAGTGACGTGGCTGCGCACCTGCTCAACTTCGTGGTGCTGACCGCCGCACTGTCGGTGTACAACAGCGGCACCTACTGCAACGCGCGCATGCTCTATGGCATGGCCGAGCAGGGCGACGCGCCGGCTGCGCTGGCGAAGATCGACCGCCGTGGCGTGCCAGTACGGGCGCTGCTGGCCTCGGCCGCCTTCACCCTGATCGCCGTGCTGCTCAATTACCTGATGCCTGCGCAAGCACTGGAATTGCTGATGTCGCTGGTGGTCGCCACCCTGGTGATCAACTGGGCGATGATCAGCTACTCGCACCTCAGGTTCCGCCAGCACCTCAACGCCACCGGGCAGACCCCACGTTTCAAGGCGTTGTTCTACCCCTATGGCAATTACCTGTGCCTGGCCTTCGTGGTGCTGATTCTGGGCATCATGCTGATGATCCCGGGTATCCAGAAGTCGGTATTCGCCATCCCGGTATGGCTGCTGGTGATGTTCGTCTTCTATCGCGGCAAGCTGAGAAAGCAGGCGACGTCTGCCGCGACGATGTCGCAGCCGCGCAGCTAGACACTTCGACGCTGCACACGATCCACCCACAAGGGGCCGCACTGCGGCCCCTTGTCGTTACAGCTGGGCCAGCAACCAGCTGCGAAATGCACGCAGCGACGGCAGGTTCTCGTTGCGCGGCGGGTAGATCAGGTAATAGCTGCGCTGGCTGGCGAACGGCTCCCCGGCGCTGTACAGCTCGCCGCTGTCGAGCTCATCTTCAACCAGTACCCGCGGCACCAGGCCAATGCCGATGCCGGCGCGCACCGCCTGAATCAAGTGCGAGGTCAGCTCGAAGCTCGGCCCCAGGCGCATGGTGCGATGGGGCAGGGCGTGATGGGAAAACCATTCGCCCCACGCATGCGGGTTGTTGGCGACGTTGAGCAGCAACTCCTGGCTGATCCGCGTCGGGGTCCACGGTTGCGCATCCTCGCCCGCATTGGCGGGAAGAATCACCAGCAGTTGCTCGGCATGCAGGCGATGGCAGATCAATCCGGGCAGGTCGTGGGTGGCCACGCCGATGGCGGCATCGATTTCGCTGGTGTCGAAGTTGATCGCTTCGATACGTGAATGAATGTGCACCAGCATGCCGGGGTGCGCCGCATAGAACGTATTGAGCCTTGGCAGCAGCCACTTAGAGCCGAAGGTCGGTAACGTCGCCAGGCGCAGTGTGCCCACCCCGGACTGATGGGCCAACGCCTGCAAGGTGGCGCTTCGGATGCGCCCCAGGGCTTCGCTCAACTCGCGCTGGTACAAGCGCCCGACGTCGGTCAGTTGCACCTGGCGGCCCTCGCGGCGAAACAGCGTCAGGCCCAGCTGCTGCTCAAGGGCCTGCACCTGGCGGCTGATGGCGCTCTGAGTCAGCGACAGCTCGACCGCAGCACGGGTGTAGCTTTCGTGGCGCGCGGCGGCCTCGAAGGCCAGCAGCAGCGACATCGAGGGGGTAAGATGGCGGTAATTCATTCATAAAACTCATGCATAGCCAGCGGAATATCCGTTTGCCCTGGCCCCGAAACTACAGGAACATTGGCGCACGCGTCATTCTCGCTCGCAAGACCTGTGCGCAAATGACAATGAATCGTAATTTCGGGCCGTCTTCCGACCGCCTGTACACCGTGACCACGCCATTCCTACGAGGCCATCCCCCGATGATCGCCCAGCTGCCCGCCCAGGTTCCCGCCGCCCACTACAGCGTCTTTCTCGAGGCCCTGCGCGGCAGCGGATTCCGTGGCCAGATCAGCGCCGACTACGGTACCCGCACGGTGCTTGCCACCGACAACTCGATCTACCAGCGCTTGCCCCAGGCTGCGGTGTTCCCGCTCGACGCCGAAGACGTGGCGCGCATTGCCACGCTGATGGGCCATGAGCGCTTCCGCGAGATTCGCCTGACCCCACGCGGCGGCGGTACCGGCACCAACGGCCAGTCGTTGACCGACGGCATCGTCGTCGACCTGTCGCGGCACATGAACCAGATTCTCGAAATCAACGTCGAGCAGCGCTGGGTACGGGTGCAGGCTGGGGTGGTCAAGGATCAGCTCAACGCCGCGCTCAAGCCCCACGGGCTGTTCTTCGCCCCGGAACTGTCGACCTCCAACCGCGCCACCATCGGCGGCATGATCAACACCGACGCCAGCGGCCAGGGCAGTTGCACCTACGGCAAGACCCGCGATCACGTGCTGGAACTCGATACCGTGCTGCTCGGTGGTGAACGCCTGCACAGCCAGCCGATCGACGATGCCGCCCTGCAACAGGCCTGCGCCCAGCCCGGGCGGGTCGGTGAGGTGCACCGGATGGCCGCGGACATCGCCGAGCATCAGCGCGAACTGATCGAGCGCACCTTCCCCAAGCTCAACCGCTGCCTGACCGGCTACGACCTGGCGCACCTGCGCGACGAGCAGGGCCGCTTCAACCTCAATAGCGTGCTGTGCGGCGCTGAAGGCTCGCTGGGCTATGTGGTCGAGGCCAAGCTCAATGTGCTGCCGATTCCCAAGTACGCAGTGCTGGTCAACGTGCGCTACTCAAGCTTCATGGACGCCCTGCGCGATGCCAACGCGCTGATGGCGCACAAGCCGCTGTCGATCGAGACGGTGGATTCCAAGGTATTGCTGCTGGCGATGAAGGACATCGTCTGGCACAGCGTCGCCGAGTATTTCCCCGAAGATGCGGCGCGCCCGACCCTGGGCATCAACCTGGTGGAGTTCTGCGGCGATGATCCGGCTGAGGTCAATGCGCGGGTCGCAGCGTTCGTCGCCCACCTGCAATCGGACAGCAGTGTCGAGCGCCTGGGCCACACCCTGGCCGAAGGCGCCGAGGCGGTGACCCGGGTATACGTGATGCGCAAGCGCTCGGTGGGGCTGCTGGGCAACGTCGCCGGCGAAGTGCGCCCGCAGCCATTCGTCGAAGACACCGCCGTGCCGCCCGAGCGCCTGGCCGACTACATCGCCGAATTCCGCGCTCTGCTCGACAGCCACGGCCTGGCCTACGGCATGTTCGGCCATGTCGATGCCGGGGTGCTGCACGTACGCCCGGCGCTGGACATGAAAGACCCGGCCCAGGCGGCGCTGGTCAAGCCGATTTCCGACGCCGTGGCGGCGCTGACCAAGCGCTACGGTGGGCTGCTCTGGGGTGAGCACGGCAAGGGCCTGCGTTCGGAGTACGTACCGGAGTACTTCGGTGAGCTGTACCCGGCGCTGCAACGCCTCAAGGGCGCCTTCGACCCGTATAACCAGCTCAATCCGGGCAAGATCTGCACCCCGCCGGACAGCGCCGAAGGGCTGACCAAGGTCGACGGCGTGACCCTGCGCGGTGACCTTGATCGCAGTATCGATGAGCGGGTGTGGCAAAGCTTTACCAGCGCCGTGCACTGCAACGGCAATGGCGCCTGCTACAACTACGACCCCAACGACGCCATGTGCCCGTCGTGGAAAGCCACCCGGCAGCGTCAGCACTCGCCCAAGGGCCGTGCTTCGCTGATTCGCGAATGGCTGCGCCTGCAAGGGGCGGCGAACATCGACGTGCTGGCGGTCAGCCGCGGTCGGCTCGACTGGCTCAAGGGGCTGCCCCAGCGCCTGCGCAATCGCTGGATGCAGCGCCGGGGCCAGGCGGATTTCTCCCATGAAGTGTACGAGGCCATGGCCGGCTGCCTGGCGTGCAAGTCGTGCGCCGGACAGTGTCCGATCAAGGTCAACGTGCCGGATTTCCGCTCGCGCTTCCTTGAGCTGTACCACACCCGCTATCAGCGGCCGCTGCGCGACTACCTGATCGGCTCGCTGGAATTCAGCATTCCCTACCTGGCCCACGCGCCGGCGGCGTACAACGCGGTGATGGGCTCAAAATGGATGAGCCGCCTGCTGGCGGACGGCGTGGGCATGGTCGACAGTCCGCTGCTTAGCCGCTTCAACTTCCAGGCCACCCTGAGCCGCTGCCAGGTGGGCGTGGCCAGTGTGCCGACCCTGCGCGAGCTGAGCCCGCAGCAACGGGCGCGCAGCATCGTGCTGGTGCAGGATGCCTTCACCCGCTACTTCGAGACGTCACTGCTGGCCGGCTTCATCGACCTCGCCGATCGTCTCGGTTACCGGGTGTTCCTGGCGCCCTACAGCGCCAACGGCAAGCCGCTGCACGTGCAAGGCTTCCTCGGCGCCTTCGCCAAGGCGGCGGTGCGCAATGCCCGCCAGCTCAAGGCGTTGGCTGACTGCGGTGTGCCGCTGGTAGGGCTGGACCCGGCCATGACCCTGGTCTACCGCCAGGAATACACCCACGTGCCCGGCGCCGAGCAATGCCCCCAGGTGCTATTGCCGCAGGAATGGCTGGTCGACGCACTGCCCCAGCAGGCAGTGACCCATGCCGGCGATTTCCGCCTGCTGGCCCACTGCACGGAAAAGACCAACGTGCCCGCCAGCACCGGCCAGTGGCAGAAGGTCTTCGCCCGGCTGGGCCTACGCCTGACCACCGAAGCTACCGGCTGCTGCGGGATGTCCGGCACCTACGGGCACGAGGCGCGTAACCACGACACCTCGAAAACCATCTTCGCCCAGTCCTGGGCCGGCAAGCTGGAGCAAGCCGGCGAACCGCTGGCGACGGGCTATTCCTGCCGCAGCCAGGTCAAGCGCCTGGCCGACCGGCAGTTGCGTCATCCGTTGGAGGTGGTGTTGCAGTATGCCGAGCGGCGGGTATAAGCAGGCAGAACCGGACCGGCTATGCCGGCCCAGTCCAGTCACCCTCAGATATGCACCGGCTCATACGCATTGAGCTGCTCGATGAAACGCCAGTGGCTCTTCTTGTCGAACCCCATCATGCGCTTGAGGCGTACGTCCCAGCGCATGTGGTGGTTGGCGATCCAGGGCAGGGCGAACAGGTGCGCGCCGCGCCAGGGCAGGAACGGGTTACGCCGCAGGCTTGCGTAGATTTCCACACGGTGGCTGGCGTGGCGGCTGGCGCAACGGGCGTGGAAGCCTGAGGTGTCGGCCACCACCAGCGTATTGGCCGGCACGGCGAAGCGGCGCGGTTGCGGCAGGCCCAGTTCGGCCAATTGCGCTTCATCGATGCGGAACGAGCCCTCACGGTGCATCTGTTCGCTGGAGCGTGCGGCGCCCAGGCTTTGCCGGTATTCCCAAGCCAGGCGCTCAGGGGTCAGGCGGTGGGAGCCGGGCACATAGCTGAAGGGCCCCTGGTCGTCGGCCACGTCATCGAGGAACAGCCAGGCTTTTGCGGTGGGGTGGAAGGTGTCGGCGTGCAGGCGGGTCTGCGGGTCGTGGTCGGCGTTGGCCGCGTCGATGATGATCGACTGCAACTGATAGGTGATGCCACCGCTGTTGGACGAGGCGTAGGCGATCAGGTCGCGCACGCCACGGTCAGCGACGAACGCCGCGCTGGCCGGGTTGTGCGCCAGCACATCCTGGTCGAGGCTGACCCGACGCGTCACTGCGCGGCCTTGGCGCATCTCCCAGCCGGTGCTGCGCAGTGCGCCCAGCTCGGCGCGCAAAGCGGCGAACTGCTCGGCCGGCAGGGCGTTTTCGCGGATGAAAAAGCCGTTCTGCTCGAAGTGCTCACGCTCGCTTGGGTCCAGGCGCTTGCCCAGCGCCTGGCGGCGACAGCCGGCCATGGCCATGGCCAACTGGCGGCGCTGCACGTGCAGGCCCAGGGCATTGAGCCGGGCGCTGCCCAGCACCGGGTTGTTCTCGAACGATTTGGCGTGGGTGGCAAGCTGCAGGAAATGCCAGGGGAGCGCGGCGCAGCGGCCGATGTCCTTGATCGATACAGGCATGGTCTAGTCCTTTGCGGGGGCCAGCGGCCGGCGATGGCCGAGCATGGTCCAGGTGTAGTTGAGCAACGGCGCCACTCGCCCATGCTCGCGCAGCCGCGCAGGGCGCGGGCTGGCCAGACAAGCGAGGGCGTGCCAGGCATCGCAGGGCAGCGCATGCTGGACGTCGGCATAGCGCGCATAGCGCAACAGGGCGCCGGCCACCAACTGATCCAGGGTCAAACGGCGGCTGCGCCGGGGCAGCGGCTGATGATCCTCGGTAAGGCCCCAGCCGGCATAGAACGGTGTGCCGTAGGTGACCACCGGCACGCCGCGCAGCAGCGCTTCGAAGCCGGCGGTTGAACTCAAGGTGTGCACGGCATCGACCTGGCCGTACAGGGCGACGATGTCCACCCCGCGCAGCACCTGATCGGCCAGGCCGGCCAGTTCAGCGTCGGCCACGCGTCCGCGGCGTTTACCAGCTTCGACGTCCGGGTGCGGTTTATAGACGATCCAGGCATCAGGCAGCGCGGCGCGCACTGCGCGCAGCAGGTGCAGGTTGCTGCGAATCTCGCCTGCGCTGCGCAGCACCGAGGCATCATCTTCGACTTGCCCCGGCACCAGCACGCGCTGCTGACCGGGCGCCGACTTGACCTGACCCAGCGGCCCCTGGCGCAGGTTGAACTTACTGGCCCCCAGTGCCACCGCGGTTTCGCGCAAGCGCGCCGCCTCGGCCAGTTCGGCGGGGCTGAACGGGCTGTGCTGAAGGATCTGCTCGAGGTCGCTGGGCCGGCTGGCATCGTAGTGAATGCCACTGCGGTCGAGCACCAGTGAACGTGCCGGGCGGTTGTTCGCGCCCAGGCCGCTCGAGCGCAAAAAGCCATCTTCGATGCGCCACACCTCCACGCCAGCGCGTTCGGCACGGCGTTGCAGATCCTCCGGCTCGCGTGCTGCCCAGACCAGGAGTCGGCCGTGTTCGGCGGCCACTTGGCTGAGCAACTGCGGCGAATCTTCGGCAAAACGCAGTTGCCCCCAGCGGCTGGTGAAGAAGCGGCGAATGTTGTGCTGCTTGTGTCGTTTCACCCCAAGCACCGTGGTGACGCCGGCGAACTGGCTGTCGCAGGCTTTCTTGCGCGCGAGCAGATCGGCCACGGTCAGGGCGTCACTGAGCTGACCGGTCAGTGGGTCGACATAGCGGCAGTAGCGCACATAGGCAGCCGCCACCAGTTGGCGCAGGTCGGGCCGTGCCTGACGCCGGGCAATCGCCATGCGGTCATCGGTCAGGCCCCAGCCGGCGTAGAACGGCAAACCGAAGCAGGTTACCGGCACGCCTTGAATCAAGGCTTCAAGCCCGGCCTGGCTGGTGCCGATGTAGACCCGCTTCGCGCGCCGTGCCAGCGATGCCCACGACACCTCGCGCGCCTCCAGCGCCACGCCGCGTTCGAGCGCAGCGGCCAGCAGACAGCTGGGCTTGTGCCCGCCGACACAGTCGGGATGAATACGCACGCGCACATCGGCATCGGGGTTCTCGGCCAGGGCGACATCGAGCATGCGCACGAAATCGGCCTCGCACAGGCCGCCACCGGGGATGGAAAAGTCCCCGGCAGTCTGGTCCACCACCAGCACCAGCGGCCGCTCGCGACCCAGCGGGTCATCCTCGGGCAGGTCGCGGGCGTTGTTGTACTTGCCGATGCCGCTGCGGCGCATCAGCGCGATCAGCGCGTCGGCGCTGTCGAGTTCGGCGGCGCTCAACTGTTCGGGCGCTTGCAGAATATTTTCCAGCAGGGAAGGGCGGTCGGCCAGGTAGTGGATGCCCACCGGGTCGATCACCAGCGACATGGGTGTATCGCCTTCCACGCCCAGTGACGAGGAACGCAGAAAGCCATCTTCCAGCGCGATGTACGGCAGGTTCCAGCGCTGGCACAGCACCCGCGCCTGGGCCGAGGACGTCTTGTAGCCGATGCCAGCGATGGCCTTGAGCCCTTTTGGCGGCCGGCTGCCGCGACGCCACAGCCAGTACGGTGGGCCTTCCGGGCCGAGGAACTGCGGCAGGTGGAAAATCTTGAAGGCCACCCACTGCGACATGATGCCGATCCAGCCCGGCCCTTCGACCAGTGGGGTCAATGGTCCACTCATGGTGCGGCCCTCTGCGAGGTGCGGCGGCTGGCCACAAGTGCACAACGCATGCCCAGCAGCGGCGTCAGCCAGCGGCGCCGGCGCGCGACGAAGCCGTGCTTGCGGTACAGCTGCTGAGCGCGGACGTTGTGCAGCGGCACCTCGAGGTCGACCGCTGTAGCACCCAGGCTCAGCGCCTGGGCCAGACACGCCTGCACCAGTGCCGAGCCCACACCGCGGTTGCGCGCCGCCTTGACCACGCGCAGGCCGTAGAGCAGGAACGGGTAATGCCACTCACGCCACTCGCTCAGGCAGAAACCGGCGAATCGCCAGCACCCGCCCAGCACACCGAACTCGCGGCGAAACGGCTGCCAGTTGAGCGCGAAAGGGCCGCGGCGAGCATAGCGAAACGAGGCGAAGCCCAGCGCACGCTCGCCGTCGAAGGCGATCAGCACACGGTCCCAGTGCAGGTCGCTGCCCAGCAGGCGGTAGCGACAGGCGCTGTCGCCCAGCAGCCTGGCCAACGAGCCACGGCCTTGGGTAATCAGGCGCTGCAAGCTCGGGTCGGCGGTCTGCGTCGCAGTCAGGGTCGAGCCTGGGACGATGCGCAGCATGGCTTCAGACCACACCGGCCGCGTTCGACTGGCTGGCTGCACGCGGTGTGCCGCTGGCCTGATCGAGCAGGGCGCTGGACAGCGCCTCGACCCGTAATGGCTGTGCCTGACTGCCCGGTTGACGACGGTTCGACCAGATCAGGTAGTCGGTGTCGCCGGCTGGCGCACCGACCGCCTGATACACCTGCGGCAGAATCGGTACGTGATCGCCGAAGAAGCACAGCAGGGCTTCACGCCCATGCACCTGCAGGGTTTCGCGCAGCATGCCGAGCATGCGATCGGCATTGGCGATGTGCCGCAGGTACGCGGCCAGGTCTTGCATGCCGGGCTGCAGCGGGCGGTCGAACCAGGCGGGTAGTTCACTGTCGGTGACGCTTTCCAGGTGCAGCGGGCCGTGGTTCTCCATGGTGATGGCATGGATGAACAGCGGCTGTTGCCGGCCCTGGGCGTTGAGCAGGCCACGGATTTTTTCCGCCACGGCGCAATCACCGATGAACGGGCCGGCCTTCTGCGCTTCGAAGAAGCTGCTGACGTCGATGAACTCATCGAAGCCCAGGGCCGGCAACACCTTGTCGCGGCCGTAGAAGCTGCCGGCATAGGGGTGGATGCACACGGTGCGATAACCCTGCGCCTTGAGCCGGGCGGCGATGCTCGGCAAACCCTGGCGGGCCAGCACGCGATAGGGGTTGAAGCGGTGCACGCCCAGGTGCTCGGCCTCGATGCCGGTCAGGTAAGCAAATTCGGTGCGGACAGTGTTGGCGCCCCAGGCCGCGACTTGCAGCTTGCCGTGGGCCAACGATTGCCCTACCAACCGGTCGTACTCGCCGAGCACTTCGCCGCGCACGCCTGGCCACAGGCTACGCACATCGAAGAACGATTCACTCTGGATCGAGACGATATCGGGCAACGCAGCGGCTGGGGCTGCAGCGGGCGCGGGTGGTGCGAACGGCGACCCGAGTGCCGCGCGATCGACCGGTTGGCGTGCGGCCCAGAAATAACGCCACAGGCTGGCCGCCAGGCCCCAGCGGCGTACGTCGGCCTCGGCATCGAAGCTTGGCACTTGATGGCGATGGCCCAGGCGCAGCAGACCCAGCCCAAGCAGTCCCGGCAGCAGCGCTGCCCAACGTGAACCCGGCGCTTCGAAACTCAGGCCCGCCCACAGATAGATTACAAAGCCCAAGGCCAGGCCAGCGGCCTTGGCGTAACCGAAGAAGGGCAGATACAGGCGGGGAAACTTCACTGCATCGCTGAAATACTCGAAATCGGCGCAGACGAACGGTTCGCGCAGCGAGTGGTACTTAGAGTTGCTCACCAGCACGATCAGCAGCCACACCAGCAGCAGGTTGACGCCGCTGAACAGCGCCCGCCCGGTGAGGGCATACAGCAGCCCCAGGCCCACGCACCACACGCCGGCATGCAGCGCCCAGCAGCTCAGCGGGCGATGCAGCGCCGGACGCGGCTGCAGAAAACGTTCGACCAGCACGGTCAGCGCCAGGCCTGCCAGCGCAACGGTCAGCAAAGACACTTCAATCACTGTACTTGAGCCCACGCAGAATCATCGAAGAGAGCCGCTGCGGAATGACCCCCAGCAGCCAGGTGCCCAGGTTCAGCGGAAACGGAAAACTGATACGCGCCTTATCGGCCGCCAGGCCCCGGCGGATGCGCCGGGCCGCCTTGTCGGCGGTCCACAGGAAGGGCTTGGGGCCAGGCATCTCGAAGCACATTTTCGATTCCACATAGCCCGGCAGGATGACGTTGATCTTCACCCCCTCGGCCGCCAGCCAGTCGCGGATGGCCTCGCCGTACACGCGAATCGCCGCCTTGCTGGCGCTGTAGGTCGGCGTCACCGGCAGGCCGCGCCAGCCAGCCAGGGAGCTGAACAGGGCGATCTGCCCGTCGCCCCGGGCACGCATGGCCGGCAGTGCGGCTTCCACGGTGGCGATGGCAGCCAGCACGTTGACCTCCAGCAGCGCGCGGCTGTCGTCCCAGCGTTCGGCCGAACCGTCGCTGCCCACTGCGGTGTTGAGCCCGGCGCCGACCAGAATCAGGTCGGGCCGTTCGGCCTCGCTGACCCGTCGCACCATGCTGCGCAGGGCGTCCAGGTCACGCACATCGAGGGCTTCTAGCAGCACCCGGGCACCCAGTGCGCGGCACTGTTCGGCCAACTGTTGCAGGCGATCTTCGCGGCGGCCCTGGAGAATCAAGGTGACACCCGGCGCGGCATACTCGGGCGCCAGGGCGCCGCCGATACCGCCTGTGGCGCCAGTGATGAGGATGCAGCGAGGGGAGGCAAGTGAGCTCATAGGTACTGTTCGATTCGACTGGTCGGGGCCAGCAGCACGTCCAGGCAGTTGGCCGCTGCCAGGTCCATGCCGCTGCGGGTATAGAAGCCGCCGTTGACTTGAGTGGTGTGGATCACGGTGTTGCGAAAGCGCTTGAACAACGTCATGTCCGGCGCCTGCGGGTCGACCCAGAACTCATCCAGGCTGCTTTGCTGGGTTAGCCCCGGCATGGCATAGATCGGCTCGGCCAGGGCGATGGTCGGGCGGCCATGGAACAGTGCCGAGGCTCCGGCGGTGCTGTTGACGGTGATCAGCCCCTGAATGTGCGAAAGCAGCGTCGGCATGTAGCCGCTTTCCATGAATTCGACGCGCTCGGCGACATCGTGCTCGCGGGCCAGTTGCGCGGTGATCTGGCGGTAGTTCAGCAGGCCCGGGGTGAGCGGGTGATTCTTCACCAGCAGACGGGCATCGCTCGGCGCATGGGCGGCGAACGAGGCAATGACATGGGCGATCACTTCGCGCATGTTGGCGAAGCGCGAGTGGTCGCGAATCTGTGCGTCGCTGTCGAGCTGCAAGGGCAGGAGGAAGGTCGGCTGGCGTTCTTCGGCGACCTGCGCCACCAAGGCGTTATCGCGCTGGCGCGAGCGCAGCAGGCGCGCACCCTGGCGAATGAAGCCCGCATATTCGGTGGCCGCGCTGAACGGCGCATGGGTGCGATATTTGGGGTAGCACACAGGGTTCAGTGCGCCGCCGACGTGGTACATCACGTCGTGGCTGGCGCGGGCCATGAACGACAGCTTGAACGCCTTGCCGTTGTCATAGCGCGGCACATGCTTGCCGACTTCGCGATACCACTGCGGGTCACGCGGCAGCCCCGAGTTGCTGTTGACCCCATCGCGCTCCAGGGTGATCCAGTACGGGCGGAAGTACCCCTCTTCGAACACATGCACGCCCAGGCCCAGGCGTCGTGCCAGTGCGATGGCCGGGCGATGCACCGGGCGGCAGTCGCCGAACAGCACGATGTCGGTCACCTGCAGCTGCGCGAAGCGCTCGGCGTAGTAGCCCTCCAGTTCGTCCAGCGGGCAGCGGCAGGTATGTTGCGAGCCTGCGCTGTAAAGCCTGTCGCCGACGTTGTAGCTGATGCTGTGGACCACCTGCCCGGCGCTGCGCAGCGCCTTGGCGAGGGTCATGAAGAACGGTGAACTGACACCCTGCAGCAGCAGGAATGTCTTGCGTGGTCGACCTGCCGGAGGTCGACCCGCCCGGCTTGCCTTCAACTGGCTGGGCGTTTCAAGCCCAACCAGTTGCACAAGCGTCGAATCAAGTCCTGCCATCGAGAGGGCGCTCCTGGCTGCGAGAGCGCATGCCAATGTTGTAGTTCATGAAGAGTCTGTTCAGCGCTGGTGAAGCGATCGGTGATGCGGCTGACGTAGGTGGGATAAAGCAACAAGGTGCCGGCCACCAGTTGCGCCAGGCTCAGGCGACGCTGGCGGCGGGCTTGCACTTCGGCAGACAGGTGCAGGTCGCAAGTCAGGCCCCAGCCGGCATAGAACGGCTGCCCGTAGGTGGTGACCGGCACGCCGCGCAGTAGCGCCTCGAAGCCCGACTGTGAAGTCAGCACGTGGACCTCATCGACGCTCTCGAGCAGCTGCTGCAGCGGGGTGTCGCCGATCACCTGGTCGCACCAGTCCACGGTATGCGCTTCATCGTCGCCACGGGCACGGGTGCCGGCCGTCACTTCCGGGTGCGGCTTGTACAGCACCCAGGCGTCAGGGTTGGCGGCGCGCACGGCCTGCAGCAGTTGCAGGTTGCTGCGAATGTCGGTGCTGCCAAAGCGGATCGAAGCGTCATCCTCGACCTGGCCGGTGACCAGAATCACCCGTTTGGCCTCGGCCGGACGCTGCCAGCTCGGGCCGGGCAGGTTGTACTTGGTCAGCCCTGCACGGCAGATGGCCTGGCGCAGCGTTTCGGCACGATCGAGCAATTCGTCGTCGAAAGTGCTATCTGCCAGCAGGCGCTCCAGCCGCGAAGGGCGGGTGGCGTCGTAGTAGATGCCCAGGTCATCCACCACCCACGACAGTGGACGCGCCTTGCCGGCGCCCAGGCCGACGGAGCGCAGGAAGCCGTCTTCGACGTGAAAGACCGGCAAGGGGTGGTCGCGCAGGCGTTGGTCGTAGCCGCATCCCCAGGTCAGGGTCGGCAAGTCGTTGCGTGGCAGTTTGCCGGGTTTGATGATCCGTACCTGCGCGCCATTGAAGAACAACTCGACCAACGGTCTTTTCCAACGGCTGAAACCGACCGCCTGCAGCCGTTCTGGCAGCACGCTGCGATGCTTGCGTTGCAGACCCAGCCAGCGAATCAGGGTTTCCGGTGCGCAGGGTTGTTGGCGTTCGGGGCAGACGTAGCGTGGGTAGTCCACCAGGCTCGCGTGAATCAACTGCGCCAGGCTGGCCGAGCCACGCCGTTTTGGCGCGGGGAGCCGATCATCGGTCAGACCCCACCCGGCATAGAATGGCATTCCCCAGGTATGTACAGGCACATTCCACAACAGCGCGTCGAAGCCAAGCTGCGACGTCATGACGAAAACCGCCTGCACGTGCGGCAGCAGGTCGGCGGGATGAATGTCTTGCGCCAGAATCTCGACGCGAGGATGCTTCTGCAGGCTCGGCACATCGAAATGACCGGCTTTGCGTTTTGCCACGACGTCGGGATGAACCTTGAGCAGCACCGTGCTAGTGGGGTAGCGCAGCAAAGCCGCATCCATCATCTGGATGAAATCGTCGACCTTGGCACCTTGCAGCGAGGCATCGCCGCGGGTTTGGTCGACCACCAGCACACAGTCTTTCGGCAGCAGTGGCCGTTGAATGCGCGCGGCGTTGTATTTGGAAACCTTGTGATGTTGCCAAAGTGCCTGCAGCGCCAAAGCGCGGCGAGACTGCTCTGTACTCAATGGTCGAGCAATCAGACGTTCGAGGCGTGAGGGTTGGGTCGCGTCGTAGTACACGCCCAGGTCATCGACAATCAGCGACAGAGGCGGGTCGTCAGCACCCAGGCCTACAGAGCGCAGGAAACCATCCTCCACCGTGAGCACGCGCTTGCCTGCAGCGTTTGCGGCGCTCATGGCTCGCAATGCGCTGGGTTTGCGTCCCCAGGCCAATAGGCACTCGGCAGCATTGGCATCGCTGGCTACGCCGTGTTGCAGGGCGTACTCGGGCAGCAAAGCGGGCAGAGTAGGAATCCGCTGAGCGCCTTTCGACATCACCAGCAAACGTGGGCGAGGCAAAGCTTCATCCATAAACGTACTGCAATTATCCCTTCAAGGAAGTGACCTGAGGGAGATGCCCCTGGGTCATATGAAACTGGTCAGACCGCGAATACTAATACAAATTCATGCGGTCTGATGCGGGCTTCTGAAAATTCCTACAGGATGTTGTGATGGTCCCTGGATCTGCGCGTATTTGGTTACAAATCAAGCATCAATCGCGCAGAGTCAGCAGGTACTCATACTTTTGCAGCAGCAACGTCATGCGGTCGCTCTCGCGATGCTCGATGACCGTTTCCGGACGCAGACAGTGATACAGCGCGGTCAGCAGGAAGATGTAGCGCAGGTTGTGCAGCGCTTGTTCGGAGTCGAATTCAGGGGGCAGGGCGGCGCGGTAGGCGTCGATGAATTCGCTTTGTGAAGTGAGGAACATCTTCATGTCCTTGCGGCGGAACAAGCTGCCCAGGTAGGCGCCGCCGTCGAAGCCGATACGCCCGACCTTGACCTCGCTCCAGTCGATCAGGTGCAGTTGCTGCTTGATCAGGAACAGGTTCTTGCGCAGGTAGTCCATGTGGCAGATGCAGCGTGGGCTACGTCTGGCCTGGCGGGCCATGCGGCGCAGCTTGGGCACGAAGGCCTTGAAACGGGTGGCCAGTCCGGCAAAGCGCGGGTCGTCCTGGCCCAGTCGCTCCAGTTCGCCCAGGTAGCGGGCGAAGTTGAAACGGGGGCGCAAGAGGAACCAGGGGCGGTAGAAATCCATGCTCCACAATAGCGGCGCGCGGGATCGGGCCTGGGCTTGCAGGTAGCGGTGACTGAGCAGTTCCTGCTCGGCGATGCCCAGCGCCAGCGGCTTGGCAATGGCCTGCATGCGCGGCGGTTTGCCGCGCAGGTAGGTGGTGAAGATCAGGCTTTCCCAGGGCGTGTCGATGACCCCCAGGCAGGCCGGATGACGAAACTGCGTACTGCCGTCCAGCAGCCCCGCGGCGCGGTGAAAGCGCGCCTCCTGGCTGCCGATGAACAGCACTTTGCGAATCGACTTTTCCACCAGTTCCAGTGGCTCACCGGTCAGGGGGTCGATGACCTTGTGGTGGCGCACGTAGTCGACGAACGAGGCGTTGGAGTCGAGGTCTTCGCTACTGATGCTCAGGGGCAAATCCCCCCAGTGGGGCATCAATGCGCGCAGGCGGTCGTCGAGCGAGGGCCGGTGCCAGCGGAACAAGGTTTTGCGGCCCAGCGACAGGGTAAGGGCGGTCATGGCGTCCAGTCCGGCAGAGCCGATTCGGTCCTTTTTCGTGGCGGTGAATGAGAACGGCCAACAGGGCCCCACGCAGACTTGGCAAGAGGTGGCAGCGTTTCAATTGGGAGGGCGTTGCCGCCCATCGCGGCTAAACCGGAGCGCCGGCCGACCGTTCCTACAGAGGGCGCGTTTCTTGTAGGAGCGGGTTTACCCGCGATGGTCGGCAAAGCCGCCCCAACAGCGCCCCGCACCGATTCAGCAGGAAACGACAGCGCCGCCGTCCACACGGCCCTCAATCCTCCAGCAGCTCCTCAGCCACCGCCAGCACGTTGTCCAGGGTGAAGCCGAACGCCTCGAACAGTGCGCTGGCCGGGGCCGACTCACCGTAGGTGGTCATGCCGATGATGCGCCCGTCAAGGCCGACGTACTTGTACCAGTAGTCGGCATGCGCCGCTTCGATGGCGATGCGCGCACTGACTTGCACCGGCAGCACCGACTGCTTGTAGGCGGCGTCCTGGGCGTCGAACACGCTGGTGCACGGCATCGACACCACGCGAACCTTGCGGCCCTGGGCGCTGAGGGCGTCGAAAGCCTGCACCGCCAGGCCGACTTCCGAGCCGGTGGCGATGAGGATCAGCTCCGGCTCGCCGGCGCAGTCGCGCAGCACGTAGCCGCCCTGGCTGATCTGCGCGATCTGCTCGGCGCTGCGCGCCTGATGCTGCAGGTTCTGCCGCGAGAAGATCAGCGCCGACGGGCCGTCCTTGCGCAGCAGCGCCTGCTGCCAGCACACCGCCGACTCCACGGCATCGGCCGGGCGCCAAGTGTCGAGGTTGGGGGTGGTGCGCAGGCTGGTCAGCTGCTCGATCGGCTGGTGGGTCGGGCCGTCTTCGCCCAGGCCGATGGAGTCGTGGGTGTAGACGTGAATCACCCGCTGCTTCATCAGTGCCGACATGCGCACCGCGTTGCGTGCGTATTCCATGAACATCAGGAAGGTCGCGCCGTACGGCACCAGACCGCCGTGCAGGGCCAGGCCGTTCATGATCGCGGTCATGCCGAATTCGCGCACGCCGTAGAACAGGTAGTTGCCGCTGGCATCGGTAGCCTCGACGCCCTTGCAACCTTTCCACAGGGTCAGGTTGGAGGCGGCCAGGTCAGCCGAGCCGCCGAGCAGTTCCGGCAGCAGCGGGCCGAAGGCGTTCAAGGTGTTCTGGCTGGCCTTGCGACTGGCGATGGTCTCGCCCTTCTCGGCGACTTGCTGCACGTAGGCGGCGGCTTTTTCGGCGAAGTCGGCCGGCAACTCGCCCGAGCTGCGGCGCTTGAACTCGGCAGCCAGCTCAGGGTGGGCCTGGGCATAGGCGTCGAAGCGCTGGTTCCACTCGGCTTCGGCCTTGGCGCCGGCGTCTTTGGCATCCCACTCGGCGTAGATCTCGGCAGGAATCTGGAAGGCTTCGTGGCTCCAGTTCAGGCCGTTGCGGGTCAACACGATCTCGTCGGCACCCAGGGCGGCGCCGTGGGATTCTTCCTTGCCCTGCTTGTTCGGCGAGCCGAAACCGATGATGGTCTTGCAGCAGATCAGGGTCGGACGGTCGCTCTTGCGCGCGGTCTCGATGGCGGTCTTGATCTCGTCGGCATCGTGGCCGTTGACGTTGCGGATCACCTGCCAGTTGTAGGCTTCGAAGCGCTTCGGGGTGTCGTCGGTGAACCAGCCGTGCACTTCGCCATCGATGGAGATGCCATTGTCGTCGTAGAAGGCGATGAGCTTGTTCAGGCCCAGGGTGCCGGCCAGCGAGGCAACTTCATGGGAAACGCCTTCCATCATGCAGCCATCGCCGAGGAACACGTAGGTGTGGTGGTCGACGATGTCGTGGCCTTCACGGTTGAACTGACCGGCCATGACTTTCTCGGCAATGGCGAAGCCGACGGCGTTGGCCAGGCCCTGACCGAGCGGGCCGGTGGTAGTCTCGACGCCTGCGGTGTAGCCGAACTCCGGGTGACCCGGGGTGCGGCTGTGCAGTTGGCGGAAGCCTTTGAGGTCGTCGATGGACAGGTCGTAACCAGTCAGGTGCAGCAGCGAGTAGATCAGCATCGAGCCATGGCCGTTGGACAGCACGAAGCGGTCACGGTCGGCGAAGTGCGGGTTGCTCGGGTTGTGCTTGAGGTAGTCACGCCACAGCACTTCGGCGATATCCGCCATGCCCATCGGGGCCCCGGGGTGGCCGCTGTTGGCCTTTTGCACGGCATCCATGCTGAGGGCGCGGATGGCATTGGCACGTTCACGACGGCTGGGCATCGAGGGTCTCCTGACGGTCTGTGATGCTGGGAATGGCCGGCATTTTGGCGTAGCTGCTGCGGGACGGCAATCCTGAAGTGCCGGGTACTGCAGTGACCGCAACCCCGGATGATAAAAAATGGAACCTAATTAAAACTGAGTCGTCATACCACCACTCCGGCGTAATATGTCGGACGTAAGGTAATCCGTTCAGACGTTTTCCAATTCTCGCGCTCCGCTCCACTGCGCACTATGCACCGTAGGCTCTGGCTGTCCGGTGCATGGTCGTGTGCGTGGGCGTGCGTCGACTAACTGAGGGCCTGCAGCGTGATCCACCAGTCCGAATTGAACGCTTGTGCTTTGCTCGGTGAAACAAAAACTTTATTATCTGCGCCCTCGCAAAATCCTCGAAGGTCCTCAGGGAAGAACATGAATCACCTCAATATTGCCAAAGAAGCCTTGATCGCACAGGCGCAAGCGGTCACGCTTCTGGCAGATCGGCTCAATGGCGAATTCCAGAGTGCAGTCGAGCTGCTGTTGGGCTGCCGGGGCCGTGCTGTAGTTTGCGGCATGGGTAAATCCGGTTTGATCGGCAAGAAAATGGTCGCCACCTTCGCGTCCACGGGGACGCCGAGTTTCTTCTTGCACCCCGCTGAAGCCTTCCACGGCGATCTGGGCATGCTCAAGCCCATCGACGTGCTTATTCTGATTAGCTATAGCGGCGAAACCGACGAATTAATCAAGCTCATTCCAAGTTTGAAATCCTTCGGTAATAAGATCATTGCCATGACCGGTAATGGTCAATCGACCTTGGCCAAACACGCTGATATTTGGCTGGACATCTCTGTCGAACGTGAAGTGTGTCCCAATAACTTGGCGCCTACGACGTCTACCCTCGCCACGATGGCAATGGGCGATGCACTAGCCGTCGCCCTGATTGAAGCGATTCAATTTAAGCCGATGGATTTTGCTCGTTACCATCCGGGCGGTAGTTTGGGGCGCAAGCTGTTGACGCGCGTTTGTGATGTGATGCATTCGCCAGCGCCTGTCGTCACTCCCGCTACTACTTTTCACGATTGCCTGCTGGTCATGACCAGGAGCCGTTTGGGTATGGCGATCGTGATGGATAACAATAAGCTGCTGGGCGTGGTCACCGATGGAGATCTGCGACGTGCATTGCTAGACGATGAAACGATCGTCAACTCCGACGTGAGTCAGTTCATGACTGCAAGTCCGCACACGATCCGTGAAGACTCGCAGTTGTCTGAAGCAGAAGCCTATATGCTCGATAACAAAATTCGCGCACTGGCGGTAACCGACGCGCAAGGCATGGTGGTCGGTGTAGTCGAGATCTTCGATTGACTTACCGAGTGTAGGAGCGCGACTTGGGCTGATCGAGCGGTGCGCGGGTAGGAGTTTGGCAATAGAGGTTAATTACGTTCCACGCGCGCTTAGCAGTGAGCAGACAGAAACCAGCAACTCACCGAAGGAAGGCTGGTCTTGTCGGGTGGGGCCGCGTGCCGTTTATCGGCGTTTGATCTTTTTCAAAAAGTCAGACGGCGTGCGTCGTGGATGGATAAGGCCCCTTACCGCTGGGTGAGCATGCGGGTGAGAGACCCTCGCTTTCTGATGGGACGTCGCTTTCACTCGGTGATCCAGCAAGGCGCATGAAGCTAGACCTAGGATTAGCAACTGAGGCAAAATTCAGGCAGTTGCATATACACTCTTTGTAAACTGGCATTGCCAGCCAAATCTGGCGGTCACAAGGACACTCGAATGCTATATGTCAGTCTAGGCGCTTGGTGCCAAGTCGCTCAGCAACTTAAGAATCACACTGGGGAGCGATTCGTTTCGAGTGCGTTCGATTGGACAGTTTCTTCACTAAAGTCAGTTTCTAAAATTATCGAAACGGATGGAAATCATTTTTGCGAAGGGCTTTCCCTCAGCAAGCCGTCGAATTCGTTGATATGTGATGCCTATGGAATTTTGTATCATCACGAGTTCAAGCGGGATGAGAATAATGAATCGGTCTGGACTGAAGAAGGAAGGAACGAGGCGAAGAGTAAGTTGACGCACAAGCACAAGTCGATGGCGTCAAAAGTCCGATCTTCAGGGCAGTGCGTGACCTTCGTCAGGTTTGGTGGGCATGCCGAGCCCCTGGTCGCATGGCCTTATGCCAAAGATCATGCGGCTGTTCAGGAAACTGAATTGAATCATGTCGTCCAGGCTATCGAGAAAGAGTTTCCTGATGTTCCATTCAGGCTCTTGTTTGTGACGTGTCCAACCGCACATCTTTACAAAGTGGACGAGGCGAAGCTTGATCCTCGTATCTGGCCGTTGGAAATGCGCCATCGCCATGGATCAGACTGGGCGGGTGCAAGCGACGACTGGGCGCAGGTCGTCGCGCGGATACCGAATTCCTTCGAAAAGCTGAGCGCTGACAGTGCGCGTGAAACATCACCGTTCGAAGGAATCAACGATGACTTCGACTTACTGGATATGTTTACCAAAGACCAGATTGCCGCGCTGAATCGACTGATCAGTCGAAGGCTGTCCAGTTACATCAAAATCGGTTGAATCGTCGGTTTTGATGAGGCTGACGACGGTCATTGTTCTTATTGGGTCAGGCAATGACCGTGAGGCTCTGCAGGAAGGGTTTTGAATGAGGGCTGCCCAAGGCCGATAGCAGCACAGCGAAAGCGCTTGAGGGCGCCCATTGTAAAACGCTAGCCGCTTTTGACTATTGTAAGTAAGTCAGCAGTGTGGGGCGACGCTGTAACGGTGTGCATGCGAGGCTATCTCCAGCACACTCTAATCCAATCGGAGTCTGTTCAGGCAGCGCCCAGCCACTTCCTGCATGGGTATTCACTTCAAAAGATTCTGGTTGCCTGCCAGTAGAGGCGTGGCCGGCCGTATGTCATGTTTGCCCAAGTGATAGGGTTGATCAGAATCCTTCGTCTTCTCAACGATTCATGAGCGCCGCGATCCTGGAGCATTTTCGCGCATTTGGGCTGCAATCAGGCGCCACTGTTGCTGGCTTCGGCGTTACCATTCAGGGCTAAGACCGTGCCTCACAGAGCCGCCACGAGGGTCAGTTTCGGGTTCTTAGCATCGACAACGGCAGCGCAGGTTTGCCAGAGGCGGTCACGGTATTCGTCGAGACCGTTGACTCTGTAGATGCTTTCAACGTACCAGCTGTCGCCGCAAAGGCCCTTGGCGTCGAACTCCATCATCCGCTGAGCAACGAACTGGATCATTCGCTAGAGTAGATCGGCATTTGCTCCTTTCTTACCCGCTTGGTCAATGCTATAGGTGGGTTAGCCTCGAAGTTAGGTCTTCGCAAGCTCAGGGCTACCCAGAAGCACGATGCCACGTTTCTCGCCCCCAGGCACCTTGGGCGAATTTACTTACATCATTTCCCCAAAATACGATTTACCCTACTAAACCGCGTGATGCATGTCGGTCGGTAGTTAGTAGGAATGTTATAGGTAAGTGTGTTTCGAAATGTCCCTCGAGCTCCGGTGGCGTTCATCTGTGGCACGCCTTGAAAAACGCCGAAAGGTAGCCGCAAGCCGTAGCGCACCCAGGCCTAGCAGGCCTAGAGGGCGCCAGAAGCCGCAGGGAGGTGGCAGGAACTCAGAAAATTGTATTTGTGCGATTCTCTATGTATATTGATTTCATTTCATGTCAAGCCAAATGCGAGGACGCTGCGTGCGGGTTTTAACAGTCAGAGAGTATGCAATGCACAAGGGTGCGGATTTCGAGGACGTCGAAGTTTCCAGCGCTCAGCCGCTGGTTGAAAAACACGGCACCAGGTTCGCTGCATCATTTTCACATGGCTCACTCACCGTGGCGCATTTGAAAAACATCAGATTCTATAAATCCCATGGATTAATTGTAACCGAAGAGGGCTGGATTCTTCGCGATACTATGCTTCATGATCATATCGATAGAATGATTGCGAGAATTGAATCGGGCGAGTTAGACCTTAACGCACCTTGCACGCACATCATCAGTGAGCCTACGGCAATCATTGGTGGTCAGCAGAACTTTTATCACTGGATGTTCAACTGGCTGTCGAAATTCACGGCGCTCAACGGATCGCGCTTTTCTTCAATTGCCAAAGGTCTGGTGTTCAATGGCCCGATCGAACGCTTCCAATGGGAGACGCTATTCAAGCTGGGAGTCGGCAAGGGAAAAAATTGCCACTTTATTCAGCGCAGCAGCCCTGTCTTGATTGAAGATGCGATAGTTCCCACGTTGTTCTCCAATCCCGTTCATTCTCTGGGTCATATTGAGTGGCTTAGAAGTTTGATGTCTTCGGAAGAGAGAGTGGAGGGTGTTACAGAACGTGTCTATATATCCAGGAAAGACGCGGTCAAGGGTAACAGGCAGATTATCAATGAGACCGAATTGATTGCGCTACTTGAAAAATACGAGTTCTCCATTGTCAGGCTTGGTGATCTCACGCTCAAACAGCAAGCCAGTGTCTTCCGACATGCTCGATTCGTCATTGCGCCACATGGAGCTGGGCTGGCGAACGTGATTTACGCGCAACCCGGTGCATGCTTTCTGGAGATGCAGGCGAAGGACGCATATACGCAAGTCTTCTGGTCATTGGGCTTGATATCTGGAGCTGCCCGGTATGATGTACTGACGTGTGAAAGCTTCGGCGACTCGATTCCTTACCAAAAAGATATTGAGATTGATCTCGCGCGATTAGAGCAAGTCATCATCGAGAAATGGGGATTGGGTTCCTAGTCGAACGATCTCTAACGCAAGCGGTCATCGATGTTATTGGGCGTGGTCATTCGACCGAATCGATGACCACATCCTAAACTGACTACCTGGTTAAGGGTCAGAGCTCGGCGTCGAGACGGGCGATGTTCCACCATCTTTCAAACTGGGGGTCCATGCTGTCATCACTGAACTCGACTTTGTCAGCCTCTCGTCGATCCCAGATCACCCCTTTCTTAATCAGTGATGCAGGAGTGCCTGCAATAACGCATGAGGGGGGGAACGATTTATTTTGTACAAAAGAGGATGCGCCAACGACGCTATTTCTGGAGATGACGCTTCCTTTGGAAATCAAAGCGCCTTGTCCGAGCCACACATGTTCACCGATCTTGATGTCGCCCGCAGGATTAAGACGCTCACCGGAAGTCAGGCTGTAGATCCCGTGTGCATCGGTAGTGCGCATTTGAACGTTGTAGGAAATCATGCAGTCCTCGCCAATCTGCACTTGAGTAGAGTGATCGGCCAGTATTTGAGCGCTTTCGATACTGGTAGCTCTGCCGATCGTAACCGAACTGCCATTCTTGATGAGAACAGAAAGTCTCCCGATTCTAAATGGGTCCATTTCGAAGACTCCGTTGTCACCTTGGATCGTGAGTTTTAGATTATCCACGCGTCGAAGGTTTTGGATTTTTACATGATTGTTATTGCCGCTTATACTAATTTCTATATTGCCTTTAGCTTCTGACGGGATATCTAGGATATTATTCAATCCTTGGTCTGATACGATAATTGCCATGGGAAATACCTTAGGTCTGTGGGTTCAATGATAAAAGACTAACGAGTCATTGTGACATTTTGCTCATGACAGTTGAGTAGCCTTCCGCTGATGTGATAACCGCACCCTTGCCCTGCGCAAAAAGAATGGCGTCTGCAACTTCACGAAACGCACCCGCTCCACCGGATAGAGAGAGGGTGCCGGTTGCTGCTGCTTTTACGTAATCTGGAGCATCAGCTACTGCAAAAGAAAGAGAGCAAGCTTTAAAGGCAGGGAGATCAATACAGTCATCACCGATGCAGGCCGTATGCTCTGCGGGGATCCCTGTCTGAATCATAAGCTCTCTGCAGGCTGCAAACTTGTCTTTCACCCCGAGCTTGAATGTGGTGATATTCAAATCAGCAATTCTTCTGCGCAACCCCGCTGAATCACGACCCGACACCACGGCGACTTTGACACCGTTTTCTTCCAGTAAGCGCATGCCCATCCCGTCACGGACGTGAAAGCACTTAATGCATTCTCCATTGGCGTCGTAATAGAGTCTGCCGTCAGTGAGTACGCCGTCCACGTCGGTAATCACGAGTTTGATAGTTGAAAGGAGTGGCTGAAGGTCTGAAGCTAAACTGTTCATGTAGGCAGGATCCGGGTGGCAGATGTAGAGGGACGGGCCAGGCACAGTAGGCGGTCTATCGAGTACGAATCAAGGGCTCGATGTGCTCCGGGCATAAGCAACGCCTCGAGACTAGAGTATGGCGATTCGCGACAGCCTGATGAGCCGCTGGTCATGACTACTTAATGGTGCTTTAGCCATTGCTGTATTTCGACTGTCGACCCATGAATCGTCCTATTGAAGCCTTAAAAGGCCAAGAGAGGGGCGCAATGGACCCTCTCTCTAACTACCTCTTTTGAGCTATCCGAGCCGGTAGTGTCAACGCATCGAGGCTTATTGAATATCGAGGGTAGAGAACGACTTGATCAAATCATCCAAGGCTTTGATTTGGCCAAGGAAAGGCTCGAGTTTGTCCAAAGGCAATGCACTGGGACCATCGCATTTCGCAGCATCTGGATTTGGGTGGGCTTCTAAGAACAAACCGGCCAGACCCACTGCCATTCCCGCGCGAGCCAGCTCTACAACTTGCTCGCGACGCCCGCCCGAAGCCTTGCCAGAGGGATCACGGTTTTGAAGGGCGTGGGTGACATCGAAGATGATCGGCAGGTTGTCGCAGGTGTTCTTCATCACGCCGAAACCGAGCATGTCGACCACCAAGTTGTCGTAGCCCATGCACGAGCCACGATCACACAGGATCAGCTGGTCGTTACCGGCTTCCTTGAACTTGTGCACGATATTCTGCATTTGAGAAGGGCTGAGGAACTGCGGCTTCTTGATGTTGACCGGTTTGCCGGTCTTGGCCAGCGCCACGACCAAGTCAGTCTGGCGCGCCAGGAAGGCTGGCAGTTGCAGGACGTCGACCACTTCGGCAACCGGTTGGCATTGGTGGATTTCGTGGACGTCGGTGATGATCGGTACGCCGAATTCAGCTTTAACCTTCTCGAAAATACGCAGGCCTTCTTCCATGCCTGGACCGCGGTACGAGTGAATGGAGGAGCGGTTGGCCTTGTCGAAGCTGGCCTTGAATACGTAGGGAATGCCGAGTTTCTCGGTCACACGTACGTATTCGGCGCACGCCGTAAGTGCTAGGTCAGCCGATTCGAGTACGTTGATACCACCGAAGAGAACGAACGGTGAGTCGTTCGAGCACTGAATGGTTTCAGAGAGTTTGATCATAAAAATATCCTAGTAAAATTTCAGTGCTGGTTGGCAAAGTAGTTGAACAGCTCTCGGTACACTGCCTTGTTGGAAAAAAGGTTCTTTGCCTTGTTCTGGTTATGCGTGCGAGCACCCACGTCTTTCTTGATATCAAACTCAAACGTCTTCAAGAATTTATGAATGTCTTCAGTACCCTTGATGATGACTGACGGGAAGTCTTTTCCCAAGCACTCTTGCCCCAGAGTGTTTGTAAACAGGTGCTTGCCGGCGAAAACCGCTTCGACACTCTTAAAGTTCAGCCCACCTTGGACGATGACGGGGTTGAGCGACACATCGATTTTGTCGTAAAAGTCACTAATGCTGTCAACAAACCCCAAGGGTTCGATGTTGGCGTCGTAAAAGGTCTTGGGCAGAATGGCCGGCGCATTGCATACCGATCCCGCGATATAAAACTTACTGTCAGGCGAGTGCTCCTTGATCACCGGCCACCACGCTTCAAGAATATACAAAAGCGACTTGACGTTCGCCGACATCTGCCCACCAATGAAACCGAAGCATAGCGGTTGCCCGGCAGGTCGTCGCTTGATTGGACTCAGCGCGTAGTCGAAGCCAGACGAAGCCTTGATTACGTTTACTGACTTGGGAAGCGTCTCCTCGAGGATCTTTTCATCAGAGGCGGAAATCGCCAGCACCGAATCACAGATGCTTAGCTTCTTGAGCTCTCGGCGTCGTTCACGGGTGGCGTTGAAGAATAAACGCTCACGCCGGTTGAGAATTTGCTGGTTGCGGGTGAACTGTACATCATGTGTATCACAGATCAGTCTGAAATTATCGCGATCATGTTTGATGTATTTAACCGAATCCATCATCCAGGCATACGAGACGATGACAGATTTGTAGCGGTTGGCCATATGCAGTGAGTTCGCCCAGCGCTTGCAGGATTCGGTCGGTCTGAAGGTTGCGCGCTCGGAGAACAGGTCCGGAAGGTCGCCGGATTTTCCAAGAGCTTTGCGCGCTTTCAGCTCAACGAGCTTCTTGGCCTGCTGTAGTGTATTCGGCTTCTTTTTTGTGTTTTTGTAGAAATACGCGGTGTTGCAGAACGTCTCAAGCGCGGTTTTGTATCGTCCCTGCGGTACATTGGTCGGCGCGGTGATCAGAAGATCTACTGCGACACCCTGCTTGCTGAGATTGAAGATGAGATTGAACGCTCGTTGGTGAGAGCCAAGCGTGAGCGGCAGAATAGGGCCCGGGAAGATCAGTAGTACGGAAGCTTTGCGACGTGGGTTCTGACGATAACGTTTAACCTCACCGTCGGGCAGCATGTGCCAGATATTGCCTAGACGATGAGCGTAGAAGCTGTTGATCATCTTCTCATCAATCTTGTAGTCGATCTCACCGAGCACGATGAGGTCATCTGCATCGCCGCAGATATTGAGAAATTTTTCAAGCTCATTGACAGGCATTAGCCGGGTAGAGCTGGTCTTTCTGCCGTAGTAGAAGAACGAATTATCAGGCTCACTGTCAGCCAGTTTTTCAAGCGTTTCGATCTGTACGGTGGCGGCATGTGGGGCGTATATAGCTATTTTTTTCATTGCTGATTACCGTACGAGATTCCCATAAATATCAATGGTTTTGAGAAATTGCGGATCTGCTTTGCTGAGCTTGTCTTCCTCGACGACCTTGATTGCGCCCACGGCACGAGATGAGCTCTGATACGGCATGATGGTATAGCGCTTGGCAGCGCAATGCTTCATGGCGATAGTTTTGATCCAGGCTTGGTCAATCTTGACTTTGTTTTTTCGGTACGTGAGATCAAGTGTTGCTGTCAACGGCACTGCAACTTGGATGATCACTTCATCCGTCAACGCCGATTGCGGCACAGGTACCGCCTCCGGACGATACGTTGCTACGTCCAAACCGAGCTGGCTGGCTACCACGTAGTGATTGAACGCCCCCTCGTGCAACAGAAGATTGGACCTTAACAGGTGTGCCAAGTATTTGATCAATCGCTCATGCAGTTGGGACGGGGTCAGTTTCAGATCGGACTTCAAGCCTGAAGTGATCCCGGCTGAGGAATATATTGACGCACCTAGCGAAATCACTTTTTTGCCTTTGATCAGCGCTTCCAGGCCTACCGTACTGTTGATCGTCACTACCGTGTCGGACCAGTCAAGCCAGTGCTCCAGCGATCCCTCGCTTGACGTTTTGACATTTTTGTAGCGAGGGATATTCGGCAACGTTTCAGGTAGCTCTTCCGGGTGAGGGCGCACCAGGAACTGGGCATCTGGTGCGTTCAGCGTTTCATAGATATCAAAAAAAGCCGCACGCATTGAGCGGTACGAGCTATACATAATGATATTGGTGTCGAGCTGAACCTGAAGCGGGAAGAAGATGTTCCGTCCTCGCGAAGACGCCTCGGGTCTACTCGAGGGTACGCCGAATGTTTGCTCAACCCGCGCGCGTTCAGCATCGCCCAGTACGATTTCATCGACCCGTGCCCCGCTCAGCTCATTCAGCGAAGACGCTCCGTTCACGCCTAATCGATCAATGAACAAGGAGTTCTTCAGAAGTCCCCGTTCTAGAAAGGCGGCTGGGATTTTACGCGCTTCGGTGATAAGCCGCAGAATGTTGGCGACGTAGCCAGTGAAGCCATTCCACACTACAATTTTTTCAGGCTTGACGGCTTCAATGACTGAATGCAGCGCACGGTAATGCCGATCAATGTCGCTGATAGTGCGTTTGCGTTGGCCAGGCCAACCAACCCTAGGGCGTCGGCGCTGTTCAGGCTGCATGACATCGTTGTAGGTGATACCCGGCTCCAGAACGCTTTCGATTGTCGTATCCGGCGGCACGGACGTGTTGCGCATGTGCGCTTCCAGCGCGATCGTTGCAATTCCCTCGTTCTCGAAATACCGTCCTTTCTTCTTCGAATACAATAAAACAACCGGGCTGCAGCCGTAGTGCTTTAGGCAAGCCGCCAGGGTCATGATCCTGTTCTGGTTTTCGAAGTGATCGCCGCACTGGATAAGGATTTTCATAGATACTCTAAGGCGTAATTGACTTGTTTCGCGCAGGCCTGTAGCCGATGCTGCAGTCCAAGGACAGCAGTATCGGCATCCTCAGGATTCTTTCGGGTGCGAATCAACACGACCGTATCTGTCTGAGTACCGCACGATGTCATCCTCGCCCAGATAGGAACCCGACTGGACTTCGATCATTTCCAGCGGAATCTTGCCCGGGTTTTCCAGTGCATGAACCACGCCCACAGGAATATAGGTCGACTGGTTCTCCGTCAGTAAGATGTCCGTGCCATCAAGCGTGACCTTGGCGGTACCGGTGACGACGATCCAGTGTTCGGCTCTGTGATGGTGCATTTGAACAGAGAGTTTTTGTCCTGGCGCTACCGTGATCCGCTTGACCTGATACCGATCACCTGCATCGACTGAATCGTAAGCTCCCCAAGGACGGTAGACTTTTCGATGAGCCGTGGCCTCATTTCGAGCATCCTTTTTGAGGCGCTCCACTAGCGTCTTAACGTCTTGGGCATTTTCCCTTGACGCCACCATCACTGCATCTGCCGTTTCAACAACGACCGCGTCTTGCAGTCCAAGCACTGTGACTAGCCTGTTCTCGGCGTGTACATAAGTGTTAGTACACGCTTCAAACAAGACATCACCTCTGCCGGCGTTGCCAGATTCATCTTTTTGTGCAATCTCCCATACGGCCGACCATGAGCCTACGTCATTCCAGCCGGCATCCAGAGGAACCACGGTGACCTTATCGGACCTCTCCATGACCGCATAGTCGATGGAGATGTTTGGGGTGCGCTCAAACAATTCAGGACTCAGGCGTTGAAAATCCAGATCTTCTGAAACACCTTGGAGAGAGGCTTCAACGTACTTCACAACCTCTGGAGCATACGACCTGAGCTCTTCCAGCATTACGCTTGCTTTGAACAGAAACATGCCGCTATTCCAATAATAGCGACCGTCTGCTACGTACTGCTCAGCCGTTTCGAGGTCAGGTTTCTCGACAAAAGAAACGGCAGGCTGTGGATGGGCCCCCCTCTCGCTGACCTTGATGTATCCGTAACCAGTCTCTGCCTTTGAAGGTGTGATGCCGAACGTCACGATTTGACCTCGCTCGGCCTGAACGGCACCCTGATCGATAGCCGCTTTCAACGCGGCCAGGTCATCGATTACGTGATCGGCGGGCAGCACCAACAACAGCTCATCACGACCTAGGTTCAGCGCCATCAGTGTGGCGGCCGCGATTGCCGGGGCCGTGTTGCGACCAACCGATTCGAGCAGGATCGCGCTGGGCTTGACGCCTAGCGCTCTGCACTGCTCAGCAACAAGAAAGCGATGCTCTTCGTTGCTCACGACGATTGGGCAAACCTCACCATCTATTACTCGAGTGAGTCGAGTCAGCGTAGTCTGGAACAGTGACTGGTCTGAGCTGATGTTCAAAAACTGCTTGGGATGCAGCGCACGTGACAGGGGCCACAGACGAGAGCCTGAACCGCCTGAAAGGATTACCGGGATCATGCAATTTCCCTATTCCGAGATCAGAGGAATTTAGTTATAGATGCCAGTCGTGCGACCGAGCAGCATCGTCTGGACGATAGGCGATATGACTTTTTGCCATTCGTATACAGCAGCATTTGTTACGTAAATAGTATCGTCAGGCTTGATCACGATTTGTCTTGCATAGAATAGGGCCGCCGGATCACGCATGTTCAAGCGCAGCACGGTGGGTTTGCCTTTTGGACCGCTTCCCATCCTGAATACGAATACGCCTTCCGGGTTGGCGTTTGCTTCACGGAGCCCGCCGACGCTACCCAAAGCATCCAGCAAGCTGGTGTTCTGACCAGGAAGGTCCTTGAGGCCGGGTTCGGAAACTGCACCCATGGCCACGAAGCGTTGACGTGCTCGATCCAGGACAACCTCGGAGTTAGGTCGCAGGATCATGTTATTGCCTGCCAGAACGTCTTCGTAGTTGAACTGTTGGGACTCGGTGCCGGTGCGCACCGTGACATTGACCAGATGGGGTTCCATCACAGGTCCGCCTGCCTGATTAACAGCATCGAGAAGCGTCAGCGGGCCCTGAAGAGTGCTGAAGCGGCCTGGCTTTTTTACGGCGCCGGCAACCAGCACCGAGCCAGACAGATCGCCCACCAGTTCGACGTGAGTTTGAACATCGGTGGTGATGCCCTTGAGTTCACGACGAATCATGTTTTCAACTTGGTTCAGCGTCATGCCCGCGACGAATTGACGACCCACGTAGGGCAACGAAAGCATGCCCTCGGTATCGATTCGCGTGTTCAGCTGGGTGCCACCGGAGGCGAGAGGGGCGAAAACTGCCGAACCCTCTGGCGCAGTATCTGCGATCAGCACACTCAAAGTGTCACCTGGGGCCAGACGAACCTCCGCCGAACGCGGTTTGGTAATGTTGGTTAATACAGGTCTGGGTACGCCAGCCATATAGGGGGTAATGGTGCTGGCATTGATATCTACAAGGTTGTAGGTCTCATTTTTGCTCTCGATCGAGCCTTTGTACGGGCCGGCACCTGAAACCGCCCCTCCGCAACCTGCGAGTCCGAGAACTGCCAGCGCCAGTGCGGCCAGCTTCGCATTCAGAACCGTTTTCTTAGCCAGAGAATTAATCACGATGATCCTCGATGGAAGCCAGAATGAAGCGTGTGATGCCGTAGAGCATCAGAAGGCCCAGCATAATAGTCGCTAGATTGTACAGTCTTTCCGGATACAAGGCGATTTGTGGAGAGTTGGGACTGACTACAGTCACTAAGGTGCGGATCTTCTTGCTAGCCTCAATACGCGCATTATCCACAGCTGCCACGGCCGTTTTATAAATTTCTTCGGCAATCCCTGCATCCAGCGTCAATTGTTGATAGCGCGATGCGACGACGTTCAGTTGTGTTCCTTCAGGTGAAGACACCAGCAGGCGCTTTTCTTTATCCAGTTGTCGCGTGATCGCCTCAACCCGCTGTTTTTGCTGGCGAACTTGCGGTGCATCGCCCCGGAGTTTGAACGACATTTCTGTCAGCGCTGCTTGCTCTTTAGTGTACTGACCTTCCAGTTCTGCGATGATGGTAGCGCGACTCTGGGCGGTGGTTTTGCCATCTAGGACCTTGTTGGTATTCTGGAAGCTAAGTAACTCGGTCTTTTGTTTGGCGTATTTCTTCCGCGCGGTATCCAGTTCGCCCTGGGCAAACTTCATTTGTTCCCGGGCTATGTTGTGGCTTACCTCGTTGACAAAATTTTCGCTGGCTTGAAGGATAACGCGTAGCATTTGCTCGGAAAGCTCTGGGGTGAACGCTTGAACTTCAACCCGCAGCAAGCCTGTGGTCTCGTCATAATGTGCCGACACCATGCGTTGATAGTACTTCAGTAAGTCTTCGCGCGCTGCGTCCTGGTCGAGCCAAAAGAACAGATCGCTGGTTTGCTCCGAATACTGCTCAATCCACTGTAGGCGATTTTCCAAGAGCAGCATCATGTCCATCGACGTGATGTACTCCCTCAAGTACAGCGTTTCTTCACGAGAAGCAGGGTTGGCACCTGTCAGAAGTGTTGCCAGTCCGGGTATCTGCGCACTCTGATTGCCACCGTCCTGTCGCACTACTACTTGTGCCGTGCTGACAAAGCGATCTTTGGCAAACCCGCCGTAGTAGATGGCTGCCAGGATCATTGGCAGCGCCAGCATTAAAAATGCCAATCCCCATTGCTTCTTTTTACTGGTACTGCTCATAGTTTGATGTGCCCTTGAAGTCAAACTGTCAACGTCGTTAAATGGCTTATAGTTTCTCAGTCGTTATATGCCTTGATCCCTTCTTCGACATCGTCAAATTTTAGAATCTGGCCGTCTTTTACCAGGAGTACGATGTCGCAAAGCTTTTTAATCTCGGGCATGTTATGCGATACTAAAACAATGTTGGACTTTTTCATTTTTTCTTGAAAGACTTCATTGCACTTTCTGCGGAACTGGGCGTCGCCCACTGACATAACTTCGTCGATCAGGTAGTAGTCGAAATCGAACGCCATGCTTAGACCAAATCCAACCCGCGACCGCATACCAGAAGAATAGGTTTTGATGGGTTCGTCAATCCAGTCTCCGATCTCGGCAAATTCTTGTACATAGCGAACCTTTTCTCTCATGTCCTCGCCGGTAGCGCCGTATACCCTACAGACAAATTTAACGTTGTCACGACCGGTCATGCTGCCTTGAAAGCCGCCTGACAGACCCACAGGCCATGAGATGCTCCTGTCCGTGGCGATAACTCCAGAGTCGGGCACATCAGCACCGCCCAGTAGATTCATCAGCGTCGACTTGCCGGCACCGTTACGGCCAATCAGCCCAATGTTTTTACCCGGTGGAATGCTGAGCGAAAGGTTGCGAAAGATAAATCGACGTCCTTTCGGTGTCAGATAAGACTTGGTGACATTTCTTAGTTCGAACACGTGACGATCCACTCAACCGTTTTTAGTAGAAACCAGATGCATACGACGGGCTCGATATGCTCCTAGCGAAAGAAACAGCAGCACTATTGTGAAGCTGCCTACGTAAGTGGCGGACACTCCATCTACCGGTACATAATGCGGTAGTACTTCAGCTCGGATCAGTTCGAGAATATGGAGAAATGGGTTAAGTAACAGAATTGGCATCATCGCCTGTGGCAGGTAGCTGGCTGGGATCAGCACCCCTGAAATGAAGTACAGTGGGAAAAAGGCCATGCGAATGATCATCTTGAGGCTAGGCATCGCGTGCGTGATCAATGCAAGCAGCATCCCCAAGCCAAAAGCGAACCCTAAGCCCAGTAACAGCGTACCGATCCATTCGATCGGGCGGTGGACAGACATGTCGAATCCAAACCAGGCGAAACCAAAAACCAGAATTGCGTAGACCGTTGCGGAGGTGCAGCTCTCGACGATCACTCGTGCTACGTAGGTATCCAAAGGCTTGATCTGTTTGTAGCCGAACAAAGAGCGGTTCTCTCTCAGGCTGTCCATCAGGCGTGTAGCTGTATTTCGATACAGTAGGAAGGGTGCCATCCCTACCAGAATGAAGACTGGGTATTCAACCCCAGCCACCGTGCGCCCGCGAAGTAATGAAAAGAGTAGAGAAAACAACAACAAGTGAACAATGGGTTCAAACAACATCCATACAGCGCCCATTCGGCTGTCGCCAATCCGTGCACGTGCCTCTCGCAATACGAGCGCGAAAATGACGGATTTCTGAATCTGTAAAGAGGATCTAGGTTTCAAGATCGCGACCGTAAACCAGTGCGGCGCGCGGGTGCGCACCGGAATTCATCTTTCAAGGATCGCCCGGAAACGAGCGAATCATCGGAAAATCCCGAATTGTCCCTGTTCTAAAGGCTGCGAGGTTAAGCGCGCAGCGGTGTGAGCGTCAAGGCGCTTGCCTGTCCAGCCAAGGTCTGCGCCTTTGAAAACCGCGACTCAAAATGGTTCCCTCATCTTCATGCTCAACATTTTTCCCACTGCCGCTCTCAAGAGTGTCAACGATTTACCGTGGCAGGCAGTATTCCTGTGCCCCGGCTGCGGCTTTGATGCTGTCAATCGGAGAAGGTTCATCCATGGTGTTTCACGCATTTCGACAGAGGCGCTTTTACCAACGATTGCGGCAGTGCGTGTGTAAATGCACTCCATGCATCATGCGCAAACCTGTAGCGCTCATTGCAGAACGCTACAGTACACAGGTAACAGAACCGGCAAGCTAGAGCTATGCATGAGCCGTTTTTGCAAGCTGCGGTAAGGCATGCAACCGTTTCTGGCAGGCGCCTGGGGGGCTCAGAGTGTCGTTGGCTCGGCCTGAAAAAGGCTGGTTGAAGGGCGGGGTGAGTTCTGTGCCAGCCGCTGATCAGCTTTGTATCAATCGAGCGATTTCAGCGACGCGTGCCTCTACCAAGGCCTTGTCCGCACGCGTTTCAACGTTCAATCGCAGCAGCGGTTCGGTGTTCGAACCTCGCAAGCTGAAGCGCCACTGAGCGAACTCCACGCTGATGCCGTCAGTTCGATCCACTGTCGGGCCAAGCGGCAGATAATGTGACAGAACCTTTTCTAGCGCCCCGGCGACGTCTGCAACCTCGTAGTTGATTTCCCCGCTGCAAGGAAATGCGTCAATGCGCTCATCCACCAATTCGGCAAGACTTTTACCCGACCGGCTCATCAGTGCCGCCACTAGCAGCCACGGAATATTGCCGCTGTCGCAGTATGCGAAGTCACGGAAGTAGTGGTGAGCGCTCATTTCACCGCCGTACACTGCATCCTCCATACGCATACGTTCCTTGATGAAGGCATGACCCGTCTTGCTCTGGATGGCAATACCGCCCGCAGTGCTAACTTGCTCGATGGTATTCCAGGTCAAACGCGGATCGTGGATGATCTTACTGCGTGGATTATCTGCAAGTAGCATTTCTGCCAATAAGCCGACAACGTAGTAGCCTTCAATGAAGCGTCCTGTGCTATCAAAGAAGAAGCAGCGGTCGAAGTCGCCGTCGAATGCAATGCCCATATCCGCCCCATGATCCAGAACGGCCTGACGTGTGATGGATCGATTCTCCGGCAGCAGTGGATTCGGGATGCCGTTGGGGAAATTGCCATCCGGTTCACCATTGATGATGGTGATATCGATGGGCAGCCGCTTACTTAAAAGCTCGATGACTGGACCCGCCGCTCCATTCCCCGGGTCTGCCAGCACTTTCAGTGGTTTGAGGGCCGTGAGGTCGATGTAGCTCAGTAGGTGGTCAATGTAAGCAGTCTTATCCAGCGCTTGGCGGATGGAGCCGGCTGTACTGGCAAGCGTCCCCAAATCGCCCGTTTCCACTCGGCGCTTGATGTCGTTGAGCCCGGTGTCGCCACTGATGGGGCGAGACTGCTCACGAACCAGCTTCATCCCATTGTAGCCTTTAGGGTTGTGGCTAGCGGTGACCATGACCCCACCATCCGCCTCATGGTAGCTGGTGGCGAAATAAATTTCCTCCGTGCCGCAAAGGCCGATATCGATGACGTTGGCGCCCGCCTCGGTGATGCCCTTAGCCAAGGCTGCGCACAGTGCTGGGCTTTCCAGGCGCATGTCCCGCCCGACAACGAAGCTGTTGCCACCCAATTCAGCTACCAGTGCGCGACCGATACGGTAGGCGATCTCTTCATCAAGGTCGCGTGGGACCTGGCCGCGGATGTCGTAGGCTTTGAAGCAGCGTGTGTCGATTGGTGAATGCATAGATGTCTCGATAGGCGCCTGAATGAAGGGTTGTTTAGACGAACCAGATGCGATCCCGCGCGTGGCTGAGCGCTGGCGGTGTCGCTTCATCTTCGTGTCCTAGTTCGTGCGGTGGGTGCGAACCGCTGTAAAAATCCGAGTACTTGTAGGCGAGGCGATGAGCCCGAGGTTCGATCGGGCCCGCGTAAAATCGCTGTAGATTATAGCGGTGTTGAATCATGCGGAGTCGAGGGTTAAGTCATTCACCTGGAGGGTCAGTGAGTTTACGTGGGGCGCGTCTGACCTATTGACCACAGTTTGTTCGAGTTGTTTGACAGCGTCGATTTCCAGTCTCGTAATAGAGTTTGCAATCGGCAATTTCTTTTCCGCCATGGGTGCTGTTCGACGCCCTGCCTAGGACGTCCGATCTGGTAATCATTCCCTTCCAAAAGCCGTTGAATGCCTGTGTGGGACGCCGCTAGGTTGTCTAGGCAGCTGCTTTGGCGCGGCTGACCATTCAATTCCACAAGGAGTGCTCCCATGCGTAAAACCGTCTTTGCAACCCTCATCCCTGTGTTCGCCGGTCTGCTGTTTTCGGTGGGTGCAAGTGCTGCGGCCACTACGAGCCAGTCGACTTCGATGGCCGGGGAGATGGCCATGCAGGGTGAGATGATTCCGGCGCAGGACATGCAAACCACAAAGATGGCCGACCACGGCGCAATGGCCATGGCACGGGTGGACCTCAACAAGGCTGATGCGCTGACGTTGCAGAAGGAACTGGCTGGCATCGGTAAGGCCAAGGCCGACGCCATCGTCGCGTATCGCGATGCTCATGGCCCCTTCACGTCAGTGGATGAGCTGCTGGAAATTAAGGGCATCGGCAGCGCTTTGCTGGAGCGCAACCGCGGCAGGCTGATGGTTCAGTAGTCGCGCCACCGACTGCTGGCGTCAACGAAACGGGCCGCATTCAGCGGCCCGTTTTCATGCAAGCGTCATTAGCGGTCTCGGGCGTCCTGGGCGTCAGCCTGGGCGTTGCGTTCATGAACCTTCTTCAGCTGTTCTTCGGTCAACGGCACTTTCTTGGCCGTGTCGCGCAGCATCATCAGACCGCCGACGATCGAGCCGATGGCCACGATCAGGATCAACCAGGCATACCAAGGCATTGTCGTTCTCCATCTGACGGGGTGGGCGGTGCCATGCCATGTTGAGCGATGGCCGAGGGCAATGGTTCCATTATAGGTCGCCGTCCTCGATTGCTGATCCGCGGCGCCCCATGCCCAAGACGATTCGTTTACAATGCGCGCCGTTTTCGACTTGCCAAGAGACCTGACCATGTCCGCCTGCCAGACGCCCCTGATCGTCGCCCTGGATTTTCCTACCCGTGATGCTGCCCTGAAGCTGGCTGACCAACTCGATCCTGCGCTGTGCCGGGTCAAGGTCGGCAAGGAGCTGTTCACCAGTAGCGCTGCGGGTATCGTCGAGACCCTCTGCGACAAGGGCTTCGAAGTATTCCTCGACCTCAAGTTTCACGACATCCCCAACACTACGGCGATGGCGGTTCAGGCTGCTGCAGAGATGGGCGTGTGGATGGTCAACGTGCATTGCTCGGGCGGCCTGCGAATGATGTCGGCATGCCGCGAAGTGCTGGCCAAGCGCAGCGGCCCGCAGCCACTGCTGATCGGCGTGACCGTGCTGACCAGCATGGAACGTGACGACCTGGCCGGCATCGGCCTGGATGTCGAGCCACAGGAGCAGGTGCTGCGCCTGGCGGCGCTGGCCGAACGGGCAGGTATGGACGGTCTGGTGTGCTCGGCCCTGGAGGCGGGGGCGCTGAAGGCTGCGCACCCTTCGCTGCAGCTGGTGACGCCGGGTATTCGGCCTGCCGGCAGTGCCCAGGATGATCAACGGCGTATCCTCACCCCGCGCCAGGCGCTGGAAGCAGGGTCCGACTACCTGGTGATCGGTCGTCCGATCAGCCAGGCAGCCGATCCGGCCCAGGCCCTGGCCGCAGTGGTGGCCGAGATTCGCGGCTAAGGCCTAGATGCGGAGCGGGGCACGTATGCTGGCGCCCCGGCTGCTTCGTCAGACTTTCAGCACCAGCTTGCCGAAGTTCTCGCCGCTGAACAGCTTGAGCAGGGTCTCGGGGAAGGTTTCCAGGCTCTCAACCACATCTTCCTTGCTCTTGACCTCGCCGCTGGCCAGCCAGCCGGCCATTTCCTTGGCGGCTTTGGGGTAGTTGTGGATGTGGTCGAAGACGATGAAGCCTTCCATGCGTGCGCGGTTGACCAGCAATGCCAGGTAGTTGGCCGGGCCTTTGACCGCATCCTTGTTGTTGTACTGGCTGATGGCGCCGCAGATGACGATGCGCGCCCTGAGGTTGATGCGTGACAGTACGGCATCGAGGATGTCGCCGCCGACGTTGTCGAAATACACATCGACGCCTTTCGGGCATTCGCGCGTGAGGCCCTCCAGCACGTCTTCGGCCTTGTAGTCGATGACGCCATCGAAGCCGAGCTCATCTTTCAGGTACTGGCACTTCTGCGCGCCGCCGGCGATGCCGACCACGCGGCAGCCTTTGAGCTTGGCGATCTGTCCGGCAATGCTGCCGACCGCGCCGGCAGCGCCGGAAATCACCACCGTGTCGCCGGCCTTGGGCTGGCCCACTTCCAGCAGGGCGAAGTAGGCGGTCATGCCGGTCATGCCCAAGGCGGACAAATAGCGCGGCAGCGGTGCCAGCGATGGGTCGATCTTCTGTAGGCCGCTGGGCTCGCCGGTGAAGAAATCCTGCACGCCGAGCGTGCCGCCGACGTGGTCGCCGACAGCGAAGTCCGGGTGGCGCGAGGCGACCACTTCGCCCACGCCCAGTGCGCGCATGACCTCGCCCAGGCCTACGGGCGGAATGTACGACTTGCCTTCGTTCATCCAGCCGCGCATGGCCGGATCGAGGGACAGGTACAGATTCTTCACCTGCACCTGACCCTCGGCAGGCGCCTGGATATCGGCCTTTTCGAAGCTGAAGTCATCGCGGCGCACGGCGCCGGATGGGCGCTTGGCGAGCAGGAAACGGCGGTTGCTATGGGACATGGTGGGGTCCTTGTGCAGTGGAGGAGGTGGCAGCATCGAAGTGCCGTGGGCAACTCTGATGGACAGACTGGCTTTGATAGCGTGCGATTGGTATCGGTTCAAGTCTGAGGGGGGTGGGAAATACCCAGGGATTTGCCGAACTGATCGTCGCCGCTCAGCCAGCGCGCTGCAGGGTTTTCTGCTTGAGGATGTACAGCGACACCAGCACCGCGCTGGTGAGCATGAAGGCCCGCGCCCAGAACAGCGGGACCAGGTAGCAGGACAGGGCGATGCTCGTCCACATCAGCGTGATGGCGTACACCTTGGCCTTGCGCGGCATGCCTTGTCCGCCAAGGTAGTCGGCAATCCAGGGACCCAGGCGTGGGTGGCTGACCAGCCAGCGATGAAAGCGCGGCGAGCTGCGCGCAAAGCAGGCTGCGGCCAGCAGCAGAAACGGGGTGGTAGGCAACACCGGGAGGAAGATGCCCACCACCCCCAGCGCGACGCTCAGCCAGCCGATGGCCAGCAGCAGGTAGCGCATGGCGATGATCAGTGATGGCGTGGCTTGAGCAGCGCCGGCTTCTCGTCAGGTGCGTGCAGCAACAGGAACAACGCGGTCAGCGCTTCAGGAATCTGCACGATCATGTCGTCCTGCAGGTTGGCGTTGCTGGCGATGTCGGCGAACTCGGGTTGCTCGTCGAACAAGCCCGATCCGACCATGATCGGCAGGAGCATCTCGCTGACTTCTTCTTCGGCGTTTTCGAACCAGATCTCTTCGCGCAGGAACACCCCCTCCATAAAGCCGATGCACCAGCCGCGCAGCTCGGAGTCGTCCGGCTCGTCTGTCAGATCGAGGTCGCAGGGCAGCTCGAAATCTTCTTCGCTGGCCAGTTGACGGGCAATGTGCGCCTTCAGTGCGACCAGTGTGGCCTCGACCTCGGTGTGCTGGGCTTCGCTGGCGTAGTGCGGCTCTTCGGCGAACAGCGCGTCGATCCATTCGCGCTCGGGCACGTCTTCGGCGCTGATCGACAGCGCAGTCAGGTAGCCATGGGCGGCGACATAGTCCAGTGCTTCTTCGTGCAGCTCATCGGCATCGAGGAAGGCTTGCAGGCGGGTGAGTTGCTCGGCGAAGGACATTGGAAAGGCTACCTTGGGGGAATAAACGATGACCGAATTCTAGCACCATGCGCGCCGTTGCAGGCAAAGCAACACGTCTGTCACCGGCTGCCCTGCCCGGAGGGGTGCTGAGGTATAATCCGCCGTTTTTCATGCCTGCCGGCTGAATGTCGGCGCCAGGCAAAAGCCGCTTACGCATTCGCAGGTGTGCGCGGCGAGTTTATCGTTCAGCCTGTGGGCCGGACGGTACAGCGATCTATTGGAGTGGCAAATGCTCGAACAGGCTCAGCGCGTCCTCAAGGACGTCTTCGGTTACGACAGCTTCCGAGGTCGCCAGGCCGCGATCATCGAGTGCGTGGCCAATGGCGGCGATGCCCTGGTGTTGATGCCCACAGGCGGCGGCAAGTCGCTGTGCTTCCAGGTACCGGGCCTGCTGCGTCCGGGGCTGACGGTCGTGGTCTCGCCGCTGATCGCCTTGATGGATGACCAGGTCGCGACCCTCGACGAGCTGGGTGTGCCCGCCGCTGCGCTCAACTCCACCCTCAGCACCGAGCAGCAGCGCGAGCTGGCCGGGCGATTGCGCCGTGGTGAGCTGAAGATGCTCTACCTGGCCCCCGAGCGACTGGTGCAGCCGCGCATGCTGGATTTTCTGCGTGGACTCGACGTTTCCCTGTTCGCCATCGATGAGGCGCATTGCGTGTCGCAGTGGGGGCATGATTTCCGCCCCGAGTACCTGCAACTGGGCCAGCTCGCCGAACTGTTCCCGCACACGCCGCGCATCGCCCTGACCGCCACGGCCGACATGCGTACCCGCGAAGAGATCGTCCAGCGCCTGCACCTGCAAGGTGCCGAGCGCTTTCTCTCGAGCTTCGACCGGCCCAACATTTTCTATCGCATCGTGCCCAAGGAGTCGCCGCGCAAGCAGCTCATGGCGTTTCTCGGCGAGCGCCGCGGCAACGCCGGCATCGTCTATTGCCTGTCGCGCAAGAAGGTCGATGAAACCGCTGCCTACCTGTGCGAACAGGGCTTTCCGGCGCTGCCATACCATGCCGGCCTGCCCGCCGAGACCCGCGCCGCCAACCAGAAGCGCTTTCTCAACGAAGAAGGGCTGATCATGGTCGCCACCATTGCCTTCGGCATGGGCATCGACAAGCCCAACGTGCGCTTCGTCGCCCATCTCGACCTGCCCAAGTCGCTCGAAGCCTATTACCAGGAGACGGGCCGTGCCGGGCGTGATGGCCTGCCCGCCGACGCCTGGATGGCCTACGGCCTGCAGGACATGGTGATGCTCAAGCAGATGCTGCAGAACTCCGAGGGCGATGAGCGCCACAAGCGCGTCGAACAACACAAGCTCGATGCCATGCTGGCGCTGTGCGAAGAAACCCGTTGTCGGCGTCAGGCGCTGTTGGCCTATTTCGATGAAATCCTCGAGCAGCCCTGCGGCCATTGCGACAACTGCGTCGACAACGTGCAGACCTGGGACGCCACGGAGCCTGCGCGCCAGGCGCTGTCGGCGGTGTACCGCACCGGCCAGCGCTACGGCGTGGGTCACCTGATCGATGTGCTGCTGGGCAAGGACAACGAAAAAGTACGCAATTTCGGCCACGAGCGCCTGGCGGTGTTCGGTGTCGGCAAAGGCACCGATGAAGCCCAGTGGCGCTCGTTGTTCCGCCAGTTGGTGGCGCGCGGCCTGGTGGACATCGATCTGGAAGGCTATGGCGGCCTGCGTCTGTCCGACACTTGCCGACCCTTGCTGCGTGGCGAGGTGACCCTGCAACTGCGCCGCGACCTCAAGCCGCAGACGGTTGCCAAGACCTCCGGCGGTAGCCCGGCGAGCCAGCTGGTACGGGCCGATGAGCGCGAGCTGTGGGAGGCCTTGCGGGTGTTGCGGCGCAAGCTGGCTGAAGAGCACAGCGTGCCGCCGTATGTCATCTTCCCCGACTCCACGCTACTGGAAATGCTCCGCAGCCAGCCCACCAGCCTCAGCGAGATGGGCCAGGTCAGCGGTGTCGGTGCACGCAAACTCGAACGTTATGGCCAGGCCTTCCTGGAAGTGCTCAATGCCGGCGAGGCCAGCGCTGCCCCACAACCGGTAGCCGACCTGCGCCATGAGCTGATCAGTCTGGCCCGTGCCGGCATGACCCCGGCACAGATCGCCGGTCAATTGAACTGCAGCGAAAAAAATGTCTACAGCCTGCTTGCCGAAGCCCTGGGCCGCCAGGAGCTGAGCCTTGAGCAGGCGCTCGATCTACCGGAAGATCTGCTGATGGAAATCCAGGATGCCTTCCTCGATGGCGAAGGCGAACTACCACCGGTGACCACCATCGCGCCGTTGTTCGCCTCGCGGGTTCCGGAAGGGGTGCTGTATTGCGTGCGCGCTGCGTTGGCAGCCGAGTTCGAACTGTGAAACCTGGTACCTGCGGGCGATCAGCGCCCGCTATCGCCCGGGCGCGCTTGCCTGGCGGCGCTCGCCATGGTCTTCTTCCTGACAAAACGTTCTATGGATCTTCTTGCTTATGCCTTTGACCGACAACCAACATCGCTTCGGCATGCAACTGGCGCAGATGTCCCGCGGCTGGCGTGCCGAGCTGGATCGACGTCTGGCAGGGCTCAACCTGTCCCAGGCACGCTGGTTGGTACTGCTGCACCTGGCCCGCTTCGAGGCGCCCCCCACCCAGCGTGAGCTGGCGCAGAGCGTGGGCGTCGAAGGCCCGACCCTGGCGCGGCTGCTCGACAGCCTCGAAGCCCAGGGGTTGGTCAGTCGGCAGGCAGTGATGGAAGATCGACGAGCCAAGAAGATTCTGCTCTGCCCACCGGCCAAGCCACTGATCGAACAGATCGAAACCATCGCCAATGCGCTGCGTGCCGAGCTGTTCGAAGGCGTCGATGAGGCCGAGCTGGAAGTGTCCATGCGCGTTCATGCGAAGATTCTCGGCAACCTTGAACGTCCTTGAACACAGTGCTGCGTACACCATCTGAGCCTGGCCGAAGGGAGCGGTCAATGACCTCGAACAAACCGGAAATCGTCATCACCTACTGCACCCAGTGCCAATGGCTGCTACGCGCCGCCTGGCTGGCCCAGGAACTGCTCAGTACCTTCGGCGACTCGCTGGGCAAGGTCTCGCTGGAGCCGGGCACCGGCGGGGTGTTCGTGATTTGCTGTGACGGCGTGCAGCTGTGGGAGCGCAAGACCGACGGCGGTTTTCCGGAAGCCAAGGTGCTCAAGCAGCGGGTGCGTGATGTGATCGAGCCAGAGCGCGATCTGGGCCATAACGATCGCTGAGCGCTTGTGCCAGCGTCACCGACCGCTGGCAATCGGGTGGTCACAACGCTGTCACGGCTGAGTCATATCAACCTGCCAGTCTCCTGCAAAATCGCCGGAGCCTGTCATGACCCACGCCCAGTTCTGCCGCCCCTCGAACAAACAGCGGGTACGCACGTTGTGGATCTCCGACGTGCACCTGGGCACGCGTGACTGTCAGGCCGAACACCTGTCGCGCTTTCTCAAGGCCTATCATGCCGACCGCATCTACCTGGTCGGCGACATCATCGATGGCTGGAAGCTGCGCAGTGGCATCTACTGGCCGCAGGCGCACACCAACGTCATCCGCCGCTTGCTGACCATGAGCAAGCGTGGCACCGAGGTGATCTACGTCACCGGCAACCATGACGAGTTCCTGCGGCGTTATTCCAAGCTGATGCTCGGCAACATCCACTTGGTGGACGAGGCCGAGCATCTCACCGCCGACGGCCGGCGCCTGCTGGTGGTGCACGGCGACCAGTTCGATGTCATCACCCGCTGCCACCGTTGGCTGGCGTTTCTCGGCGACCGCGCCTACGAGATCAGCCTGGTGCTCAACCGCTGGCTCAACCATTGGCGGGCCCGCTATGGCTACGGCTATTGGTCGCTATCGGCGTATCTCAAGCACAAGGTCAAAGGGGCGGTGAACTTCATCAGCGACTTCGAGCAGGCCATCGCCCACGAATGCACCCGCCGCGGCTTCCAGGGTGTGGTCTGCGGGCATATCCACCATGCCGAAATCCGTCAGGTGGGGGAGGTGGAGTACCTCAACTGCGGCGACTGGGTGGAGTCGTGCACGGCCTTGATCGAGCACTGGGACGGGCAGATCGAGCTGTACCGGCTGGCCGACGCGCAGGAGGCGGCGCGTTCGGCACAGGCCCAGGCCAGTGTCAGCCCATCATGAGTTCACGTCGCCGCACGTGCTGCCCTGGCGCGTCCGACAGCCAGCCACCATACCCCCAGCGCCAGGGCGCCTAACAGCAGGCCGGCGAAGACGATGGCTTCCCAGCCGCGCCACTGGAACAGCTGTGAGCCCAGCCAGGAGCCTGCGGCGCCGCCGATGAAGTAGCAGGTGATATAACCGGCATTGAGCCGGGTGCGAGCCTCGGGGCGCAAGGCCAGCACGGCATTCTGGTTGCCGACGTGCACCAGTTGCACGGCCAGGTCGAGCAGCAGCACGCCGACGATCAGCGCAATCAGTGAGGCGTGGGCAAAGCCCAGTGGAATCCACGACAGCAACAGCACCACCAGGCCGACGGTGGTGCCAAGCCCGCCCTTGCCGCGGTCAGCCAGACGCCCGGCCCAGGTGGCCGACAGCGCCCCGGCGGCGCCTGCTAGGCCGAACAGGCCGATCACCGCGTCGGAGTACTGATAGGGCTCGCGGGCCAGAAGGAAGGCCAGCGGAGTCCAGAACAAAGCGAACATGCAGAATGCCAGCATGCCCAGCAGCGAGCGCAGACGCAGTACCGGTTCTTCGATGAACAGCCGGAACACCGAGCCGATCAGCGCCGGATAGCTCAGGCCGGCGTGGCTGTGATGACGGGGCAGGCAACGCAGCAAGGTCACCGCGATGATCGTCATCAACACGGCAGCGATGACGTAAATGGTGCGCCAGCCACCCAGTTCGGCGGCAAGGCCTGCTGCGGTGCGCGCCAGCAGAATGCCCAGCAATAACCCGCTCATCAGCGTGCCGACTGTGCGCCCGCGCTGCGCCGGGTCGCTCAAGGCTGCTGCCATTGGCACCAGAATCTGCGCCACCACCGAGAACAGTCCGGTCAGTGCGGTGCCGACGATCAGCCACGTGACGCTGGGCGCGCAGGCGCTGACCACCAGGCCCAGGGTGGCGATGGCGATCATGCTGACCACCAGCCGGCGCTGTTCGAGCAGGTCTCCTAGAGGCGCCAGCAGCAGCAACCCAGCGCCATAACTCAATTGCGCGGTAATGACGATGGTGCCGGCACTGGCCGTGCTCAGGCCGAACTGTTCGGCGATGCTGTGCAGCAGGGGCTGGGCGTAATAATTGCTCGCCACAGAAAGGCCGACGGCGATGGCCATCAGCAGAATCAGTGCGCGGCTGAGTGGAGTAGGGTGCATGGCGGGACTCTTGGCAGAGAAAAGGAAAATTGCACAGGATCAGGTGCGGGTCGGCGCATTCATTCGATGCTGATGATTGTCAGCGCCTGCCCGGCGACCGCGACTTCGTCGTCGACCTTCTTGCCCAGCAGTTGCTGGCCCAAAGGGGAGCGCGGGGTAATCACCGTGACCAACTGGCCGCCCTCGATGATGTTCAGTCCTGCCGCGTGGGGGCCGAGAAACAGCGTGCGCTGCTGACCTTGCGGGTCTTCCAGCACCAGCAGATTGCTCATTCGAATGCCGAAAGCAGGGTCGTAGTCACGCAACTGCAGTTGCTGGTAGGTGAGCAGCGACTGACGTATCTCTGCGGTCCGCCGCGCTTGGCCAGTGGCCAAGTACGACGCTTCCAGGCCCAAGGTGTCGTACTTGTTCTCGGCGATATTCTCTTCGGCGGTCGCCGTTTCGTAGGCGCTCTGCGCGGCGCGGCGCAGGGTTTCTGCGTCGTCGGCGAGGGTGTCGATGATGCGGGCCAGCAAGGTGGACTTGTACATGGTCAGTGACAGAATTCTCTTACGAGGGCCTGGCTCTTTTCAGTGGCGGCCGTGCGCTGCTGTTCCAGCCAGAACTGGCATTTCGGATCGTTGAGTTTACCCGCGCCAGGCGCCGACGGCTGATTGGGGGCGGCAGGCGGGGCCTGCAGGCGTTGCTGGTAGCGTTCGAACATCGCTTGTTGAGCGTCAGCCGGGGCTGCGGGCGCCGCCTGAGTGCTGACAGCTGCAGGGACTGTCGCGACGGCTAGCAGCGGCTGCGGCCAAAGCCAAGCGAGCAAGCCCAATGAGCAGGCCAAGGCGAGACCCCCCAGCCAGATACCCAGGGCCACGCACAGGGTCAGTCGGGCAGGGCTCAAAGGTGCAGTCGAGATGCGTTCGTGTGCCATGCTGGCCTCCTGCCTGACGGGAAAGTGACCGGCATTGTCGCACGCAGTGGCAGGAAATTTCAGCGTTGCGCTATCGCCACCCAGGCTTTGCCCGCAAAATCAGCGCTTTTTCATCAGGAGTCGCCGTGAAACCCACCTGGGACATCTTCTGCACCGTGGTCGACAACTACGGGGACATTGGTGTGACATGGCGCCTGGCCCGGCAACTGGCTGCCGAGCATGGGTTGGCGGTGCGGCTGTGGGTAGACGATCTGTCGGCATTCGCCCGTTTGTGTCCACAGGCCGATGTTCAGGCCGAGAGCCAGACAGTGCAGGGTGTGCAGGTGCGCCGCTGGGCCTCGCCCTGGCCGCCGCACGCTCCCGGCAGCGTGGTGATCGGCGCGTTTGGCTGCGCCTTGCCGGCACCCTTGGTCGAAGCCTTGGCCCAGCAGCCGCAGCCAGTGTTGTGGCTGAACCTGGAGTACCTCAGCGCCGAAGCGTGGGTCGACGGTTGCCACGGCCTGGCCTCGCCGCAGCCGAACGGGCTGCGCCGCTGGTTCTTTTTTCCAGGTTTCACCGCTGGCACCGGTGGCCTGCTGCGGGAAACCGACCTGCTGGCGCGGCGCAGCGCATTTCGGGCCGACCCGCTGAGGCGTCAGGCGTTTCTCGCCGAACTGGGTGTGCAGGTTCAGCCCAATGCCCGGCTGCTATCCCTGTTCGCCTACGAGAACACCCAGCTTGGCGCCTGGCTGCAGGCCATCGCCGAAGGTGAGCAGGCCTGGCAGGTGCTGGTGCCCGAGGGGCGCATCGTTGCAGATCTGTGCGCCTGGTTCGGCGACACGCAGCTGGTTGCCGGTGATGTTCGCCAACGCGGCGCACTCACTGTGCAGGTGTTGCCGTTCGTCAGCCAGCAAGACTACGACCGGCTGCTGTGGAGCTGTGATTTCAACGCCGTGCGCGGTGAGGATTCGTTCGTGCGCGGGCAGTGGGCGGCGGTACCGTTGCTGTGGCACATCTACGTGCAGGATGAAAACGCACACTGGGACAAGCTTGAGGCGTTTCTGGATCTCTACTGCCAGGGCCTGCCGATGGACGCTGAGGCGGCGTTGCGGGAGCTGTGGCGGGCCTGGAACATGGATCGCGACATGGCCTCGGCATGGATCGGGCTGCAACGCCACTGGGCTGAACTGCAGGCGCATGCGACGCAATGGTGCGCGCGGCAGGCAGCACGACCCGACCTTGCCACGGCGCTGGTGCAGTTTTACCGAAATTGGATATGATACGCGGCCTCGATTTTTACAAATCCCCCCAGATTCGGAAATTGCGTAATGAAAACTGGTAAAGAACTGAAACCCGGCACCGTCCTGCGGATCGACAACGACCCGTGGCTGGTTCAGAAAGCTGAGTTCACCAAGTCGGGTCGCAACAGCGCGATCATGAAGACCAAGCTGAAAAACCTGCTGACCGGTTACAAGACTGAGACCGTCTACGGTGCCGACGACAAGCTGGACGACGTGATCCTTGATCGCAAGGAAGCCACTCTGTCGTTCATCAGCGGTGACTCCTACACCTTCATGGACACCACCGACTACACCATGTACGAGCTGAACGCCGAGGACATCGAAGCTGTTCTGCCGTACATCGAAGAAGGCATGACCGACGTTTGCGAAGCCGTGTTCTTCGAAGAGCGTCTGGTATCGGTAGAGCTGCCGACCACCATCAGCCGTAAAGTCGTCTACACCGAGAACGCCGCACGTGGCGATACCTCGGGCAAGGTCATGAAGCCGGCCAAGCTGCAGAACGGTACCGAGATCTCGGTTGCCGACTTCATCGAGATCGACGAAATGATCGACATCGACACCCGTGATGGCAGCTTCAAGGGCCGCTCCAAGAAGTAGTCCTTCTTGCGACCCTCAAAGCCCGGTTCGGGTCTAGTGTCGTTCAATCGAGCGTGAGATCACGTTGATCGGGACTGCTTCGCAGTCCTTCGCGGCGAAAGCCGCTCCTACAGGTTTTGCCTATCGTGTAGGGGCGGTTTCAGCCGCGAAGGCCCGCCTGGTGGCCCTGATTCCATGAATGAACAACACCAGGCTCAGGCCGGGTTTTTTTGTGTCCGCCATTTATAGATTTTTCTGCAGGCTGGCACGAATCTCCACCAGCTCCGCCTGCAATGCCCGCAGCCGCTCCGCCGTGCGACCACTGGCCTCAGTGATCGACTGCGGCATGTGCTGGGCTTTGTCGCGCAACGTTTTGCCACGGCTGGTCAACTCCACGATCACCACCCGCTCATCGTCGCGGCTGCGTGTGCGCTTGAGCAGCCCTTCGCTTTCCAGGCGCTTGAGCAGTGGCGTCAGTGAGCCGGGATCGGTCAGCAGGCGATGGCTGATTTCGCCAACGGTGAGCTCGTCCTGCTCCCACAGCACCAGCATGGCCAGGTACTGCGGGTAGGTCAGCCCGAGCTTCTGCAACAGTGGCTTGTAGACCTTGGTCATCATCAATGAGGTCGAGTGCAGGGCGAAGCACACCTGGTTATCCAGCAGCAACTCATCTCGGGGGGCTTTGATATCGGCGTTCATGCAGGTCCTTGAAATCGAGATGTCGGAAATACCCAGCAGGCTCGAGGCGGCTGGTGGCCATCGCAGCTCGTTACGCAGGGCCAGATACACGCCGGCACCGCTCTAGAACGGCTCTAGCAATTTCGAGCAGCGAAGGTGCGCGAGAGTTCGTTTCAAATTCATGTCGACCGTGCCTGCGACCTGCGCCGTGAAGGACTCGCGTGATTGTTCTACCGCAGCCGAGTCGCCATGCCGCTAATCGCTTCGCTGATCCAAGCGGCGGATATCCACGTTTTGCACGCCAGTATTTGTTGCCAAACGTTTCCCCAGCACGTCGTGCTGTTAGCATGCGCGCTTATCCGAAGAAGCAGGTCGTGTGATGTTCGAGTGGTTGATGTACGTGATATTGGGCGCGGGACTGGGAACCGTGGGTGGCTTGTTCGGTATTGGCGGTGGCTTGATCGCCATTCCGGCGCTGGGGGTGTTGTTCGGGCTCGATCAGCAGATGGCCCAAGGCACGGCGCTGGTCATGGTGGTGCCGAACGTGCTGTTGGCTCTGTGGCGCTACCACCAGCGCAACCGCATCGAGCTGCGCCACGCCCTGCCGCTGGCCGTGTGCAGCTTCGTTTTCGCCTGGCTCGGCTCGATCTGGGCGGTGGGTCTGGACGCCCAGTCCATGCGCCTGGGCTTCATCGGTTTTCTGCTGGTACTGGCGGTGTGGAATGTCGCGCGCCTGTTCATGCGCAGCGCTACCCCGAGCCCGCAACTGCGTTATGGCTGGCCCTGGCTGGCGGCGCTGGGCAGTTTTTCCGGCGCCATGGGCGGTCTGCTCGGTGTCGGCGGAGCGGTGGTTGCCACGCCCATCCTCACCAGCGTGTTCGGTACCACCCAAGTGGTGGCCCAGGGCCTGTCGCTGTCGCTGGCGGCGCCCAGCACCTTCGTGACCTTGGTCACCTATGCGGTGCATGGCAACGTGATCTGGTCGGTGGCCATTCCCATGGCGATCGGCGGGCTGTTGAGCATCAGTTGGGGGGTGAAGCTGGCCCACGCGATGCCGGAAAAACTGCTGCGCGGGCTGTTCTGCGGCTTTCTGCTGGTGTGCGCGGTGATGCTGGCGCTCGAGGTTTGAGGCCGCTGCCTCGCGGGCAGCGGCGGGTACGCTCGGCTAGCGGCGCACATCCTTGAGGGTCTGGGCGATGAGGAAGGCCAGCTCCAGCGACTGATCGGCATTGAGTCGCGGGTCGCAATGGGTGTGGTAGCGATCTGACAGACCATCCTCGGTAATCGGCCGTGCGCCACCGATGCATTCGGTGACGTTCTGTCCGGTCATCTCGATATGGATGCCGCCCGCGTAGCTGCCTTCGGCCTGGTGCACCTGGAAGAACTGCTTCACTTCGTCGAGGATCTGCGCGAAATCGCGGGTCTTGTAGCCGCTGCTGGCCTTGATGGTGTTGCCGTGCATCGGGTCGGAACTCCACAGCACCTTGCGCCCCTCCTGCTCGACGCTGCGGATCAGCCGCGGCAGGTGTTCACCGACCTTGCCTGCGCCCATGCGCACGATCAGGTTGAGCCGTCCTGGGTCGTTGCTCGGGTTGAGCGTATCGATCAGGCAGATCAGCTCGTCGGTTTGCATGCTGGGACCTACCTTGACCCCGATAGGGTTATGCACGCCGCGCAGAAACTCCACGTGGGCGCCATCGAGTTGGCGGGTGCGGTCGCCGATCCACAGCATGTGCGCCGAACAATCGTAGTGATCACCGGTGAGGCTGTCCTGGCGCACGAAGGCCTGCTCGTAGTTGAGCAAGAGCGCTTCATGGGCGGTGAAGAAACTGGTTTCGCGCAGTTGCGGGGCGCTGTCCAGGCCACAGGCGCGCATGAACGCCAGGGTCTCATCGATGCGATCGGCCAGCTGGTGATACTTGTTGGCTAGCGCCGAGTTGGCGATGAAGTCGAGGTTCCACTTGTGCACCTGGTGCAGGTCGGCAAAGCCGCCCTGGGCGAACGCACGCAGCAAGTTGAGGCTGGCGGTGGACTGATGGTAGGCCTGCAACAGGCGCTCAGGATCGGGCACCCGACTGACGGGGTCGAAGCCGATGCCGTTGACGATATCGCCGCGGTAGGCGGGCAGGGTGACCTGGCCCAGGGTTTCGTCGTTGCTCGAGCGCGGCTTGGCGAACTGCCCGGCCATGCGCCCGACCTTGACCACCGGGCAGCCAGCGGCGAAGGTCATGACGATGGCCATCTGCAGCAGCACCTTGAAGGTGTCGCGAATCTTCGCGGCGCTGAACTCGGCGAAGCTTTCGGCGCAATCGCCGCCCTGCAGCAGGAATGCGCGGCCCTCGGTGACCTCGGCGAACTGCCTGCGCAGCTCGCGCGCTTCGCCTGCGAATACCAGGGGCGGGTAGCTCGCCAAGCTCTGCTCGACCCGTGCCAGATGGGCGGCGTCAGGGTAGATCGGTTGCTGCTGGATCGGCAAGGCGCGCCAGCTGTCGGGGCTCCAGGGTTGGCTCATGTACAGGCTCGGTCGGGTGGCTGAAGGTCAGGCTGCCATCCTATCAGCTGCCTGCGCGCTTGTTGCACTGCCGGCATTGGCGGACAATGCCGGCTTTTGCCGGGGCGAACAGGAGCGAGCATGACCACCGAGCGTGAGGAACGGCTGCTGGCCCGGGTCGAAGACGCCTTTGGCGTCATCAGCGTGTACGAAGTCGATGACTACCGCTTTCTCGAATTCGGCGATGCTATCGAGCAGAGCTGCACCTTCACCGCCGACCCCGCCTGGCTGGAGTACGACTACACCCGCGCCATGCTGGTCGGCGCCTTGTGCCATACGCAGCCGGAAACTGCGCTGTTTCTGGGGCTTGGCGCCGGCACCCTGACCCAGGCTTGCCTGAAGTTCCTGCCGCTGGAGGACGTCGAGGTCATCGAGCTGCGCCCTGATGTGCCGCGCCTGGCCATGGAGTACCTGGGGTTGGACGATGATCCGCGTCTCTACGTGCGCATTGGCGATGCCATGCAGTTGTTGCCCAGCGCCGAGAAGACCGACCTGCTGTTCGTCGACCTGTATACCGATCACGGCCCAGGTGTCGCGCACCTGGCCTGGCGGTTTCTGGAGGACTGCCAGAAGCAGCTCAACCCTGATGGCTGGCTGGTCATCAATCAGTGGGCGGGGGATGACGGCAAGCCGCTGGGGGCAGCGCTGCTGCGAGGCCTGTACCACCGGCACTACTGGGAGCTGCCGGTCAATGAGGGCAACGTCATCGTGCTGGTGCCGGCCGATCTGCAGCAGACCCTCGATCTTGACGCGTTGCAGGCTCGCGCTGAAGCCCTGGCGCCGCGGTTGGGCTACAGCCTGCAAGGGCTGGTACGGGCGATTCGCCCAGCCTCCTGAACGGCGAAAGGCACCTGTGCGGGGAAACGATTCAGCCCGGTCGCCTGCTGGACTTTGCTGGTGAAAATTTTCCTCACGTCATTGCACCAATTCGTATATAGTACGCGCCGGTCTTTTAGCGGACCGCAAAATCAGGCGGTGCAAATCCTCCGAGTCCAGCTTCGGCTGTACGTCCGCTAGGCGGACCCTCTCACACGTTCCTTTTTCAATCGTCTTCGCAAATCCCCGCCGCCAAAGCTGCCTGGGTGACCTTCTGGTCTTTCAAGGCAATGTGCAGCTTTGGAGCATGGGTCTTTGCGGATGCACTCTAGAGGCAGACCCATGACCCAGGAAACCGGCGGATTCGCCGCTCTCGATCTCAATCCGAATATCGTTGCTGCCGTAGTCGCTACCGGCTACGAAGAGCCTTCGGCCATTCAGCAACAATCGATCCCGATCATCCTCGCCGGTCACGACATGATCGGCCAGGCGCAGACTGGCACCGGCAAGACCGCTGCCTTCGCCCTGCCGGTGCTCAACGGCATTGATGTGAGCAAGCGCGAACCGCAAGCCCTGATCCTTGCGCCAACCCGTGAGTTGGCGCTGCAAGTAGCCACGGCCTTCGAAACCTACGCCAAGCAGATGCCAGGCGTGAACGTGGTGGCCGTGTATGGTGGCGCCCCGATGGGCCCACAGCTCAAAGCCATCCGCAATGGCGCACAGATCGTCGTCGCCACTCCGGGCCGTCTGTGCGACCACCTGCGCCGCGACGAAAAAGTCCTGTCCACGGTCAAGTACCTGGTGCTGGACGAAGCCGACGAGATGCTCAAGCTCGGCTTCATGGATGACCTGGAAGTCATCTTCGACGCCATTCCCGAAACCCGTCAGACCGTGCTGTTCTCGGCCACCCTGCCGTCGTCGATCCGTTCGATCGCCGAGCGTCACCTGCGTGACCCCAAGCACGTCAAGATCCAGAGCAAGACCCAGACCGTCACCGCCATCGATCAGGCTCACCTGATGGTCCACGCCGACCAGAAGATCCCGGCCGTGCTGCGTCTGCTGGAAGTCGAAGAGTTCGATGCGCTGATCGCCTTCGTGCGTACCAAGCAAGCCACCCTGGACCTGGCCGCCGCCCTGGAAGCCAAAGGCTACAAGGCCGCTGCGCTGAACGGCGACATCGCCCAGAACCAGCGTGAGCGCGTCATCGAGTCGCTCAAGGATGGCCGCCTGGACATCGTCGTCGCCACCGACGTCGCGGCCCGTGGTCTGGACGTGCCACGTATCACCCACGTGTTCAACGTCGACATGCCGTACGACCCTGAGTCCTACGTGCACCGTATCGGTCGTACTGGCCGTGCCGGTCGCGATGGTCGTGCACTGTTGCTGGTAACGCCGCGCGAGCGTCGCATGCTGCAACTGATCGAGCGTGTCACCGGGCAGAAGGTTGCCGAAGCCCGCTTGCCAGGCCCTCAGGCCGTTCTCGATGCACGCATCAAGAAGCTCACCGCCAGCCTGGCGCCGCTGGTTGCCGAGTCGGAGGCCAGCCATGGCGAACTGCTCGACCGCCTGACCGCCGACCTCGGCTGCTCGCCACGTGCCTTGGCCTCGGCCCTGTTGCGCAAGGCCACCAACGGTCAGGCGCTGAACCTGGTGTCGGTTGAGCGTGAGCAACCACTGGTGCCCAACGGTGCTCCGCGTGAGCGTACCGAACGCAGCGGCGAACGCGGCGGTGAGCGTGAGCGTCGTGCACCGATGCCGCTGGGCGAAGGTCGTGTACGTTGCCGGACCGCGCTGGGCGCGCGTGACGGTATCGCGGCCAAGAACCTGCTGGGGGCGATCCTCAACGAGGGCGGCCTGGCCCGTGACGCCATCGGCCGCATCCAGGTGCGCGACAGCTTCAGCCTGGTCGAGCTGCCGGAGGAAGGCCTGGAGCGTCTGCTGACCAAGCTCAAGGACACCCGTGTCGCTGGCAAGCAGCTCAAACTGCGCCGTTATCGCGAAGATTGATCCTGGCGCGCTGAAGAAAATCCCCGGCTGATGTCGGGGATTTTTTTTGCCTGGCGTTTACCACTGCGCTCAGCCAAAACGGTAGATGTCCATGCCCAGCGCGCCGAGAGTGAAGCCGTGGTGCACCTGGGCAAACTCGCCGCCCGCCGCCAGGGCGAAGAACAACGGCAGCAGGTGCTCGTCGCTGGGGTGGTTGCGCACGGCGTAGGGCGCGTGCTGACGGTAGTCGAGCAGGGCCTGCTGATCGCCTTGCTGCAAGCGCTCTACCACCCAGTCGCGAAAGGCTTTGGCCCACGGCTCGATGACCTCGGGCCCGGCCTGCCAATTCAACTCGCCGAGGTTGTGGGTGATGCTGCCCGAGCCAATCAGCAGTACGCCCTCTGCGCGCAGTTCGGCGAGTGCCGCGCCGATGCGCAACTGCTGGGCCGGGCCCAGGTGGCTTGGCAGCGACAGCTGGATCAGCGGGATGTCGGCCTGCGGGTACATCAGTGACAGCGGCACCCAGGCGCCGTGGTCGAAAGGCCGACGCTCATCGAGTTCGGCGGGCAAACCGGCCTGGCACAGGCGCACGGCGATCTGTTGCGCCAGAGCGGGATTGCCGGGCGCGGGGTACTCGACCCGATACAATGCCGGCCCAAATCCGGAAAAGTCGTGCCAGGTGCGCGGCTGGACGCCGCTGGTGAGCAAGAGGTCGCGGCTTTCCCAGTGAGCAGACACCAGCACGATGGCGCGTGGGCGTGGCAATGCCTCTGCCAGCGTAGCCAGCGCGGGTCCGCTCGCACCGGGTTGCAAGGCAAGCATGGGTGAGCCATGGGAGATGAACAGGCTGGGCAGCATGACGGCGGCTCCTGGAGTTAACATGATGGGCATGTTCGATCACGTACCGATCGGAATCCAATATAAGTTTTGCGCCTCAATCATCGAAAAAACTGGAGGAATCATGGAGCCTGCATTCTGGCACCAGCGTTGGGCAGCGCAGCAGATCGGCTTCCACCAGCCGCAGGTGAACGGCTACCTGCAACGCCATTGGCCGAGCCTTGGGCTACAGGCCGGGGCGCGCGTGCTGGTGCCACTGTGTGGCAAGAGTCTCGACCTGCTCTGGCTGCTGCGGCAGGGGTATCGCGTGCTGGGCATCGAGCTGTCGCGCGAGGCCGTGGCGGCGCTGTTCAGCGAGCATGGGCTGACCCCGCAGATCACCCGGGAGGGTGAGTTCGAGGTCTGGCACGACGGCGCCCTGCAGGTATGGTGTGGCGATTTCTTCGCCCTGACCGCTTCGCAGGTGCAGGACTGCTCGGCGCTGTATGACCGTGCCGCACTCATCGCCCTGCCGCGGGCCATGCGTGAGCGTTACCTGGCTCAACTGAGCGAGCTGCTGCCGTCGCCGTGCCAGGGCCTGTTGGTCACTTTGGAATACGATCAGGCGTTGATCGACGGGCCGCCCTTCAGCGTTGGCGCAGAAGAAGTGCAGCGTGGGCTGAAGGATTGGCAGGTCAGCGAAGTCGAGCGCTGCGACATCCGCCAGGACAGCCCGCGTTTCGTTGCGGCGGGGGTCAGCAGCCTGCGCGAGCGGGTGTATCGGCTGAGCCGGTAAGGGGGCTTGAACGCAACAGGGCGACCGAAGTCGCCCTGTTGTGTGTCTGCTGCTCGATCAACCGCGGCGGCGCAGGGCGTCGATACGGTCTTCCAGCGGCGGGTGGCTCATCAGCAGGCCGGCCAGGCCGTCTTTCAGGCCGCCGTTGATGGCGAACGCCTTGAGGGTGTCGGGCATGTGCACCGGCATGCCTTGCTCCGAGCGCAAGCGCTGCAGGGCATTGATCATGGCGCCGGTGCCGGCCAGGTGCGCGCCGGCTTCGTCGGCGCGGTACTCGCGGCGACGCGAGAACCACATGACGATCATGCTGGCGAGAATGCCCAACACCAGTTCGGCGACGATGGTCGCCACGTAATAGGCGATGCCGCGGCCTTCTTCGTTCTTGAAGATCACCCGATCGACGAAGTTGCCGATGATGCGGGCGAAGAACATCACGAAGGTGTTCACCACGCCCTGGACCAGCGCCAGGGTAACCATGTCGCCGTTGGCGACGTGGCCGATCTCGTGGGCCAGCACCGCCTTGACTTCATCGGGCGAGAAACGCTCGAGCAGGCCTTGGGAGACGGCCACCAGGGCGTCGTTGCGGTTCCAGCCGGTGGCGAAGGCGTTGGCTTCATAGGCCGGGAAGATACCGACCTCGGGCATTTTGATACCGGCTTCGCGGGCCAGTTCTTCGACGGTCTGCAACAGCCACTGCTCGTGACGAGTGCGTGGCTGGGTGATGATCTGGGTGCCGGTGCTCATCTTCGCCATCCACTTGGATATGAACAGCGATACGAGGGAGCCGGCAAACCCGAACACAGCGCAGAAAATCAGCAGGCTGCCCAGGTCGAGATCGACCCCATTGGCGGCCATGAACCCGTTGAAGCCGAACAGGCTAAGGGTAATGCTTGCAACCAGCACCACCGCGAGGTTGGTGGCTACAAACAGCAAGATGCGCATCATGGTTGTGACGATCTCCTGACGGATGAAAGAGTGGCGTTCTGCGGGGGTATATAAGGGGGAGGGCGGCGGGATTCAACCGACGGACTATTTCAAACTGTGTAGGCGGAGTATGCCAGAGGAAATCATCCGGCTCGTGGGATAGAGCGTTGCAGGATGTAAGAAGTGTTACCGAGTGTCGTAGGTGCATGGAGCCGGCGTTCCCACGAGCAGATCAACTGCCGTGGGAACGCACCTGCCAGCAGACTTACTGCGAATACCCGCGCAGGAAATTGCCGATGCGGCCGATCGCCTGTTCCAGATCGTCCACCCGCGGCAGGGTCACCACGCGGAAGTGATCCGGCCATGGCCAGTTGAAGGCGGTGCCTTGCACGATCAGCAGCTTTTCCGACAGCAGCAGGTCGAGGGCGAAGCGCTCGTCGTTGTAAATCGGGCAGACCTTAGGGTCGATGCGCGGGAAGGCGTACAGCGCGCCCATCGGTTTCACGCAGCTGACCCCGGGGATGTCGTTGAGCAGCTCATAGGCGCGATTGCGCTGTTCGAGCAGGCGGCCCGGGGGCAGGATCAGGTCGTTGATGCTCTGGTAGCCGCCCAGCGCCGTCTGGATCGCGTGCTGCGCCGGCACGTTGGCGCACAGGCGCATGTTGGCGAGCATGTCGATGCCTTCGATGTAGCTCTGCGCGTTGTGCTTGGGACCGGAAATGATCAGCCAGCCGGAACGGAACCCGGCGATGCGGTACGACTTCGACAGGCCGTTGAAGGTCAGGCACAGCAGGTCGGGGGCTAGCGCTGCGGTGCTGATGTGCACGGCTTCGTCGTAGAGGATCTTGTCGTAGATCTCGTCGGAGAACACCACCAGGTTGTACTGCCGGGCCAGCTCCAGCATGCCCAGCAACAGCTCACGGGAATACACAGCGCCCGTAGGGTTGTTGGGGTTGATGATCACCAGCGCCTTGGTGTCGGGGGTGATCTTGGCCTTGATGTCGTCCAGGTCAGGGAACCAATCGGCCTGCTCGTCGCACAAATAGTGCACGGGTTTGCCGCCAGCCAGGCTGACTGCCGCGGTCCACAGCGGGTAGTCGGGGGCCGGAATCAGCACCTCATCGCCATTGTTGAGCAGTGCCTGCATGGACATGACGATCAGCTCGGACACGCCGTTGCCCAGGTAGATGTCCTCGATGCCGACACCGTCGATCTGCTTCTGCTGGCAGTACTGCATGACGGCCTTGCGTGCGCTGAACAGGCCTTTGGAGTCGCTGTAGCCCTGGGCGGTGGGCAGGTTGCGGATGACATCCTGAAGGATTTCGTCCGGCGCCTCGAAGCCAAACGGCGCCGGGTTGCCGATGTTCAGCTTGAGGATGCGATGACCTTCCTCTTCCAGGCGCTTGGCGTGCTTGAGCACTGGGCCGCGAATGTCGTAGCAGACATTGGCGAGCTTGTTCGATTTGCTGAACTGCATGATGTGATCCCGGTTGAGAAGTCGCTGCGCGCCACGCTCGAGGATTGGAGAAGGACGGGGCGCATGCCAGACTGGCTGGCAAGATAAGCCCACTAATATACGTGTCACCGGCGCCAGAAAGAAAGCCGGCGCACGGTGAAATTCGCCTGCCGAGGTTACCTATGGAAAAGTTTGAAAAATCCCTGGAACAGTGGCGTGAGATGCTCGATCCGGCGCAGTACCAGGTGTGTCGACTCAAGGGCACCGAACGGCCCTTCACCGGCAAGTACAACGGTGAAACCCGCCCCGGTGTCTATCGCTGCATCTGCTGCGACCTGCCGCTGTTCGACGCTGCCACCAAGTTCGACGCCGGCTGTGGCTGGCCGAGCTTCAGCGCGCCGATCGATGACGCAGCGATGATCGAAATCCGCGACACCTCCCACGGCATGATCCGTACCGAGGTCACCTGCGCCCGCTGCGATGCGCACTTGGGGCATGTCTTCCCGGATGGCCCGGCGCCCACCGGATTGCGCTACTGCATCAACTCGGTGTGCCTGAACTTCGAGCCTGCGCAGGCCCGCCATGACTGACCCGCTGCTGGAGATTTCTTGCCTGACCCTGGGCGGCGAGCACAAGCGCCTGGCGGATTTTGCCGGCAAGGCGTTGCTGGTGGTGAACACCGCGAGCCAGTGCGGCTTTACCCCGCAGTACAAGGGCCTGGAGCAACTGTGGCAGCAGTACCGTGGCCAAGGTCTGGTGGTGCTTGGCTTCCCGTGCAATCAGTTCGGCAAGCAGGAGCCGGGCGATACGCTTGAAATCGCGCAGTTCTGCGAGCGCAATTTCGGCGTCAGTTTCCCGCTGTTTCGCAAAGTCGAGGTCAACGGTGAGCTGACCCACGCGTTGTTCCGCGAGCTGAAAAAACGCGCGCCGGGCCTGCTGGGCAGCGAGCGCATCAAGTGGAACTTCACCAAGTTCCTGGTCGATCCGCAGAGCGGTCAGATCACCCGCTACGCCCCGGCGACCAAGCCGCAGGCACTGCAAGCGGACATCGAAAGGTTGCTCAATCGCTGATTGGCAACCAGCGTTCCAGTAGCGCCAGCAACTGCTCGCGGCGAAACGGCTTGGCCAGGTAATCGTCCATGCCTGCGGCGCGGCAGCGCTCGCGCTCTTCGGGCATGGCGTTGGCGGTCAGGGCAATGATCGGCAAGCCAGGCCAGTTGCCGCGCTGACGGATGGTTCGCGCCGCCTGGTAGCCATCCATCACTGGCATGTTGCAGTCCATCAGCACCAGGTCGAAGGCCTCTCGTTGCAACAGCTCCAGTGCTTCCAGGCCATTGGCGGCCACTTCCACGGGGTAGCCGAGCTTGCTCAACATACCGCGTGCCACCAGTTGGTTGACCGGGTTGTCCTCCACCAGCAGGATTCGCCCGTGGTGCAAGGGCAACGCTTCGCGGGGCGGTACTGACCCAGGCTCGCGACCGGCGCCCTGCAAGACACGCTGCAGGGTTTCATGCAGCTTGTGCCTGGACAGCGGACGCGCCAACTGCTGCAGCGGCGCCAGGGCGGTGGACTGCTCGATGGATACGAAGCGGCCGTACGCCGTTACCAGCACGATGACCGCCGAGCACAGCGGGCGCAGCGTCTCGACGGTGGGCAGGTCGTCGGTGATCAGCACATGCAGCGTGCTGACATCGAGCTGCTCGACGCTGTCGTGTCGTTGATAGGCCAGGCCCCAGGCCGGCAGCAGTGTCTGCAACAACTCGCTCAGGCCGCTGCCGGCCCGGCTGATGGCATCGACCCGCCCCCGCAGTGCGGGCATCGCCGGCGCGGGCCCGTGCGCCAGCAGCGGCAGGTCGGTGCTGAACTGGCTGCCGAAGCCCACCTGAGAACGTACGCGCAATTGCCCTTGCATGGCGGTGCACAGGTTGCGCGTCAGCGCCAAGCCCAGGCCGGTACCGCCATATTGCCGGGTGATGCCGGCCCCGGCCTGGGTGAAAGGCTGGAAGATTCGCGCCTGGGCGTCCTCGGCGATCCCGATACCGGTGTCGCGCACCACCACGCGCACGCCACCGACGATGGGCACGACACTCACATCGACTCGGCCAAAGCGGGTGAACTTGAGCGCATTGGACAGCAGATTGCTGACGATCTGCCGCACCCGGGTCGGATCACCCAGCACCAGCGCTGGCAGGTCAGGGGCGATCAGGCAGGTCAGCTCGACACTCGCCGCGGCATTCTGCGACAGCAAGCTGGCGGTGTCCTCCACCAGGCCACCGAGGTCGAAAGCGATCCGTTCCAGTTGCAATTGCCCGGCATCGAACTTGGACAGATCGAGAATATCGTTGAGCAGCGCCACCAGCACCTTGCCCGAATCATGGGCAATCGACAGCTGCTGGCGCTGCTCGGTGGCCAGGGGCGTGTCCAGGGTCAGGGCGATCATGCCCAGCAGGCCATTGAGCGGCGTGCGGATCTCGTGGCTCATGTTGGCCAGGAACGCCGAGCGTGCCTGGGCCATGTCCAAGGCCTGGGCGCGAGCGATCTGCAGCTCGTGGTTGGACTGACTGAGACGATCGTTGCTGGCCTTGAGCGCCTCGGTGCGCGCCGAGATCACATCTTCCAGTTCATTGAGGTATTGGGTCAGGCGGTTTTCGGCGTGGCGACGCTGTTGGATTTCGGTGGCCATGCTGACGAATTGCTGGTTGGCCACCTTCACCAGTACGCCGATTTCGTCGCGCTCATGGCCGGGCGGGCAGTCCACGCGGTTTTGCCGGCCGCTGCTCAGGGCGCTGATGACGGTCACCAGCGGTTTGGTCAGCATCAGGTAGAACAGCGTCAGCAGAATGCCGGTGAGCACCAGGGTACGGGCGAAGCCACTGAGCAGAGTAAGCCCGGCACGCTCCAGAAAGCGGCTGGTGAAGGCATAGGTGTCGACGTCCAGGTACAACGTGCCCAGGTAGTCATCGGGCATCTGCGCGAGGAACAGGCGATCCTGGAACTGGCGCTGCTCACCGAACAGAAAGTCCGACAGCGGCCGGTAACCACTCTGCATGGGCGTGCGTTGGCTGTCGGCGAGCACCGTGCCATTGTTATCGACCAGCCGCGCGCGGATGATCGCCGGCGCGCGCAGCAGCCCGCCGGTCAGTTCCTCGCCCAGCTCGGCGTCGATGTTGTAGGCGATGCGCGAAGCGGTGTCGTGGCTGATTTGCAGCAGTGTTTGCAGTTCACGGTTGATGGCCGCGTCTTCGCTGGCATAATCGACGCCGATCTGCACCAGGCTGAGCAGGGTGCCCAGCACGAAGCCCACCAGCACGGTGAGCCGGGCCTGTTTGTAGGAGAGGCGGTTGGTGAACTTGATATCCATAGGCCCCGAGCAGGTGGATGGGGTTGCGCCTGTGACTGCGATGGTAGCCGCAATGCGGCTCGCGTGGGTCAACCAACGCTACGCTATGCGCGCCCAGCCGCACTGTGCCACGAACGTCTGCCGCGCGTGCCGTTGCGTCGTCTAACACCATAGGAGCCATCATGGACCCCCGCCTGACCGCCTTTCTCGAACGTGCCGATTCGCTACTGACCCGCCTCGAACCGTTGCTGCCAGCCCTGCGCCCCGCGCTCGACTGGCATACCACACTGGCCGCACGCTGGCAGCGCGACGGTCGCAGCGGCTATTTGCAGCCGTTGCAGGTGAGCCTGGACATGCGCCTGTCCGACCTGATCGGCGTCGACAAACAGTGCCAGCAACTGGGCCGCAACACCGAACAGTTCATCGCCGGTCTGCCGGCCAACCATGCGTTGCTGTGGGGCTCGCGTGGCACTGGCAAGTCGTCGCTGGTGCGCGCCTTGCTCGCCGAGCACGCTGCAGCGGGCCTGCGCCTGATCGAGATCGAGCGCGACCACCTGGCCGACCTGCCAAGAGTGGTCGAGCTGCTGCACAGCTTGCCGCAGCGCTTCGTGCTGTTTTGCGACGACCTTTCCTTCGAGGCCGGCGAGGGCGATTACCGGGTGCTGAAAAGTGTGCTAGATGGCTCGCTGGAGCAGGCCCCGGACAACGTACTGTTGTACGCCACTTCCAACCGCCGCCATCTGGTGCCGGAACAACTGAGCGACAACGAAAACTGGAAGCGGGTCGACGGTGAGCTGCACCCCAGCGAGGCGGTGGAAGACAAGATCGCGCTGTCTGACCGCTTCGGCCTGTGGCTGTCGTTCTATCCGTTCACCCAGGAGCATTACCTGGAGGTGGTCGAGCACTGGATCAGCCAGCTGGCGACCCAGGCCGGCCTTTCCTGGCAGCGCGATGACGCGCTGGATATTCTCGCCGTGCGCTGGGCCACCGGGCGCGGCAACCGTAATGGCCGATGTGCCTACCAGTTCGCCCGCTACTGGGTCGGGCTGCAATTGTTGGAGCAGAATCAATGATCGACTTGAATGCCAGCGGCGCCGGCCTCGATGGCTATGATTTGCTGGCCGCGCAGGTGCAGGCGCTGTTTGCCGATGAACGTGACTTCATCGCCAATGCCGCGCAGTTTTCCGCGTTTCTCTATCACCAGCTCGAGGACCTGAACTGGGCCGGGTTCTACCTGAACCGCAACGAAGAGCTGGTGCTCGGGCCGTTCCAGGGCCAGGTGGCGTGTGTGCGCATTCCCTTCGACCGCGGTGTCTGTGGCGCTGCTGCAGCCACCCGGCAGACGCAGCGGGTCGAGGACGTCCACGCATTTCCCGGGCACATCGCCTGCGACAGCGCGTCGAACAGTGAACTGGTGATCCCGTTGCTCAAGGATGGCCGCCTGGTTGGCGTGCTGGACCTGGACAGCCCGCGCATCGGCCGCTTCAGCGAGGCCGATCAGGCCGGTTTGGAGCGTCTGGCCAGTCTTTTCCTGGCATTGACCGACTGTTGAAAGCACAAGGCCCGGTCGCTGCCGACCGGGCCTTGGTGAATCAGTCATACATCGCTTTTTTCTTCCAGGTTTCTTCGTCGTCGGTCTTCAGACCTTCGGTGAGCTGATTTTCCTCGTCCGCTGCCGGCTCCATCTGGTCCAGTACCTGGGCGTCGGCCCGCGCCAGCAGTTTTTCCAGGTACACGCGCTGCTCTTCATAGAGTTTCGGTTCGGCCTGCTTGCGCAGGTACTGCACACCGCGCTCGAATGCCAGGCGTGCCTGGCCGGGCTGTTGCTGCTGCAGGGCGCGCTGGCCGAGGTTGTTGAAGAACTCGATGTGCAGCAGCACCAGGATGTGGCGGATTTCCTTGGCCCAGTGCTTGCCCTCGATATTCTGCAAAAAACCCTCGGCGGTGGCGCGCACCACTTGGTTGTGCAGCACTTCGAGCACGAAGCGCACGTCCTTGGCCTTGGTTTCGGTGAGGATCGGGGCAGGGGGGTTGTTGATCGGTATGTCTTCGCCCTTGTCGATCAGCGCCTGCAGTTCCTTGATGCGCGCCTGCCACTGGGCGTTGTTGCGCTCCACGGCGAGCAGTCGCTGATTGAGGTTCAGTTCCAGCCGGGTGAGCAGGAGTTTGAGCGGCGTGCTCATCAGTTGGCCGGGGAACGTTTCGTTGATGTCTTCGCAGCGGCGCAGGCGGTCGCCCAGCTCGACCTTGGCCCGGGTGCGCTCGACCTTGGTGTTTTCGACCACGTTGTTGAGGTAGCCGATGACAATCAGCAGGGCGATCCCGGCGACGATGAGCAGGGTGATCAGAAGTGGGGTCACCGCGAATGCCTCTATATAGGAGAAGAGCCATGGGCCAGGTATGGCGCAATGGCATGAGCTTGCCGAGCCGTCGTCAGAAAAGCAACGCCAGTGTTTCGACTGCCGGCCGCTCGGCCTGACGGCGAGCGGGAAGTCATTGATTTAAATAAATTTCTACAAAGGTGTTGACGACTTACATAGGCGTCCCTAGAATGCGCGCCACTTGCAGCGTAAAGCACACAGCGAAACGCTTCAGGTAGTGAAAGCAGCATGAAAATGCTTGCAGCGTGTCCCCTTCGTCTAGTGGCCTAGGACACCGCCCTTTCACGGCGGTAACAGGGGTTCGAGTCCCCTAGGGGACGCCATTGCGGGAATAGCTCAGTTGGTAGAGCACGACCTTGCCAAGGTCGGGGTCGCGAGTTCGAGTCTCGTTTCCCGCTCCAGTTTCTCCGGCAACGCTTCGCGGCGGGGCAGGAAAAGAAAATCCAGGTTGAATCGCGAGGTTCAGGTCTGGTGCACTGAAAGTCTTGTACTGAACAGTGTCGTGTGTCCCCTTCGTCTAGTGGCCTAGGACACCGCCCTTTCACGGCGGTAACAGGGGTTCGAGTCCCCTAGGGGACGCCATTTGCGGGAATAGCTCAGTTGGTAGAGCACGACCTTGCCAAGGTCGGGGTCGCGAGTTCGAGTCTCGTTTCCCGCTCCAGTTTAAAAAACTGTGGCGTCTATGCGGTGCAGTGGTGGTGAAGGTCGTCAAGGCGCTTCACGCCAACAGCGGTAAAGCTTCACATTGCGGGAATAGCTCAGTTGGTAGAGCACGACCTTGCCAAGGTCGGGGTCGCGAGTTCGAGTCTCGTTTCCCGCTCCAGATAGCAGCACGTAAAAGGGACCTCCGGGTCCCTTTTTGCGTTGTGGGCATTTCTACTGTCGAGCACTTGGGGCGAGCCGCCCGGCACTTGGAGGCCGGGCAGACATGGCCTTCAGCGGTAAGTGACAGTGAACTTCAAAGCGCCTTCAGCCACGCCAGGGGTGACTTTTGCATCGGTTTGATAGTAGCGGGCACGAAAATCCAGGCGCGTCGTGCCTAATTCAATGGACGTCACCCGTTCATGGGAAAGCAACGGAATCGGCGTGCCATCACTGCGCAATATCTGAATGCCCAGACCGCTGGCAGTAGAACTGCTGCTGAGGCTGAACAGGCCTTGACTGGCGTCGATAGGGGTCGAGCCGTTCACGCCCCCTTCGAGATAGACATGTACGTTCGCTCGAGTGGCACCCGGGGTGCTGTCGTCTGCGCAATCGCTCAGGGTGATATGGAAGGGCACGTCGGCTGTCGTTGCACCGACATGGGTAAACTCGTCGGTCTTGTGATCGCCAAGTTGTACCGGGTCGGCGCTCACGGGATTACCCAGCACGGAGCACTGGGCGCGATTGATCGTCGCCGAGATCGAGTAATCCATGGCCTTGCCCACGGTGTGGTAGATACCGTGGAACATTTCCCCCTGGACGCGCTGCGGGCCGGCAGCGATCTCGCCGATCTTGACGAACGATAACTCGCCGAACATATGCTCCAACGGCATACCGATGGCGGTATTTTGCGTCATCACGCCCGTATAAGGAATGGCCGTGCCGTCGTCCGGTGTGAAGTTGTTGGTCGCAGTGCCTTCATAGGGGTAGCCCAGGTTTATGTACACACCTACCCCTGGTACATTGGTCTGCAGTATCCGGCCATCGACCGGCTTGCCATCGATCGGAGGGATGTAGCCGGCGAATATCGGGGCGCTGTTAGGCAGTCGTGCGGTGACTGGATCGGTGGCGCTGTAAAAGCAGGTCAGTTCCGAGCCTTCCACGTTCGCGGAGTACAGCGAGGCTTTGCCGAAAACCGTACCTACCGGGGCGTTACGCGCTACCCAGAACGAGCCCATGTCGCGCTGGAAGGTCATGTAGGTGGGTTTGCCGGGCCACCACCTGCATTCGGCCTGTACCACAGTCGAGGCCAAGAGCAGCATCAGCAGAGAAATCAGGTTAGCAGTGGGTCGTACACGGCGGCGACACAAGCGGGTCATGGGCGGGGGCCTTCAGAATCAGTGGTAGAAGTTGACAGGTCATCGTGCGCGCGCTCTGGCGAGCATTCGAATGTCTGAATGCGATACCCGCTGTCTTCAGGCATCAAGCTGGGGTCGAGGGTGACGTGGCAGGTCTGCGAGCCAGCCACCCCCCATCGCACTTGCAGCCGCTGAAGACCTGGCTGGCTGCTGGCCAGCAGGGTTTGCCCAGCCTGGCCGACCACGCCCAGAATTTGCTCGTGTTCATCGCTGACTTGCGCGCCGAAGGGCAATGGCCGGCCATCGGGTTGAAGCAGGGTCAGGACCATGCGCAACACATGCCGTGTATCGAAGCGGCTCATCACCACGGCGCCTCGGCGTGGCACCAACTGCTGACTGGTATTGTCGATGACGATCTCGGGCGACAGGTCGTCGGTGTCGAGTGCCACTGGATTGATCCGATAAGGACGCAGGTGTGGAATCAGCAGGAAACCTTCAGCGTCGCTACGCGACGAAGTCGCATTCTGTAACCCGATGCCCTCGACATCGGGAACGTGCAGCAGCGCCATGGTTTCCCCCAGATAATTGCCGAACGTGACGCCTTGGGCATGCAGCACCATTGCACCGCTGGTATTGAGCGACAGGTTCCGGTAGCCGCTGCCTGCGCTATAGCCGACGCCATAGTTGGCTTGGCCACTCTGGAAGGCCAGCGATACCGCGGCGGATTTGCGTTGGCTGGCGTCGTTGGCCAGTGAGGTCTGATAGCTCAGGCGATTGTCCAGAGCCGCACCTTGCAAGCTGGCACGTTCGCTGTACTGGCCGTTGGTACGCTGTACATCGAAGGCGGCCCGGTGTGGGCGGCCGAACTCCAGCGGAAAGCTCAGACTCAAGCCAAGCAGGCGGTTGTCGGTGTAGCGGCTGCTGAGGGACTGAGAGGCGAACAGGTTGACGCCCACCTCGCCGATTCGGGTGCTGTATTGCAACTGGTACTGACGGCGCTGGTAGCCGCTGGTCCAGTAGTCTTCCTGGGACAGGGTCAGGCTCAGCGAACTGCTCTGGGCGAACGTCTGGTATGCCGACACTTCCAGCCGACTGCGGCGGTTGCCCGGATAGCGCGTATCGAAATGGCGTTGCTGAATGGCTTCCTGAAAATCCCGATAGCCTTGCGTAGAGTAGCGGTAGCCGGCGAAACGCAGGTTGGTACCGCTCTGGAAACTTTTGCTGTAGCGCACGGCGTAGCTATGCCCCTGGACCTGTCCGAGCGCGCCACCCAAATCACTGCTAGCGCGGGTCACGTCGATCGATAGTGCGCCGAATTCACCGAAGTCACGGGCGACTCCCGCCACACCCGCGCGATAGTAGTCACTCGACAGCACACCGCCATACAGCGTGCTGTTCCAGACGCCACCTCGGGCCAACGTCCCTTGCCAGAATGCCGGGCTGTCGAGCTCCTCGGCACCGTTGTAGCGGCCAGCGGTCGCGCTGTAGCGCCACACGCCGTCGCGCAGCAGGCTGCCCAATGAGGAGTAGGGTTGCGTGAAGCGGCTGACCTGGCCGTCGCTTTCAGTGATGACGACTTCGAGTTCGCCATGCCCAGAGCCGACACTGAGGTCATCCAGGGCATAGGGGCCGGGTGCCACGTAGGTTGAGTAGATCGGATAACCATTGCGTAGCACTTCGATCTTGGCGCGGGTCTGAGCCACGCCGCGGATCACCGGAGCGTACTGCTGCTGGGCATCGGAAAGCATGTCCTGATCCGAGGCCAGACGCACGCCGGAAAAAGCGAAGCCACGAAACATCTCGCTGCCGGTGAAGGTTTCACCCACGGTGAGGTTGGCGCGCAGTCCGGGCAGATCACGCTGGGCGTAGGTGTCGTTGCGGGTCCATTGGCGCTCGCCGAGCGGATTCTCGCGATAAGTCTGATTGCTACGCAAACGCCAACCCCCGAGGTTCAGCCCGGTATTGAGGTAAAGGTCCTGGCTGCGTTCGCTGCGGCCATCGCTTCTGCGACTGTGCTGGGTCGAGGCCTGGTAGTTGACAAACGCGGCATTGATGCCTGAGTCCCACCGGTGCTCGGGCACGCTGCCACGGCGATCCTGGCTCAGGGCGATCTGCGGTATCGACAGCGAAAGACGCAGTTGCGCAGAGTCGAAGTCGACGTGCGCCTGTGGAACCCGCTCAGCCAGGTCGACGCAGCTTTCATCATTGGGCAGTGGCGCTTCCAGGGCTTGCTCACGTAGATCGAGGCTACGCAGCAGTTCGCCGGTCAGGCAGGCCTGCAGGGCATCACCGCCGGGGGCCAGGTGAAACACGATGGATTGCTCTTCGATGGGCGTGTGGTTGACCCATACCGCGACCCGGTAGCGCCCCGGTTGCAATGGCGTGTGGGGCGCCAGCGCCTGTAGTGCCAGGACACCGGCATCCGCTGCCTGACCAGGTGGCTGACGCATGAAACCGGCTTCGAACTGCGGTTTCGCGGTTTCGGCCAGTGCCGGGCTGGAGACGGTCAAGAGCAAATAACCGCTGAGCAACGGCGGCAGGAGAGCGAAGCGCGCACACAACGGCGGGGGCCTGAGAGGGTCGAGCTGGAGCATTGGCAGTGTCCTGAGCTGCACTGTCGATCGACCGCGCGGGCAGGATCGGCAACGCATGGCTGGAGCCTGATGGGCATTGACGCACGCGGCGGCGAGAGCCAGCGGAAACGTCGGATTCAAGGCCGCTAGGGTAGGGGCCTGAGGGGACGGAGAATGTAGGAAGAGTCTGTAGTGCGGGGTGTCGGAATCGACAGGGTGGAGATTGCAAGAAAGCCCGCTGCTGGGCAGCGGGCGGTGATGATTCGAGGTCTAGGAGGGGTGGACTAGAGTCGTCTGAAGTCGCCTGTGAGGTCCTTGAAAGCTTTCCCTCCTGGGCCCACCAGAGTTAAGTTTATTAGCCCGTGGCTCGGAGGCGTCGGAGTGCCGGATGCACTCGGTTGCGAGATTGTTTGGGGTGGGACTGGCGCAGAAGATGAATTCCCTCCCAAGGCGGACGCTGACCCGGCCGAGACATCCGACATGGAACCGTTCAAGCTCGAAGAGGCACTGTGAATCGAGGCTTCAACCTCCCGGAAGACCTGAGAGCCGCGTGGGCTGGATCCTGCGGAAACTGACGGTGACCTGGACGATGCCGGAGAGACTTGAGGAGTCATGGCGATAGAAGTGCGGGGGCTGCTGACGACCGATGCCGCTCGACTGACTGCCGGGCTCTGTGGAAAGCGAACGCTCGTTGTGGCTCCCATCAGGTTCTTTAGATTGGTGGCGATCTGGGCATTGGAAAGCACGTTGGATTTCGCTATCTGCGCCGCCTTGACAGCCGCCTTGACAGCCGCCTTGCTCGCCGACGCGCCCGAGTACGCCAAAAAACCGCCGGCGAACGACAGGACGTAGCTAATGCCGCTCATGGTGTTGGAAAGCTCGATGTTGTCCTGTCCAACCATGACCGCTATCGCGCCAGTGACGGCCGAAGCGCCCAGGGCGACCACGCCTACCACACCCTTGATATAGGCCGCCGTCAAGCCGATGGTAGCCGGTGCCGCCCATGGCATCGTCACTGCCGCAGCCACGAACATCGCGACGCCTATGCCCACGCTTATCCAGGCACTCCAGGGTGTCTTGGGCTTTTCGGGCTGATCGATCAGCTCCGGCGGGTCGCGGTCGTAGACGCCTTCCGCTCGGTGGCCGGTCGGGTCATGCCAGTTGACAGGGTTGCCCAGGGCATAGGCATAAGGGTTGATGCCCGCGTCTTCAGGGTTCATCGAATCGGGGCTATGGAAGCGCATCAGCGCGGGGTTGTAGGCGCGGTAGCCGCTGCCCAGCAGGTACCAGCCGATGGCCTCTTCGCGCGCTTCGCCGTTGAACGCCAGCAGGCCATGCAATCCATCGTCCTCGGCGCGCTCGCCGTAGGCGCTGTACTGGGCATCGCGAACGCCTTGGCGGTCGCATTCGCCGATCACGCTGCCGGACGGGTCCGTCAGCAGCAGTTGCGTGGCGGCGGCATTGCCCGCTCGCTGGATGCCAAGTGGTCTGCCAGCCCCGTACAAGTAGTGGGTCAGCACGTCACCCTCTCGGGTGCAGTCCAGGCGGTGGCCCAGATAGCGTCGGTGAACCTGACGGCCCCCTGCATGCACAGCACCCACCAGTTGATCATGACCGTCGTACCGATACTCGGCGAGCGCTGCGCCGTCGGCTTCGGTGACACGTTGCAAGCGTCCGAAGCTGTCGTACTCCAGCGCCCGACCCTGGTCATCGGTGAGCAGGTTGCCGTAGTCGTCGTAGTTGAACGTCTGTTCGGCAGGGTAATCCTCGAGTAGGCGATGAGTCACCTTCAACAGTTGGAAACTGCCATCGGTGGCGTAGGTAAAGTCGGCCCTGTCGGAGTTGCCGTCGGCAAAGCGGGTCTGGCAGCGTGTGATGTTGTTCTGGTCGTCGAAACGGAACAGTTGGTTGCTGATCGCACGGCCTTTGGCGTTGCAGGGCAGCAACTCGCCCTGACAGTCGTGTTCCACCAAGCGATCGAGTTCATCGTAGGTGAAGGTCTCCATGCGCAACCGCTTGCCGTCACGCTGCAGCGTTCGGGTGTGCAGGGTGTCGTTGTCATGCCAGGTGAAGTCGAGCACTTGTCGGTGCTGGCCGTCGACACTGAGCGTGCGTTGCACTTCACGTCCCAGCGCGTCGTACAGCTGCGTACACAGCGCCTCGCGGCCGCCGTCGGTGTCGGTAGTGCAGGTGGTATGCAACAGGCCGTCATCGTTGTAGGTCAACACACTGCGTAACGCGCCCTGGCTGATGGCCGTGACCCGTCCAATACTGTCGTAGGCGTATTCGCAGGCAATCGGGCTGTCCGAGTACTTGCGGTAGTACATGCGCCCTTGCAGTGAGTGACGGTACTCGGTGCTGTGCTGCTCGGTGCCATCCACCTCCCAGGTTTCGCTGGCCAGATACCCCTGATCGGTATAGCCATAGGCACGCGCACCGTTGCTGTTGCCGGCGCTGACGATGACGCCGGTGTCCGCAGCGAAGTCGAAATTGGACTCTAGGTCTGCACTGACCACCTCGCCGTCGACGAAACTTGCCTTGACCTGGGTCGGTAGCGGAGTGAGTCGAGGTTCGTAGGTATATTTCAGCACACGCTTGCGCGCGGCTTTGCCTGGCTGAGCGCTGTTGCTGGAGGTGCGGGTATCGACCAGCAACGTTCCGCCTTTGTAGCGATATTCCTCTACCCGCGGACCAACTTTGACCTTGAGCAGGCGATCGAGTCCGTCAAAAACGCGCTCGCTCAGCGTTTCGCAACGCTCGCTGCCGCGGCTGCGCACCGCTAGCCGTGTCGTCAGTTCATTGAGACTGTGCGGCGCGAATGTGCGCAGCACCTCGGTGCCGTCCGGGCGCAGCGTCGCCGTCATCCGGCCCCACAGGTCATAGGTGTAGGTGTTGACCCGCGCCACGGCCTTGCTATCTATCGTTGCGAAGGTAAAGGTGGTTTTGATGCAACGGCCCAGACCGTCGTACTCGAAATCCGTGCGACCGACCTGATGCGAGTCATTGCCGGCCTGCTCCATCAAGCGGTACTGATAGGCAGGCTTGTTCAGGGCGTTGAGCTGAGTCACCTGCACGTTCTGGCGAATGTCAGGGGCTGTTGTAGCGGCCTGCTGCTGGCCTGCAGTTGCTGGACTGACGGTCCACTGCGTGATCAGATCACCGCCGTCGCCGAAGGGAGACGTTTCGGTCACCGACTTGACCAAATCCGGCCCGATCACCTCGCAGCGGTTGCCCCAGCCATCGTAGGCATAGCGAGTGACCAGGGTCACATCAGCCTGGGGCGCTGGACTGGTTGCGTCAGACTCTGCGCGATAGTCGTAGGCAGTTTCGCTGACCAGGCGTCCAATGCTGTCGTACTGGTATTCGGCGGTCGTCCTCGAGCACCCTGAGCAATCCTGTCGCTCCTCTCGGATCACGCGGTTGAGGCCATCGTATATGACGCGACTGATGACGTTCTTGACGTCAGTGACCTGCTCGCAGGCATAGGTACGGCCGTTTTCCGTGAGCGTCGGGTAGGCATAGACACGGCTGGCCCTGTAGTGTGCATCGTCGGGCGAGCTGGTCTGCTCGAGCAAGCGATTGAGTGCGTCATAACGACTACGGGTGACCACCCCATTGAGGTCTTCGGTTTGCACCACCTGACCGCTGTGGATCGAGTGGATTTCGACCATCGTGGCCTCGGCGGTACCGCCTGCACCGCTGAATGTCTGCCGGGTTCGCAGCCATGTCGGTGCGCCCTCGGGGTCATCGGTCAAGTCGTAGCGAAAGCGCGTGGTAGACGTCTGGCCGTGGATGCTGACCTGCTGGCAGTCAGGGCGGCCGTGAAGGCGCGGGGTGTCAGGTTTGTCGAGGTAGGCATGCACCGACCTGCGCATGAGCGTTTCTGCCTCGGCCTCCGATTCGCCTGGCTGGCGCCCGTCCGAGACAGCGTTGCCTGCAGTCACCTCGCAGGTGTCTTCCTGCTTGATCGCCAGCCAGCCACCGGGCAGCGCCCTGGCAGTGCTCTGCGCCAGCGCGGTTTGCAGCGCATAGCGGTACCGCGTGCGTTTGATCGGGGCGCCAGGCAAGTGAGCCGCCGGGTACTCGGTGAGGCTCTTGAGGTTGCGCAGAAAACCTTCGGGGTCTGCCGGGCAGCCATCGCCTCCTTCCTTGGGGTAATACTCGCGTACCAGGCGTATGCCGCTGGCCTGAGTTTCCACCAGCAGGTTGCCCGCCGTGTCGTAGGTCATCTGCAAGGTTTCATCGCGACGCTTGCTCGAGTCGCCGGACAGGGTTTTGCTCTTGGTTATTCGTTTAGGTAACTGGAAGTAGCTCGGCTGGTCATCGAAGGCCGTATTCGGCACTTCGTGATACTCGGTGGTGACGGTTTCGATGCAGCCTTGTTGGGTGGTGAGGCTCTCGGTCAACAGATGGAAGCGGTTATAGGTGCACTTGACCGTGCGCAGCACCTGGTCTTGCAGGTAATGGCTGACTGTCGAGTCGTAGTTGTAGCTGCTGCCGGTGAACTTGTAGAGATTGTCGCGCCCATCGTCTGTCCATTGGACACCTGTGCCGTAACCCAGAAAGTTGTTCTGGCTGTAGGCATAGGTCGATTTCATGTGGGTGGCAGGGTCCAGCGGGTCGGGCTGACGTAAATGCTCGATGACGTAGGGCAGAGTCCTGGCGACGCCGGGAAAGCGATGGCCGTGTTCGTTGTAAGTCAGCGTCTCGATCCCGCCAATCGGATTGGCCAGGCGTGTGACATAGCGCAGATTGCCGAACCGGGCGTAGCTGAAATGCCAACTGGGCTTTTCGTCGCTTGGGAGCTCGAGCCTGCGCAATTCCTGATTGTCCAGCTCGAAGATGAACCGCTTGGCCACGGATGTGCCAGGATCGAGGTCCAGCATGACTCGGGCATTACTGCTGTAGTCGATGTTCAGCAGGGTGCGGTGGGTGTCGTCGATGATCGTGGACAGGCGTGGCTGACTATCGACCGTGGTGTACTCTAAGTTGATGCCGTGACCCGAGGGCGCCATTACCCTCACTGGCATGGCCACTTCGCGCTGTGGGCCCTGGGGTTCGAGAATCTCGATCAAGCCGGCTTTATGCGCAATCCGCCAGCGTGGTCTGTCACCCTCGCCGATGTTGCTGAACTGGAAGCTTTCCAGTTTGCGTTCGGCAATCGCGGCCGCCTGTCCCGGACCATTGTCCGCTACCCGAAATCGTTCACCCGTGTGCAGGGAAAGCATGCCGCTGGAGAGCGAAAAGTGGCTAAGTTGCAATGCCCAGCCAATACCGAAACCGCTGTTGCTCTCATCCATGGGATTGAACATCAGCTGTAAGGGTAGTTCTGGGCCGCAGAGCATATTGGCTGTCATCTGAGGTAGTTCAATGCCAACGGAAAACTGCCCCGTACGTTGATCGACGCTACCGCTGATGAAACCCAGGAAGTTAAGAGCGTTGGAATGCAGAGACATGATGATGTTCCTCGGGCGTTCGATTGAAATGGGAGGGCTTCAGCGGGTACCGCCACGGGGAGAAACGTTGACCGTGACCACGTCGAGTGAATCCGCCTGCGCCGATCCCTGTTTATCGATCACCTCCAGGCCCAACCCCTCTTTGATAAAATCTTCCTTGGCATAACTGTTGACGAAATAATGAACGTCGTAACTATTTAACTTCGCCGGTTGATGAGTCGTCTTTAGCGTCATTGACCAGCCGCCTTTGCCGGTCAATACGACCGTTGCCGCTGAGGGCAGATCGTCCATTTGAATCTTTCGCGGCTTGTCGAGTTTGTTCCCGCCACTGCCGACGGTGAGCGTGTAGGTCTTTCCCCAGCCGTCGGTTGGAATATTGAGCGACACGAACTTGCCGTCGGGATTGCTAATGATGATGCTGCCTGATTGCTGTGGCGTTGCTGAATGAGTCATTGAGTAGGCCTCGCGCAGTGCGCTCGTTAAACGCGTGAAGTGCAGACATGTCAGGAGATCGACGTGCCTGTCGACTTGCCGTTGACTGACAGATGTGCAGTGTCACCGAGGCTAGGGCAAGCGGTGCTGTGGCGCACCTGGCAGATATATCAGGTGGGCCGCTGGCCGCGATTTACCTCGTGGTCGTACGTGCAAGGGCAGCGACCTGACAATTCTGCCAGTTGTCTGCGGTTCCACCAGCCGCCTATAACTTGAAGTCATGACGCAGCGGGTGCGCCGTTGTGAATGCACCATGGGCCTGCAACTTGCATAGGGGCGTAGCCAGCGTGTGTCGAACTTCGAGGATGCAAGAATGAACGAACTATCAAAGGTCGATTATGAGAAACCTCTCATTCCCGACCTGAATGATGCGGCAGAAGTCGATCTGGAAAAGTTGGGAAGCTCGCCGTTAACCGCGGTTATCAAGTTCACCGGCATGCAACCGGGGAACCTGGTCCGCCCACGCTGGGTCGGCGCGTCGCCTGAAGGCGTGGTGTTCGATGATATTGGTGCCGAGTTACCGATCGTGCCGGCCGATCTGGCCGATGGCAAACGCATCGAAATTACCAATACTGCCGTTCGCAGCGCGGCCGGTGGTTGGGCATTCTTTTCCTACACCGTGAACGGTCAAGTCGAGTCGCTGCGCAGGTTTTGCTTCATCGGTGTTCGTCCGCGGCCGCCGAGTGAGGCATTGTCGGTGATTCACGCGCTACCCTCGCACGACTTGGTTCTGCGGCGCAGTGACTTCCCTGATGTCGGGGTGACGCTGGTCGTTGCGCCCTATCAAGCCATGCAAATCGGCGACACCATCACCGTCAAACTAGTGGGTTACGATGAGGACGGGGTCGAGGATGACGACCGAATCGACGTGATCGTGGTTAGCAAAGCTCACATGCAAGGGCAGTCGCTGTCGGTCGATGTGCCCAAGTATTGGTTCAGCTACCTTGAGGGGGGCTATGTCCGCGCCGGCTACCGTATCAAGTTCGCGGACGGGGTGGAGCTCGACGCGCCAGAGCAGCGTTTCGAGGTCGACTCCAGCGCAACGCTTCCTCCGTACCTGCCCAAGCCGACGATCGTGGGTCATGCCGAAGGAACCCCGCTCGATCCCGCCAAGTTCCGCGACGGCCTGACGATTCAGGTACCGACTTACCCGGACATTACAGTGTCTGATCGCATCCTGGTGCGTTGGCGCAGCGCTGCCAGCGACACGATCCTGCCGCTGCGCGTCGATCCCAGCACCCTGGTGGCGGGGCCGGTGTTGTTCAGGCTGCCCGCCGAGGTGCTCACGTTGAGCAGCGGCACCAGCGCTCGGCTGTCTTACCTGTATGGACGTGAAAACGCCAGCTTGAGTGCCGAAGCGCTACAGGTCGATGTGGTCATGCCACGTACTTTGCGTGTGCCGGATGTCGGCGGCGCGCAGCCGGATTCGACCCCCGCCTGGGGCACTCTGACTGCATTGAACGCAGTCGATGGGGTCTACATCAGTGTGCCTGCGGATACGCTAGCGCCTGGCGAAAGCCTCGAGGTGCATTGGGCGGGCAAGCCGCCACACGGTCATTACATAGCCAGAACACCGGTCAGACCGGATAACCCGCTGCGTTTCTTCATACCCGCACAGTATGTGGCGGCCAATCTAGGCCGTGGTGACCGGGATGAAAGCAAGCGCTTCGATGTGTTCTATCGATTGACTGCGCGTGGCGACCATGTCGATTCGCCGTCCTACAGGCTGCGCATCAAACCTTTCGCCAGCAGCGCGTATCCGCAGATCACCTGTTTGCAGGCGAGCGGTTCTGTATTGTCCCTCGCCAGAGTGCCAGCCACAGGCGCCGATCTGACACTGGGTACCTGGTACCTGGCAGCACCGGGTCAATTGTTGACGGTGTCTGTGTCCGGCGTGAGTGCCGAGGGACCTCTGGAGGCCGTTATCTGCGACCGTGTGGAGGTGACGGCAGAACAAGTCAGTACTGGGGTGAAGGCCACATTATCGAAACACGTGCTCGAGCAATTGAGCATTGGCACTTCTTTCACCCTGCGCGCCAGTGTGAGTTATGACGGCGGTGATTACTTTACTCCAATGCGCAGCAGCACGTTGACGCTGTCTCGCTGAAAAGACGCGTATCTAAACAGCTTTCGTCGGACCGTCCATGAGCGTGCCACGCAGTGGCCTGCGTGTACGGTGGTCAATGACGGCGAAGCCAATGCAATAATTACCGGAGTGTTTGTCCATGGCCAGACCAACGTTTACGCAATACCTGACATACATGAAACAGCAACCGCGAACTTATGGTTGGGGTGCTTTGTTAGTGTACGACCGCTATAAAACCAACCGTCTGTTGGCGCAGGAATACATTGCACGTTTCCAGGAAGGCGACTGGATCAAACCTGTCAATGTGCGCAAGGAAACTGAAACCGGCAGTTGGACCGATGTGTCCGAGCTCACCAGCGGTTCACCGCTCTTGTCGTTCATCAATTCCAACATTGGCGGGTCGGCGGCCAAATTGAGCATTCCCATGCTTGGCGGCAAGATCAAGACCTTGCGTCAGCGGCCTGGTAGTTCTCAGGTCGAGTTGACCGGCCTGTCGACCCTGGACCCGCTGACCGCGCCGCGTCTGGACATGAATATCAAGCTGACCGCCGAAAGCAGTGGCCCGATCAGCGGGGAGGGGCGGGTGGCCCTGGATTTGAGCAATGGTTCGGGCTACAGCTTCGTCGTGTCTCCCTGGAAGGACTTGAACGACAAGGTCGGCGATGCCATCCGCAGCGAATTCGAGAAACGCCCCCCCGCAGAACGTGTCTGGGTGCTCAACACGCTAAAACCTGTGGAAGGTGAGTTCAAGCCCACCTCGTTCACCGTGCGCACCCACTCCCTGGCCCGGGCCGGTGTGACCTTGGCCAGCGAGGATCCAGCGGAACTGGAAGAGGGCGCGGTGCTGGTAGGCGTTGCCTTCAACGGCGAAAACGGCGGCGGATTCCCGACCGCCGACAAAGACTTGCCCTATTTGCTTCCTGAAACCGCGTCGAGCAGCCCCGAGGCATACTCGGCAAACATCATCATCAAGCATGAACACTGGGTCAAGAACCTGCTGGTCAAGATGATCAAGTCCATTCCGGAGTTCGCCGGGCTCACCCCGGAGTACGAACAACAAGGCGGGTTCGTGGTCCAGGCGAACTTTGGTCATCTGGCGCAAACCTTCGACGAAGTCCATCGCACGGGCGAGGGTTATTTCCACTGGGGTAAATTGCTTGGCACCAGCCTGATAGCGGACCCGGCGCTGAGTTGGGCGCATTTCAGATTTGCCGACGACACCATAGCCTTCGAGTGGCGGTGCACGGTGCCGGCCACTGTCGAGTGTGAATTCGAGTGGAGTGGACTGGGCATCAAAGGCACGCGCAGTTATCGCAGCGCTTTCGTGCTGAAGAAAGCCTACACGCTCGCTGTGGGACCGACGGGCAGTGTAGTGCTGCAGGCGGGCGCCAGCCAGCTGGAGCACTCCTTGAGCAATGACGACACCACGGACGTTCGGCACATCTTCCAGAATTTCTACACCGATCAGGTGTTGCCGGTTCTTGAAACGAAGATACAGGGCAAATTCGACAGTTTCACCGGAGCCATCGAAAAGACCGGACCTTCCATCGATGTGCTGCGCCTCAATGGTTTGCTGTTCCGCAGCGATAACGCCGTGACTCCTGACAGTGTGCGCTCACCTGGCGACCTGTCGCTGTTGGGCACCTTGGCACCAAAAGTGACCGCTTTCGCCATCGAACCGCTCAATCCGACGATTGCCGCTTCCAGCCGTCAGGCGTTCGAGCTCAAGCCTGCGCCCACGGGCACGCCGACCTGGGCCGTCGAGCATCTGCCGGGGGGGCAGGGTGAGAAGGGGAGTATCGAGGATGGCCTCTACACTCCACCGACCAGCGCGCAAATATCAAGCACTTCACTGCGCGTCCTGATCAGTGCAAAGGTGGGCGACAAGGTCGCCTACAACCTGGTCACAGTCGTGCCCAGGAGTGTCGCGGTGTTCCCATTCCTGCAAACAGTGAATTTCGCCACTGTTCCGAGCAATCCGCCCCGGCACGTGCTGGTAGGCGGCGCGTTGGATGCGGCGCTGCAATGGCGCACCACTGACGGCTTCAAGGGCAAGATCCGCCCAGCCGAGCCTTATGGCCGGGATGCGGATCTCAGTATTCCCCAGGACATGGACGTGCGTATCTATGAAGCGCCGCCGCATTCCCCAGGCGCTCCAGGTACGGCGAGCATGCTGATCCAGAGAGATCGCGTGGAAGTGACCGGTCATGGCGCCACTGCCGGGATCGACCTGCTCGTGCCTTGGCACAGTCCCACCGCGACGATCAAGGTGGTGAAGCAGGGTGCAGGACTCAAGCTCAGCCTGTGGGTAGCCTCCTGGACCGGCGGAGAAGTCGAGGTGCCTGTGGCCAATACATTGTGGTTCACGATCGTCGGCAGTAAAGCCGTGGATCCTGGCACTGGCGTTTACCCCACAGGCGACACCGGCGACTACATCGTCCTGGCGGCTGTCGATAAAATGTCCAGCGTTCTGACCTGGAGTTATATCAGCCTGCCGCTGCCCTACGACCTGAACTACGAACAGTTGCTCGAGCATGTGCAACTTCGTTCCACAGTGAGGTACTGAGCATGGTCACCCATTCCAAACAAGACCTTATCAACCAGTTGGCCAAAGGCGACGCCCTGCACGGCTGGGGTGCGATCATCGCGCTGGGGCGTGACGCGCTCAATCGACGCCTGCTCACGCGCTACGTCGAAGGGTTCGCCGCACATACGTTCATTCCACCCATCAGTGGTGAAGGGTTCCTGGATGCCAACCTAAGCGAAAGGTTTGTATTCGATCAGTTGCTGCTCGGCCCGTTGCAGTTGTCGTTCAAGCACGCCTCAGGCAGTACCAGGGAAGTGACCGTCAGTCTGGAACTGATCGCAGGCCGTTGCAGCTCCATTGCGCAGTGGCCAGGCGAGCCAAAGCGGCTCAGGAGAAGCCATAGCCTGCATCAGGGTATGGGCTATCGATTGGAAGTGACACTGCCCCTCACGCTGCAAACGGTGTCGTTCGCCAACCAGACTCAAGTGGTGCTTGATCTGCAGCAGGCGTCCGCTGCCCGCTGCACCTTGGGCAGCACCGAAGTCGCGCAACGGAAAATGGGCGAATTCCTGCTGGATCAGGTGCGAACGCAGTGGGGGCGTGATCCTTTGGTGCCATTGCTGAGCTGTTCGCACGAAGGTTCCGATCCGTTGTCGATCGCGCACTACTCGATACAGGTACAAAAGGCCCCGACCGATATCGGCAATGGTGGCGCTCGCGAAGATGACGGTGCGCTGTTGATTCTCGCGCAACTGCGAGGCTCGCCTGCTGCCGGCGTGGCGCCCCAGGCCTTGCCTTACCTGCTGCCTGACAAAGACGATGGCAGTGGCTATCACGACGCGGCATTGCTGCTTGGCAGAAGGCGTTCGAGCTTGGTCGAAGGGCTCGACGCCGGGATCCTTGACCACGTGATTCTGCCTGGGGCCTATCAGATTGCGCCTACCGAGCGGCACTGTCCTCACGACCTGATTCTGTTCGCCGACGTGGTCCCCAGCGAGGCCACCGCTGAGCTGCAGCCGGCGTTGAAGGGGCTGAGTGCGGGGCAGTCACTGAACTTGCAGAGTACCCTGCACGCGGTCGGGCAGTGGTCGGCACGCAATGTGACCTACCCACTCGCCCACGGCCAGATGGGCCAAGGGCGCTACACCGCTTCGGCACTGCAGGACTTTACCGGCGACCAGCAGGTGGTGGTGATCAGCGCGGAGTCGACCGAGGCTGGCACGCGCAAGGTCCGCTCGGCCGTGGTAGTGGAGTCGGTCGAAGGCGTGGCGATATCGCCGAAGGTCATTCTATGGAACAGAGGCGAGGCGCCGGTGCGGCTTACTGCCTCGTCGGCCGAGGGAGTGGCTTGGTCGTTGCAAGGAGACCGCTTTGGCGAACTGCAACGAGATCCTGATGATCCGCAGTCAGCGCTGTTCACACCCAGTGTCAGGGACGCGGCTGCGCCGTTCGAGCTTCAGCGCATCAAGGTCAGCAAAGGTTCCGAGAGTGGCTATGCGACAGTGGTCATCCTCAACTACAGCTCACCGTTGTCAGTCGAGCCGTTTCATGTGCCGCGCATCGGTGCGTCGGGCACGCAGACCTTCAGCCTCTCTGAGTACCCCGGCCAGGCAACCTGGCAACTGGTCGGTACAGGCCACATCGACGCCAACACGGGTGTGTATACCGCGCCGAGTAGCGATCCCGGTGATGTCACCGTGGTCATTGGCGTACACGACCGCTTTGCGGGGATTGCGGTCATCGAGCATCAGATCAACCCGCCCGCTCAAATCGCTGCTGCGCAAGAGCGCTGGAAAGAGCTGAACCTGTTCGACGTCAAGCGCAACAATGCCAATCGCAACCGGGTTCTGGCCAACGGCTTGCAACAGGTGGGGATTGATATCGTCTTGGAAACCAAAGAATTCGAAGGCGCGGAGGGTTCGGTGTGGGACCCGGTCAGCGACCTTGAGCTTTCTACGCTGGTGTTGCTGTACGAAGACGGTACGCCAGTTCCAGTGCTGCCGATGGGCGTAGAGGGTCTGGACCCGGACTTGCCTGCCAACCGCGACAGTTGGGCAGTCAGCAAGCAACGCAATCGCTATGACTACCTGCCCACCGGTTCTGGCGCTCCGCCGTTCGAGTCCAGTGTGGCACCTGCCGACGCCAGGCGTACGGTGACCTTCTATGTCAGCTCGACCGAGGCGGAGGTCAGGCGCTTCAAGGCCAAGTTTCAGGACCAGCGAAACGGTTGGCATTACTCGGACATAAAGGATCAGGAGCGCGGGGTGCTTGAGCTCGAAGGCGTGCCAACGCCGGAGGTCGATCTGGGCAACTACGTGTTGCGGGCAAAACGAGTCGAGAGCCTTAAAGGTTTCGATCATACCAATGGGGATACCTTCAACTATTGGCACTCGACTACGGATTACTGGACCCTGTACGGAGGGCAGGGCGGGTTTGCCGGAATCGAGTGGGACAACTCGGCGATGATTCGCTGGGAAAGCGAAAACAAGAACGAAACCTACTGTAGCTATACCGGCTATGCCTTCAAACCGCGCCGCCATCCCGATGCAGCACCCGCCTCGCGCGAGATGCAGTATGGCGCTTCGCTGGAATTGCTGTTGCTCGAAGATCGCGTCAAATCGAATGGGCTGGATCGACGTTTCAAGGGGCAGGAGAGTGTCGCCGCAGGCACCGTGCTACTGAGTCTTGAACGCACCTCGAACCTGAGCCATTGGCAATATCAGGATGGCGATGGCGATAACTATCGACTGGAACTCGATAAAGCCTTGTCGTTCACCCTGATCGATACGTATGGCTCCCGACACCGGCTCAAGGTCACCTTCGGCAATGTCCCCGACAGCCGAAATTCGCTGACCCTCAATCTCCAGTAAACCCTCCGGCGCTCGCCCCATACGCACCGGGGCGCAGCGCTGCCTGACAAGCGTGAGTGATACCATGGCAACCACTTCCTACTTGCATTCCAATGCCTTCAACTTTCTCAGCTTCGTCGCCGGCGGGGTCGACCCGCGAACCGGGCAGTACACCCTGGCCATCGAGTTGCCAGAGTTGCCCGCCAACCAGTTGAATGGTCCTGAACTGCCGCTGCGTCTGGGCTTCAATCCCTTGAACGTACAAGATTCGGGATTCGGCATCGGCTGGAGCCTGAACCTGACCCAGTTCGTGCCGTCCAGTGGCATGCTCGCTCTGCACACAGGCGAACAGTTCAGGGTCTCCGACAATGGCCCCGGCCACGCGGCGGTCATTCCTGAGCGCAAGATCGAAAGTTTCAAGTTCGAAAACGTCAGCGACGAGCAAGCCCTGTGTTATCGCATCGCGCACAAATCCGGCCTGGTCGAGCTGCTTCAGCCTCAGGCCCCGGACTACAAGGTGGCGCTGCCCGTGCGGGTATTGGCCCCCTCGGGGCATGGCATTCGCCTGACCTACGAGGTCGTCAAGGGCGTTGCGTGCCTGGCTACCATGGTTGAGGAAAGTACGCCGGCGCGTACCTTGCTGCATATCGACTACAGCAGCAACGCCAGAGCGCTGATTCACCTGAATCCGAACTCGGCAGCGTCCGCTAGCTACTCCCTGGAGCGCGATGGCGATGCTCTTTCGGCAGTCATTCTGCCCAGCCAGGATCGGGCACGCTGGACTTTCACCTACCGCCCCATCGGTGCGCTGCGTTGCCTGCAAACCGTCGAGACGCCGGTGGGTGCGGTCGAGCGCATCGAGTACGAGGAGCAAGGTCATAAACTGCCGGGCGGCCAGGGCAGGTCTGTGCCTTACGTCAAGCGTCATCGACTCGAGCCTGGCCAGGGCATGCCAGTGCAAGACACCCGCTATAGCTTCAGCTCGAACAATTTCCTCGGTTACGGAACGGGCATCAGTTGGCAGGACAATGGCCTGGACAACCTCTATGCATTCACCGGCACAAGCTATGTTTACAGCTCGACCGAAACCCAGTATCGCGACGAACAGCCGGCACGGACCATCGAGCGCAGCTTCAACCGCTTCCACCTGACCACCTCCGAGGTCACCCGCGAAGAGGGTTGCATCCTGAGCAACACGACGACCTACCATGAGGTCCCCAACCTTGCGTTCAAAGATCAGCCTGAGCATTTCCAGCTACCACATCTGGCCAACACCGCCTGGACCCAATCGGGCACTGGCCTGCGCCGCGACGAGCAAGTCAGCACCGACTACGACCGCCATGGCAACCTCGTGGCGCAGGTAGAGCCAAGCGGTGTCAAGGAGGTGTTGAGCTACTATCCAAAAGAGCCCAGCGAGGGGTGTCCGGCCGATCCCGAGGGGTTCGTTCGTCAGTTGAAGTCTCGCAGTCTGATGCCGTCGAGCGAGGGCGAGGGGGACACTGAAGCACTACGCACCGACTATACCTACGAGGCGCTGCCTGGTCTGGATGGCGGGCGTGGCACGCTGCTGCTTAGCAGCCAATCGCTGATCCGGGTCAGCGACGACCTGTGCTTGACGCACACCCAGACCCAGTACGCGAATGAGGTGAGCGATCCGCTGCGCTATGGCCGTAGCCTGTCCGAAGCGCGCACCATTGGCGGCTTGCGCACCCTCAGCGAATATGCGTATGACCTTGTCCAGGTCGAGGGGCGTACCGCGGTCGAGACACGCATGACGGTCTCTGGGTTCGACCACGATACCGCGCAGGCTGACGGCACTCAGCGTCATGCGCAGAAGACCACTACCCTGCAAGCGTGCGTACTGACAGGCCTGCCACTGCTCAACCATGACGATAATGAAGTGCAGATCGCCTATGCCTACGACGAGCTGCGACGGGTCATCCGCGAAACCGTTTCCCCTAACGATGAGCGCTACACGGCTACGCGTCACTACAGTTATCATCTGTCGACTGATGGCAGCCAGGCCGTGCAGGTCGAACAAGACGTCAAGGGCGTCACCAGCTGGACCTACGTCGATGGGCTCAATCGCGTGGTCCGTCGCACCCGTCAGGACCCTGACTACGGCTTGTCGGCGCAGGCCCGACAGGCACAACGCCTTGTCTATACCGCAGCGTACGACGCCCTGGGTCGACTGACCGAAGAAACCGAACATGACTGGCTGGCGCTGAGTGAATTGCCATTGCGCCGCGCCTTCGAGTACGACGGTTGGGGGCAGCAGTATTGCGAGATCGGCGCCGATGGCGTTCGTAGCTATACGCAAAACGATCCGATCGGCACCGTCGACTCCAACGGCCCCATCCTTACCCAATGGCGTAGTTCGGCAGATGGTCAACTGCGAACCGGGAAAACCGTCACCTGGCTCAACCGTTTCGACAAGCCCAGCCAGGTCGAGCGCTTCAGTTGGGACGACAACGTCCCACGTATCAGCTTGCACCAGTATTTTTACGATGGTTTCGGCCGTACGGCGCGGGAAGTCGACGGGCGCGGGGCGCAAACCTCGTTCACCTACGACGAATTCGACCGCTTGAGCGATCACACGCTCGCCGATGCCGCCGTCGTTCACCGCGACTATGCCCCCCATAGCCCGGATGATCTTCCTGTATTGATCAAGGTGGTCGACAAAGGCGTCCATAGCGTCCTGGGCGAGCAGGGATTCGATGGCTTGGACCGTATGGTCACGTCGATCACAGGGGGGCGTGAGCGTACCTACCTCTATGCTCAAGGTCAGCGCCAACCGCAGCAGGTCATCACCCCGCGCGGCAACACGATCAAGTACGTCTATCTCCCGCAATTGGGCGAGGAGCCGCTGCAGCGTGCACTGATCGATTCAGGTGTAGAGGCCGAGTATGAATACGATCCGCAAAACGCTCGACTGCTTCGCTGTGTCGAGCAGGATGAGGTTCTGGAGCGGGAATACTTCAGTACTGGCCAGCTTCGCAAAGAAATGCGTGGGCAAGGCGACACCGACTACACCATGCATTACCTGCACAGCTTGCAAGGGCGTTTGCTGAGTTATACCGATGTGTTAGGCAGCATTCAGTCTTACCACTACAACCCCTTGGGACAACTGGTGCAAACCGCGCTGGGTACTGTGGCGAGCACCTTCGAGTACGATGAGCTGGGCCGCACCCGGCGCATCTTCACCGAGACCTGTGATGATGACGGCAGCCGCCGCAGCCTGGAAACGACCTTGGAATATGACGAGTTCGAGCGCGAAACGCTTCGTCGTTTCGACTTCACAGACTGCGTCCAGACACTGAACCAGACCTACGACGCGGTCGATGCGATGGAGACCAAGACGCTCTGCGAAGGTGATCGGCTGCTGCGCAAGGAGACTTACAGTTACGATAAACGCGGTCGACTGGTCGATTACCGCTGCGAAGGCGAAGACGATTACCGGCCCGTCGATCCGTTCGGCAAGCCGATACAGGGCCAGCGTTTTACCTTGGATGCTCTGGACAACATCACTCGCGTGCGCACGCTATTCGATGGTGGCACAGTCGACGCCCGTTATCAGTTCGAGAATGCCGATGATCCGGCGCAACTCACTGGGATCATCATCAACGGCCTGGAGGCACAACCGCGCGTTGTGGCACTCAAGTATGACGCCGACGGCAACATGACCTGTGACGATCAGGGGCGGGTGCTCGAATACGATGCCCTTGGTCGTCTGGTTCGTGTCGATGATAGCTCCGAGGCGCGGGGCGCGACCTATGGCTACGACCCCCTGGACCGTCTGGCCACGCAAGTGGGCCTCGATCTGTCAGCAGACATGCACAGCAGATCCGTCAACCCCTGAAGTTCCGCTCGCTATTCGGACGTGAAGGCCTGTGCGTGCGCAGGCCTTCCGGGCCTTGCATTGCGAAGCGATGATCGCGCTGTCGACCTGATAAAAATGCCAGTTGTGACGATCGTCTGCCAACGGTTCAATGCGTCAAGCCCCGACTTCGCTCCGTAATCAATAGCGTTCCCCCTGGACGTAACCATTACGCAAGGATCAGGACATGAACAAGAGTATGCAAGCGACCGTCAGCGCCGAACAGGCGCGGCGCAATCAGCGGTTGACCCGTGCGCAGCGCAGCGCAGGTAGGGCTGTCGATGCTCCGAGCATCGGTAACGATTTACTCGCTGACCAATCAGACAACACCGTCAAGAGTGCGGTATTGCGCGACGACGACAAGGCGCTGGTCATTCATATTCCGGGCTGGTCGTTCGCGCCACCGGGCATGACCGATGAGCTGACGATCTTTCATACGCCCGCCAGTGGCGTTCAAGAAGTGCTGTTCACCAATACTTACGATCGAGACGATGCAGGTTCGTTTCCGCTGGCCTATACCGTTGATAAAGACAGCATAAAGTCTTGGGGTGAGGGCGCACACGCGTTTCACTACACCGTGGTGACCTACAACGGCTCCGAGAACGATTCACTACACCTGAGACTGATATTCGACCGCATCGCGCCCTACGGTGCCAACTCGCCACCACGTAACTTTCCGGTCAAGTTTCCAGACGTGGCTGATGTGACCGATGCGAACAAGAATGCGGTCACGGTTGTCTTGCCGGATTACCCTGACAAGGCTGCGGGCGATCAGGTTGCCTGGTATTGGCTCGAAAGCCTTCCGGAAGACTTGACCGGCCTGACCCCGGCAGGGGTTACCGCAGTAGGGACATTGCCGCAGAACCTGGCGGTGCCGGCGAGTGTCATCGACAGTGGCGGTGACGGTGGACTGACGGCGTTTTATGTCCTGATTGATAAGGCGGGCAACAGCAGCCTTCCTTCGCTGCCTACGGCAGTCGGCGTTGCGCTTGGAGCGCTGCCGGCCAACCTGCAAGACCCGCAAGTGCCCCTGGCCAGCGATGGTTTGATCGATCAGGCGGATGCCTGGGCGGGTGTGACGGTCGAGATTCCGGCTTTCGATCATTGGAAGTCCACCGACCAGATTCAGGTGACGTGGGGCTCACACGTGCTGGAGTGGCGCGAGATCGGAAGCAACGCCAAGTTTCCCCTGGTCTTCGATCTGGCGCCAAGTTTGTTGTGGGAGCAGTACGGCACCGCGAGCACCGGCAATGTCACCACTACGGTGCACTACAAGGTGCGCCGCGGAACGGTGGCGCAAGGCACCAAGACGATCGACATTGAAGTCAATCTTGAGCGGCTGGGTCCGGTAGGACCTAACCCTGATCCGGAATGGCCCGATCCGGTGAACCCGCGGCTGGCATTGGCCGAGGTCTACGGCAAGTCCACCCCGACCCTTAAAAATGAATTGACCGATGCTGACGAGAATGAGCCTGCAACGCTGAAAGTCACTGTCGACGCTGCGCTCAAGGAAGGGGATACCCTCTCGTTTCATTGGGCCGATACGCCTGTCAGTGAAGCGGACTACGTCGTCAAGAGCGGCGATTTGGGTAACGAGATCGAGCGGGAGATTCCCTGGTCCTACATCGCGGTTGGCAATGGTAACTTCAAGGTTCATTACACCGTCGCTCGTGCCGGCAATCCCAACTCGGTGCATTCGCCGAGCACGGATGTCACGGTCGACGCGAACGTGCTGAGGCCTGAAGCTGCCGAGTTTCTCGGGGCCAACACCAGCGCTCCAGTGGGCTGGCTGACCTGCAGGGCGCTGTATGCCGACCCGGTTGGTCCAGGCGACCCGGCGATCAGGGTCCAGGTTCCGGATCTGACGGAATATGGCGTCGCGGCGGGTGCCGATCTGACGATGGAATGGAGCGCGGTGCACGGCTTCGCGGGTGAAACCGCCATTCCCAACGCGAGCTTCTCCGATTCGATCAAGCTCGATGCCACGACCGTCAAGGGCTTTGTCTGGCGAGTGCCCTACACCGACCATGTGCTGCCGATCTACTCCTTCCATCCGACCGACCACGACGGTCGAGGAAGGGTCACCTACCGCTTCGACCTCAATGGCAAGACCATCGTATCGAAACAGCTCGAGGCCATCGTTTCCATGCACGATGCCAGCGGCAGTTGTCCTTTGCGGCCGTAAGGAAAACGAGATCGTTCCGTCGGGGCTCAGGCGCAGCTTGAGGAAGTGGGGATTTTTCCTACATGAAGCTGCCTTTAATGTTTGTAAGCTCCCCCGCGACTGGCTAGCCGGTCATGATTTCCACATGGCATGACCGAGGTAGCCATCTATGCCCTTGACCCGATTCGTTCTACTCAATCCGTTGGCACAATGCCTGTTCGTCGGACCTGCGCTGCTCGTCACGTGCTGTCAGGCGTATGGCCTCACTACCGTCGAGGGCAGCAAGACCATCACTGCGGCCACGTCCACGGACAGCTATAGAGTCACTTCAGGTTCGACGCTGACGGCCAATGGCGCTACCACGCTACAGATCCAAGTGGGTGCTACGGGCCGCCTGGGTACTCAGAAGGCGTCCATCAGCGCGACAGGTACGGATGCCATCAGGCTGTCTGCAGGAGCCGAGGCCACGCTTGGCGGCGACACGCGTGTCACCAGTGATCGTTATGGAATTCGCTTGAGCCGTACCGTTGCAGTCGGCTCGCGAGCGGTAATCAATGACAGCCACGTCGAAGGCCGATCCGGGGGAGCGCTGGTGTCCGGCGCGTCCAGCCTGACGCTGCGCAACAGTGAGCTCATTGGCTCGGGCACCGCGGCGTCGGCCGTTCTGTTCGGCAATGCCCGTCTGGAGGCAGAGGGCAGTAAACTGACCGGCGCCAGCGAGGGTCTGCACCTGTTCGCCGATAGTGAGTTCGCAGAGTCTGCCAAGGTGAACTTGCTTGGCTCGCAGGTCGAAGGCAAGAATGGCTCGGCCATCCTGGTGGGCAACTCGCTGATTGGTCCGGCTCAAGCGCAAATCCTGGTTGGGGCCGGTTCGACCTTAATTGGCAGCAACGGCGTACTGCTCGAAGTAGTAGGCAACTCCAGCGCCCTGATGACGGTGGATAACAGTGCGCTGTCCGGTGACGTACGCGCCGAGGCTGGGTCCACTGCGAATCTGGTTCTGGATAACCGTGCCAGTCTCGTCGGTCGCCTCGACAACGTCGCGGGCCTGACGTTGACCAACGATTCGCAGTGGACCATGGTCGAGGACAGCCAACTCGGTAGCCTGGCGATCAACGGCAGCTCCATCCGATTTGGCGAGCCTGGTCAGTATCAACGCCTGACTGTCGGCACGTTGGCAGGCGCGGGCACGTTCATCATGGACGCCGACTTCAGCACCGGGCAGACCGATTTTCTCGACGTGACCGGGACTGCCACCGGGAATCATGCGTTATTGGTCGGCAGCAGTGGGGCCGATCCAGTCGCTGAAAGCCAGTTGCAGGTGGTCCGTGTTGGGGCAGGTGATGCCCAGTTCTCTTTGCTGAACGGTCCAGTCGATCTGGGCGCGTTTTCCTATGAACTGGTGCAGCGTGGCAATGGCTGGTTCCTCGACGGCTTGAGCAAGGTGATCAGTCCAGGCACAGCCTCGGTCCTCGCGTTGTTCAACACCGCGCCCACCGTGTGGTATGGCGAATTGACGTCATTGCGCGGACGGATGGGCGAAGTTCGTCGCGATCAGGGCAAGGCAGGTGCCTGGGCCAGGGCATATGGCAACAAATACAACGTCTCCGATGCCGCTGGCAGTCCTTACCAGCAGGTGCAACAAGGATTTTCACTGGGAGCGGATGCGCCATTGCCCGCAGGCGATGGGCAATGGCTGCTGGGGGTGATGGCCGGACACAGTTCGTCGGAGCTCGACCTGATTCGCGGTGCTACCGCGCAGGTCAAGAGTTCCTATATAGGACTGTACGGCACTTGGCTGGATGCGCAGACCGGTTATTACTTCGACAGTACGATCAAGTTCAACCATTTCGACAACAGTGCCAAGGTATCGCTCAGCGATGGTCAGCGGACCAAGAGCGAGTACAGCAACCTCGGCGTGGGCGTCTCGCTGGAGCTGGGCCGCCACATCCAGCTCGATGATGGCTATTTCCTAGAGCCGTTCACACAGTGGTCGGCAGTGACGATCGGTGGCAAGGACTACCATCTGGACAACGGCTTGCAGGCCAAAGGCGACGATACTCATTCAGTGCTGGGCAAGGTAGGCGCCACGCTGGGACGCACGCTCGACCTTGGCGGCGGGCGGTTCGTCCAGCCGTACGTGCGCCTTGCTTATGCCCACGAATTCGTCACAGACAACGAGATCCAGGTCAACGAGAATCGGTTCGACAACGATTTGTCCGGCTCTCGCGGTGAGGTTGGGGCCGGTATCGCAGTGGGGTTGTCCGAGCGGTTGCAACTGCACGCTGATTTCGACTACGCCAACGGAGACAAGATCGAGCAGCCGTGGGGGGCAAACCTTGGCCTGCAGTACCGCTGGTAGCGGTTGGAACAAACAAGTGCGTGCCTGCCTCGACTCGCTTGGGCAGTGGCAGCAGCCCCACCTCCACGCCATGCTGAAGCCGCTTGGACCTCCAGGCCTCGACTGCACGGCCAGGTGCGGTGATGAGCTTGAGCCATGGCCGATCCTGCGGCTTGCCTGAGCGAATGGCATCTCAGCCTGCGCCCATCGTCGGCTCAGGCTGACCTGCGATGGCTGCCAAAGGACCCTGACGGGTGTACAGGTCAGGCGAATCAATACGTCAAGGCCAATGCCTGATGCTGCCCATTCAGCAGTGCAGAAGCGGGCTCAGTGCAGCGCCGGATTGTCGGCTTCTGCATGTTCTTGATTGACTGGCGTCGGCCCAACGCTTTTGCTTTTTCGATAGCGCTTGTGCCTGGAGGGTGGATAATCATGAGCAAAGCGTCGAGCAATCATGCGACAAGCACGCTGGCGCTCGCGCCGGCAATTTCTGGCGACGCACTACCGGATATTCCCGGTGGGAGTGTCAATCTCCTGCCCGTGACCGCGCTGTCCCAGCCCTTGCGCTTGAGCGTGCTGCCCTGGCTCAACTCGCGTCCTACACCCGATACGCCCGAACGGCTCACGCTGTACTGGAACGATCAGCCAGTGGGCGAGAAGAGCTGGGATGACACCATTCGACCCGCCGATCTCTACATTGATGTTCCTGTAAGCTATCTCGTCGATGGCCAGGCCACCGTGACCTACGAGGTGCAAATCTACAACGGTGTGGTGACTGCGTCGCAGCCATTGCTTTTGACTGTTGATCGGATCGCACCGACACTGGGTGGGGACGAGGGCGAGCTGCAGTTCGACACTCATGAGGTAACGGAACGTTACCTGGAGCAACATGACGACATCCTGCTGGGCGCGGTACCGGCTTACGCGCAGGCCTCGGCGGGCGATAAGCTGATTTATTACTGGGACACGCGTCCGTTCGCCAATCAGAAGGCCGGTGAGCGCGAGCTGACCATCCACGATATTGGCAAGCCGCTGTTAATCGCCTTCGAAGGTGAGTTGATCCGCGAACGCGAAGACGGTGAGCGCTATGTGCATTACCAGATCCGCGATCGCGCCGGAAACCTGAGCCCACGTTCAAGGCCTGCCGTACTCAGCATTGCGGCGCTACCGGCCCCACGGATCCTGCCCGGACTGGATGTCGCACAGGCAGCCGGAGCAGGCGGTCGGCTCACGTTGAACCTGGATGACTTTTCCCCGCCATTGCTCGTCCAGGTGCCAGCCTGCGTGGTCATCTATCCTGAAGAGACCCTCACGGTGGAGTGGGGCATTCCCGGAAGTGCCGATTACTATTGCACGCGCACCGAGCATCCGAATGGTGAGCGCCATTACGAAATTCCCCTGGACAAAGTCCTGGCGCAAAGCAAGCGGACAATTCGCCTGGGCTACACCTTGGTCGAGGACGGGCGTACCAGCGTTTCCACCCCAATCGAGCTGACTGTCAAGGCGTTGTCCCGAGGCTTGCCCCAGCCCAGCCTGACGGGTGCCAGCGCAACCGGCTTCAGCCTGGCGACGGCACCTGCGAACGTGCCGATCACCCTAGGTACCTGGCCGTTCATACAGGCCGGGCAGCGAGTTTCCATCAGCGTCACGGGTGTGCTTGCGAATGGGGCTGAAGCGCCGTCCTATCACGTTCTTGTGGCCCATGCAGTGACCGAGCGGCAGGCTGAACATGGAATCGGCGTGGGCAATGAGGCCACCGTATCCAAGACGTTCCTGGCCGGCCTGAAGCGTCTCGAGCGCTTTACCACGGTCGCACAAGTCAGTTTCGATGACGGCGCCACATGGGTCAGATTCCCTGTCTTGAACCTGACCTTGCGCGACTGATCTGGGTCGATAGATCACTGCCGGGCTACGGGACTGGTGAGCTCGGCCGAGGTACCGCTGTAATCATTGATCGTGGTGAATCTGACCTCGAGGTCGTCCGCAGCGCTGAAGCTGCGCAGGGGGTACGACTGCCTGCCCAGTGGTGGCGCCATGTTGTTGGCGTTGACGCTTTCACTGGTACTGGCGCTGCTGACGACGACATTGTTGAAGGTGTAGTGGTACGGCGTAGGGTTATCCACCACAAGATGCGCTTTGCCCTCCACCATTTGCACCGACCAGGTCAGATCCTTGAGTCCGTCCTGGGGTGTCTTGCCGAGCATGCTTGGACGGTAGAACAGCTTGATACGCGTTCGCAGGGCAATGGTCAGGGCATTTTGTGCATCGCCAGGCTGGGTCTGCGGAATTTCCTGCAGATTGAAGTAGAACAGTGATTCGCGGTCTTGTGGCAAGTCATTGGGCAGGGCATTGATCTGCACACTCTGTTCTTTGCCTGGATCGATTCGGAACAGGCTGGGGGAGGCGACCAGCGCGACCGGAGTGGTTTGATCGTCCGCCTCGGTATTGACCCACGCCTGAGCCGCGAAGGTCCTGTCCGATGGGTTGGCGATGATCACCGACGCGCTGCGTTTGGCGCTGTCGTGAATGATTCGAGTGTGACTGATCGTCAGCGCGGCGTGAGCGCTCGACACACTGCCGAGCAGCAGCAAGCCGCAGGCGAGGCTGGTGAAAATGGGGGGCATGGAGCGCATGGGAGTCGACCGAAGCGATGGGTGAATCGACACCAGGCGCACGTATGCACCTGGTGATGCGGTTATGGCAGGGATACCACGAAGCTGACCTCAGCCTCCGCCAGGCCGTCGCCAACGGATGCTTGATACGACTCGTAGGCCGCGTAGAACCTCAGGTCGGTGGGGCGATTGTCATAGAGATCGTAGTCTTTGGATGCGGTGCCTGGGGTGATCTTGGCGCGCAGCTCGTCTTTGATCGACATGCCCAGCCCGGACGCACCCCCCTGACGGATCGCGTAGAGGTCAGTGCCGACCGAACCATGCAATGGCGTGAAGGTGATGCTGGCTTTGCTGTTGGGTGGAATGATGCACGTCGTATCAGGAGTGACGCGCAGGGCGAAGCTGACTTCCGGGGTGGAGACGCCCACTTTGGAGAAGTATTTGGTGGTGAAATTACCGAGCGTCACTCGCGGAATGACACTCCCACCAGGATTGACCACTTCGATCGGGCATGTGCCGCCAGCGTATACAGTCCCGTAGAAGTTGATTTGACCAGATTCGTCCGCTGCAAATGCGGTGCTGCTCGCCAATCCCAGAGCGAGTGTGAGTACAGTCCATTTCATGAGGAATTTCCTTCGTGTTGGTTCGCGCACGCCCGGTTGGATTGATCGCTCCGGAAGGCCAGGCAATGCGGGTTAGGGAGCGGCGAACACAGTAGCGAAGGGGAGGCTGAGTGTTATGTAGGAATAGTCAGTAGGACCCAGGGGATCTTTGGATGGCAAGGGGGTTATGGCGTGGTGTAACGACTTAGGTTTAGTACGAAAAACTGTGATACATGGTGATACAGCGTTGAAAACAGCCGGGGGCGCCTAGCCGGGGGCGTCCAGCCCGGATCGCCAGCCCGGTCGAAATGCTCACGTACTACAGTGCGCTCCGCTTTTTCGCCTGTTTTAGCGAGGCCGCCGTCGGCCTTGCCTGACCGTCGTCTCAGTACTGTTTATACAGACCCGAGCAGCGCTTTCTCTTGTTGCCAGTCAAAAGGTTCCCCTTGTTGCTCGGCCTCATGGCGGCGCTCTTCGAGTTGTTGGTAGAGATTCAACTCTTCATCGGGCATGAAGTGCAGGCAGTCGCCACCGAAGAACCACAGCAGGTCGCGCGGCACCAGATGAGCAATTTGCGGATAGCGTAGGAATATCTGGCAAATCAGTTCCTGGCCCAGGTATTGCGAATGCAGCGGGTCGCCTGGCAAGAGCGCCAACAGCTCGTCGAAGCGTTCGAGAAACAGCTGGTGGCTCTCCTCGGGTATAGACTGCGCATCGTCGAGGGCGACGAGAATAGTGCGCAGGTGTTGCAGCAATTGCATGTGGTATTCGAGGTTGGGAGTGAGCATCGACATAGACTCTGCTGCGAGAAAACCCTCGAGTATACGTAGGTAAATGGGGGGCGTGAAGGTCGCCATTGTCAACTGGCTGTTCTGTCAGTTGTCGCCCAGCGCCATGCCTGATTTGCTTGGAGCTCCTTTCTCGAGGATCAGCCCATGCCAAAACATAACGCTGAGCACGAATCGGCAAGTCCAACGACGGCTTCAGAGCTGCCAATCATCTATGTGACAATCACGCGCGATAGGCTCGACCGTGCGTGGGCTCAGTATGCTTCGCAACACGCCCTGGAGGTTACCGAGCGGGTTCACTATTACCGAACCGCCGAGAGTGGTACCTGGCAAGCGGGCTCTATAGCCGTCGGTGTCAGCATGATGGAATACGGCCAGCATGAAGTGACGCTGCGCAAGCGGATCCTTCAGGACAGCCTTTTCACCCTGAAGAGAGACTTCGGTCATGGCGGGCGACAAATTCAGGAGATGCGCGACACTTGGCCGCCTTCCGATACTCGTCTGTCGATCAAAGTGCCACTGGCTGACAGCTGTTTGCGTTACCAGTTGAATGAAGCCACTCAGCGCAACGAGCCGCCTGCGCTAAAACTACATTGGGCAGGTCGGCCAACTTACGAACGTTCGGACGGAAACTACAGCTGGTCCGCACTCATCGAGTATTACAACCGTAGCAAATGCTCCGTGCTTTATCCGATGGCTCCCTCTGCGAGTCCTTTGCTTCATCAGTTGCAAGGTGACTTCGTGGATCGCGCGGGGGAACTTGACATTCATTTCAACCTGCTCGATTCCCTTCCGCACGCCATCAGCGCCGATATGCCGCCGGCCACTACCGCCAGCGATCAGATCGTTATCTCATTCTTGGCACTGGTTTTTCCCGAAGTTGTTTTACCCGGTATGCCGCCTTTGCAACGACATTGGGTTGGGCAACTTTTCGTACCGCCATCGACGGCGAGTTACTCACACGGCGCGTTCTGGCCGGTTACCGGATACTTCGTCGCTGGTTATGACTCCATCGCGTCGCGGCACCGCCCGATCGATAGCAAGATCGAGCAGCTTCCATTGACCATCACTCCTGCCTTCCGGGTGGTCAGTGCCGGTGCCCAGAGGCAGGCGCTGGCCTTCGAGCCGGCTGGAGTCGTGGCTCAGTGCACGTTGGCGGCTGGAGCTGTGGGAGTGCTTGAGAACGTATCAGGGCAATGGTTCTATCAGCCAGCGCATGCCTCGGTCTCGGCAGCCATGCTTGAGGTGAACAACAAGACCAATGTCCCTGCAGTGATCCGCTCGTCAAAGGCGTTTCCACTCGCCGTGGACGTCGTCACTGCCAGGAGCGGTTCCCGAACTGCGAATTCTTCATTTCTGACGATCTATACGCAGCCTACGCATTACTTCAAGGCCCATGTGCAGGCTGGCAAGATACGCCTGACGCTGTGGTACACCAGTTTCGCAGGCCAGGCGGCCCAAGTTCCTGCCGAAAAGGTTAAGTGGGCGGTGAAATTCGGCAATGGCAGCGTAGATGCAGGCGGTGTGTTTACCGCTGCTGCCAGTCAGCCAACGCCTTACACCGTGGTGATGGCTGAGGATCCCGACGCCAACTACCTGTACTGGGCATACCTGGTAATGGCGGTGCCTGCTTTAGAGCCTGAAAGGATGGCGGAGTACATCAACTCATGAAGGGCGGGCCGCAGCCGCGCCCCTCTGCAATTTTCAGGTCAGCGCACCTGCCCAGGGGAATGGGCAATGGCCTGTTTGTCGAACGCATCGACGTCGATGACAATCCTGCGTGCCGCCTCCGTCTGTTTCAAGCGCTGGCCCTCACTCGCTGAGAGTGCGCCACTGTCCACTGCCGCATCGATCAGTGCCTGGCCGGGTAGCACCTTGACAGTGCCGTCCCTGACGGCTTGACGCAGCGACTTGTGCACAGATGCATTCTGATCCAGCAGATCACTGGCCCGCTGCAACGCTGCCACCGGATCCCCCTCGGCCTGCGGTCTGTAGCAACCGGCAAGGAGTTCTTCCAAGGCGGGATCACCTTTGCTGCGGCCGATCAACGCAGCCACTTCGGCATCCAGCTCATCGCTCGGTCCGGTGTGGCGACGGCCGAAGGGGAACACCAGCACGCGCAGCGCGCCGCCGACGAAGCGATTGGGGAAGTTGTCGAGCAACTGGTCCAGCGCATACTCGGCCTTGCCCAGGCTTTCTTCCATAGCCCAGCGCAGCAACGGCTGCATGTGCTCGGGTGAGCCGAGGTCGTGATAGCGCTTGAGCGCAGATGAAGACAGATACAGGTAGCTCAGCACATCGCCTAGGCGCGCGCTGAGACGCTCGCGGCGTTTCAGCGAGCCGCCCAGCAGCATCATCGACAGGTCGGCGAGCATGGCGAAGGCCGCAGCTTGGCGGTCGAGCGCGCGGAAGTAGCCCTGGCTCAGCGCATCGCCCGGCGCTCGCTCGAAGCGGCCCAGACCAAGGCTCAGGACCAGACTGCTGGCGGCATTACGGATGGCGAAGCCAACGTGCTGCATCAGCAGGGGATCGAATTCCTTGAGCGCCTGCTCGTGGTCCTCACGGCTGGCCAGCGCCATTTCTTTCAACACATAGGGATGGCAACGGATCGCGCCCTGACCGAAGATCATCAGGTTTCGCGACAGAATGTTCGCCCCTTCGACCGTGATGAAGATCGGCGCCCCCTGCCAGTTGCGACCCAGGTAGTTGTTCGGGCCCATGATGATGCCCTTGCCGCCGTGCACGTCCATGGCGTGCTGGATGCACTCGCGGCCCCGTTCGGTGAGGTGATACTTGAGAATGGCCGACAGCACCGAGGGCTTTTCGCCAAGGTCCACCGCCTTGGCGGTCAGCAGACGCGCGCTGTCCATCAGCCAGGCGTTGCCGCCGATGCGCGCCAGCGATTCCTGAATCCCTTCGAATGCGGCCAAAGGCACATTGAACTGTTCGCGGATGTTGGCGTACTGGCCAGTGACCAGGCTGGTGTACTTGGCCGCGCCGGTGCCCACGGCCGGCAGAGAAATGGAGCGGCCCACCGACAGACAGTTCATCAGCATCATCCAGCCCTTGCCGAGCATCTCCTGGCCGCCGATGAGGAAATCCAATGGCACGAACACGTCCTTGCCGCTGTTCGGGCCATTCATGAATGCGGCGCCCAGCGGCAAGTGGCGCTTGCCGATTTCCACGCCAGGAGTATCGGTGGGAATCAGCGCCAGGGTGATGCCCAGTTCTTCCTGATCGCCCAGAAGGTGCTCAGGGTCGTAGGCCTTGAACGCCAAGCCGAGCAGGGTGGCCACCGGACCCAGTGTGATGTAACGCTTTTCCCAAGTCAGGCGCAGGCCGATGACTTCTTCGCCCTGCCACTGGCCTTTGCAGATGATACCGGTGTCGGTCATGGCGCCGGCGTCGGAACCGGCGTGCGGGCCGGTGAGGGCGAAGCAGGGGATGTCTTCGCCGCGGGCCAGGCGCGGCAGGTAGTGGTTGCGCTGCGCTTCGGTGCCGTAGTGCAGCAGCAGTTCGGCCGGGCCGAGCGAGTTGGGCACCATCACCGTGGAGGCCAGGTCACCGCTGCGAGTCGCGAGCTTCATGGCCACTTGCGAGTGGGCGTAGGCCGAGAACCCTTTGCCGCCGAATTCCTTGGGAATGATCAGGGCGAAGAAGCCGTTTTCCTTGATGTGCTGCCAGGCTTGCGGTGGCAGGTCCATGTCCTGGCCGATCTGCCAGTCGCTGACCATGGCACAGAGCGCTTCGGTCGGGCCATCGATGAACGCCTGTTCTTCTGCCGTGAGGGTTGGGGCAGGGTAGGCGAGCAGGGTGTTCCAGTCGGGGCGACCGCTGAACAACTGACCATCCCACCATACGGTACCGGCGTCGATGGCTTCGCGTTCGGTCTGCGACATCGGCGGAAGCGTGCGCTGCACCCACTTGAAGGTCGGCGCGCTGACCGTCTTACGGCGCCAGTCCGGCAGCAGCAACAGTGCACCCACCGCGGCGATCAGCACCCACAGCAGCACTAGCAGCCACCCGGGCGCGGTGCTGAAGATGCCCATCAGCACGGTATACCCGGCCACTGCGGCCAGTACCTGCAGAGGCGACAACCGCCGATGCACGAGATAGGCGGTGCCGAGCACCAGTACAACCAGCCACAACAGCAACATACGTCTTTCCTCCGTGGAACCAGGGCGTAGAGCCGAAACCACAGAGCTTAGCCCGCTTGTGGTGGACGACCGTCATCTGTGCAGTGACAGGTTGTGTATCAGGGAGTTCGGTCCCAATCGTTGCCTCAGGTGTCCCGTACCTGCCAGCGGCCGAGCCTGACGATGGGGTACACTTCCAGCCTGCCCATTGAAAGGACGTCGGCATGTTGAAGATCTGGGGTCGTAAAAATTCGAGCAACGTACGCAAGGCCTTGTGGATTGCCCATGAGCTGGGCCTGACGTTCCAGTCCATCGATGCAGGCGGTGCGTTCGGTGTGGTCGATGATCCCCATTACCGCGACAAAAATCCCAATGGCCTGGTGCCGATGCTCGAAGACGGTGACCTGACGCTATGGGAGTCCAACGTCATCGTGCGCTACCTCTGTGCGCAGTATGGTGGCGAGCAAGGCTGGTATAGCGACAGTCCTGCGCAAAGGGCGCTGGCCGAGAAATGGATGGACTGGACCACCTCCAGCCTGGCCGGTGCGTTCAAGCCGCTGTTCTGGGGCCTGCTGCGCACCGCGCCAGAGCTGCGTGACTGGACGGCGATCGACGCCGCGCGTGAGCAATGCGCCCGCCTTCTGACGATCGCCGATCAGGCCCTGGCCCGGCAGCCATACCTCTCCGGTGCCCACATCGGTATGGGCGATATCCCACTGGGATGTTTCGCCTACGCCTGGTTCGGCCTGCCCATCGAACGGCCATCGATGCCGCATCTCGAAGCCTGGTACCAGCGCCTGCAAGCACGTGCGGCCTACCGCACGGCGGTGATGACCGAGCTGACCTGATCGAACACCTCGGCCAGTTCGATAGTCACTATCGATACGCGTGACTGTACTTGCGCGACATGGCGCAGCACCATGCTCGCACTCACGGCGCCGGCCAATTGCCCGGCGCCTTCTTTCTTTCCTGATTTGGTATCGGCCTGCTATGAGTTCTGCCCTGTCCATCCGACAGCTGACCAAGACCTACGGCAACGGCTTCCAGGCCCTAAAGGGCATTGATCTGGACGTTGCCGAAGGCGATTTTTTCGCATTGCTTGGCCCTAACGGCGCTGGCAAATCCACTACCATCGGTATCCTGTCGACGCTGGTCAACAAGACCAGTGGCTCCGTGAACGTATTCGGGCATGACCTGGATCGTGAACCGGCGGCGCTCAAGCGCAATCTGGGCGTGGTGCCGCAGGAGTTCAACTTCAACCAGTTCGAGAAGACCTTCGACATCGTCGTGACCCAGGCTGGTTACTACGGCATCAAGCCGGCGCTGGCCAAGGAACGTGCCGAGCAGTACCTCACTCAACTGGGACTGTGGGATAAACGCGATGTGCCGTCTCGCTCGCTCTCCGGCGGCATGAAGCGCCGCCTGATGATCGCCCGTGCGCTGATTCACGAACCGCGTCTGGTGATTCTCGACGAGCCTACTGCAGGCGTGGACATCGAACTGCGCCGCTCCATGTGGACGTTCCTCACCGAGCTGAACCAGAAAGGCGTGACCATCATCCTCACCACGCACTATCTGGAAGAGGCCGAGCAGCTGTGCCGCAACATCGGCATCATCGACCACGGCACCATCGTCGAGAACACCAGCATGCGCCAGCTGCTGGGCAAGCTGCATGTCGAAACGTTCCTGCTCGACCTCAAGCAGGACCTGCCTGCGGCCCCAACGCTACACGGCTACCCCTGCCGGTTGGTCACCCCGCACACCCTGGAAGTGCAGGTCGAGAAGGACATTGGCATCACTGCGTTGTTCGGCCAGCTGGCACTGCAGAACATCGAAGTGCAGAGCCTGCGCAACAAGACCAATCGGCTGGAGGAACTGTTCGTGTCACTGGTGGAAAAGAACCTGTCGAAGGTGGCCGTATGAGCGTGGAACTGAGCACCAACTGGGTCGCCCTCAATACCATCGTATATCGCGAGATACGCCGTTTTCTGCGTATCTGGCCGCAGACCTTGCTGCCGCCGGCGATCACCATGGTCTTGTACTTCGTCATCTTCGGGAACCTGATCGGCCGGCAGATCGGCGACATGGGCGGCTTCACGTACATGGAGTACATCGTGCCTGGGTTGATCATGATGTCGGTGATCACCAACGCCTATGGCAACGTGGTGTCGAGCTTCTTCGGCGCCAAGTTCCAGCGCTCGATCGAAGAACTGATGGTTTCGCCGGTATCGCCGCACACCATCCTCATCGGTTATGTACTGGGCGGTGTGCTGCGTGGGCTGGCAGTGGGCATCATCGTTACTTTGCTGTCGTTCTTCTTCACCCATCTGCAGGTGCATCACCTGGGCGTGACGATCGTCGTGGTGCTACTGACAGCGACCATCTTTTCGCTGCTGGGCTTCGTCAACGCTGTGTTCGCGCGTAATTTCGACGACATTTCGATCATTCCGACCTTCGTGCTGACGCCCCTGACCTACCTGGGCGGCGTGTTCTACTCGATCAAGCTGCTGCCGCCGTTCTGGCAGACCGTGTCGCTGGCCAACCCGGTCCTGCACATGGTCAACTCGTTCCGCTACGGCATCCTCGGCGTTTCCGACATCCAGATCGGCACGGCCATCACCTTCATGCTGCTGGCCACCGTGGTGCTCTACGTGCTGTGCATCCGCTTGCTGGTGGGCGGCCGCGGCATGCGTGCGTGATGCTGTGCCCTTGCGCCGGCGCCATTGCCGGCCCACCCACCAGCGCCAATACAGCAGCGTGGTGCAGTAGCCCAGCAGGCCCAGCACCACGGCGCATACCAGGGAGCCGAGCAGGAAGGGCTGCCACAGGGTCGCGAGCTGACTGCTGACCCAGTCGACGGTGATTTCATCGGGCAGGGTGCGGGGTGGCACGTCCAGCAACCAGGTGCCGGTCATGTAGGTGACGAAGAACACCGGCGGCATGGTCAGTGGGTTGGTCAGCCAGACCAGGCTCACCGCAATGGGCAGGTTGCCGCGTAGCGGTATCGCCAGTGCCGCAGCCAGCAGCATTTGCAGCGGCATGGGTATCAGCGCCGCGAACAGTCCGACACCCATGGCACGCGATACCGAATGACGGTTGAGGTGCCAGAGGTTGGGATCGTGCAGCAGGCGACCGAAGAACCGTAAGCTCTTGTGTTCGCGAATGCTGGTCGGATCTGGCATGTAGCGCTTGAACAGACGACGCGGCATGGGGGCTCCCGGCAGGCAAGTGGCCCAGTATGCCGACATCCTGCAATGTCCTCGTTCAGAGTTTGTGACAATTGATAAGCAGGCAGTTCATCCCCATGGGCTATTGCTGAAGGGCTTTGTCTAGGAGCTCGACGCGATGCGCACATGGATGATGGCGCTGGCCGCAGGTCTGTTGAGCCTGCGTTTTCTACCCGTTTTGCCTGCAAGTGGCGCGCTAGCCGCCTTGCTGCTGGTCGCCGCCATTTGCCTGTGGCGCCGGCACGCCGTGGTTGCCTGCGTGTTGCTCGGGTTCTGCTGGGCTTGTTGGTCAGCCCAGCAGGCGCTGGTCGACCGTTTGTCGGCAGACCTCGATGGGCGCACCCTGTGGCTCGAAGCAACGGTGATCGGCTTGCCTGCACACACCCCCAACGGCGTGCGCTTCGAGGTCGAGCAGGCGCAGTCTCGTCGTGCAGCGTTGCCCGCGCGGCTGCAACTGAGCTGGTTCAGTGGCCCGCCCGTGGCCGCTGGCGAGCGCTGGCGCCTGGCGGTTTCGCTCAAGCGTCCACAGGGCCTGCTCAACCCCCATGGCGCGGATCGCGAGGCCACTCTGCTGGCCAGGCGCATCGGCGCTTCCGGCACGGTCAAAGCCGGTGAACGTCTGAGCGCTCAGTCGAGCAGTTGGCGCAACGCGTTGCGCCAGCGTCTGCTCGGTGTCGATGCGCTGGGGCAGCAGGCATTGCTCAGCGCCCTGGTGCTCGGGGACGGCAGTGGCATCAGTGCCGAGCAATGGCAGGTGGTGCGCGATACCGGCGCCGTGCATCTGCTGGTGATCTCCGGTCAGCATATCGGCCTGCTCGCAGGGCTGGTATACGGGCTGGTAGCGATGCTGGCGCGCCTGGGCCTGTGGCCAGTGCGCCTGCCGTGGCTGACCTGGGCCTGCGTTCTGTCGCTCAGCGCAGCGCTGGGCTACGGCTGGCTGGCCGGATTTCAGGTGCCGGTGCAGCGCGCCTGTCTGATGCTTGCCGTGGTGCTGGTCTGGCGCCTGCACTTTCGACAATTGCCGGCCAGCGTTCCGTTGCTGCTGGCGCTCAACGGTGTGCTGTTGTTCGAGCCGCTGGCCAGCTTGTTGCCAGGGTTCTGGCTGTCGTTCGGCGCTGTCGCCACGCTGATTTACTGCTTTGCCGGGCGCCTGGGTGGCTGGCGACCCTGGCAGGCCTGGACGCGTGCGCAGTGGGTGATTGCCGTAGGCCTGCTGCCGCTGTTGCTGGCATTGGGGCTGCCGGTCAGCCTGAGCGCACCGTTGGCCAATCTGTTGGCCGTGCCTTGGGTGAGCCTGGTGGTGTTGCCGCTGACGCTGCTCGGCACCGCCTTGATCTGGCTGCCGGGTGTCGGCGAAGGGCTGCTATGGCTGGCAGGCGGCGCATTGTGGGGCTTGTTCGAAACGCTTGCCCTGATCGCCCAGTGGCGTCCGGCCTGGCTGCCGGCAGCGTTGCCATGGAGTAACTGGCTGCTTGTCGCCCTCGCCGCATGGCTGATCCTGCTGCCCCGTGGGCTGCCCCTGCGTGTTCCCGGCGCGCTGATGCTGCTGGCACTGTGGCCACGCCTGGACTCGGTAGCGCACGGAGAAGCCGAGGTGCTGCAACTGGACGTCGGCCAAGGGCTGGCAGTGCTTGTGCGCACCCGACATCACTCCCTGCTGTATGACGCCGGGCCGTCGTTCGGCGAAGTCGATCTGGGTGAGCAGGTCGTGTTGCCGACCTTGCGCAAGTTGGGCGTCGACAAGCTCGACCTGCTGCTGATCAGCCACGCCCACGCCGACCACGCCGGCGGTGCCCTGGCGATCCGGCGCGTGCTGCCGGTGGCGCGAGTGGTGAGCGGCGAACCGACAGCGGTGGCGCCCGCCCTGGGGGCGCAGCCTTGCGTGAGCGATGAAGCCTGGGAGTGGGACGGTGTGCACTTTTCCTTATGGCAGTGGGCCGGGGCCGACAGCAGTAACGAGCGCTCTTGCGTACTGCGGGTCGAAGCGGCAGGCGAGCGCTTGCTGCTGGCCGGAGACATCGAACGTGGCGCCGAGCAGGCTTGGTTGGCGCGGCCGGAAGCTGCGCAGGTCGACTGGCTGCAGGCCCCCCACCATGGCAGTCGAAGCTCTTCCACTGGCGCGTTCCTGCGTGTGTTGTCACCCCGCGGCGTATTGATTTCCCGTGGCCGTGGCAACAGCTTCGGTCATCCCCATGCGCAGGTGCTGGCGCGCTATCGCCACTTGGGCATGGCCATTCACGATACAGCGCTGGAGGGGGCGCTACGGCTGCGCTTGGGACGGCACGGGCAGGTCAGCGGGCAACGCCAGCAACGGCGCTTCTGGCGCGAGCCTGTGGCTGGCAGTGCAGCGTCGCCCTGATTCGAACGTGCTTCGGTCACGCCGTTGCCGCGACTTCCGGCAGGCCAGCGGCGCGCCGACCTATGGTAAAGTGGCGGCCTTTTTTCAGGGGGTGCCTAACGTGTGGGAATTGGTCAAGTCGGGCGGTTGGATGATGCTGCCGATCATTCTGAGTTCCATCGCTGCCATGGCGATCGTCGTGGAGCGGTTGTGGACCTTGCGCGCCAGCCGTGTCACGCCCCCCCACCTGCTCGGTCAGGTGTGGATGTGGATCAAGGACAAGCAACTGACCAGCGACAAGCTCAAGGCGCTGCGGGCTGACTCGCCGCTGGGGGAAATTCTCGCGGCGGGGCTGGCCAACTCCCGGCACGGCCGGGAAATCATGAAAGAATGCATCGAGGAAGCGGCGTCGCGGGTGATCCATGAACTGGAGCGCTACGTCAGCACCCTCGGCACCATCGCTGCCATGGCTCCGCTGCTGGGGCTGCTGGGCACGGTGCTGGGCATGATCGACATCTTCAGCGCCTTCATGGGCTCGCAGATGACCGCCAACGCCTCCGTACTCGCCGGCGGTATCTCCAAGGCGCTGGTCACCACCGCCGCAGGCCTGATGGTGGGTATTCCGGCGGTGTTCTTCCACCGTTTCCTGCTGCGCCGCATCGATGAGCTGGTGGTGGGCATGGAGCAGGAAGCGATCAAGCTGGTGGAAGTGCTGCAGGGTGATCGCGAAGTGGAAATCAGCGGAGCCAAAGCGTGAAGTTCCGGCGCAATCGCCAGCGCGAGAATGTCGACATCAACCTGGCCTCGCTGATCGACGTGGTCTTCGTGCTGCTGCTGTTCTTCGTCGTCACCACCACGTTCACCCGCGAGAACCAGCTGCGTGTCGAATTGCCCGAGTCGGTAAGCGCCACTGCGGCGCCGGCGGGGCAGGAGCGTCTGGTGGAAATCACCATCAGCGCCGAGGGTGTGTATTCGGTCAACAACAACCTGCTGCCCAAGAGCGATCTTGCCACCCTGACCGAGGCCGTGCAGCGTGCCTCTGGCGGTGATAACACGTTGCCGCTGCTGATCAGTGCTGACGGCAAGACCCCGCATCAGGCCGTGGTGACTGCGATGGACGCAGCCGGCAAGCTGGGCTTCAGCCAGCTGCGCATGACCACGGTCGAGGCGGCGCAGGAGGCGCCTTGATGGCCTTCTCCGACCGCATTTTGCACGCCTGGTACGCCGGGCATCCGGCCCTTGCGCTGCTGCGGCCGCTCGAGGCGTTGTATCGCCGTGTGGTCAACGCCAGGCGTGACGCCTTCGTGTCCGGCGCGCGGCCTGGTTACCGTGCCCCGGTGCCAGTGATCGTGGTCGGCAATATCACCGTCGGCGGCACGGGCAAGACGCCGATGATTCTCTGGCTGATCGAACACTGCCGCCGGCGCGGCTTGCGCGTGGGTGTGGTCAGCCGCGGCTATGGCGCCAAGCCGCCGTCCCTGCCTTGGCGGGTGGAGGCCGGGCAGGGTGCCGAGCAGGCGGGCGACGAGCCATTGCTGATCGTGCGTCGCACCGGCGCGCCACTGGTGATCGACCCCGACCGCTCCAGGGCCGTGCAGGCGTTGCTCGCTGCGCAACCGCTCGACCTGATCCTCTGCGACGACGGCCTGCAGCACTACCGCCTGGCGCGGGACCTGGAGCTGGTGCTGATCGATGCCGCGCGGGGCCTGGGCAACGGCCGTTGTCTGCCGGCCGGACCTCTGCGTGAACCAGCCGAGCGTCTGGCCGAAGTCGATGCCGTACTGTGCAACGGCGCCAGCACGGACTCTGCGACCGGTTTCGCCTTCCAGCTCATGCCCAGCGCCCTGGTCAACCTGCGCAGCGGTGAGCGCCGGGCGCTCGATCATTTTCCACCTGGCCAGGCGCTGCACGCCGTGGCGGGTATCGGCAATCCTCAGCGTTTCTTCAATACCTTGCAGGCGCTAGACTGGCAGCCACTGCCGCATCCTTTCGCCGATCATGCCCAGTTCAGCCGCGAGGCGCTCAGTTTCAGCCCCTCGCTGCCGTTGGTCATGACCGAAAAGGATGCGGTCAAATGCCAGGCCTTCGCCGCCGATGACTGGTGGTATCTGGCGGTCGAGGCGCAGCCCAGTGCGGCCTTCACCGCCTGGTTCGATGACCAATTGCAACGCCTGCTGTGAATCCTTTTTCTTTTCCGGCCAACGCCTCCCAGGACCCTTTCATGGACACCAAACTGCTCGACATTCTGGCTTGCCCGATCACCAAGAGCCCCCTCAAGCTCAGCACCGACAAGACCGAGCTGATCAGCAAGAGCGCGGGCCTCGCCTACCCGATTCGCGACGGCATTCCGGTGATGCTGGAAAGCGAAGCACGCACCCTGACCGACGAGGAGCGCCTGGACAAATGAGCCTTGATTTCACTGTCGTCATTCCTGCTCGCCTGCGTTCCACCCGCCTGCCAGGCAAGCCGCTGCTGCTGATCGCCGGCAAGCCCATGGTTCAGCACGTCTGGGAACAGGCGCGCAAAAGCGCGGCGGCACGCGTGGTGATCGCCACCGACGATCAGGGCATCCTCGATGCCTGCCTGGCGTTTGGCGCCGAGGCCGTGATGACCCGCGTCGATCACGAGTCAGGCACCGATCGCCTGGCCGAAGTGGCCGCACTGCTGGGCCTGGCAGATGACGCCATCGTGGTCAACGTGCAAGGCGACGAGCCGCTGATTCCGCCGGTGATCATCGATCAGGTGGCGACCAACCTGGCCGCCCACCCGGAAGCGGGTATCGCCACCCTGGCTGAAGCCATCGATGAGCCGCATAGCGTGTTCAATCCCAATGCGGTCAAAGTCGTCAGCGACAAGAACGGCCTGGCGCTGAGCTTCAGCCGTGCGCCGCTGCCCTGGGCGCGTGATGCGTTCGCCAAAGACCGCGAGCATCTGCCCGAAGGTGTGCCGTATCGCCGCCACATCGGCATGTACGCCTATCGTGTGGGCTTCTTGCAGGACTTCGTGACCTGGGGGCCATGCTGGTTGGAGCAGGCCGAATCCCTGGAGCAACTGCGCGCCTTGTGGCATGGCGTGCGCATCCACGTGGCCGATGCCTTGGAAGCGCCGGCGGTGGGCGTCGATACCCAGGAAGACCTCGAGCGCGTTCGGCGCCTGCTGGAGCACTGATGCGCATTCTGTTCGTCTGCCTGGGCAACATCTGCCGTTCGCCCACCGCCGAAGGCGTCATGCGCCAGCAGCTGGAGCGCGCGGGGTTGGCCAGGCGGGTCGAGGTGGCCTCGGCCGGCACCGGCGACTGGCATGTCGGCAACGCGCCTGACAGTCGCACCAGTCGCGCCGCGCTGGCCCGTGGCTACGACCTGTCGCGCCAGCGCGCGCAGCAGGTCAAGGCAGAGGATTTCGCCGAGTACGATCTGATCCTGGCGATGGATTCGAGCAACCTGCGTGATCTGCAAGCCTTGCGACCGGCCAACGCCAGCGCTGAGCTCGATCTGTTCCTGCGCCGCTATGGCGTCGCAGTCGAGGACGTTCCTGATCCGTACTATGGCGGCGCTGACGGCTTCGAGCAGGTTCTCGATCTGATCGAGGCGGCCTGCGCGAGCCTGCTCGACGAAATCAAGGGGCGGTCATGACTGCGGCCTGGCAGGAGCAAGCGTCGCTCAAGGCGCTCAACACCTTTGGCATCGATGTCGCCGCACGCTATCTGGTGCGCGCCAGTAGCGACGATGGCATTCGCCAGGCCCTGGCGGCAGCAGCGCAGCGCGACCTGCCGGTGCTGGTGCTGGGCGGCGGCAGCAACCTGTTGCTGACCCGTGATGTCGATGCGCTGGTCCTGCAAATCGCCAGCCGCGGCCGGCGTGTGCTGGGTGATGTCGATCAGCGCGTGGTGGTCGAAGCCGAGGCGGGAGAGCCTTGGCATCCTTTCGTGCTGTGGAGCATCGCCCAAGGCCTGTGCGGCCTTGAGAACCTCAGCCTGATACCCGGCACCGTCGGCGCCGCACCGATGCAGAACATCGGCGCCTATGGGGTGGAAATAAAGGATGTGTTCGCCGGACTTAGCGCGCTTGATCGACAGACTGGAGAGGTGCGCGAGTTCAGCCTTGAAGAGTGCGCCTTCGCCTACCGTGACAGTGTGTTCAAGGCCAGTCCCGGTCGCTGGTTGATTCTGCGGGTGCGCTTCGCGCTGAGCCGTACGCTCGATCCGCACCTCGACTACGGGCCAGTGCGCCAGCGGCTGCTTGAGCGCGGTATCCAACAGCCGACGGCCCAGGCCATCAGCGACGCCATCTGCAGCATCCGCCGCGAGAAGCTGCCTGATCCGGCAGTGCTGGGCAACGCTGGCAGCTTCTTCAAGAACCCTGTGGTGTCCGCCGAGTGCGCCGAGCGCTTGCGCGTCGCTTATCCAGGTCTGGTGGCCTATCCGCAGGGCCCTGCAGAGGTCAAGCTCGCCGCTGGTTGGCTGATCGAGCAGGCAGGCTGGAAAGGCTATCGCGAGGGCGATGCCGGTGTTCACCAGCAGCAGGCCTTGGTGCTGGTCAACCATGGTCACGCTACAGGTGCCCAGTTGCATGCCCTGGCCCGCAAGATTCAGGCCGATATCCGTGCTCGCTTTGGCGTCGAGTTGGAGATGGAGCCGAATCTCTACTGACACCCTGGTCTGGGTCGAGCGGCCATTGGACAGCGTGTCTAGTCCTGAAATAGGTTTACACCTATTCAGGTAGGCCGACAGGCCTCAAACGCTCGATGCACCGCATCGGGCGTTTTGTTTTTCAGGGCCATATGGGGCCGTTCTGTGTTGTAGATCTGCACTGCCTCATCAACCATCTGCCTCGCCTGCTCAAGATCTTCAGGGCTGCTCACCAGCAGCTCCATTTTGAGGATTCCGTTGATTCGCTCGGCCAGCGCGTTCTGGTAGCAGTCATACCCATCAGTCATGGAGCACTGAACATCGTGCTGCTGGTGCAGTGACTGGTACAGCGCCGAGCAATATTGGATGCCTCGATCCGAATGATGGACTAACCCCTGGCGACGACGTCGCTTTCGTAACGCCAGCTTAAAGGCTTGCGCCACTGACTCGGCATGCAGAGTTTCGTGGACGTGATGACCAACAATTTTCCTGGAGTACGCATCCGTTACCAGGCTCAGGTACATCGGGCCGTTACGTGCGGGCAGATACGTAATGTCAGCAACCCAGACGTGCTCCGGCCTTGTCGGAACGACTTGGCTTGGACCGGGCTTGAGTAAGTTGGGGTGGCGATAGAAGCGATGAAGGCTCTGTGTTGTCTTGTGGAATGCCCGTTTGGGCATCACCAGCAAACGGCGCTCTCGCAAGACCTGGAACAGCCTATCTCGGCCAACCTGGAATCGTTTGTCAGGCTGGCAATGCAGCAGATAGTGCAGCTTGCGTGTACCCAGCCGAGGCTGGCGCATTCGGATGTGCTGAACGAACTCAACCACCTGATCTGCCTGGCGCTCTTTGCCATCAGCAGCTCGGTTGCGCTTGTAGTAGGCCTGTCGACTAATGCCTAGAAACTGACAAGCCCTGGCAATGCTCAGTCCTGCGACTTGACCTTGCGATAGGACTTGCCGGATCGCTTTTTTACGACCGAGACACCATAGTCATTCTTCAGCACATCAACGACCGTTTCAAAGAACTAGGCCTTTTGGCTCATCAGCTCAAGCTGCTGCTCAAGCTCTTTGATCCGCTGCTCTGGAGTGAGCGTTTTGGGGTCAGACATCGCGCAGCTCCTCTCGGCCCGGATCGACGCCCCTTGGCTCCAATCCTGCCGACCATGCTTACGCAACCATACCAGAACCGTCGACCGCCCCTGGATGCCGTACCGCACCTGGGCCTGCTTGTAGGTCAGTTCGCCTTTTTCAATCTGATCAACCACCGTCAATTTAAAAGACAGTGAGTAATCACGTTGTGTGCGCTTTACACCTTGCTCCATCTGACTCTCCGGAAATTCGGGATGGGAGGTGTAAACCTTATTCAGGACGGGACAGCGCCCAACAAAAAGCCCCGCCAGTTCGCACTGGCGGGGCTTTTTGTTCAGGCGGTCAGATCAACCGTGATGCGGTTTGTCTGCATCGATCGATTGGTCAGCCTGAGCCTGAGCAGCGGCAGCAGCTGCAGCGGCTTCCGCCTCGCGCTTGCGGCGACGCACTTCACGTGGGTCGTTCGGCGCACGGCCATTGGACAGCATCACTGTGGCAGGCTCGGCGGCAGGTGCCTGCTCGACCACCGACTCAACGGCGGCGGGCGCTTGCTCGGCACTTTCAGTGACTGCCTCGGCAGGGACTGCGACCGCCGACTCGCGTGCCGCTACCGCTTGCTCAGCGGCCACTGCAGGTGCTGGCTCGCTCACTGCCTGGGCCTGAACTGCCTCGACTGCCTCGGTAGCTGGGACTGGCTGTTCTGCCGCGACCGCTGGCTCGATCTCACCGCCTTCGGCTGCCGGAGCTGCTTCTACCGCTTCGCGGGTGCGTTGCGGCGCATGCTCGACCACCGGAACGGCATCGGCGACAACCTCGGCTGCCGGCTCGTGCTGCACTTGCTCGACCACAGGGGCGATGGACGCGGCTTCAGCCTGTTGGGATGCTTCTCCAGCCTGGGGCGCTTCGACGGTCTGCTCGACGGTTTCGGTAGCGCGCTCGGCTTGCTGTTGCGCCTGGGCTTCGGCGTCGGCGCTGACCTGGCTGCTGGCGACCGCCGCGGTGACCGCCAGGCCGGCAGCCAGTTCGGCGCCCAGCGGCGAGGCCTGGTGCTGCTGCGCCGGCTGCTCGGAAGAGGCTGCTGCTTGGGTTTCGCCTTCCTCTTCGCCTTCGATCAGCTCGCCATTGGCATTGCGCTGACGCTCACGGCGGTTGCTGCGGCGACGCTGCCCACGGGAGCGACGGCGCGGACGCTCGTCGTCACCGTTGTCCTGATCGGCCTGGGACTCATCAGCGGCCTCGGTAGAGGCTTGCTCGTCACTGGCCTCGGCAGCCTGCTCGACAGCGCGCGGCTGACGCTCTTCACGCTGGGCACGTTGCTGACGCTCTTCGCGAGGCGCACGCTCTTCCTGCTTGGCAGGCGCTTCGGTGACGGCTGCTACTTCGACCTGGGCAGCGTCGTTTTGTACGACTTCAGTCGACAACACTTCAGTTGGCACGACTTCGCTCACGGCGACGACGGCTTCCTGAGGTGCACGCTCTTCGCGAGGTGCGCGTTCTTCGCGGCTGGCACGGCCTTCACGCGGTGCACGCTCTTCGCGAGGAGTGCGTTCTTCACGACCTTCGCGCGGGGTGCGTTCTTCGCGCGGGGCGCGCTCGTTACGCGGTGCACGCTCTTCGCGAGGTGCACGTTCTTCACGTGGCGCACGCTCTTCGCGGCTGGCTGCGGCGGCAGGTGCGGCGTCCAGTGGCTCGCGCAGTTCGCGCACGGGGCGATCTTCACGGTTGCCACGGCGATCTTCGCGGGGTTGGCGGGCTGCACGCTCTTCACGCGGTGCGCGTTCTTCACGTGGTGCACGTTCTTCGCGGGATGCGCGCTCTTCACGTGGCTGGCGCTCTTCACGGGCGGGTCGCTCGCTGCGCTCTTCACGCGGCTTGCGCTCTTCGTCGCGGCGGTTGCCGCGATTGCGGCTCTGTTGACGGCCGTTGCGACGTTCTTCGTTACGCTGTGCACGCTCGTTGGTGGCCGGTTTTTCCGGGCTGGCGACCGGTGCCGGCGCAGGTTCTTCCTTGGCGGCGAACAGGCTGACCAGCGACTTCACCAGGCCTTTGAACAGGCTTGGCTCTGGCGCCACGTGGGCCACAGGGGCGGGGGCGGCTGGCTGTTCTTCCGGAGTGCTCGGTACCGGCGCACTGGTACGTGGCGGAGCGGTCTTGACCGCAGCTTCCTGCCGCACCAGGGTGCGCGTGGCGGCTTGCGGCTGAACTTCTTCGGTCTCGCTGGTGGCGATCTCGTAACTGGACTGGTTGCTCAGCACTTCCGGGTTGTCATCGCGCAGGCGCTGGACTTCGAAGTGCGGCGTTTCCAGGTGATCGTTCGGCAGGATGATGATGCGGGCTCGGGTGCGCAGTTCGATCTTGGTGATCGAGTTGCGCTTTTCGTTGAGCAGGAAAGCTGCGACCGGAATCGGCACCTGGGCGCGTACTTCGGCGGTGCGGTCTTTCAGGGCTTCTTCTTCGATCAGGCGCAGAATGGCCAGCGACAGCGACTCGACGTCACGGATGATGCCGGTGCCCGAGCAGCGTGGGCAGACGATGCCGCTGCTTTCGCCCAGCGAAGGGCGCAGGCGCTGACGGGACATTTCCAGCAGGCCGAAGCGCGAGATGCGTCCGACCTGAACGCGAGCACGGTCGGCTTCAAGGGCCTCACGGACACGCTCTTCCACAGCGCGTTGATTCTTCGCCGGGCTCATGTCGATGAAGTCGATGACGATCAGGCCGCCGATGTCACGCAGGCGCAACTGACGGGCGATCTCTTCGGCTGCTTCCAGGTTGGTCTGCAGCGCGGTTTCTTCGATGTCGCTGCCTTTGGTGGCCCGTGCCGAGTTGATGTCGATGGACACCAGGGCTTCGGTCGGGTCGATGACGATGGAGCCGCCGGAGGGGAGTTCGACCACGCGCTGGAAGGCGGTCTCGATCTGGCTTTCGATCTGGAAGCGGTTGAACAGCGGTACGCTGTCTTCGTACAGCTTCACCTTGCTGGCGTACTGTGGCATGACCTGACGGATGAAGGTCAGGGCTTCTTCCTGGGCCTCGATGCTGTCGATCAGCACTTCGCCAATGTCCTGACGCAGGTAGTCACGGATCGCGCGGATGATCACGTTGCTTTCCTGATAGATCAGGAACGGCGCGTTGCGGTCGAGGGAGGCTTCCTTGATGGCGGTCCACAGCTGCAGCAGGTAGTCGAGGTCCCACTGCATTTCTTCGCTGCTGCGGCCCAGGCCTGCAGTGCGCACGATCAGACCCATGTCGGCGGGAACGGTCAGGCCGTTGAGGGCCTCACGCAGCTCGTTGCGCTCTTCGCCTTCGATACGGCGGGAGATGCCGCCGGCACGTGGGTTGTTGGGCATCAGCACCAGGTAACGACCGGCCAGGCTGATGAAGGTGGTCAGGGCGGCACCCTTGTTGCCACGTTCTTCTTTCTCGACCTGAACGATGACTTCCTGGCCTTCGCTCAGGACTTCCTTGATGTTGACGCGGCCTTCGGGGGTCTTCTTGAAGTACTCGCGGGAAATTTCCTTGAGGGGCAGGAAGCCGTGGCGTTCCGAGCCGAAGTCGACGAAGGCGGCTTCGAGGCTGGGCTCGATGCGGGTGATACGGCCTTTGTAGATATTGGCCTTTTTCTGCTCGCGGGCGCCGGACTCGATGTCCAGGTCGTAGAGACGCTGGCCATCTACCAGAGCTACACGCAACTCTTCGGGTTGAGTTGCGTTGATCAGCATTCTTTTCATGTTGTACCGTCGGTTTCCGGGCTGCCGGAAACGGCGTTCGGCACACACGACTTTCCATGGTCGGTGCCAAGGTGCGACAAGGGTAGCGAGCTACCCCCGTGTCCAGCGATATTCGGCACCAGCCGGTTGCCCAGCCTGCCGTGATCGCGACGACGCGTCCTGATTGCTGTGGTGCCACTTGGCCTGGGTTCAACCCTACAGGCCGGGGCGTGGGCGATAAGTGCTCGCGTGTCGATCAGGCTCCGTCGAAGCCAGGCCCGAAACACAGGGCAGGCCTGCGAATTCGCGTTGTGTTGCCTGGTTCCAACTCGCCGGATCGTTGCTGGGCGACGTCTCGAACAAACCCTGTGCACTCAGTCAGGAGGAGGAATCAACCGTCGGCCGTGGACGCCAGTAGGCTTTGGAAGAAAAGTGCCTGCGCGACGATCATGCTGCGTTGAAAACAGGCTCGGAATGCTCATTTGCAATCAGCAAACTCCGCTTCCTCGCCTGTTTTCGCCTTGCCTGATCGTCGCTCGACGACTTTCCGTACAAACCCTGGGCATCTGCTACACAGTCCGGCGGCTATGCATCTCCACCCTGCACGTATCCCTGAAAGTTCGGGTGCTGCCGCGCGCTGAATCCGCAACGGGTTGCATTTTTCGCCAGCTCCGGTTCGAGAGCTGACGCCATTTCATGTCCAAGGCAGGTATTTCCGAAGCGCTCGCCGGGCGTTGCAGGAAGGCGACGCGGCGGGCAGAGGGGATAGGTCGAAAAAAATCGGGAAGCAGGCATGACACCACGCTTGTCGTTATTTTCGGGCTTCTCTACTCAGCGCTGGCGGCGATTCCAGGCAGTTCATGTAGCTGGCGAACACCCCGTAGGACGGCCTCGCGTCCTCGAGAATTGCGTAAAGTCAGGGGCTTGCATCGAGCCATATGCCGCTGACCTACCGCTTTTGGCGGCGTTCGCGACTATAGCAGCAATGATTAAGTGCTTCAATTGCATCAAAAATTGTTATCATCGCGGCATGACAACCAATACCCCCCCGACTTCCGGCGTCCAGCTGATTGAAGTTCCGCCGGAGCTTGCCGGCCAGCGCATCGACAATTTCCTCATCACTGCATTGAAGGGCGTGCCCAAGACGCTGGTGTATCGCATCCTGCGCAAAGGTGAAGTGCGCGTCAACAAGGGGCGCATCAAGCCCGAGTACAAGCTGCAGGCCGGTGACATCGTTCGCGTGCCTCCGGTACGCCTGCCCGAGCGCGATGCGCCGGCACCCGTGGCGCAAGGCCTGTTGCAGCGGCTGGAAGCGGCGATCGTGCATGAGGACAAGGCGCTGATCGTCATGAACAAGCCTGCGGGTATCGCCGTGCATGGCGGCAGTGGCCTGAGCTTCGGGGTCATCGAGGCGCTGCGTCAGTTGCGTCCCGATGCCAAGGAGCTGGAGCTGGTGCATCGCCTTGACCGTGACACTTCGGGGCTGCTGATGATCGCCAAGAAACGCAGCATGCTCCGTCATCTGCACGCGGCGTTGCGCGGCGATGGCGTCGACAAGCGCTATATGGCCCTGGTGCGCGGCCACTGGCCAACCTCGAAGAAACAGATCAATGCGCCGTTGCTCAAGAGCAACCTGCGCTCGGGTGAGCGCATGGTCGAGGTCAATGACGAAGGCAAGGAGGCACTGACGCTGTTCCGCGTGCTGCGCCGCTTTGGTGAATTCGCCACTATCGTCGAGGCGCGACCGATCACCGGGCGGACCCATCAGATTCGTGTGCATGCACTGCACGCCGGGCACATGATCGCCGGTGACAGCAAGTACGGCGATGAAGATTTCTCGCGAGAAATCCGCGATCTGGGCGGCAAGCGCCTGTTTCTGCATGCCTATGCGCTGACGGTGCCGTTGCCTGATGGCGGCGAACTGAAGCTGGAAGCACCGGTGGATGAGGTCTGGGCTGCCACGGTGGAGCGATTGAGTGCGACGTGATTACGAGCTGCTCATCTTCGATTGGGATGGCACCCTGGCCGATTCCATAGGCCGCATCGTCCAGGCCATGGCTGAGGCGGCTGACCGCGCTGGCCAGCCGCGCAGTGCCGATGAGGCCGTCAAAGGCATTATCGGCCTTGCCTTGAGCGAGGCCATCGCCACGCTGTATCCGCATCTGGATGCTGCAGCGGTCGACGCCTTCCGTCAGCACTATGCCCAGGTCTACGTCGAGCTCGATCGCCAACCCTCGCCGCTGTTCGACGGGGTAGTGGAGTCGCTTGAGGCTTTTCGTGCACAGGGCTACCGTATGGCGGTTGCCACCGGCAAGGCTCGTCGCGGTCTCGACAGGGTGCTCAAGGCCAATGGCTGGGAGCATTATTTCGACATCACTCGCGCTGCCGACGAAACCCGTGGCAAACCGCATCCGCTGATGCTCGAGGAAATTCTCGCCCATTGCGGCATGTCGCCCGGCCAGGCGCTGATGGTCGGCGACTCGGCGTTCGACCTGCAGATGGCCAGCAATGCCGGCATGCATTCGGTAGCGGTGGGCTATGGCGCCATGTCGCTCCAGGCGCTGGCGCAGTTCGGTCCGCAGGTATGCATCAGTCATTTTTCTCAATTGCGCGACTGGCTGGCTGGTCGTGCGCCGGTTCCACTCCAAGGTAGGTGAGCATGGCGGAACAATGGGACGCTCCCAAAAGGGAAGATGAAGAAGACCGCAAGAGCTGGAAGCTGCTGGAGAAAACCCTGCTGGCAGGCGTTCAGGAGCAGCGCCGCGCTCGGCGCTGGGGGATTTTCTTCAAGCTGCTGACCTTCGTGTACCTGTTCGGCCTGCTGTTGCTGTTCTCGCCCCTGATGGACATGGACACCTCCGCGGCGCGCAGCACCAATCACACGGCGCTGGTGGAGCTGCGCGGGGTGATTGCCGATCAGGAGTCGGCCAGTGCCGACAATCTGGTCAAGAGCCTGCGCGAAGCGTTCAAGGATCCGAAAACCAAGGCGGTGGTACTGCGTATCAACAGTCCGGGCGGCAGTCCGGTGCAGTCTGGTTATGTCTATGACGAAATTCGTCGCCTGCGTGGCGAATACCCAGACATCAAACTGTATGCAGTGATCGCCGACCTGGGGGCGTCCGGGGCTTACTACATTGCCAGTGCGGCCGATGAAATCTATGCCGACAAAGCCAGTCTGGTGGGCTCGATTGGCGTGACCGCGGCGGGTTACGGCTTCGTTGGCGCGATGGAAAAACTGGGTGTCGAGCGGCGTCTGTATACCGCGGGCGAGCACAAGACCTTCCTCGATCCGTTCTCGCCGCAGAAGCCGGACGAGACGGCCTTCTGGCAGGGCGTGCTCAACACCACCCATCAGCAGTTCATCGCCATGGTCAAGCAGGGCCGGGGCGAGCGCTTGAAAGACAAAGAGCACCCCGAACTGTTCAGTGGTCTTGTGTGGTCGGGCGAGCAGGCCAAGGCGCTGGGTCTGGTCGATGGTTTGGGCAGTGCCAGCTATGTGGCGCGTGACGTCGTCGGGGAAAAGAACCTGGTCGACTTCACGGTGCAGGAATCGCCGTTCGATCGCTTTTCCAAGCGCATCGGTGCCAGCATGGCCGAGCGCCTGGCGTTGTGGATGGGCTTGCAGGGGCCCGCGCTGCGCTGAGTCCGCCGCTCAGGCGAAGCGGGGCGAGCCGAGTGATCGGCTCGCCCCGCTGTGCATTCAGGGCACGCTCACGTGTTCGTGCAGCAGCATGTCCACCAGGCGGATGAGCGGCAGGCCGATAAGGCTGGTGGCGTCGCTGCCGGAGGTGCTCTGGAACAGGCTGATGCCCAGGCCTTCGGCCTTGAAGCTGCCTGCGCAGTCCAGCGGTCGCTCTGCCTGGATGTAGCGTTCGATGCAGGCTCGATCCAGAGCCCTGAAGTTGACGGTAAACGGCACGCAGTCGACCTGGCACTGTCCTGTGTGGGTGTTGAGCAGTGCCAGTCCGGTGAGGAAGGTCACCGATTTGCCGCTTGCGGCCAGCAGTTGTTCGCAGGCGCGTTCGGGCGTATGGGGTTTGCCCAGCACCTGTTCATCCAGTACCGCCACTTGGTCGGAACCGATGATCAGATGTTCGGGGTGGGCAGTTGCCAGCGCCTGGGCTTTCGCTTGGGCCAGGCGCTTGACCAGCGCCTCTGGCGGCTCGTGCTCAAGGCGTTTTTCGTCGATATCGGGACTGCTCCAGGCGAACGGCAGCCGCAGGCGTTGCAGCAGTTCGCGACGGTAGGGCGAGCTGGAGGCGAGTAATAAAGGAAGCATCATGGACTCCGGGCAGTTCGGCGCAACCTTAACATACGTAACGGCGCCTAATTTCCTTTGACAGGGGCAGGGTGCATCCCTAGAATGCTGCGCCTATGTTGAATGACCCGATTCCACCTCACGTTGACCCGCGCAAATTGGCCGACCGTGGCGTAACCCTCCAGGGTTCGCTGCAGCTCGCTGATTTGGAAAGACTCTGCGACCCGCTTTCCGATAATGTCGGTACGGTGCAGGCGAAGTTCGATTTTGAACGAGATGAACAGCACGCCGTGGTCATCCACACGGAGCTGGACGTCGAGGTCAAGATGGTTTGCCAGCGTTGTCTTGAGCTGGTCACCCTGCCGATCCACAGCGAATGTACCTACGCCGTGGTGAAGGAGGGTGCGAATACCCAGTCGTTGCCGAAAGGCTATGACGTGCTGGAACTGGGCGAAGATCCTTTGGATCTGCAGGCGCTGATCGAAGAAGAGCTATTGCTCGCTCTGCCTATCGTGCCTGCTCATCATCCGGAAGAATGCCAGCAGCCGGCGGGCGCAGATGAGCCCGAGCCGAGCAAGGACGAGGTATCGCGGTCCAACCCGTTCAGTGTTTTGGCGCAGTTAAAGCGTGACCCAAACGTTTAGGAGTTAATCAATTATGGCTGTTCAGCAGAACAAAAAATCCCGCTCTGCCCGTGACATGCGCCGTTCGCACGACGCCCTGTCGGAAAACGCGCTGTCGGTAGAGAAGAGCACTGGTGAAGTTCACCTGCGTCACCACGTTTCGCCAGAAGGCGTATACCGTGGCCGCAAAGTGGTCGACAAGGGCGCTGACGAGTAATCCTTGTCCGCTCAGATCATCGCGATCGATACGATGGGTGGGGACTTCGGTCCCCGTCTCATTGTTCAGGCCAGCATCGCCTGTCTTAAAGCTACTCCCTCGCTTCACCTCATTCTTGTTGGACAACCCTCACTTCTCGAAGAACTTGTCAGCGGCCTCTCTGCTGTCGAGCGCACACGGCTGTCCATCGCTGCAGCCAGCGAAGCGATCGGTATGGACGAGCGACCTGCGCAGGCGTTGCGCAGCAAGCCCGATTCCTCCATGCGCGTGGCGCTGGAGCTGGTCCGTGACGGCAAGGCCCAGGCCTGCGTCAGTGGCGGCAATACCGGCGCGCTGATGGCGTTGTCGCGATTCGTGCTCAAGACCCTGCCGGGCATCGACCGGCCGGCCATGGTGGCGGCTATTCCGACCCACTGCGGTTTCTGTCAGCTGCTCGACCTTGGTGCCAATGTCGATTGCACGGCCGAACAGCTGTACCAGTTCGCCGTCATGGGCGCGGTCGCCGCTCAGACGCTGGGCATCGCTCGGCCAAGAATCGCACTGCTCAATGTCGGTACCGAGCAAATCAAGGGTAATCAGCAGGTCAGGCAGGCCGCATCGCTGCTGAGCGAGGCGCGAGGGTTGAACTACGTCGGTTTCGTCGAAGGCGATGGCTTGTACCGAAGCGAGGCTGACGTAGTGGTGTGCGACGGCTTCGTCGGCAATGCCGTGCTCAAGTCGAGCGAAGGTCTGGCCAGCATGATCGGCGAGCGTCTGCAGGCATTGTTCCGTTCGGGGTTGCTGGCCCGCCTTGCTGGCGTGCTGGCATTGCCCCTGCTCAGGCGTCTGCGCGCCGAACTGGCACCTGCACGACACAACGGCGCCAGCTTTCTCGGGCTTCAGGGCATCGTCATCAAGAGCCATGGTTCGGCGGGCATGCAAGGGTTTCAGAGTGCCATTGAGCGCGCGCTCAGCGAAATCCGGCATAACGTGCCTGAGCGCCTGCGTGGTCAGCTCGAGGATCTACTGCCGCGTTCTCCGGAACCCCCGGGCGGTTGAATGTGACCGGTGGGTCGGGGTTTTCATCCAAGTTTTCAGACTGCGCGTCGGGCCAGGTTCCGGCGCACCTCATCGATGACACGATCATAAGGGCTTGTTCCATGTCTGCATCCCTCGCATTCGTCTTTCCCGGGCAAGGCTCCCAGTCGCTAGGCATGCTCGCCGAGCTGGGCGCCGAGCAGCCGCTCATCATTGAAACGTTCAAGGAGGCGTCGGCTGCCCTGGGGTATGATCTCTGGGCGTTGGTCCAGGAAGGTCCGCTCGAGCAGCTCAACCAGACCGACAAGACGCAACCGGCGATTCTCACTGCTTCGATCGCGCTCTGGCGTCTATGGCTGGCGCAGGGCGGGGCTCGTCCTGCCTTCGTCGCAGGCCACAGCCTGGGTGAGTACAGTGCGCTGGTGGCCGCGGGCAGCCTGACGCTCGCCGAGGCCGTGCGCCTGGTCGAGCGGCGCGGGCAGTTGATGCAGGATGCCGTGCCTGCCGGACAGGGCGGCATGGCGGCAATTCTTGGGCTCGATGACGCCAAAGTCGTGGAAATCTGCGCCGAAGCGGCTCAAGGTCAGATCGTCAGTGCGGTCAACTTCAACTCGCCGGGGCAGGTGGTCATTGCCGGTGACAAGGCGGCTGTCGATCGCGCCACCGAGTTGTGCAAGGCTGCCGGTGCCAAGCGCGCCATGCCCCTGGCGGTCAGCGTGCCGTCCCACTGTGCACTGATGAAGCCTGCTGCCGAACGCTTCGCAGAAGCCGTGCAGGGCATCGACTGGAAGGCTCCGGCCATTCCTGTCGTGCAGAATGTCAGCGCTGGTGTTGCAACCGATCTGGAGGCGCTCAAGCAAGACCTGCTGGCCCAGCTATACCAGCCGGTTCGCTGGGTCGAATGCGTCCAGGCGCTGGCCGCACAAGGTGCGGCGAACCTGGTGGAGTGTGGGCCGGGCAAGGTTTTGGCCGGCCTGAACAAGCGCTGCGCCGACGGCGTGACCACCTACAACCTCAACACCCCTGACGCCGTTGCCGCAACCCGCGCGGCACTGGCCTGATTTAGGAGAAACTTGCATGAGCCTGCAAGGTAAAGTTGCACTCGTCACCGGCGCCAGCCGTGGTATTGGCCAGGCCATCGCGCTTGAGCTGGGCCGCCAAGGCGCGACCGTCATCGGTACCGCCACCTCCGACTCTGGCGCGCAGCGTATCGCCGAAACCCTCAAGGAGCACGGCATCAGCGGTACTGGCATGGCCCTCAATGTCACCAGCGACGAGTCGGTCACGGCCGTTCTGGCAGCCATTGGCGAGCAGTTTGGCGCCCCGACCATTCTGGTCAACAACGCCGGCATCACCCGCGACAACCTCATGTTGCGGATGAAAGACGACGAGTGGTTCGATGTGATCGATACCAACCTCAACAGCCTGTACCGTCTGTCCAAGGGCGTTCTGCGCGGCATGACCAAGGCCCGCTGGGGCCGTATCATCAGCATCGGCTCGGTCGTCGGTGCAATGGGCAACGTCGGCCAGGTCAACTACGCCTCTGCCAAGGCGGGCCTTGAAGGCTTCAGCCGTGCCCTGGCGCGTGAAGTCGGTTCGCGTAGTATCACGGTCAATTCGGTAGCGCCGGGCTTCATCGATACCGACATGACCCGTGAGCTGCCCGAGGCGCAACGTGAGAGTCTGCAGTCGCAGATTCCTTTGGGACGTCTGGGTCAGGCTGACGAAATCGCCAAGGTGGTGGGGTTCCTCGCCTCTGAAGGCGCAGCCTACGTCACCGGTGCGACCATTCCGGTGAACGGCGGTATGTACATGTAACCTGCTGGCAAATGTGACGGACTGCTTCAAAAAACAGTCATACTGCGAGCCTAAAATCCCTTATAAAGCTGCAACCAGATTCCAGGTAACTGAGCGGTGATTCACCTGAAAACGCTTTACGCTTGAAAAGCGGGCGTCTTTCTATAAAATTACCCACCGGTCAGCTGCCTGACATATGTCCATTAGGAGTGAAAACTAGGTATGAGCACCATCGAAGAACGCGTCAAGAAAATCGTCGCCGAGCAACTGGGCGTCAAAGAAGAGGATGTGACCAACGATAAGTCCTTCGTCGATGACCTGGGTGCCGATTCGCTTGACACCGTTGAGCTGGTGATGGCTCTGGAAGAGGAATTCGAAACCGAGATTCCGGACGAAGAAGCCGAGAAGATCACTACCGTTCAAGCTGCAATCGACTACGTCAATAACCACAAGGCTTAAGACGCAAGTAGTCGACGCTTCTTGTCGGGAAAAACCGCACTGCCGTCACTGGCGTGCGGTTTTTTCTTTGCAAGAGCCGTAGTCATTTGAAAAGGAGAGTACTGTGTCGCGTAGACGCGTCGTGGTCACCGGTATGGGGATGCTGTCGCCCCTGGGTACTGACGTACCTAGCACTTGGCAGGGTATTCTGGCTGGACGCAGCGGTATCGGTCCGATCGAACATACCGACTTGACCGCCTACTCCACCCGCTTTGGCGGCTCGGTGAAAGGTTTTGAAGTCGAGCAGTACCTGTCGGCGAAGGAAGCACGCAAACTCGATCTGTTCATCCAGTATGGCCTGGCGGCGGGTTTCCAGGCGGTACGCAATGCCGGCTTGGACATCAGTGATGACAACCGCGAGCGCATCGGTGTGGTCATGGGCTCGGGCATCGGCGGCCTGACCAACATCGAAGACACCAGCCGCACCTTGCATGCACAGGGGCCTCGGCGGATCTCGCCGTTCTTCGTGCCGGGTTCGATCATCAACATGATTTCCGGTTTCCTGTCGATCCATCTGGGGCTGCAGGGACCCAATTACGCTATTTCCACCGCCTGTACCACCGGTACCCATTGCATTGGCATGGCTGCACGCAACATCGCCTACGGTGAAGCCGACGTGATGATTGCCGGCGGTGCCGAAATGGCCGCCTGCGGCCTTGGCATGGGTGGTTTTGGCGCCTCGCGTGCCTTGTCGACACGCAACGATGAGCCTGCCCGAGCCAGCCGTCCCTGGGACAAGGGCCGCGATGGCTTCGTCCTGTCCGATGGGGCGGGGGCTCTGGTTCTCGAAGAGCTCGGGCATGCCCAGGCGCGAGGCGCCACCATCTATGCCGAGCTGGTCGGCTTCGGCATGAGCGGCGACGCCTACCACATGACCTCGCCGCCCGAGACTGGCGAAGGCGCCGCCCGCTGCATGGCCAACGCCCTGCGCGATGCGGGCATCGCCCCCGAGCAGGTCAGCTACATCAACGCCCACGGCACCTCTACCCCAGCAGGCGACATCGCCGAAGTGGCAGCCATCAAGCAGGTGTTTGGCGAGCACGCCTACAAGCTCGCGGTCAGCTCGACCAAGTCGATGACTGGGCATCTGCTGGGCGCAGCCGGTGCGGTAGAGGCGATCTTCAGTGTTCTGGCGATCAACAGCCAGATGGCGCCGCCGACCATCAACCTGGACGAGCCTGACGAAGGTTGCGATCTGGACTTCGTGCCGCATCAGGCGCGCAGCATGCCGATCGATGTCGTGCTGTCCAACTCCTTCGGCTTCGGCGGTACCAACGGATCGCTGGTGTTCCGCCGGTTCCAGGGTTGATGCATACCTGGGTGGATGGCCACCGGGCTTCTGTGCTGAATGTACAGAATCGCGGCTTGGCCTACGGCGATGGTCTGTTCGAGACCATCGCCGTGCGAGGCGGCCGGCCGAGCCTGCTCGACGGCCATCTCGCCCGCCTGGCCCACGGCTGCGAGCGTCTTCTGCTCGAGGTCGACTCGGCGCTGCTGCGCGACGAAGTCGAACGCTACGCCACTGAGCTGGGCGAAGGCGTGGTCAAGCTCATTCTCACCCGCGGCGACAGTCAGCGCGGTTATGCGTTTTCTCCCGCTTCGCCAGCGCGGCGTATTCTCCAGTCCGGTCCGTTGCCGGCGTACCCTGCAGGAAACGCCGAACAGGGTATCCGCCTCTTCAGCTGCCAGACGCGCCTGTCGGAACAACCCCGCCTGGCTGGGCTCAAACATCTCAATCGCCTCGAACAAGTGCTGGCGCGCGCCGAATGGCATGACGTCGAACACGCCGAAGGATTGATGCGCGATATGCATGGCAGAGTCATTGAAGGCGTCTACAGCAACCTGTTTCTGGTGTGCAGCGGTCAGTTGTCTACCGCCGACCTCAGCCGATGTGGCGTGGCGGGCGTGATGCGTGCTGCGCTGATCGAGCAGGCCGATCGGCTGCACATTCCGGTGCATATCGGCGACCTTTCCCACGATGACCTGGCCAAGGCCGATGAAGTGTTCGTTTGCAATAGCGTGTACGGCATCTGGCCGGTACGTGGCTGTGGCGAGCTGAACTGGTCGCCAGGCCCGCTCACCCGTACACTGCAGGCCGTTGCCCGCGCGCTACTGGATACCTGATTCGTGAGACGTAAATTCCTCCTGCTGCTTGAGATTGCCCTGGTCCTGGCGGGCCTGACGTTCGGCTGGGCGGCCTGGAAGGTCCATTCCGTGGTCGATCAGCCAATTCAGCTCAGCGCCGAGCGTATGCTCGAAGTGCCGAGCGGCACCACGCCCAACCGCATGTTTTACCGAATGCAGCAGGACGGACTGCTCGATGACCCGCTGTGGTTGCGTCTGTACTGGCGCTTCAATATGGCGGGCACGCCCTTGCACACCGGCGAGTATCGCCTGACCCCCGGCATGACCATGGGTGAACTGTTCGACGCCTGGCGCCGTGGTGACGTGGTGCAGTACACCCTCACCTTGGTGGAGGGCTGGAATTTCCGCCAGGTGCGCGCTGCGCTGGCCAGACATGACACGTTGCAGCACACCCTCGATGGCTTGAGCGATGCTGAAGTCATGGACAAGCTGGGTCATTCAGGTGTGTTCCCTGAGGGCCGGTTCTTCCCTGACACCTACCGTTTCGTGCGCGGCATGACCGACGTCGAGCTACTGCAGCAGGCTTACATGCGCCTCGACGATGTGCTGGCTCAGGAATGGGCGGCACGTGCGACCGATCTACCGTATCGAGACCCCTACCAGGCGCTTATCATGGCGTCGCTGGTCGAGAAGGAAACCGGTATTCCACAGGAGCGCGGGCAGATCGCCGGCGTGTTCATTCGCCGCCTGCGCCTGGGCATGATGCTGCAGACCGATCCTACGGTCATCTACGGGATGGGCGAGCGATACAACGGGCGCATCACCCGCGCCGACTTGCGTGAACCGACCCCCTACAATACCTACACCATGGTGGGCCTGCCGCCTACGCCGATTGCCATGGTCGGCCGGGAGGCCATTCATGCAGCCCTTAACCCCTCGGCAGGCACGAGTCTGTATTTCGTTGCCCGCGGCGATGGCAGTCATGTGTTTTCCGATGATCTGAACGATCACAATTCGGCGGTGCGCGAGTATCAGCTCAAGCGCCGCGCCGACTACCGTTCCAGCCCAGCGCCGGGCGGCAAGGCTGCACCAGGCGTACCAAGCCCGGCATCCGAGCCAGCTCAGGAAGCGTCACAGAACAAAGAGGATGACGCGCCGGCAGGGATCGGGCCCGACGCATCCACGCCAGAGCCCGCCGAGAAGCCGGCTCGCGCGCAGCAGAGCGACGCGGCGCAATAGTCTCACGCCAGGCGGCGGGGAGCGGCGGCAGGTCAGGCCTGACGTTCGATCTGCTGGCGCCAGGCGTGTTGTACCGCCCGTTGCAGGGTTGCCAGTGAGTCGTTGTTTTCAATGACCACGTCGCCCTCGGCGCGCTCGATTCCGAGCTCCGAGGAGTGGGCGTGCACCCTGACCGCATCATCACGGACGATGTGCCAGATCACCCCGCCATGGGCCCTCCAAAATGCCGCTTCGTTCTCGTAGCGGATGTCCTTGATGACGAACACCGATTTGCCGGCGGCATCGGTCAGGCGACGGGTACCTTCATGGACCGGGTTGCGGGCGCGTTTAGTCGCGTAGTCGGGTATATCACGTTCGACGCAGGCGGTCAGAACGTCGAACATCTCGTGTGGCGTTTTTCCCCAGTAAGGATCGCGCTCGGACCTGCCCGCCAGGCTCCAGGTCTGCCCATGACTGAGGCCCCAGAAGGCCTGCACGGCCAGCCACAGCGCTGCCTGCGGGGAAGCCAGTTGCTCGGTGCTTGCGCAGCGGTAAGGGGGGGCAGGGTGGTTGAGCTGTCGATCCGCTCGCAGCAGCCAGTGGTCTGGATTATCATGCCGCATCCATTCCGTGCCCGCGCGCTGGAACATCTGCCGTGGAGAAGTGCCCCACAGGTCGATCGGCAGTTCTTTGTACGGGTCTTGCCAGGCTTGCTCGTCGTTCAGGCCAAACAGTGCCTGGCACCCGAGCTTCAGCGGGTCGGCCAGGGCATAGGCGGCCACTTGAGGATACTCGAGCAGCATGCAGGCGACGGTGTCCTTGCCGCTTCTGGCGATCGCGGCGAGACCGATGATGGTAGGCATAGTCAGGCTCAAAGCTGCGATTTTCTTGGCATAACGAATGAATGTAAAGGGTAGGTGAGTGGAAGGAGTGCGTAACAGCCTGGTGTCGAGTGCGGTGCGCAGCCATTGGGGGCAGGGTAATGGTTGAGGCCTATCCATGGCAGACTGCCCTGTGGCAGCAGTTGGCCGGACGTTCCCAGCATGCCCATGCCTACTTGCTGCACGGCCCCAGGGGTATCGGCAAGAGGTCCCTGGCCGAGCGTCTGATGGCGCGCCTGCTGTGCCAGCGACCGCAAGGCGCCGACGCCTGCCAGCAGTGCAAGTCGTGCCTGTTGCTCAAGGCCGGGAGCCATCCGGATCACTTCCTTCTCGAGCCTGAAGAGGCGGACAAGCCGATCAAGGTCGACCAGGTGCGCGAACTGGTGACGTTCGTGGTACAGACGGCCCAGCAAGGCGGGCGCAAGGTGGTGCTCATCGAGCCTGTCGAAGCCATGAACGTCAATGCCTCCAACGCGCTGCTCAAGAGCTTGGAGGAACCCTCCGGTGATACGGTGCTGCTGTTGGTCAGTCATCAGCCCAGCCGCTTGCTGGCGACCATCAAGAGCCGCTGCCAGCAGATCGCCTGCCCGCAACCCACGGTCGCACAGAGCCAGACATGGCTGGCCGAAGCACTGGTCGCCTGCGACGCCGAGCAGCGCGACGTATTGTTGACGCTGGCCAGTGGTTCGCCACTGGCGGCCCTGGCCCTGCATGAAGACAACGTACTCGATCAACGCGCTCTGGTTGTCGAAGGGGTGAAGAAGCTGCTCAAGCAGCAGCAATCGCCCAGCCAGTTGGCCGACGCCTGGAACGCCATTTCCCTGCTGCGCCTGTTCGACTGGTTTTTCGAATGGACGCACCTGATCCTGCGTTATCAGCTGACCCAGGACGAATCAGGGCTGGGCCTTGCCGATATGCGCAAAGTGGTCCAGTACCTGGGGCAGAAAAGCCCCCAGGCCGGCGTTCTGCAGGCCCAGAATTGGGTGCTGGAGCAGCGTCAGAAGGTAATGGCCAAGGCCAACCTCAACCGCGCATTGCTGCTTGAAGCATTGCTGGCGCAGTGGGCACAGTTGCCCGGCTCGCGCTGATTTTCCATTGATTACGATGTAAGGCTTCTCATGCTCGTAGATTCCCATTGCCACCTCGACCGACTCGATCTCAGCGCTCATCAGGGGTCACTCGACGCTGCGCTGCAGGCAGCGCGCGGACGCGGCGTCGGTCACTTTTTGTGCATCGGCGTCAGCGCCGATAACGCCTCGGCAGTCAAGGCGCTGAGCGAGCGCTACGCCGATGTCGACTGTTCCGTGGGCATCCATCCGCTCGACCTTGCGCCGGACCAGACGCCTGCGCTTGACTGGTTGCTTGGCGAGCTGGCGCATCCGCATGCGGTGGCGATCGGGGAAACAGGCCTGGATTATCACTACGAGCCGGAAGCGGCCCAGTTGCAACAGGCTTCCTTCCGCCTGCACCTTGAGGCCTCTCGGCAGACCGGCAAGCCGGTGATCGTACACACACGGTCGGCGCAGGCGGACACCCTGGCATTGTTGCGCGAAGCCAACCTGCCACAGGCCGGTGTGCTGCACTGTTTCACCGAAGAGTGGGACATGGCCAGGGCTGCGCTCGATCTGGGCTATTACATTTCACTCTCGGGCATCGTCACGTTCCGCAATGCCGAGGCACTGCGCGAGGTGGCGCGGCGCGTGCCGGCTGATCGCCTGCTGGTAGAAACCGATTCTCCTTATCTGGCGCCCGTTCCGCACCGTGGCAAACCCAACTTGCCTGAGTATGTGCGGGAAGTGGCAGAGTTCATCGCCTCGATACGCAGCGAAAGCTACGAGAACCTGGCCCGTCAGACTACGGAGAATTTCAAGCGCCTGTTCCCATTGGCTCGGGTGGCCTGACAGGGTCGTGGGCAGCAGGTAAAAAAAACCCGGGTTCTGGGGGAGGGAATCCGGGTCAAGACCATTAGGAGTCAAACAAGGGCGGTTGGTCCTTTGCGCCCCTGTCGACGTGCCGCCAGGGGGAGGGCAGCGCGCCAACACTTCCAGTATTGGCCAGGATTGGCACACTGCCAGTGCTGTCTGATCATTTTTTGCTCAGCGGCCGCTTGTGCTGCCGAACGGTCGTCGTTGCTGCTGGTCGCCGAGAACGGGTCGCCAGTGGTGGCTGTCGCAGGCTGGTCGTCGAAACATCCATATGCTCGATGTTCCGTGCATTTTGCCGCCATTTGGGCATAATAATGCGCTTCGATCGTCAGCCAGTCCTTCCCATGCAGAAAGAACCCCGCAAGGTCCGTGAATTTCGTCGTCGCGAACAGGAAATTCTTGATACCTCTCTCAAATTGTTCCTCGAGCAAGGTGAAGACAGCGTCACCGTCGAGATGATCGCTGATGCCGTGGGCATCGGCAAAGGCACCATCTACAAGCATTTCAAGTCCAAAGCCGAAATCTACCTGCGGCTGATGCTCGACTACGAGCGCGATCTGAATACGCTGCTGCATTCCGACGATGTCGATCGCGACCAGGAAGCCCTCTCGCGCGCCTATTTCGAGTTCCGCATGCGCGATCCACAGCGCTATCGCCTGTTCGACCGTCTCGAAGAAAAGGTGGTCAAGGGCAATCAGGTGCCCGAGCTGGTCGAAGAGCTGCACCGTATCCGCGCCTCCAACTTCGAGCGCCTGACCTTGCTCATCAAGGGCCGTATCAGCGAAGGCAAGCTTGAAGACGTACCGCCGTATTTCCACTACTGCGCAGCCTGGGCCCTGGTGCATGGGGCGGTCGCGCTCTATCACTCGCCGTTCTGGAGCAATGTGCTCGAGGATCAGGAAGGGTTCTTCCAATTCCTGATGGACATCGGTGTGCGCATGGGCAACAAGCGCAAGCGAGATTCGGAGCCGACTCACTGATAGTCAGGTCTGAGCGAACTGGCGCAAAAGCTGCATCTGGCGCCTGATCGCCGGTTTTTCGTCACCGGCATTAGGAGGAAGGATGCGCAGCCTGGGTTTGCTGCTCGCGTTGATGACGCTGAGTGGTTGCATGAACGTGAGCGACATGGGCGAGGGCGTGCGCTATCACATGAGCGACGCTGGCCTGCTCGACCATAGCGATACGCGGCGGACCCTGTCGGTGCGCTTGCAGCCCGACTCGTTCATCCTGATTGGCCAGGGCGCCTTCGTCCCGCCCGGGAAGGGTCCCGTACCGCGGCAGAACGTGGTGGCCGAAGAAGCGTTCAAGGCCTTCATCGAGTACTTCCCCCTGGTTCGGCGTGCCCAGGCTCCGCTGGGACTTGAAGAAGCACTCGCCGAGGCGCGTTCTCTGGGGGCGCACTACGTGCTGTACACCCGCTACGCGCGAACCGACGACCGCATCGGTAACGGCGACCAATGGTACGACGAGCAGGCCGTCGATCGCCTGGGTTGGGATACGGGCGTGGTGCAGATGATGCTGATCGAGACCAGCACCCGTTACCTGATCGATACCGTGCGCATACGCAGTCGCGGTGGGCTGCTGACCCTGCACGACACCACGCCCGCCGATTTGCTCGCAGCACCCATGCGCGAGTACGCTCGAAGCCTGGTGGGTATGAGTCGCTGAGGGTGGATATGACGGGTTCAGGCAAGGCCGACGATTTGCTGGCGCACCTTCCCGGCGGTAAGGGATTGCCTCCGGTTCACCTGTGGAACCCGGCGTTCTGTGGTGATATCGACATGCGCATCGCGCGTGATGGCACCTGGTACTACCTGGGCAGCCCGATCGGTCGCAAACCTATGGTCAAGCTGTTCTCGTCCATCCTGCGGCGCGACGGCGATGACTACTTCCTAGTGACGCCGGTGGAAAAGGTCGGCATTGAGGTGGACGACGCGCCGTTCGTGGCCGTGCTGCTGCAAGCGGAAGGCGAGGGCGAGCACCAACGCCTGCGCTTCACGTCCAACGTCGGGGACGACATCGAGGCAGGTCCCCAGCACCCGCTATGGGTCGAGATCGATCCCCTGACCGAGACCCCGTCGCCTTACCTGAGCGTGCGCAGCAATCTCCACGCGCTGATCAATCGCAGCGTGTTCTACCAACTGGTCGAGCTGGCTGTATCGCGGGTTGTCGAAGGGCGTGAGCAGTTGGGCGTGTGGAGCCACGGGGAGTTCTATCCCATCGATGGCAGCAGCCCGCCGCCAGCACGGGACTGACCCGCGCTGAATGCAAAAGCCCCCAGTGCTGACGCATCTGGGGGCTTTCATGTTTGGCTCCGCGACCTGGACTCGAACCAGGGACCCAATGATTAACAGTCATTTGCTCTACCGACTGAGCTATCGCGGAATCTGCGCGTATCTTACTGATTCGAAAGGGGAAGTCAAGCTTCCCCAGGTATCGATCAGAGCACCTCGACGATGGCCTTGGTCACCACGTGGATGTTGGCCTGATTGAGCGCCGCCACGCAGATTCGGCCGGTGTCCAGGGCGTAGATACCGAACTGGTCTTTCAGGCGGGCCACTTGCTCGGCGCTCAGGCCGGAGTAGGAGAACATCCCGCGTTGGCGACCAACGAAGCTGAAGTCGCGTTGGGCGCCGTATTCAGCCAGCAGCTCGACCATCTGTTTGCGCATGCTGTGAATACGTGTGCGCATTTCGCCCAGTTCGCTCTCCCACTGCTGCCGCAGTTCGGCACTGTTGAGCACTGCAGCAACGATGCTGGCACCATGGGTCGGGGGGTTGGAGTAGGTGGTGCGGATGACGCGCTTGACCTGCGACAGCACGCGGGTGGCTTCATCCTTGGAGGCGGTGACGATCGACAGCGCGCCCACGCGCTCGCCGTAGAGCGAGAACGATTTGGAGAACGAACTGGAAACGAAGAAGTCCAGGCCTGAGTCGGCGAACAGGCGCACCGCGAAGGCGTCTTCGTCGATGCCGTCACCGAAGCCCTGGTAAGCCATGTCCAGGAACGGAACGTGGCCTTTGGCCTTGATCACCTGCAGAACAGTGTTCCAGTCGTCCAGGCTCAGGTCGACACCGGTGGGGTTGTGGCAGCAGGCGTGCAGCACGATGATCGAACCGGCAGGCAGTCGCTCGAGGTCTTCGAGCATACCGGCGCGGTTCACGTCGTGGCTGGCGGCGTCGTAGTAGCGGTAGTTCTGTACCGGGAAACCGGCGGTTTCGAACAGTGCGCGGTGGTTTTCCCAGCTGGGATCGCTGATCGCCACCACCGCCTCGGGGCTGAGGCGCTTGAGGAAATCGGCACCGATTTTAAGTGCGCCTGTGCCACCCACGGCCTGGACGGTCACCACGCGGCCTGCGGCGAGCAGGGGGGACTGAGCGCCGAACAGCAGTTTCTGCACGGCCTGGTCGTAGCTGGCGATACCGTCGATGGGCAGATAGCCGCGGGAGGCATGCTGGGCCGCGCGCTGGGTTTCGGCCTCGATCACTGCGCGCAGCAGCGGGATTCGGCCTTCCTCATTGGAATAGACGCCGACGCCCAGGTTGACCTTGTCGGTTCGAGGGTCTGCATTGAAGGCTTCGTTGAGGCCCAGGATGGGGTCGCGGGGTGCCAGCTCGACAGCGGAAAACAGGCTCATTTTACCTTGGCTCTGATTGACGAATGAGAGAACACGCACCCTTCAGCCCACATGCACTGAAGCGGTGCAAACGGGGAGTCAGTATAGTGATAGCGCCTGCTCACTGCGACAGTCTGGCGCAGGTTTTTGCGCGCTGTGGCGCACTTTTTTCCAACCATCGGTCGATTGCGCCGGTCCACTGCCTGAGGGCAGGCCGCAGCGATCAGCGAAGGGGTCGCAGGACTGTCCGATCAGGTATAGACTACTGGCTAAATTTACAGGTATGCGAGGTCGTTCATGTCCGAGTTCCAACTCGTTACCCGCTTCGAACCTGCTGGCGATCAGCCCGAGGCCATCCGTCAGATGGTCGAAGGTATCGAAGCGGGTCTCGCTCACCAGACGCTGCTTGGGGTAACCGGTTCGGGCAAGACCTTCAGCATCGCCAACGTCATCGCCCAGGTGAAGCGTCCGACCCTGGTACTGGCGCCGAACAAGACGCTCGCGGCGCAGCTGTACGGCGAGTTCAAAGCGTTCTTTCCCAACAACGCCGTGGAATATTTCGTTTCCTACTACGACTACTACCAGCCCGAAGCCTATGTACCGTCTTCCGATACCTTCATCGAGAAAGACGCGTCGATCAATGACCATATCGAGCAGATGCGCCTGTCGGCTACCAAGGCCCTGCTCGAGCGTCGCGATGCGATCATCGTCACCACGGTGTCGTGCATCTACGGCCTGGGCAGTCCCGAGACCTACCTGAAGATGGTCCTGCACGTCGACCGTGGCGACAAGCTCGATCAGCGTGCATTGCTGCGTCGACTGGCCGACCTGCAGTACACCCGCAACGAGATCGACTTTGCCCGGGCCACGTTCCGGGTGCGCGGCGATGTCATCGATATCTTCCCCGCCGAATCGGACCTCGAAGCGATTCGCATCGAGCTGTTCGACGATGAGGTGGAAAATATCGCGGCCTTCGACCCCCTGACCGGCGAAGTCATTCGCAAGCTGCCGCGCTTCACGTTCTATCCCAAGAGCCACTACGTCACGCCGCGCGGCACGCTGCTCGAAGCGGTGGAGGGGATCAAGGTCGAACTCAAGGACCGCCTCGATTACCTGCACAAGCAGAACAAGCTGGTCGAAGCCCAGCGCCTCGAACAGCGCACCCGTTTCGACCTGGAAATGATGCTCGAGCTGGGTTATTGCAACGGCATCGAAAACTACTCGCGCTATCTGTCCGGACGTCCTTCCGGCGCGGCACCGCCGACGCTGTACGACTATTTGCCGGGCGATGCCTTGCTGGTCATCGACGAGTCACATGTCAGCGTCCCGCAGGTAGGGGCAATGTACAAAGGTGACCGGTCACGCAAGGAAACCCTGGTCGAATACGGCTTCCGCCTGCCGTCGGCACTGGACAACCGGCCGATGCGGTTCGACGAGTGGGAATCGATCAGTCCGCAGACCATTTTCGTTTCGGCAACGCCCGGGCCCTACGAGAAAGAACATGCGGGGCGTGTGATCGAGCAGGTCGTGCGGCCTACCGGCCTGGTCGACCCGCCCGTCGAGGTGCGTCCGGCGCTTACCCAGGTCGACGACCTGCTCTCGGAAATCCGCAAACGTGTCGCTATTGGCGAGCGGGTGCTGGCCACCACGCTGACTAAGCGCATGTCCGAAGACCTCACCGATTACCTGGCTGACCACGACGTCAAGGTTCGCTACCTGCACTCGGACATCGATACCGTGGAGCGGGTGGAGATCATCCGTGACTTGCGCCTGGGCACCTTCGATGTGCTGGTCGGCATCAACCTGCTGCGTGAAGGCCTGGACATGCCGGAGGTGTCCCTGGTAGCGATCCTCGACGCCGACAAGGAAGGCTTCCTGCGCTCCGATCGTTCGCTGATCCAGACCATCGGCCGGGCTGCGCGCAACCTCAATGGTCAGGCTATCCTCTACGCCGACCAGATCACCGGCTCGATGCAGCGCGCCATCGACGAGACCGAGCGCCGCCGGGAAAAGCAGATCGCCTTCAACGAGGCCCATGGCATCGTACCCAAGGGGGTGGTCAAGGACATCACCGATATCCTCGAAGGCGCTACTGTGCCGGGTGCGCGCAGCAAGAAGCGCAAGGGCATGGCCAAGGCGGCGGAGGAGAGCGCTCGTGCCGAAGCCGAACTCAAGACGCCGGCCGATATCACCAAACGCATCAAGCAGCTCGAAGAGAAAATGTTCCAGGCCGCCCGTGACCTGGAGTTCGAAACAGCAGCGCAACTGCGCGATGAAGTGGGCAAGCTGCGTGATCGCCTGATCACCAGCTGAGTTCGCACCCGGTTGCCGCGTCCCGCCGCCCTCACGCGGCGGGCGCGCCATTGCTGGAGCAGGATGCCCGCTCCCTGCTACCATCGCGCCTTTGTTTCATTGCCATCCGAGACCCTTCATGACCACCGTTCGTACGCGCATCGCGCCGTCGCCCACTGGCGACCCCCATGTCGGCACTGCCTACATCGCCTTGTTCAACTACTGCTTCGCCAAGCAGCATGGCGGTGAATTCATTCTGCGCATCGAGGACACCGATCAACTGCGCTCGACCCGCGAGTCCGAGCAGCAGATTTTCGACGCCTTGCGCTGGCTGGGCATCGAGTGGAATGAAGGCCCGGACGTCGGTGGCCCACACGGTCCGTACCGGCAAAGCGAGCGCGGCGATATCTATGCGCGCTACGCCAAGCAGTTGGTCGAGGCCGGTCACGCGTTCTATTGCTTCTGCACCAGTGATGAACTCGAGCAGATGCGCGCCGAGCAGATGGCCCGTGGCGAAACGCCACGCTACGACGGCCGTGCGCTGCAGCTGAGCGAGGCTGAAGTGCAGCAGCGCCTGGCAGCGGGCGAGCAACACGTGATCCGCATGAAAGTGCCCAGCGAAGGCGTATGCATCGTGCCGGACATGTTGCGCGGGGATGTCGAGATCCCGTGGGATCGCATGGACATGCAGGTGCTGATGAAGGCTGATGGCCTGCCGACCTACTTCCTGGCCAACGTGGTCGATGACCACCTGATGGGCATCACCCACGTGCTGCGCGGCGAAGAGTGGCTGCCTTCGGCGCCCAAGCTTATCAAACTGTACGAGTATTTCGGTTGGGAACAGCCCAAGCTGTGCTACATGCCTCTATTGCGCAATCCGGACAAGAGCAAGCTGTCCAAGCGCAAGAACCCGACCTCGGTGACGTTCTACGAGCGCATGGGCTTCATGCCTGAAGCGATGCTCAACTACCTCGGGCGCATGGGCTGGTCGATGCCCGATGAGCGTGAAAAATTCTCGTTGGCTGAAATGGTCGAGCACTTCGATCTGTCGCGTGTATCGCTGGGTGGGCCGATCTTCGATATCGAGAAGCTGTCCTGGCTCAATGGTCAGTGGTTGCGCGAGCTGCCGGTCGAGCAGTTTGCAGCGCGCCTGCAGCAGTGGGCGTTCAACAGCGACTACATGATGCAGATCGCGCCGCATGTTCAGGGGCGTGTGGAGACCTTCAGCCAAGTCGTACCGCTGGGTGGTTTCTTCTTCGAGGGTGGTATCAAGCTCGATGCGGCCCTGTTGCAGAGCAAGAAGCTGAGCGCCGATCAAGTGCGTCAGGTCATCCAGCTCATCCTGTGGAAGCTCGAAGGGCTGCGCCAGTGGGAAAAAGAGCGCATCACCGGCTGCATCCAGGCGGTGGTCGATGCGCTCTCGCTCAAGCTGCGTGACGCCATGCCGCTGATGTTCGCCGCCATCACCGGGCAGTCCAGTTCGGTGTCGGTGCTCGATGCGATGGAGATTCTCGGCCCGGACCTGACCCGATATCGTCTGCGTCAGGCACTCGACCTGCTGGGCGGGGTGTCGAAGAAAGAAAACAAAGAGTGGGAAAAGCTTTTGGCGACTATTGATTGACTCAAGGAACAACTGTGCGGCCTGTGAGCAAGGCGAGCCTGCGCGGCCTTGTTCCGGGTATCTTGGGGGACGGGGGTAAGTGATTGTTATCTGTGAAAATTTTTTTGAGTTTTTTCAAAAATTAGTTTGACAGCATCGCAATCCAATCTTAATATGCGCCCCGTCCACAGCGATCAGCCAAGATGAAGCGCCAGGCACCCAGCCAGCGGTTCGGTAGATTGCGACATTGTGGGGCTATAGCTCAGCTGGGAGAGCGCCTGCATGGCATGCAGGAGGTCAGCGGTTCGATCCCGCTTAGCTCCACCACATTCCGCTTGATGGCCAAGGCCAGCAAGCAAGACCGGGTCCAGCAACCAGGTCTTGAAGGTAGAAGGTTCGTCCCCTTCGTCTAGTGGCCTAGGACACCGCCCTTTCACGGCGGTAACAGGGGTTCGAGTCCCCTAGGGGACGCCAGTTTTGCACAAGCGATGAATTCATTCCTCGTTGGGCCGAGAGGCTAGAAATCCGGGGCTATAGCTCAGCTGGGAGAGCGCCTGCATGGCATGCAGGAGGTCAGCGGTTCGATCCCGCTTAGCTCCACCAATTCTGCCAGGATGCGTCGAGGCGCATCTGTACGAAGGTTACATGTCCCCTTCGTCTAGTGGCCTAGGACACCGCCCTTTCACGGCGGTAACAGGGGTTCGAGTCCCCTAGGGGACGCCACTTTTACCTGCGTTTTGCAGGACTTAAAGAGGCTCATTCGCATATTGAATGGGCCTTTTGTTTTCGGGGCTATAGCTCAGCTGGGAGAGCGCCTGCATGGCATGCAGGAGGTCAGCGGTTCGATCCCGCTTAGCTCCACCATTTCTGCCAGGATGCGTCATGCGCATCTACGCGAAGGTTACATGTCCCCTTCGTCTAGTGGCCTAGGACACCGCCCTTTCACGGCGGTAACAGGGGTTCGAGTCCCCTAGGGGACGCCATTTTTACTCGCGTTTTGCGAGACTTCAAAGGCTCATTCGAATATTGAATGGGCCTTTTGTTTTTTCAGTCAGCCTCATCCTTTCTCTGCATACTCCCTTCGGGCGGCAAAGCGCTCACGCTTTGGGTACACTGGCGCGCTTCACGTGACAACGGAGCGGTTATGACCTGGGATCTGCCAACACCTTTTGTCATTGACCTGCGGGTCGGTGCTCAAGATATCGATGGATTAGGCCATGCCAACAACGCAGCCTATGTCACCTGGCTCGAGCGCAGTGCCTGGCGGCACTCCCAGCGGCTTGGCCTGGATCTGGCTGAGTATCGGCGCCTGGATCGGGCCATGGCAGTGGTGCGACATGAAATCGACTACCTGGCAGCAGGCTATGAAGACGACGAGTTGCAGTTGGCGACCTGGATCGTCGAATGGGATCAGCGTTTGCGCATGACCCGACATTTCCAGCTCAAGCGCCCCAGTGACGGACTGACCTTGCTGCGCGCGCGCACCACGTTCGCCTGCATCGAGCTGTCCACCGGTAGACCCAGGCGCATGCCCGGAGAATTCCTCGAGGGCTACGGGCCCGCTGTGATCCAGGCTTGAGTGACACCCACCCCTACACGATTTTCCGCTTATTTCAGCTGAGAGCTATTCATGCACATTGCCCTGGCCCCCATGGAGGGGCTGGTAGACAACATTCTGCGCGACGTACTCACCCGTGTGGGCGGCATCGACTGGTGTGTCACCGAATTCATCCGCGTCAACGACCGCCTGCTGCCGGCGTCCTCCTTTCACAAGCTGGCGCCGGAGCTGCGCCAGGGCGCGCGCACTGCGGCGGGCGTGGCGATGCGAGTGCAACTGCTCGGCTCCGATCCGGTGTGCCTGGCCGAGAACGCTGCCCTGGCCTGCGAGTTGGGCGCGCCGGCGATCGACCTGAACTTTGGCTGCCCGGCCAAGACGGTCAACAAGTCCCGCGGGGGTGCGGTGCTGCTCAAGGAGCCGGAATTGCTGCACGCGATCATGGCCGAGGTACGTCGGGCAGTGCCGGCAGGGATTCCTGTCACGGCGAAGATGCGCCTGGGTTTCGAGACGCCGGATGGCGCGCTGGACTGCGCCAGGGCGCTGGTGGACGGCGGCGCCGAGCAATTGGTGGTGCATGCCCGCACCAAGCTGCAGGGCTACAAACCTCCGGCGCACTGGGAATGGGTGGCGCGGGTGCAGGATGTGGTCAGGGTGCCGGTGTTCGCTAACGGGGAAATCTGGACGGTTGAAGACTGGCAGCGCTGCCGTGAGGTCAGTGGCGTCAAGGACTTCATGTTGGGTCGGGGCCTGGTGTCGCGCCCTGATCTGGGCCTGCAGATTGCAGCTGAGCGCGACGGCCATGCCTACCAGCCGCTCGATTGGCAGGCGCTGATGCCGCTACTGCGCGAGTTCTGGCGTCAGGCCCAGGCCAAGCTGTCGCCGCGCTATGCGCCCGGGCGGCTCAAGCAGTGGCTGGCCATGCTGACCCGTAGTTACCCGGAAGCGGTCGCACTGTTCGGTGACGTTCGTCGCACCGACGACTGTCAGCTGATCAGTCAAATGCTCGGCGTGGCCGCGTCGCCCAACAGTTGTGTGGCCTGACGAACGCCGGCTGCGAAATTTTTTTCAATCAGACTTGAAAGCGATCAGCCCGGCCCTATCTCTTTGAGTACGCGATGCCGAATTCGGGTCGCGCAGTGACTTACTTGCTGAATCTCAGGAGTTTATGACTATGACCACCGCATTTTCCCTCGCACCGCTGTTCCGCCACTCGGTAGGCTTCGACCGCTTCAACGACTTGTTCGAATCGGCCGCCCGCAATGAGTCTGGCAGCAGCTACCCGCCCTATAACGTCGAGAAGCATGGCGATGACCACTACCGCATCGTGGTAGCGGCCGCCGGTTTCGTCGAGCAAGACCTCGACCTGCAAGTCGAGAAGGGTGTCCTGACCGTGACCGGCAGCAAGCGCGACAACGGCGCTGGCGAGGTCACCTTCCTGCACCAGGGCATCGCTCAGCGCGCCTTCAAGCTGTCGTTCCGCCTGGCGGACCACATCGAGGTCAAGGCTGCAGGGCTGGCCAACGGGCTGCTCAGCATCGAGCTGCTGCGTCTGGTGCCAGAAGAAGCCAAGGCCAAGCGCATCCCGATCAACGGTGACAGCAACGTGCTGAACTGAATCAGGGCAATGGGGTAAGAAGAGGGCACCTGCGGGTGCCCTTTTTCATGGCCGCGGATTGGCCTTTTGCGCGCTCAACAATTGCCGAAAGGCATCCAGGGGCAGGGGGCGGCTGTACAGGTAGCCTTGGTAGTCATGACAGCCCAACTGTTCGAGGAAGCTCAGTTGCTCCTGCAACTCGACGCCCTCGGCAATCACCGCCAACTTCAGGCTGCGCGCCATGGCGACGATGGCGCGGACGATCTCGGCATCGTTGGTGTCTTCGAGTGCATCGCGCACGAACGTCTGGTCGATCTTCAGTGCATCCACCGGCAGGCGCTTGAGGTAAGTCAGCGAGCTATAGCCGGTACCGAAATCATCCATGGCGAAGCTGACCCCATGGTCTTTGAGCTCGCGCATCTTGGCGATGGTGTCTTCCAGGTTCTGGATCACCATGCCTTCGGTGATCTCCAGCGTGAGCATCTGCCGCGCTAGACCGTGCTCGTCGACGCTACGCAGTACCCGTTCGACGAAATCGTTCTGGCGAAACTGGCGTGGACTGATGTTCACGCACAAGCTGAAGCTGTCCGGCTCGACCAGGCCGTCGACCAGCAATTGCGCGCAACTGCTGCAGGCGTCGTCGAGAATCCAGCTACCGACCTCGATGATCAGCCCGCTTTCCTCAAGCACCTGGATGAACTGCGCAGGCGGTTGCTGGCCCAGTTGCGGGTGATGCCAGCGCAATAGCACTTCGGCGCCGATGATGCGGCTGTCGCGGGCATCGACCTGGGGTTGAAAGTGCAGCTCCAGCTCCCCGCGGGCGAGCGCCATGCGCAGGTCGTTCTCCATCCGCAAGCGCTCGCTGGCGGCCGTCTGCATGCTGCTGTGAAACATCTGGGTAACGTTGCGTCCCGAATCCTTGGCGCGATACAGCGCGATGTCGGCGCGTTTGAGCAGGTCTGCCGGGGTCGCGCCATGGTCGGGAATCAGCGCCATACCGATACTCGGGGTCACTTGCAGGCGCTGACCATCGAGCGACATGGGTTGTGCCAGCAGCTCGCGCAAGGTATCGGCCACCTCGCCGACCTGGGCCTCCACGGCCTCGCGGCTGCCTTCCAGGCCGCCGAGCAGCACCACGAATTCGTCGCCGCCCAGGCGCGCCACGGTATCTTCCAGGCGCACACTGGCTTCAAGCCGCGCGGTGACGATCTTGAGCACTGTGTCACCTACCGGATGGCCCAGCGAATCGTTGATGTGCTTAAAGTGATCGAGGTCGAGGAACAGCAGCGCACCGCGCAGGTTCTGCTGCCTGATCAGGCCTATCTGCCGGCTCAGGCGGTCCATCAGCAAGGCGCGATTGGGCAGGTTGGTCAGAGGGTCGTGGTAAGCCAGGTGGCGAATCTGCGCCTGGGCATCACGCAGCAGGCTGACGTCCCGTGCGGTGACCAGTAGGCAATCGGTGTCATTGAGGTTGATCGGTTCCACCGAAACTTCCACCGTCAGCAGGTCGCCGCGCTTGTTGCGCCCGAGCATTTCACGGTGATGGACCCGGCCACGCTCGCGGATTTCGTCGATCAGCGAAAGGCGTTGAGTGGGTTCGGCCCAGATGCCCAGTTCATTGGCGGTGCGCCCGACCACCTCGCTTGCGCTGTAACCGGTGAGGCGGCAGAAGCCGTCGTTGACTTCGACATAGCGCCCGCTTTCGCACTCGGTGATGGTGATGGCATCGGGGCTTGAGTGAAACGCCTTGGCGAATTTCTCCTCGCTGGCCTTGAGCGCCGCCTCGGCACGCTGCTGGTGGGTGATGTCGCGCAAGGTGGTGACGCTGCATGGCTGGTTGTCGACGCGAATCAAGCGGCTGGAGACTACGCAGGTCAGCGGCGCGCCGCCACGGTGATTGACGACCACGGCCACGTTGTTCAGGCCCTGGTCGCGCAGCACCCGCTCGATGTGTCCGGCCCGGCTCACCGATTCGCCCCACAGGCCGATCTGTTCGGCGGTTCGGCCGATGACCTGGTCCACCGGCCAGCCGAAGGTCTGGGTGAAGGCGGCGTTGATCTCGATGAACTGGCCGGTGTCCTGACGCATGACGCAGATCGGGTCGGGACTGACCTGAAACAGGCTGGCGAACTTTTCCTCCGACGCGCTCAGGCGTTGCTCACGCTCGACCTGATCGGTGATATCCAACAGCGTGCCGGCCATGCGCAATGGGTTGCCGTGTTCGTCGCGGTACAACCGGGCACGGCTCTCGATGTAGCGCGACCCGCCGTTGTCCAGCTGCACCCGGTAGGTGATCTGGTAGTTCCCCGCCGGGCCTTGGCGCAGGCTGCGGTAAGCCTGGCGCATGACTTCGCGGTCCTGCCTGGGCACGCCTTCGAAGAAGGCCTCGAACGATTCGTGGAAGGGTTCAGGGGCAAGGCCGTGCAATTGCGCGGCTCGGGCCGAGCCATAGAGCATGCCGCTGGGAATGTGCCAGTCCCAGGTGCCCAGTTGCGCCGAGTCGAGGGCGAGGTCGAGGCGTTCCTGACTGTCCTTCAACGCTTGCTCGGCGCGCTTGCGCTCGGTGGTGTCGACGAAGGTGCTGATCAGATAGGTAATGCCTTCCAGGTCGATGCTCTGGGTCGACAGGATGCCATCGTGCACCTTGCCGTCGCTGGCACGGAACCGTGCCTCCATGGTCAGCGGGCTACCGTTGTTGCGTGTGGCGTCGAGCACCTGCTGGCGCTGCTCGGGAATGACCCACAGACCCAGCTCCAGGGTGCTCTTGCCGATGACATCGGCCACCGGCCAGCCCAGGGTGTCGGCAAAGTGCTGGTTGACCTCGAAGATCATGCCGTCGTGACGGCGGGTCAGCAGAATGATGTTGGGGCTGAGGTGGAAGAGGGTGGCGAAGCGCTTTTCGGAGTAGATCAGCGCCGCTTCGCGCTCGCGCTGGCGCGTGACTTCGCGCACGACACCGATCATCTGCCGGCGACCATCCTCATGCCGGGTCAGGCTACCGTTGATTTCCAGCCAGTGCAGGCTGCCATCGGGCCAGCGAATGCGATGGCGCATGGCCTGCTGCACTGGCTCGCCATTGACCACCGCCTGAAACGCCTGGCGCGTACGCTGGCGATCTTCTTCGGGCAGCAGGTCAAGATAGTCGACGTCATTGGGCAGTGGGCGCTGCGGATCGAAACCGAACAATGCCTGGGTGCCGCGTGACCAGCTCACCTGACCACTGTCGATGTCCCAAAGCCAGGCGCCCAGGCGCGCGCCATTGAGTGCAGCCAGCAGCTGCGGCGCATTCTGCCAGGCACGCTCCGACTCCTTGGGATCGACCGCAGGGATGCGCGGCAGGCGCGGGAAGCGATGAGTGGGCGTGGACATCGGAACAGACCTTTGGCAGATGAAGCGTCCTTGCGCCGAAGGCAGCGCGAGCAGCGGTCAGACCGTGCTGGCGTGGCTGTTCAGCAGCGCCATGAAGGCCTTGGCGGCATTCGACAGGGTTCGCTCGGTGTGCAGAATGTAGCCTAGCTGGCGTGACAACTGAATGCCCGACAGGGCGATGGGCGCGACCTGCTCATCGAGCATCGTGCGCGGCAGTACGCTCCAGGCAAGCCCAATGGAAACCATCATCTTGATGGTCTCCAGGTAATTGGTGCTCATGGCGATGTTGGGCGTCAGGCCCTGGCTTTCGAACAGGCGCTGGACGATGTGATGAGTGAAGGTATTGCCCCCTGGAAACACCGCTGGATGGCCAGCCACTTCGGCCAGGGTCACGCCGCCGGTACGGGCCAGCGGATGCTCGGGGGCGGCGACGAAATCCAGGGCGTCGTCCCACACCGGCACCGCTTCGATCAGGTGCTGAGGTTCTGGCGCGAGCGTGATGACGGCGATCTCCGCGCGGCCATGGAGAATCTCGTCGTAGGCCGCTTCCGAATCCATGAACTGAATATCCAGGGCAACCTTGGGATACTGACGCGTGAACGTGCGCAGCAATGGGGGCAGGCGGTGCAGGCCGATATGGTGGCTGGTGGCGAGGGTCAGCCGACCACTGACCTCACCGTTCAAATTGGTGAGCGCGCGGCGGGTATCATCGAGCACGTTGAGGATCTGATAGGCCCGCGGCAGCAGCGCGCGACCGGCTTCGGTGAGTGTCACTTCGCGGCCCAGGCGATCGAACAGGCGCACGTCCAACTGCTGTTCGAGTCCGGCGATACGTTTGCTGATGGCCGGCTGGGTCAGGTGCAGGCGTTCGCCAGCCCCGGAAAAGCTGCCGCTCTCGGCAATGGCGATGAAGGCAGTGAGATTGGCGAGGTCCACGGCTCGAATTCCTGATGGTTATGCAAAGCATGAAAAATATGAATTTGAGTTATTGAATCTAACCCCATAGCATTCGCCCATACAAGCCAAGTGGTCTTTGGCATAGAAAGACGCTGATGAGGAACCGTCCGATGGCTGGCAAAACGCTGTACGACAAACTCTGGGATGCTCATGAGGTCAAGCGCCGTGACGATGGTTCGTCGCTGATCTACATCGACCGTCACATCATCCATGAAGTGACTTCGCCGCAGGCGTTCGAAGGGCTGCGTCTGGCCCGTCGCCAGCCGTGGCGCATCGACGCCAACATCGCCACGCCCGACCACAACGTGCCGACCACGCCCGAGCGCAAGGGCGGGATCGAAGCCATCGCTGACCAGGTGTCGCGCCTGCAGGTGCAGACCCTCGACGAGAACTGCGATGAATACGGCATCGTCGAATTCAAGATGAACGACCAGCGCCAGGGTATCGTGCATGTCATCAGCCCCGAGCAAGGCGCGACCCTGCCGGGCATGACCGTGGTCTGCGGCGATTCGCACACCTCGACCCACGGCGCCTTCGGGGCGTTGGCCCATGGCATCGGCACCTCCGAAGTCGAGCACGTGCTGGCCACCCAGTGCCTGGTGGCGAAAAAGATGAAAAACATGTTGGTGCGCGTCGAGGGTCAGTTGCCCGCCGGCGTTACCGCCAAGGACATCGTGCTCGCGGTCATCGGCCAGATCGGCACCGCAGGGGGCAATGGCCACGCCATGGAATTCGCTGGCAGCGCGATTCGCGAGCTGTCGATGGAAGGGCGCATGACCATCTGCAACATGTCCATCGAAGCCGGCGCCCGTGTCGGTCTGGTGGCGGTGGACGACATCACCGTCGCCTACGTCGAGGGCCGCCCCTACGCGCCCAAGGGCGAACAGTGGCCACAGGCCGTGCAGGCCTGGAAGCAGTTGGTATCGGATCAAGATGCCGTGTTCGACACCGTGGTCGAGCTGGACGCCGCGCAGATCAAGCCACAGGTCAGCTGGGGCACTTCGCCGGAAATGGTCCTGGCCGTCGATCAGCGCGTGCCTGATCCTGCCGCCGAGCCTGATCTGGTCAAGCGTGGTTCCATCGAGCGGGCCTTGCGCTACATGGGCCTGACCGCCAACCAGGCGATCACCGACATCAAGCTCGACCGCGTGTTCATCGGCTCGTGCACCAATTCGCGCATCGAAGACCTGCGCGCAGCTGCGCAGATCGCCAAGGGCCGCAAGGTCGCCGCCAACGTCAAGCAGGCGCTGGTGGTGCCAGGGTCGGGTCTGGTCAAGGCCCAGGCCGAACGCGAGGGGTTGGACAAGATTTTCCTCGAAGCCGGCTTCGAGTGGCGTGAACCGGGCTGCTCGATGTGCCTGGCGATGAACCCGGACCGCCTGGAAAGTGGCGAGCATTGCGCTTCCACCTCCAACCGTAACTTTGAAGGTCGCCAGGGCGCTGGCGGGCGTACTCATCTGGTCAGCCCGGCGATGGCCGCCGCCGCTGCCGTGACCGGCCACTTCATCGATGTCCGCGAGTTGATCCAAGGGAGCGCAGCATGAAAGCCTTTACCCAGCACACTGGCCTGGTCGCGCCGCTTGACCGTGCCAACGTCGACACCGACCAGATCATTCCCAAGCAGTTTCTCAAGTCGATCAAGCGCACCGGCTTTGGCCCCAACCTGTTCGACGAGTGGCGTTACCTCGATGTCGGCCAGCCTTACCAGGACAACAGCAAGCGCCCGTTGAACACCGAATTCGTGCTCAACCACGAGCGTTACCAGGGCGCCAGCGTGTTGCTGGCGCGGGAGAACTTCGGCTGCGGTTCGAGCCGTGAGCACGCGCCGTGGGCACTGGACGAATATGGTTTTCGCAGCGTTATCGCACCGAGCTTTGCCGACATCTTCTACAACAACAGCTTCAAGAACGGCCTGCTGCCGATCATTCTCAGCGATGAAGAAGTCGATGAGCTGTTCCAGCAGGTCGAAGCCAACCCAGGTTATCAGTTGGTCGTCGACTTGCAGGCGCAAGCGGTGACCCGCCCGGATGGCAAGGTGCTGCATTTCGAGATCGATGCCTTCCGCAAGCATTGCCTGCTCAACGGCCTGGACGACATCGGCCTGACCCTGCAGGACAGCGACTCGATCAAGTCCTTCGAGGACCGTCATCGCGCCAGCCAGCCCTGGCTGTTCCGTGATGCCTGAGTGAAAGCGTGAGCGCTACGCGGATCGACCCGCTTGAAACAAGGGCGGGCAGGTCCGTGGGGCAGGAAATGTATCGAGCATCTATAGGAACCACCGATGACCCACAGCACCCACAGCGATGTCGTTCAGCGCCAGTTCGGCGAGCAGGCCAATGCCTACTTGAGCAGTGCCGTCCACGCCCAGGGCAGTGAATTCGCCCTGCTCCAGGCCGAACTGGCCGGGCGCGGCGATGCGCGGCTGCTGGATCTGGGCTGCGGGGCGGGTCATGTGAGCTTCCAGGTGGCGCCTCTGGTGGGTCAGGTTGTGGCTTACGACCTGTCGCAATCGATGCTCGATGTGGTGGCCAGTGCTGCCCGTGAACGGGGGCTGAACAATATCGTTACCGAGCGCGGCGGCGCCGAGCGGCTGCCGTTCGACGACGGCGCCTTCGATTTCGTCTTCAGCCGCTACTCGGCCCATCACTGGAGCGACCTGGGCCTGGCCCTGCGCGAGGTGCGCCGGGTGCTCAAGCCGGGCGGTGTGGCGGCGTTCGTCGATGTCATGTCGCCGGGCACGCCATTGCTCGACACTTACCTGCAAAGCGTCGAGCTGCTGCGCGATACCAGCCATGTACGCGACTACAGCGCCGCCGAATGGCTGCGTCAGGTCAGCGACGCCGGCCTGCATGTGCGCTGTCATAGCCGCCAGCGCCTGCGTCTTGAGTTCGCTAGCTGGGTCGAGCGCATGCGTACCCCCGAGCCGCTTCGCGTTGCGGTGCGGCAGGTGCAGCAGGCAATGGGCGAAGAAGTGCGGCAGTATTACCAGATCGCCGAAGACGGCTCGTTCAGTACCGATGTGCTGGTGCTGTTCGCCGAACGATGAGAATGACCCGGTGCGCCCAACGCAGGGGCACCGTTCGACTGTATAGAGGAAAGCATGAGCAAGCAGATTCTGATTCTCCCAGGTGATGGCATCGGTCCGGAAATCATGGCCGAGGCAGTCAAGGTGCTGGAAGTGGCTAACGACAAGTTCCAGCTCAACTTCACCCTGGAGCACGACGTGATCGGCGGCGCTGCCATCGACAAGCACGGCGTACCACTGGCCGATGAAACCCTGGAGCGTGCGCGCAAGGCCGACGCCGTGCTGCTGGGCGCAGTAGGTGGGCCGAAATGGGACAAGATCGAGCGCGACATTCGCCCTGAGCGCGGCTTGCTGAAGATTCGTGCGCAACTGGGTCTGTTCGCCAACCTGCGTCCGGCGATCCTCTATCCGCAACTGGCCGCCGCTTCCTCGCTCAAACCCGAAATCGTTTCCGGCCTGGATATCCTCATCGTCCGTGAGCTCACCGGCGGCATCTACTTCGGCGCTCCACGCGGGCAGCGCGAGCTGGAGGGCGGCGAGCGTCAGGCGTACGACACCCTGCCGTACAGCGAAAGCGAAATCCGCCGCATCGCCCGTGTCGGCTTCGACATGGCCAAGGTGCGTGGCAAGAAGCTCTGCTCGGTAGACAAGGCCAACGTGCTGGCCTCCAGTCAGTTGTGGCGCGAAGTGGTCGAAGACGTGGCCAAGGACTACCCGGAGGTGGAACTCAGCCATATGTACGTCGACAACGCTGCCATGCAACTGGTGCGTGCGCCCAAGCAATTCGACGTGATGGTCACCGACAACATGTTCGGCGACATCCTGTCCGACGAGGCCTCGATGCTCACCGGCTCCATCGGCATGCTGCCGTCGGCATCGCTGGATGCCGACAACAAGGGCATGTACGAGCCGTGCCATGGTTCGGCGCCAGATATCGCCGGGCAGGGCATCGCCAACCCGCTGGCGACCATTCTCTCGGTGTCGATGATGCTGCGTTACAGCTTCAACCAGAGCGCCGCTGCCGATGCCATCGAACAGGCCGTGAGCAGCGTGCTCGACCAGGGTCTGCGTACCGGCGACATCTTCTCCGAAGGCAGCCGCAAGGTCGGTACCCAGGAAATGGGCGACGCAGTAGTCGCGGCCCTGCGGAATCTGTAATCTCTCTGCCCCCGCCACCCTTTTCCCAGTCGGTGGCGGCCCACTTTTAGCAAAGGTGTAGTTGCGATGAAACGTGTAGGTCTGATCGGTTGGCGTGGAATGGTCGGTTCCGTGCTCATGCAGCGGATGCTGGAAGAACAGGACTTCGACCTGATCGAGCCCGTGTTCTTCACCACGTCCAACGTGGGTGGCCAGGGTCCGCAAATCGGCAAGGAAACCGCGCCGCTGAAAGATGCCTACAGCATTGATGAGCTCAAGACCCTTGACGTCATCCTGACGTGCCAGGGCGGCGACTACACCAACGAAGTCTTCCCCAAGCTGCGCGAAGCCGGCTGGCAGGGCTACTGGATCGATGCCGCCTCGTCGCTGCGCATGAAAGACGACGCAGTGATCGTGCTCGACCCGGTCAACCGCCGGGTGATCGATCAGCAGCTCGACGCCGGTACCAAGAACTACATCGGCGGCAACTGCACCGTCAGCCTGATGCTGATGGGCCTGGGCGGGTTGTTCGAGGCTGGCCTGGTCGAATGGATGACCGCCATGACTTACCAAGCGGCCTCGGGCGCCGGTGCGCAGAACATGCGTGAACTGATCCGCCAGATGGGCGCCACCCATGCGGCGGTCGCCGACGATCTGGCCAACCCCGCCAGCGCGATTCTCGACATCGACCGCAAGGTTGCCGAGGCCATGCGCAGCGAGGCCTATCCGACCGAGAACTTCGGTGTTCCATTGGCCGGCAGCCTGATCCCGTGGATCGACAAGGAATTGCCGAACGGCCAGAGCCGTGAGGAATGGAAGGCCCAGGCCGAGACCAACAAGATCCTCGGTCGCTTCAAAAGCCCGATCCCGGTCGATGGCATCTGCGTTCGCATCGGTGCCATGCGCTGCCACAGTCAGGCGCTGACCATCAAGCTGAACAAGGACGTGCCGCTGGCCGACATCGAAGGCATGATCAGCCAGCACAACCCCTGGGTGAAACTGGTACCCAACCAGCGCGAGCTGAGCATGCAGGAACTGTCGCCGACCCAGGTCACCGGCACCCTGAACGTTCCGGTCGGCCGTCTGCGCAAGCTGAACATGGGCTCGCACTACCTGGGCGCCTTCACCGTTGGCGACCAGCTGCTGTGGGGCGCTGCCGAGCCGCTGCGGCGCATGCTGCGTATCCTGCTCGAGCGCTGATCGACAAGGCTCTGGCGCAGCAACACCTGAAAACCCGTTCTGAGCCCTGCCAGAACGGGTTTTTTCATTATCACGGCAGGGCGCTGCGTTGGCCTCGCCCTCGCAATGGGCGTACAGTGCCGCTCCCGTTCCACCTGAGGCAGAGCTCCCCATGAATCCGTCCTTCAACGTTGCCGTCGTCGGCGCCACCGGCAGTGTCGGTGAAACCCTGGTGCAAATCCTCGAAGAGCTGGCGTTCCCGGTGGCCACGCTGCACCTGCTGGCAAGCATGGAGTCGGCGGGCAGCAGTGTGATGTTCGCGGGCAGGAAGGTCCGTGTGCGCGAGGTCGACAGCTTCGATTTCGGTCAGGTCCGCCTGGCCTTCTTCGCTGCGGGTGCCGCGGTCAGTCGCAGCTTTGCGGACAAGGCGCGGCAGGCTGGCTGCGCGGTGATCGATCTGTCCGGTGCCTTGCCCGACGCGCTGGCGCTGGTGCCGGAGGCGAACGCCCAGGCTTTGCATGGCCTGGCCCAGCCAGCCTGGGTGTGCAGCCCAAGTGCAGCGGCGGTGGCCCTGGCGGTGACCCTCGCGCCGCTGCGTCAGCACCTGGAGATCGAACGAATTCATGTCACCGCGTGCCTGGCAGTTTCGGCACAGGGCCGTGAAGCGGTCAATGAGTTGGCCCGCCAGACTGCCGAGCTGCTCAATGCGCGTCCGCTGGAGCCGCGCTTCTTCGACCGGCAGATGGCCTTCAACCTGCTGGCGCGGGTCGGCGAGGAGGATGCGCAGGGGCACAGTGTGCTGGAGCGGCGCCTGGTCAGCGAGCTGCGGGTGCTGCTCGGCCTGCCCGACGTGAAGATCGCGGTCACCTGCATTCAAGTCCCGGTGTTTTTCGGCGATAGCTACAGTGTCAGCGTTCAGACTCGCCGGCCAGTCGATCTGGCGGTGGTGCAAGGCGCGCTGGATAGCGCTCCCAGCATCGAGCGGGTGGAAGCGGATGATTATCCGACGCCAGTAGGCGACGCAGTGGGGCAGGACGTGGTCTATGTTGGACGTGTACGCCTCGGTATCGATGAGCCTGAGCAGCTCAACCTGTGGATGACCACCGACAATGTGCGCAAAGGTGCGGCGCTCAACGCCGTGCAGGTCGCGCAATTGTTGATTAAAGACATGGTGTAAAAGATACTGAGCGGCACTTTTGTCCTGAAATCGAAGGGTTTTCAGGACGATTCTTACAAGGAAGGGGTCATGCTTCGAATTCGCAAACGAGTACTCGCCATCGCGATAGCGTCGGTGTTGTCGTCTGGCATGGCCAACGCCCTGGTGCTGGGCGAACTGACTGTCAACTCCGCGCAGAACCAGCCGCTGGATGCCGAGATCGAACTGCTCGATGTGCGCGACCTGACTGCCGAGCAAGTGGCGCCGAGCCTGGCGCCGGCTGAGGAGTTCAGCAAGGCCGGCGCTGCGTATCCGGCCTACCTGCAAGACCTGACCTTCACCCCGGTCATCATTCCTAACGGTCGTAGCCTGTTGCGGGTGACCTCCAGTCGTCCCGTCTCGGCGCCGCTGGTGCGTGTGCTGGTGCAGGTGATGTGGCCGCAAGGGCGTCTGTTGCGTGACTACAGCCTGCGTCTGGATCGCCCTGAGGCGCAGCAGGCCAGCGCCGGCAATACCGTTGCCCCTGCGCAGAGCGCGGGCAACTACACCACCAAGCGCCGCGATACGTTGTGGCAGATCGCCGCGCGCAACAGCAACGGTGGTTCCATCCAGCAAACCATGCTGGCGATCCAGGCACTCAATCCCGATGCGTTCATTGGCAACAACATCAACCTGCTCAAGGCCGGACAGGTGTTGCGTCTGCCAGATCAAGCCCAGGTGCAGAGCATTCCCCAGGGCGAGGCGGTCGCTGAGGTCGCTGAGCAGTACGCCGCCTGGCGCGAGGGCCGTCGCCTCGGTCCGCGCGCCCGGCAGCTCGATGCCACGCGCCGCGGCGAGGCCCAGGCTGCGCCCGAACGCATTGCCCAGGGCGATAACCTGCGCCTGGTGGCGCCGCAGACCCAAGCGGACGCGGCCAGTGGCAACGGTGTCAGTGATCAGTTGGCGGTGGCCCAGGAGAGCCTGGATACCACGCGCCGCGATAATGAAGAACTCAAAAGCCGCATGGGCGATCTGCAAAGCCAGCTGGACAAACTGGAAAAGCTGATCGCCCTGAAGAACGACCAACTCGCGCGCCTGCAGGCCCAGGGCGATACGCCCGCCTCGGCAGCGCCAGCTGACGTGACTGAACCAGCGCCGGCAGTAGCTACTGCGCCGCCCGCGGTCGCCGATCCGGCGCCAATCGCCCCGGTGGTCGAGCCGGCACCGGCGGTGGTCGATACCGAGCCAGGCGCCGATCAGCCAGAGCAAACCCAGGACGCCACCACCCCAGCCCAAGGCACGCTCGACAGCCTGCTGGGCAACCCCGTGCTGCTTGGCTTGATCGCCGGTTCGTTGTTTTTGGTATTGCTGCTGCTGATATTGCTGCTGTTGCGCAAACGCAAAGCCGAGCAAGAGGCTGAACGGCACATGCGCATGGCGCGTGAGCTGGAAGAGGAGGGGCCGCGCGACCCGGACTTCGACATGCCACTGGACAGTGACGACACACTGCTCACCCCGCCGGTGACGCTGTCGCCCGCGGTAGTGGCCGCGTCGGCGGCGGCTGCCTCGGCCGCGGCGTCCATCGCCGCGCACAACGCCTCGGTGGCGGCCGCCGATCCGGTGGACACGGCACTGGTACAGGCCCAGCAGTCGATTGACGCAGGCCGCCTCAATCAGGCAGCCCAAGGCCTCGAACCGCTGGTGGCCGCCCATCCGCAGCGCGCTGACGCGCGCCTGAAGTTGATGGAAGTGTATGCCCGTCAGGGTGACCAGGACGCTTTCGCCGAGCAGGAACGGCTGCTCGCTGACACCCCGCAGAATCAAGAGGCGGTCGCGGTGCTCAAGGCCCGTTATCCTGCCATGCTGGCGCTCGCCACTGGTCTGGGTGCCGCAGCCTTGGCTGCGGAAATGGATGAGCAATACGTCCAGGGCCTGATGCAAGACAAGGTGCAGCCCGCCCCGGCGCCTGTCGCCGAGCCGATCGCCGCGCCCTCCAACGAGCCTGCGCTTGGCAGTGCTGGCGGCGATGATGCGTTCGACCTGAGCCTCGACGACGGGCTGGCCAGCGCCGCACCTGAGGCGGCCATCGAAGCGCCGTCCGGGTTCGGCCCGGCACTGACCGAGCGCGATGCGATCGATCTCGATCAGCCTGCCGATGACGACTTCGAAACCTTGCTCGCCCAGGCGCAGCTCGAGGCCCTCGAACCGCCGGCTCCTGCGGCGTCGGCCAGGGAAGAGGCCGCTGCGGTCGACGATTTCGCCGAGTTTGATCTGGACGTACCCGACACTTCGACTGCGCAACCTGCTGCCGAGGTGGCCGCGAACGAGCCGCCGTTGGCCGACGACTTCGATCTTTCCCTGTCGCTAGACGACGACTCACCCGCCGCCCGCCAGTTCGCCTCGGAGCTCGACGACGTCAACTCCGAGCTCGACAAGCTGTCGCAGAGCTTGGCTACGCCTGCGCTGGACACGTCGCCAGCGGGCGCGCCGGCCGAGCCTGATCCGGTCGATGATCTGGACTTCGACTTCTTCTCCGGCACCGACGAGGTGACCACCAAGCTCGATCTGGCCCGTGCCTATGTCGACATGGGGGATCACCAGGGCGCGCGCGATATTCTCGACGAAGTGGTCAAGGACGGCGACCAGGCCCAGCGTCAGGAGGCTAAAGAGCTGCTTGGGCGCCTGGTCTGAGTCGTGCGCAAGGCTGCTACTCCTGCCGCAGACGCTGGCGGCAGGTGTCCAATCGAACGGCAGGGATTTCCCTGCAGGGCGGCCTTGATATAATCGCGCCTTTGTCCGATCCGCAGGTCCGCCCGTTTTGACTACCACCGCCAATGATCCCGCCGAATCCGCCGCCGACGGCTTCACCCGCATCGCCCTGGGCGTCGAATACAAAGGCGCGCGTTATCGTGGCTGGCAGCGCCAGGCCAGTGGCGTGCCCAGCGTGCAGCAAGCGCTCGAGCAAGCCCTGTCGATCGTCGCCGACGAGCCAATCACGGTCGTTTGTGCCGGGCGCACCGACGCCGGCGTACATGGCTGCGGGCAGGTGGTGCATTTCGACACCCGTGCGCTGCGCGATCAGCGTGCCTGGACAATGGGCACCAATTACAACCTGCCCCATGACATCAGCGTGAGCTGGGCGCAGCAGATGCCTGCGCATTTCCATGCGCGGTTCAAGGCGGTTGCCCGGCGCTATCGCTACGTGATCTACAACGACCCGATTCGCCCGGCGCACCTGGCCGAGGAAGTGACCTGGAACCATCGGCCGCTGGATGTCCAGCGCATGGGCGAAGCCGCCCAGTACCTGCTCGGCACCCATGATTTCAGTGCGTTTCGCGCCAGTCAGTGTCAGGCTAAATCGCCTATCAAGCACATTCATCATCTGCGCGTGACCCGTCACGGGCGCATGATCGTGCTGGATGTGCGAGCGACGGCGTTTCTGCATCACATGGTGCGCAACATCGCCGGTGTGCTGATGACCATTGGCGCCGGCGAGCGCCCTGTGCAGTGGGCCCGCGAAGTGCTCGAGGGGCGTGATCGCCGCCAGGGCGGGGTGACGGCGCATCCTTACGGATTGTATCTGGTCCGCGTGGAGTACCCGGAAACGTATTCGCTGCCCGAGCGATACCTAGGCCCACACTTTCTGACAGGCTACGAAACATTGATCGACTGACGCTGCTGGCAGCATTTGCTACCATCCCGCCCTTCATTCGCCAGCAAGGTTCGCCGCGCATGACCCACGTTCGCAGCAAAATCTGCGGAATCACCCGAATCGAAGACGCCTTGGCCGCTGCCGAGGCGGGCGCCGATGCGATTGGCCTGGTGTTCTATGCCAAGAGCCCGCGCGCCGTCGACATCCATCAGGCCCGTGCAATCATTGCCGCGCTGCCACCGTTCGTCACTACCGTCGGCCTGTTCGTCAACGCCTCGCGCTGTGAGCTCGGCGAGATCCTCGATGCCGTGCCCCTCGATCTGCTGCAGTTCCATGGCGATGAAACCGCCGCGCAGTGCGAAGGCCACGGCCGACCCTGGATCAAGGCGCTGCGGGTGCGTCCGGGCGATGACCTGGAAGCGGCCTGCCAGCGATATTGCGCGGCCTCGGGTATCCTGCTCGATACCTACGTCGCCGGCGTGCCCGGTGGTACTGGCCAGGCCTTCGACTGGTCGCTGGTTCCGGCCACGCTGAGCAAGCCGATCATCCTCGCCGGTGGCCTGGCTGCCGACAATGTCGGCGCTGCCATCGCACAGGTGCGGCCCTATGCGGTCGATGTCAGCGGTGGTGTCGAAGGCAGCAAGGGCATCAAGGATGCCGAGAAGATCCAGGCATTCATGCGCGCGGTGAAACAGGCCTGAGCCGCGATGTGACGGCTGGGGCCGGGCTATCGTCCATAGTTTTCGCGGCGCCAGAGGCGTCGCTGGTCACTGAGCGGTGCTGCATCGGCAACCTGACAGGGCGCACGGCATCGGTGATGCCATTGATTACAGAGGTCGCTGCGGCATTCGTAGCGGCTCGAAACGAAGAATTGTGAGCTCAAAGCCGGGGGCGAGCAGGCAAGGCCTGATCCCGACCGGCCAATACTGGAGAAAAAGAGCATGAGCAACTGGTTGGTAGACAAACTGATCCCATCGATCATGCGTTCCGAGGTGAAGAAGAGCTCGGTGCCTGAAGGGCTGTGGCACAAATGCCCGGCTTGTGAGGCCGTGCTGTACCGCCCTGAGCTGGAAAAGACCCTCGACGTCTGCCCCAAGTGCAATCACCACATGCGTATCGGCGCCCGCGCCCGCATCGATATTTTCCTCGATGATGAAGGCCGTGCCGAACTGGGCGCCGAGCTCGAGCCGGTCGACCGTCTCAAGTTCCGCGATGGCAAGAAGTACAAGGATCGCCTGGTTGGCGCGCAGAAGCAGACCGGTGAGCACGATGCCCTGATTTCCATGAGCGGCACCCTTATGGGCCTGCCGGTGGTCGTCAGCGCCTTCGAGTTTTCCTTCATGGGCGGCTCGATGGGTGCCGTGGTGGGTGAACGTTTCGTCCGCGCTGCCAATTACGCCCTGGAAAACCGTTGCCCGATGATCTGCTTCTCGGCCTCCGGCGGTGCGCGCATGCAGGAAGCGCTGATCTCGCTGATGCAGATGGCCAAGACCTCGGCCGCCCTGGCGCGCCTGCGCGAGGAGGGTATTCCGTTCATTTCCGTGCTGACCGATCCTGTATACGGCGGCGTGTCGGCCTCCCTGGCCATGCTCGGTGACGTCATCGTTGGCGAACCCAAGGCACTGATCGGCTTTGCAGGTCCCCGCGTCATCGAGCAGACCGTGCGTGAAAAACTGCCTGAAGGTTTCCAGCGCTCCGAGTTCCTGCTCGAGCATGGCGCCATCGACCTGATCATTTCGCGTCAGGAACTGCGTCCGCGCCTGGCGCGCCTGCTGGCGCAAATGACCGGCCAGGAAACTCCGGCAGAGGCGCAGGAAGTGGCTGCTGTCGCGTGATGAAACCGCAGACTCTCGGCCAATGGCTCGCCTACCTCGAACAGTTGCACCCCGCCGCCATCGATATGGGGCTGGAGCGTTGTCAGCAGGTGCTGGCACGCCTCGACCTGGGTACGCTGGCGCCACGGGTGGTGACGGTGACTGGCACCAACGGCAAAGGCTCGACCTGCGCCTTGGTCGCTTCGCTGCTGCAGAGCCAGGGGCTGCGTGTCGGGGTGTACAGCTCGCCGCATCTGCTGCGCTACAACGAGCGCGTGCGGGTCGATGGCGTAGAAGTCAGCGATGAGCAACTGTGCGAAGCCTTCGCGGCGCTGGAGGCTGCTCGCGGCGAGATTTCCCTGACCTATTTCGAAATGGGCACCCTGGCCGCCTTCTGGCTGTTCAGCCGTGCGTCGCTGGATGCGCTGGTTCTGGAGGTGGGGTTGGGAGGGCGGCTCGATGCGGTCAATCTGGTCGATGCTGATCTGGCATTGGTCACCAGCATCGGTGTCGACCACATCGAGTACCTGGGTGATACCCGCGAGTCGGTGGCCTTCGAAAAAGCCGGGATTTTCCGTGCGGGCAAACCTGCGCTGTGCGGCGATCTCGATCCGCCGTTGCCGCTGCTGGAAAAAGCCGCCGAGCTGGGCTGCCCGTTGTCGCTGCGTGGCCGGGATTTCGATCTGGCCGTGACCGATCGGCACTGGCACTGGCGAGGCACCGGCGTCGATGGCCGTCCAGTGGAGCTGCGCGACTTGCCGTTGCTCGATCTGCCGATGGAGAACGCCGCTCTGGCGCTGCAGGCCTTCCTGCTGATGGATCTGCCATGGCAGCCGGCTCGGGTGCAGCAGGCGTTGCTCGACACGCGCATGGTCGGACGTCTCGACCGACGTACCCTTGGCTGGTGTGGCAAGCAGGTCGAGTTGCTGCTCGATGTCGGTCACAACCCCCACGCTGCGCACTATCTGGCGGTCAGGTTGGCTCAGCGTGGTCGCGCCGGCAGACGCCTGGCGGTGTTCGGCCTGCTGTCGGACAAAGACCTCGAAGGCGTGGTCGCGCCCCTGGCTGGGCTGGTCGATACGTGGGCCGTTGCGCCGCTGCAAACCCCGCGCAGTCGTCCGGCTGCGGATCTTGTCGAAACCCTGACGAACCTTGGCGCTGCGGTGAAGTCTTACCCCAGCGTCGATGCTGCCTTGGAAGGGCAGTGCACGTTGGCCGATGCCGGAGATCAGATCCTGTTGTTCGGATCGTTCTTCTGCGTTGCCGAGGCGCTTGAATGGCTCGAGCGTCAGGTTCCGGAGGGTGGGGCAGATGGCATTGTTGGATAAAGGGGTCAAGCAGCGGATGGTCGGGGCGCTGGTGCTGGTGGCGCTGGCGGTCATCTTCCTGCCCATGTTGTTCACCCGTCAGGACGAACTGCGCGAAGTGCGGGTGGAGGCGCCAGCCGCGCCACACGCTGCAGCGCAGCCGGACGTTCAGGTAGAGCCGGTTGCGGTCCCCGAGCCACAGGCATTGCCTGATGAGCCGGTGCAGGCTCCCGTGGTGGTCAATGAATCCACGGCGCCTGTCACTACGCCGAGTCAGCCGATCACGCCTTCGCCACAGGTGCAGAAACAGGCTCCCAAGCCTGAGCAGCCGCAGGCACAAGCGCAGCCTCAGCCGCAAGCTCAGCCGGCACAGCAAGCGACTCCCGCCGCGCAGGCGCCTGCCAGCAAAACTGCCGCCACTTCCAAGGTCGACGGCAACGGCCTGCCGGTGAGCTGGTCGATCCAGCTGGCCAGTCTGTCCAGCCGGGCCGGTGCCGACAAGTTGCAGAACACCCTGCGCAGCAAGGGCTACAACGCCTATATCCGCAGTGCCGACGGGCTCAATCGGGTCTACGTGGGGCCGGTGATCGAACGCGCCGAGGCCGACCGTCTGCGTGATGTCATCAATCGCCAGCACCAGCTCAAGGGCTTTGTGGTGCGATTCCAGCCGGAGCGGGGCTGAAGTTCACCCTGCTCAGGTGTCCGTGCTGCGTGGCGGACACCTGACTTTCCGCTTACTCCCAGCCCATCGCTCTGGTAAAATCCGCCGCCTCGAACCTCAGCAGGCAGCAATGTGGCATTTTCCTGGGTTGACTGGGCGATCATCGCGATCATCGCCGTTTCCTCACTGATCAGTCTCAAACGCGGCTTCGTCAAGGAAGCCCTGTCGTTGCTCATCTGGATCGTGGCCGGTGCCGTGGCCTGGATGTTCGGCGGTTCGCTGGCTCAGTACCTGGACGGTTATATCCAGACGCCCTCGGCGCGGGTCATCGCGGGGTGTACCATTCTTTTCGTCGCCACCTTGCTGGTGGGGGCGATGCTCAATTTCCTGATCGGCGAGCTGATCCGTGTCACCGGGTTGTCCGGTACCGATCGATTCCTCGGCATGGCGTTCGGCGCCGCGCGCGGGGCATTACTGGTGGTCGTGGCCGTGGGGCTGCTCAGCCTGGGTCCGGTGCAGCAAGACCCCTGGTGGCAGGAATCGCGCCTGATCCCGCGGTTTCTGCTGATCGCGGACTGGTCGAAGAACCTGATCCTGGGGTTCACCGGTCAGTGGATGTCCAGTGGGGTCGGCGCGTCAGCTGACCTTCCATTCAAGGAACAGATGCTCGGGCCTCTCAAGCCCTGAGCGCGTTTCAGTCAAGTTTTATCAAAGTAGGGGTTGCGTCGCATGTGTGGCATCACCGGTATTGTCGGTAAGTCGAACGTCAATCAGGCGCTGTATGACGCGCTAACGGTCCTCCAGCACCGCGGCCAGGATGCTGCCGGTATCGTGACCAGCCATGACGGCCGGTTGTTCCTGCGCAAGGATAATGGCCTGGTGCGCGATGTCTTCCAGCAGCGCCACATGCAGCGCCTGGTCGGCCATATGGGCATCGGCCACGTACGCTACCCGACGGCGGGCAGTTCGACCTCGGCCGAGGCGCAACCGTTCTACGTCAACTCGCCGTACGGCATCACCCTCGCGCACAACGGCAACCTGACCAACGTCGAGCAGCTGGCCAAGGAGATCTACGAGTCCGACCTGCGCCACGTCAACACCAGCTCCGACTCCGAGGTGCTGCTCAACGTGTTCGCCCACGAACTGGCCGTGCGCGGCAAGCTGCAGCCTACCGAAGAAGACGTCTTCGCCGCGGTTTCCCACGTGCACAGCCGCTGCGTCGGTGGCTATGCGGTGGTGGCGATGATCACCGGTTACGGCATCGTTGGCTTCCGCGACCCGAACGGCATTCGTCCAGTGGTGTTCGGTCAGCGTCATACCGACGACGGCGTCGAGTACATGATCGCCTCCGAAAGCGTCGCCCTCGACGTGCTCGGCTTCACCCTGATTCGCGACCTGGCCCCCGGCGAGGCGGTGTACATCACCGAAGAAGGCCAGCTCTACACCCATCAGTGCGCGACCAGCGCAAAACTCAAGCCGTGTATCTTCGAGCACGTCTACCTGGCCCGTCCCGACTCGATCATGGACGGCGTCTCGGTGTACAAGGCGCGCCTGCGCATGGGCGAGAAGCTGGCCGACAAGATTCGCCGCGAGCGCCCTGAACACGACATCGATGTGGTCATCCCGATTCCGGACACCAGCCGCACCGCAGCGCTGGAGCTGGCCAACCACCTGGGCGTCAAGTTCCGCGAAGGCTTCGTCAAGAACCGTTACATCGGCCGCACCTTCATCATGCCGGGGCAGGCTGCACGCAAGAAGTCGGTGCGCCAGAAGCTCAACGCTATCGAGCTGGAGTTTCGCGGCAAGAACGTGATGCTGGTGGACGACTCCATCGTCCGCGGCACCACCTGCAAGCAGATCATCCAGATGGCCCGTGAAGCCGGTGCCAAGAATGTCTATTTCTGCTCGGCGGCCCCCGCCGTGCGCTACCCCAACGTCTACGGCATCGACATGCCGAGTGTCCATGAACTGATCGCGCACAACCGTACCACCGACCAGGTGGCCGAGTTGATTGGTGCCGACTGGCTGGTCTACCAGGACCTGCCCGACCTGATCGAAGCCGTCGGTGGTGGCAAGATCAAGATCGAGCAGTTCGACTGCGCAGTGTTCGATGGGGAGTACGTCACTGGCGACATCGACGAGGCTTACCTGGAGCGTATCGAGCAGTCTCGCAATGACCTGGCCAAGGTCAAGAACCAGGCCGTCAGCGCGATCATCGATCTCTACAACAACTGATTTGGGAGCGATGGCATGACCGATCAATGGGACGCCGGGCGGCTGGACAGTGACCTGCAGGGGGTCGGCTTCGACACCCTGGCAGTGCGCGCCGGTCAGCACCGCACCCCGGAAGCCGAGCACAGCGAAGCGCTGTTCCTGACTTCCAGCTACGTGTTCCGCACCGCAGCCGATGCTGCGGCGCGTTTTGCTGGTGAAACCCCTGGCAACGTCTACTCGCGCTATACCAACCCCTCGGTGCGCGCGTTCGAGGAGCGCCTGGCGGCGATGGAGGGTGCCGAGCAGGCAGTCGGCACCTCGACCGGCATGGCCGCGATTCTGGCGATCGTCATGTCGCTGTGCAGCTCGGGCGATCACGTGCTGGTCTCGCAAAGCGTGTTCGGCTCGACCATCAGCCTGTTCGAGAAGTACTTCAAGCGCTTCGGAATCCAGGTCGATTACGTGCCACTGGCCGATCTCGATGGTTGGCGGGCGGCGATCAAGGACAACACCCGCCTGTTGCTCGTCGAGTCGCCGTCCAACCCCCTGGCCGAGGTGGTGGATATTCCGGCGCTGGCCGACATCGCCCACGCTCGCAATACCCTGCTGGTGGTCGACAACTGCTTCAGCACGCCAGCCCTGCAGCAGCCGCTGAAGCTGGGCGCGGACATCGTCTTCCATTCGGCCACCAAGTTCATCGACGGCCAGGGCCGCTGCATGGGTGGCGTGGTTGCCGGGCGCAGCGAGCACATGAAGGAAGTGGTCGGGTTTCTGCGCACCGCCGGGCCGACCTTGAGCCCGTTCAATGCCTGGATCTTCACCAAGGGTCTGGAGACGCTCAAGCTGCGCATGCGCGCCCACTGCGAAAGTGCTCAGGCGCTGGCGCAATGGCTGGAGCAGCAGGAGGGCATCGAGCGGGTGCACTACGCCGGCTTGCCGAGCCATCCGCAGCACGAACTGGCCAAGCGGCAGATGAGCGGCTTCGGGGCAGTGGTCAGCTTTGAGGTCAAGGGCGGCAAGGAAGGGGCCTGGCGCTTCATCGATGCGACCCGGACCCTTTCCATCACCACCAACCTGGGCGACAGCAAGACCACCATCGCCCATCCGGCCACCACCTCCCACGGTCGCCTGTCGCCCCAGGAGCGTGAAGCGGCGGGTATCCGCGACAACCTGATCCGCGTTGCCGTGGGTCTGGAAGACGTGGCTGACCTGCAGGCCGACCTCGCGCGTGGGTTGGCAGCACTGTGATCGAAGCGGCAGATGCCGAGCCCGGCCATAACGGCCGGGTGGCGCTGGTCACGGGTGCCGCCCGTGGCATCGGGCTGGGTATAGCCGCCTGGCTGATCTGCGAAGGCTGGCAGGTGGTGCTCACCGACATCGACCGCAAGCGTGGCTCACGCGCTGCCAAGACCTTGGGCGACCATGCCTGGTTCATCCTCATGGACGTGGCTGATGAGGCTCAGGTGCGTGCTGCGGTGTCGGAGGTGCTCGGCCAGTTCGGTCGACTTGACGCGTTGGTGTGCAATGCCGGCGTGTCCGACCCGCACAACCCTGCGCTGGAAAGTCTGCCACTGAGCACATGGAACCGCACCCTGGCCGTCAATCTCACAGGCCCGATGTTGCTGGCCAAGCACTGCGCTCCTTACCTGCGTGCCCATGGCGGGGCCATCGTCAACCTCGCCTCGACCCGTGCGCATCAGTCCGAACCAGACACCGAGGCGTACGTGGCGAGCAAGGGCGGGCTGGTGGCCCTGACGCACGCCCTGGCCATCAGCCTGGGGCCGGAGATTCGCGTCAATGCGGTGAGCCCGGGCTGGATCGATGCGCGCGACCCGTCGCAGCGGCGCGCCGAGCCGCTGAGCGCCGATGAGCACGCCCAGCATCCGACCGGCAGGGTAGGGACGGTAGAAGATGTCGCGGCCATGGTCGCATGGTTGCTATCTTGTCAGGCAGGCTTCGTTACGGGTCAGGAATTCGTGGTCGATGGCGGCATGACGCGCAAGATGATCTATCGCTGATCGACGGTGGCCGTGGCGGTCGCCAACGGTGCATTCGGCAATCATGGCTTTTTTAAAAAAAATTCAATGCCGGTATTGACTTAGCTTCGTTACCTGCGTAAATTTCGCGGCCTCAGAGAGCGACACGCTACACAGCGGGTGATTAGCTCAGCCGGGAGAGCATCTGCCTTACAAGCAGAGGGTCGGCGGTTCGATCCCGTCATCACCCACCACTTTCTGAGATGTTCCTGAATCTGCCGTCACCTTCGGGTGGTCGTCAGTAGAGAGGGGCACATGCGCAGCGGTAGTTCAGTCGGTTAGAATACCGGCCTGTCACGCCGGGGGTCGCGGGTTCGAGTCCCGTCCGCTGCGCCACTTTTTCTCCAGATGGGTAGCGATACCGGTCTGAGGCAACCAGGTGAAGCCTGTTGCCAGATCCCAGTTTCAAGCGGGCGAAAGCCTGTACGATACGCAGCGGTAGTTCAGTCGGTTAGAATACCGGCCTGTCACGCCGGGGGTCGCGGGTTCGAGTCCCGTCCGCTGCGCCATCTTCGCCTCGAGTTCCCTAGAACGACTCGAAGCAAACCGAAAATCTTTGGTTGTCGATTTTCGGTGCCGCCTCAAACGCCTTGCGTGATCGGTGGAAAAACAGTTTCAAACAGGCGCAAGCCTAAGCGATACGCAGCGGTAGTTCAGTCGGTTAGAATACCGGCCTGTCACGCCGGGGGTCGCGGGTTCGAGTCCCGTCCGCTGCGCCATCTTCGCCTCAAGGTCCCTAGAACACCTTGAAGCACATTGAAAGCGACCTTAGGGTCGCTTTTTTTGTGTGCGCGATTCACGTGCAGAGCGTTTTGCTTCCCCGAGCTCCTGCGCTGACCAGCGGTTCCTGTCACCTTGCGATGTGATGCACAATGGGCGTCGTTCGTTTTCTTCGGTAATGGCAATGTCTAGATCAACCGTATCGGCTGCGCTTGTGGTCGTTATGGCGCTGGCCGGTGTATCGGCTTGCGCGACGAAAAAAACCGCCGTGTACGAGCATGAAAACTTCGACGACTCGGGCACCTATTCGCGCAGCTTTCCGGTCAGTGAGGCAGGGGCGTGCGAGGCGGCCCGGCGGGCGCTGCTGAGCCAGGGCTATATCATCACCGGCAGCGACGCCAACCAGGTGGCCGGCAACAAGAGCTTCCAGCAAAACAGCGAAAATCACCTGCAGATCAGCTTCAATGTGACGTGCGCACCGGACAGCGGTGACGAGCAACGTTCGACCATGTTCGCCAACGCCCTGCAAGATCGCTACACCCTGAAAAAATCCAACACCTCGGCCAGTTTGGGTGTCGGGGTTCTGGGTTCCGTGTCGATGCCGATCGGCTCGAGCGATGACTCTATGGTCAAGGTGGCGAGCGAGACCGTGACCGCTGCGCAGTTCTACGACCGCTATTTCGCACTGGTGGAAAGCTACCTGCCCAAGGCCAGGTCTGATGCGCAGCGCAAGGCTGTGGAGCCGGCTGCTGCTGCCGAGGCCAGCACGCCTGTTGCGCCGGCACCTGCCCTGGGCCTGCCTGAGCCCGCGTCCAATCCGCCTGCTGCTGCGCTGCAGCCGGGTGCACCAGCCAGCGCTGTCGAGCCCCCGCCAGTCGCTGGCAGCGCGTCGCAAGCCGCCGAGCCGCCAGAGAGTGGCCAAGGTTCGCAGCCTGTGACGCCGCCGGCCGAGGCGGCACCGATCCAGGTGCAGCCGACGCCTGTTCCACAACCCGTGTCCCAGAGCGTCGACGCGGACGGCGAGCGTTCATCCGCCGTTACAGATCAGACGGAATAATTTCCCCTGGCTCTGCTACGTTTACTGGGTGTCATCAAGGGTTCATCAGCGGCTTTTAGCTTGGCTGAACCACTCCACCCAGTGAGCGACAGGAAGACAGGCCAATGGACGACTATCAGGAAGAATTGCTCGAAACCCAGGCCCATGACCTGGACACTGTAGAACCCGCAGAAGACGCGACCGAGCTCTAGCCCAACTGTTGTCGCTGACGTCGAAACGCCCCCGGTGTTCCGCCTGTCCAGCGCTTGAACGCGCGTTGGAAGGCTTCGGCCGAGGCAAATCCCAGCAGGTAGGCGATTTCGCCGAAGCTCAGGGCCGTGTCGCGAATGTAGGTCTCCGCCAGATCGCGGCGAGTGTCGTTGAGCAGCTCGCGGAACCCTGTACCTTCTTCGGCTAGTAGTCGACGCAGTGTCCAACTGGGCAGTTGCAACTGATGCGCGACGTTTTCCAAGTCTGGTTCGCGTCCGCCACTGAGCTGCGGCCCCAGCAAATGCGTGATGCGCTCGCGCAGGCTGCGCACCCGAGTGCGTTGCGCCAGCTCCGTTTCGCACAGCTGCAGCAGCTGTTGCCAGGTGCTGGGACAATGCTGGGGGTTGGCCCGCTGCAGCGCTGCATGGGCAAAACGCAGCTGATTGCTGGCTGCGCCGAACTGCACGGGGTGGCTGCACAGCGGCTGGTAAGCGTCGGCGTGGGAGGGCGCTTCGAACTCCACTTGCAGGCGATCGGCTACCAATCGCTCGCCTGCGACGCTCGACAGCTGGTTGAGCCAGCCACTGAGCAGCGAATCGACTACGAAACGGTTGTAATCGTTGTAGGGGCTGATTGAGTAGAAGCGCAGCCAGCCCCCTTCGGCGTCTTCTTCAAAGCTGCAACGGCCTCGGTAATTGCTGGCATACAAGGGTTCGAAGCGGATCAGCGTGTAGGCTGCGTCCCTCACAGTCGGCGCCTGCGCGGCAGTGATCCCCGCCAGGCCGGCCTGGGCCAGGTGGCTGCAACGGCCCATGCGTAGCCCAAGCGCCGGGTCGCCGGATAATTCGATGGCGGCGTGGCCCAGGTGCATGTAGCGGGGAATGGACAACCTGGCGCCAGGCTCGGCCAGGCGCTCGGCATCCAGGCCATAGCGATGCAGTAGAGCGGTGGGGTCATGACCGAGCTGGCGCAGCGCTTCGTCGAGCGGCTGCACGAACCCTACCGAGAGATCGCCCAGGCGCGAGCGTGGCCGCTCACCCACGTTCACAGCCACAAGTTCAACAGGCGCGCACCCGCGCTAGGGGTACCGCTCAGGTGCTGTCCGGCGACGTTGATGAAGCCTTGACCTCCCGCGGCTTGCTCCCAGAACTGCCCGCGCATGAACACGCTGATGCTCACGCCCTCGGCACTGGCCGATTGGGTGAGAAGATGCCAGGCCTGCTGTTCGCTCAGCTCGCCGCGGCGCACCGGCAGTGCCTCGGCGGCAGGCTGGTGGCGGTTGCCGCGCCACGGCTGCTGCCAGCCCTCTCGGCCAGGCACGAACGCCGGGTTGACGATCAACTGCACGGATCGTTCGGCCGGTTGCGGATAGTTCTCGGGGTACCAACTGTCGCTGCCGATCAGCACGGCCAGGCGCCCCGCGGGAGTGTCCAGCACTTGCGCCGGAGCTGACCTGGCCGACGAGACGAAGCGCCGCAGGCCGCTGTCAGGATAACGCTGCATCTGCGGCTGGCCGAGCACGCGGCCGTCGCTGGCAAACACCACGCTGCTGTTGAACAACGCACCGTCCCCGACCTGCAGCAGGCCCTGGCTGACATAAGGCGCCGGCAGGATGATCGAGCCGGCCACCAGGGTGATACCGAACTGCTTCGCCAAGCCCCCGAACAGCTGCTGGTAGTCGCTTGCCATCTGCTCGGCCTTCATGCGCAGGTGGGCGTCGGCACGGCGATCTTCGCCACGGGCTCGCAGCAGCGCCAGGCCATAGCGCAGCGGGTTGCTCAGCTCCAGCCATTGCCACGCCTCACGGCGATGGGTGACTTGGTACAGCTGGCTTTTTTCCCCACGGGCCCAGAGCCAGGTGCCGATATGCTCGGGCAGCACCACCACAGTCTTGTCATTCAGCAAACCTTGCGCGTCGGCCTGTTGGAGATAAGCCGACAGCTTGCGTTGCAGTCGGGTCAGGTTCTGGTAATCGCTGGGAAACAGCAGCGGCTCCACGCCGAGCAGGTTGCCGCGCTCGCCGGGTGTGCCGTGGTTGATCGCCAGTTCGATGCGCAGGTCCGACAGGTAATGGCCTTCCGGACGTTGCAGCGTCCAGAAACCATAGGCGCCGAGCGCGGCAAGCAGGACCAGCGCCAAGGCGCCGGAAAGCAGTTTTTGCATGGACATGGATCTATGGGATTTCATCGGTCACAAGGGTACGAGCAAATGATCGTGGAACAAAGCGCCTTCGCGTGCTGAGCCGGGGTTGGCGCAAAGGCAAGTCTGCGTTCAAAGGGTATGACCCGCTGCACGATACGGTTACTCAATTGTCAGTTTCGATCATTGAGCTGAAAAGCGATGCTGGGTACTGTCGACGGCAATCCAATCAAGAGGCCCACCCCTTCGAGGCCTCGTTTGCCGTGATAACGCCTGAATCCGGAGTCGGCCGATGACTGCCACACCTTATCCGCACCTGCTTGCACCGCTCGATCTGGGCTTCACCACGTTGCGCAACCGCAGCCTGATGGGCTCGATGCACACCGGCCTGGAAGAACGCCCGGGCGGTTTCGAGCGCATGGCCGCCTACTTTGCCGAGCGTGCCCGCGGCGGTGTGGGGCTGATGGTCACTGGTGGCATCGCGCCGAACGAGGAGGGCGCGGTGTATGCCGGCGCCGCCAAGCTCAGCACGCCGGCCGAGGCCGAACGGCACCGGATGGTCACCCAGGCCGTGCATGGGGCCGGCGGCAAGATCTGCCTGCAGATTCTGCACGCCGGTCGCTATGGCTACAGCCCCAAACAGGTCGCGCCCAGTGCCTTGCAAGCCCCGATCAACCCCTTCAAGCCCCATGCGCTGGATGAAGCGGGCATCGAAAAGCAGATCGCCGATTTCGTTCGCTGCGCAGTGCTGGCCCAGAGCGCCGGCTATGACGGCGTCGAGGTGATGGGCTCGGAAGGCTACTTCATCAATCAGTTTCTCGCCGCCTGCACCAATACTCGCAGCGATCGTTGGGGCGGCAGCTTCGACAACCGCATGCGCCTGGCAGTGGAGATCGTGCGTCAGATCCGCGAAGCGGTCGGGCCGGCGTTCATCATCATCTTCCGCCTGTCGATGCTCGACCTGGTTGCCGGAGGCAGCGACTGGTCAGAAATCGTGCAACTGGCCAAGGCCATCGAGCAGGCCGGCGCTACCCTGATCAACACCGGCATCGGCTGGCACGAGGCACGTATCCCCACCATCGCCACCAAGGTGCCGCGCGCGGCGTTCACCAAAGTCACTGCCAAGCTGCGCGGTGAGGTGAGCATTCCCTTGATCACCACCAACCGCATCAACACCCCCGAGGTGGCTGAAGCGGTGTTGGCGGCGGGCGATGCCGACATGGTGTCGATGGCCCGGCCGTTCCTTGCCGACCCTGAATTCGTCAACAAGGCCGCAGCCGGCCAGGCGCAGTCGATCAACACCTGCATCGGTTGCAACCAGGCCTGCCTCGATCACACCTTCGCCGGCAAACTCACCAGTTGCCTGGTCAACCCGCGCGCGTGCCATGAAACCGAACTCAACTACCTGCCCGCAGCCACGATCAAGCGCATCGCGGTGGTCGGCGCCGGGCCTGCCGGCCTGGCGGCAGCGACGGTAGCCGCGCAGCGCGGGCATCAGGTGACCTTGTTCGATGCCAGCAGCGAAATCGGCGGCCAGTTCAATGTCGCCAAGCGCATTCCCGGCAAGGAAGAATTCTTCGAAACCCTGCGCTATTTCGCTGACCGTTTGCAGCGCACCGGCGTGCAGGTACGCCTCGATACCCGTGTCGATGCTCAGGCGCTGATCGCTGAAGGCTTCGACGAAATCCTCCTGGCCACGGGCATCAGCCCACGTGTTCCGGCGATTCCCGGCATCGACCATGGCAAAGTGCTCAGTTACCTGGATGTGCTGTTGCAGCGCCGCCCGGTGGGCCAGCGGGTGGCGGTGATCGGCGCCGGTGGCATCGGCTTCGATGTCAGCGAGTACCTGGTGCATCAGGGCGCGGCCACCAGTCTCGATCGTGAGGCGTTCTGGCGTGAATGGGGCATCGACCCGAGCTTGCAGGCCCGCGGTGGCGTCGCCGGGGTGCAGGCACAGCCCGAGCCGCCGGCGCGTGAGGTGTACCTGCTGCAACGCAAGGCTTCGAAGGTAGGCGAGGGCCTGGGCAAGACCACCGGCTGGATTCACCGCGCCGGGCTCAAACAGCGCAATGTGCAGATGATCAGCGGCGTCGAATACCTGGGCATCGACGATGCCGGCCTGCATGTGCGCATCGGCGGTGGCGAACCACAGCTGCTGGCGGTGGACAACGTGGTGCTGTGCGCCGGCCAGGAACCGTTGCGTGAACTGCAGGACGCGCTGCTCGCTGCGGATCAGTCGGTCCACCTGATCGGCGGCGCCGATGTGGCTGCCGAGCTGGATGCCAAGCGCGCCATCGACCAAGGCTCGCGGCTGGCCGCGCAGCTGTAGCGCGCTGCAGTACTCGGCCCCTGAGCGCCAGGCCGGGTACACTGACGCGATGAACACTGACTTTACCGATTTGCCCCGTGCGCCCCTGCAACTCCTCAAGCTGCCCTGGCTGGAACAGGCTGGGGTGCAGGCGGCCATGCTGCGCCTTGACCTGATCGACCCTCTGATCAGTGGCAACAAGTGGTTCAAGCTGCGCCACCACTTGCTCGCCGCGAGGGCCAGTGGCGCCCCGGGGTTGATCAGCCTGGGCGGCAACCACTCCAATCACCTGCATGCACTGGCCGCTGCCGGGCGCCGCTTTGGTTTCGCCACGGCCGGCTTGCTGCGCGGACATGCCCAGCAAACGCCGACCGTGCTCGACCTTCAGCGCTTGGGCATGCAGCTGCACTGGCTTGGGTACGGTGGTTACCGCGCCCGGCACCAAGCCGATTTCTGGTTGCCCTGGCAGTCCCAGTACCCTGGTTGGCATTGCATTGCTGAAGGTGGCGGCGGGATTGACGGCGCCCTGGGCTGCGCGGCCATCGTCGAACAGGCGCGGGCACAGTTACCTGCGTTGGGCTGGGACGATTACGACGCCTGGTGGCTGGCGGTGGGCACCGGCACCACGCTGGCCGGTCTGGTGCTGGCCGAGGCCGGCGCGCATGGGGTGCATGGCGCTCTGGCGGTGCCGAGTGATTACGGCGTGCAGGAAAACGTTCGGGCGCTTGTCGGTGAGCACGGCTACCACCTGCATGACGCCTGTCGCGGCGGCTTCGCCTGCATCGACGACACGCTGCTGCGCTTCATCGACGACACCGAGCAGTCCACGGGCATCCCTCTGGAGGCGCTCTACACGGGCAAGCTGTTGATGGCCCTGCGCGAGCGGGTGAGTGGCGGGCATATAGCTCGCGGCACCCGCCTGATCGTCGTGCACAGCGGCGGCCTGCAAGGCCGGCGCGGTTACTTGTAGGGCAGCATGCGCACCAGCGTGTTATCGCGGCGCACCCAATGGTGATACAGCCCTGCCAGCGCATGCAGGCCGATCAGCCAGTAGCCCCAGCGCCCGACCTGCACGTGCCAGCCCTTGATGAACTTAGCCAGGTCAGGATTCGGGTCGATCAGCGCGGGTAACTCCAGGCCGTAGAACGGAATTGGCTTGCCCGCTGCGCTGAGGATCAGCCAGCCGGCCAGCGGCATGCCCAGCAGCAGTAGGTACAGCAGCAGGTGCATCAGGTGGGCCAGGCCAATCTGCCAGGCCGGTGGCTTGGGCACGATGGGGGGCGCCTTGTGGCGCAGACGCGCCGCCAGGCGCACCCAGACCACCGCGAACACGGTCAGGCCGAGCATGAAGTGCAGGGCCTTCATCAGGTCGCGTTCGGCGCTGTCACGGGGGAACAGGCCGCGTAGCTCGATCAGGGCATAGACGGCGGCCAGTAGCGCCAGCGTCAGCCAGTGCAGGCCAATGGTCAGCCGGGCGTAACGCGCCGGCGGGTGGGCGGAGATCATGGGGGTTCCTCATGGGGCAGTTCACGGTGGGGGTCGCGCTCTTGCTGGCGCGTGACAAGGGGCAACCGGCTTAGTCTAGGTCCGGCCAGCGGTCGGCGACCAGAAATACCCGCTCCACTTCCTGCCAGATACCCGCCGACGAGGGTTCCAGCCTCACCAGCAGCCGCGCTGGCGACTGCTCGTCGAGGCCGGCACGCCAGTGTTGGAACTGCGCGCTCGACCACAGCGCTTCTTCAGCGATCGCCGCTGGCGCCAGCCAGTGCTGGCGCTCGAGCATCTGCCAGCGACCCGGCCCGCGCTCCAGCGCAAAGCGCGGCCAGTCGCGGTGGCGCAGCCAGTGCCCGCGCAGGTGCTCGGCACCCGCACCGGCGGGGCTGCTGCAGGCGTTGGCCCAGGGATAGAACAGGTAGCCCCCCAGCCATAACTGCGACTGCACCTGCCCGATACCCAGCGCGTGCAACGCCGACTGAGCTTCGGCGCGCGCCGCCATGGGCAGTTGATGCGTCGCCAGGTGGCTGAGCTTGCTGCCCAGGCGATCATGGCAACCCGGTCCAAGCCACTGCCCAGGGTCGGTCGCAGCGGCCTGTTCAGGCCCCAGGTACAGCTTGATCGCCAGCTCCAGGTGATGCACGCCGGCGTTATCGCGCAGCAGCACATCCAGCTCGCCCAACGTACGCCCGGCGTCGCGGATCGGCAGGTTGCGCGCCAGCAGTTCGATGCCCGGCGCCTGTTCCAAGGCAAAGTGCCAGAGCCGCTCGTAGTACAGGCCCAGGCGTCCGCTGCGGCGCTGCGCCAGCCACTGATCGAGTGGCTGGCTATGGTGGTCGAGCCGCTCCAGCCAGTCGCGCAGGCGCTGGGGGTGGTCGGCCCAGGCACTGCCGGCCAGCGGGTGGCGCTGGGCAGCGCCCGGTTCGCTCATCAACGGCGGCGACACCAGCGCCCAGGCCAGGTCGCGCACGGCGCCGTGGCGCAAGGTGCGCGGCAGGGAATGCAGGTCGGGGAAGGGGTTCATGCTGCGAGCATAGCTGGTTTGCTGCCAGGCGGCAGTTTCGCCCATAATTCGCCCACAGTGCCGCAAAGGCCGTTCGCAATCCGCCGTAGCCCAGCAGGAGCCCCATGGAGCAATTTCGCAATATCGGTATCATCGGCCGCCTCGGCAGTACCCAGGTGCTCGACACGATCCGCCGACTGAAAAAATTCCTCCTGGAGCGGCATCTGCACGTGATCCTCGAGGACACCATTGCCGAAGTGCTGCCAGGCCATGGCTTGCAGACCTCCAGTCGCAAGCTGCTGGGTGAAGTCTGCGACCTGGTGATCGTGGTCGGCGGCGATGGCAGCCTGCTCGGTGCGGCGCGGGCGCTGGCGCGGCATCACACGCCGGTGCTGGGGATCAACCGTGGCAACCTGGGCTTTCTCACCGACATCCGCCCCGACGAGCTGGAAACCAAGGTGGCCGAGGTGCTCGACGGCCATTACCTGGTGGAAAACCGCTTCCTGCTACAAGCCGAGGTACGCCATCATCACGAAACCGTCGGCCAGGGCGACGCGCTCAACGACGTCGTGCTGCACCCCGGCAAGTCGACGCGGATGATCGAATTCGAAATCTACATCGACGGCCAGTTCGTCTGCAGCCAGAAGGCCGACGGCCTGATCGTCTCCACCCCGACTGGCTCGACCGCCTACGCACTGTCCGCCGGCGGGCCGATCATGCATCCCAAGCTCGACGCCATCGTCATCGTGCCGATGTACCCGCACACGCTCTCGGGCAGACCCATCGTGGTCGATGGCAACAGCGAGCTGAAGATCGTCGTGTCCAAAGACCTGCAGATCTACCCGCAGGTGTCCTGTGACGGCCAGAATCATTTCACCTGCGCCCCCGGCGATACCCTCACGGTGAGCAAGAAAGCGCAGAAGCTGCGCCTGATTCATCCACTGGGGCACAACTACTACGAGGTCTGCCGCACCAAGCTCGGTTGGGGCAGTCGCCTGGGAGGTAGAGACGACTGATGCTCGATCCGGCGCGAAGTTTCGACATCATCGGCGACGTCCACGGTTGTGCGCAGACCCTGGAACGCCTGCTCGACACCCTCGGTTACCACCGCTTGGGTGGTGTCTGGCGTCACCCGCGGCGCCAGGTGTTGTTTCTTGGCGACATCATCGACCGCGGCCCGCGCATCCGCGAGGCCCTGCACCTGGTGCACGACATGGTCGAGGCCGGCCAGGCGCTGTGCATCATGGGTAACCATGAATACAACGCGCTGGGCTGGGTCACGCCGGCGCTACCGGGCAGCGACAAGACGTTCGTCCGCGAACATACCCCGCGCCATGCCCGGCTGATCGCCGAAACCCTCGAGCAGTTCGCCCACCACCCCGGTGACTGGCACGACTTCACCCAGTGGTTCTACCGCCTGCCGTTGTTCCTCGATGCCGATCGCTTCCGTCTGGTCCACGCGTGTTGGGATCCGAACCTGATCGGCCAGTTGCGCCGGCAGTACCCCGACGGGCGCATCGACCCGCATTTCATCCAGGCCTCTGCGGTATCGGGCAGCTTTGCCTCCAGCGTCTGCAATCGCCTGCTGCGCGGCACCGACATGCGCCTGCCCGGCGGCATGACCCTGACCGGCGGCGACGGCCTGACCCGCGCCTTCTTCCGCACCAAGTTCTGGGAAGACGACCCGCAAACCTACGGTGACATCGTGTTCCAGCCCGACGCCTTGCCCGAATCGGTGGCGCGCACACCCCTCGAGCCGAGCCAGAAAACCGCCTTGCTGCGCTATGCCGAAGACGAGCCGTTGCTGTTCGTCGGCCATTACTGGCGCAGCGGGCCGCCCGGGCCGCTGCGGCCGAACCTGGCCTGCCTCGACTACAGCGCCGTGCTGTACGGCAAGCTGGTGGCCTACCGCCTTGACCAGGAAACTCGCATCGACCCGAACAAGTTCGTCTGGGTCGATGTGCAGCGCGCGCAGGCCGCCCCATGAGCATCGTTCAGGTCATGCGCCTGCCGCTTGCCCACGACCTCAGCGGCTTTGTGCAGATGCTGCAGCGCCTGGGCGTGCCGCATCGGGTCAGTGAAGAGGGTGATGTGCAAGTGCTGTGGGCGCCGCAGGGACTGGCCGATGAGCTGCGCGAGTTGTATCGGCGTTATCCGCAAGGCGACCCGAACCTGCAACTGCAGGGTGTGGAACAGGACGCGCCGGCGTCGCGTCAGCCGAGTGCGCCCTCGCTGCTCGACCAGGCGCGGGCCTGCAAGGTCACCTTTGCGGTCATTGTGCTGAGCGTAGTGGTCGCAGCCATCACCAGCCTGGGCGACAACCTGGCCACGGTGGGCTGGTTCACTTTCCTCGAAGTGCGCGTGCAGGGCGACTACCTGCACTTCACCTCATTGGCCCAGGGCCTGGCCGACGGGCAGTGGTGGCGGCTGTGGTCGCCGATGTTGCTGCACTTTGGCGTGCTGCACCTGGCGATGAACAGCCTGTGGTACTGGGAGCTGGGGCGGCGCATCGAACTGCGCCAAGGGCCGTGGATGCTGCTGGGCCTGACCCTGCTGTTCGCCCTGGTGTCGAACCTCGCGCAGCATTTCACCAGCGGGCCGAGCCTGTTCGGCGGGTTGTCTGGCGTGCTCTATGGCCTGCTCGGGCACGTGTGGCTGTACCAGCGGCTGGCGCCGAATGCGCAGTTCGCTCTGCCGCGTGGTGTGCTGGTGATGATGCTGGTGTGGTTGCTGGTGTGCCTGAGCGGGGTGGTCGGCCAGCTGGGCCTGGGGCAGATCGCCAACGCAGCGCATGTCGGCGGGTTGCTCATCGGTTGCCTGACGGGCCTCTTGGGTGGCGCATTGGCGCGGCGTAAACTATCGGCTTGATTCTGGAGACGCTATGTCCACTTTTGAACAAATGATCGAAAACATCACCCCCGACATTTACCAGAGCCTGAAGACGGCGGTAGAGCTGGGCCGCTGGTCCGATGGGCGCAAGCTCACCACCGAGCAGAAAGAGCTGTCGCTGCAGGCGGTGATCGCCTGGGAGATGAAAAACCTGCCCGAAGACCAGCGCACCGGCTACATGGGCCCGCAGGAATGCGCGTCCAAGTCGGCGCCGATCCCCAACATCCTGTTCAAGTCGGACTCGGTCCATTGATCGAACTCGCTCGTGGCTCATTGAGCAAGATGTCCGTACGCCTGGAAGCACCCGTGGTGCAATACAGCTTTCGCCTGGACGACACGCTGGTGCCGGTCAATCCGCTGATCGGCCAGTCGCTGCGCCTGGAATACCTCGGTGCCATCCATTGCAGCCATTGCGGCAAACGCACCAAGACCAGCTTCAGCCAAGGTTACTGCTACCCGTGCATGACCAAACTGGCCCAGTGCGACCTGTGCATCATGGCCCCGGAGCGCTGCCACTACCACGCAGGCACCTGCCGCGAGCCGTCCTGGGGCGAGCAGTTCTGCATGACCGACCATATCGTGTACCTGGCCAATTCCTCCGGCATCAAGGTCGGCATCACCCGCGCCACGCAACTGCCCACCCGCTGGCTCGACCAGGGCGCCATTCAGGCGCTGCCGATTCTGCGGGTCGCCACCCGCCAGCAGTCGGGCCTGGTCGAAGACCTGCTGCGCAGCCAGGTGGCCGACCGTACCAATTGGCGCGCGCTGCTCAAGGGCGAGGCGCAAATGCTCGACCTGCCGGCTGTGCGTGAACAGATTTTCGATGCCTGCGCCGACGGCCTGCGTGAGCTGCAAGGGCGCTTCGGCCTGCAGGCGATCCAGCCTCTGGCCGATGCCGAGGTGGTGCAGATGCGCTATCCGGTTCAGGCCTACCCGAAGAAGATCGTCAGCTTCAACCTCGACAAGAATCCTGTGGTCGAAGGCACGCTGCTGGGCATCAAGGGCCAGTACCTGATCTTCGACACCGGCGTGATCAATGTTCGCAAGTACACCGCCTATCAACTGGCCGTGCTTCAGTAAAAGGATTGCCCCATGCGCACCGAACAACCGCAAGCGATCTACCTCAAGGACTACCAGGCGCCTGAGTACCTGATCGACGAGACGCACCTGACCTTCGAGCTGTTCGAGGACCACACCCTGGTGCATGCGCAACTGGTCATGCGCCGCAACCCGGCGCGCGGTACCGGGCTGCCGGCGCTGGTGCTCGATGGTCAGCAACTGGAGCTGCTCAGCGTGCAGCTTGATGACCAGACCCTGAGCAGCGCCGACTACCAGTGCGATGACAACAGCCTGACCCTGCACCCGCGTGGCGAGCAGTTCACCGTCGACACCAGCGTGCGCATTCACCCGGAAAGCAATACCGCGCTGGAAGGGCTGTACAAGTCTGGCAGCATGTTCTGCACCCAGTGCGAGGCCGAGGGTTTTCGCAAGATCACCTATTACCTCGACCGCCCGGATGTGATGAGCACCTTCACCACCACGGTGATCGCCGAGCAGCATCGCTACCCGGTGCTGCTGTCCAACGGCAACCCGGTCGGCAGCGGCCCTGGCGAAGACGGCCGGCACTGGGCGACCTGGGAAGACCCGTTCAAGAAGCCGGCCTACCTGTTCGCCCTGGTGGCCGGCGACTTGTGGTGCGTGGAAGACGTGTTCACCCGCCAGTCCGGGCGTGACGTGACCCTGCGTATCTATGTCGAGCCCGAGAACATCGACAAGTGCCAGCACGCCATGGTCAGCCTGAAGAAGTCCATGCGCTGGGATGAAGAAGTGTATGGCCGCGAGTACGACCTGGACATCTTCATGATCGTCGCGGTCAACGACTTCAACATGGGCGCCATGGAAAACAAGGGCCTGAACATCTTCAACTCCAGTTGCGTGCTGGCCCGCGCCGAGACCGCCACCGACGCTGCGCATCAGCGCGTCGAAGCAGTGGTGGCGCACGAGTACTTCCACAACTGGTCGGGCAACCGCGTGACCTGCCGCGACTGGTTCCAGCTGTCGCTCAAGGAAGGCTTCACCGTGTTCCGCGACGCCGAGTTCAGCGCCGACATGAACTCGCGCACGGTCAAGCGCATCGAGGATGTCGCCTACCTGCGCACCCACCAGTTCGCTGAAGACGCCGGCCCCATGGCCCACCCAGTGCGCCCGGACAGCTTCATCGAGATTTCCAACTTCTACACCCTCACCGTGTACGAAAAGGGCTCGGAAGTGGTGCGCATGGTCCGCACCTTGTTGGGCGCCGAGGGCTTCCGTAAAGGCAGCGACCTGTACTTCGAGCGCCATGACGGCCAGGCGGTGACCTGCGACGACTTCATCCAGGCCATGGAAGACGCCAACGGTGTCGACCTGACCCAGTTCAAGCGCTGGTACGTGCAGGCCGGCACCCCGCGCCTGGCGGTCAGCGAGGCCTGGGATGCAGCGGCGGGTCGCTACAGCCTGACCTTCCGCCAGAGCTACCCGCAAACCCCCGATGGCCGCGACAAGCTGCCGTTCGTGATTCCGGTCGAGCTGGGCCTGCTGGATGCCGAAGGCCAAGACCTGCCGTTGCAGCTTGCTGACGAAACCACCGCGCACGGCACCAGCCGCGTGCTGGCGGTGACCGAGGCCGAGCAGACCTTCGTGTTCCAGGGCCTTACAGCCAAGCCATTGCCATCGCTGCTGCGCGGTTTCAGCGCGCCGGTCAAGCTGAGCTTCCCCTACGATCGCGACCAGCTGATGTTCCTCATGCAGCACGACAGCGACGGTTTCAACCGCTGGGAAGCGGGGCAGCAGTTGTCGGTGCAGGTGTTGCAGGAACTGATCGCCCAGCATCAACGTGGCGAGGCGTTCAACCTCGATCCGCGCCTGATCCAGGCCCTGGGCACGGTCCTGGCTGACGAAACCCTCGACCCTGCCATGGTCGCCGAAATGCTCTCGCTGCCGGGCGAGGCCTACCTCACGGAAATCAGCCAGGTGGCCGACGTCGATGCCATCCACGCTGCCCGCGAGTTCGCCCGCACGCAGATCGCCGAGCAACTGCAGCCACGCCTGTGGGCGCGCTACCAGGCCAACCGTGCGCAATCGCGCGAAACCGCCTATGTGGCCTCGGCCGAGCACTTCGCCCGGCGCAGCCTGCAGAACATCGCCTTGTCGTATTTGATGCTGACCGGCAACCCGGACGTGCTCGCTGCCACGCTAGAGCAATTCGAACACTGCGACAACATGACCGAGCGCCTGACCGCCCTGGCGGTGTTGGTCAACTCGCCGTTCACTGCCGAGCGGGCCAAGGCGCTGGAGGCCTTCGCCGAGCACTTCAAGGACAACCCGCTGGTGATGGACCAGTGGTTCAGCGTTCAGGCCGGCAGCACCCAGCCTGGTGGTCTGGCGCGGGTCAAGGCGCTGATGCAGCACCCGGCCTTCACCCTGAAGAACCCGAACAAGGTGCGCGCGCTGATCGGCGCCTTCGCCGGGCAGAACCTGGTCAACTTCCACGCCGCCGACGGTTCGGGGTATCGCTTCCTGGCCGACCTGGTCATCGAACTCAACGCCCTCAACCCACAGATCGCCTCGCGCCAGCTGGCGCCGCTGACCCGCTGGCGCAAGTACGACGACGCCCGCCAGGCGTTGATGAAGGGCGAGCTGGAGCGGATTCTGGCGTCCGGGTCGCTGTCGAGCGATGTGTATGAAGTGGTGAGCAAGAGCCTGGCGTGATCGGCTGCGGGTGGGTTTGTCCGGGAGTGGCTTGGTCGCAGGATGTTCGCGGCTAAAGCCGCTCCTACAGGTCCTCGGTTTACCCGCGAATGGCCGTTCAGCCTACTCGCAGGCTACGGCCATCTTTCCCAGTGCGACCCGCTAGGCTTGCCTTACCCAAACCGCCGCCACACAGGAAACGCCCATGCCCACCAGCCCCGCTGAAACCCGACCTCTTCTACACGCCGCCTGCCACTGCGGCGGCGTGCGCTTCACGGTGAGACTGACCGACGGGCTGAACACCGCCCGGCGCTGCAACTGTTCGTACTGCCGCATGCGCGGTGCGGTGGCGGTGTCGGCGGATCTGGCCGATGTTCAGGTGACGCAGGGCGAAGCGCTGCTGACGCTGTACCAGTTCAACACCGCTGAGGCCAAGCACTACTTCTGCTCGACCTGTGGCATCTACACCTTCCATCAACGGCGCTCTTCACCCGATCAGTACGGCATCAATGTGGCGTGCATCGAGGGCATGAGCCCGTTCGACTTCGCTGAAGTGCCGGTCACCGAGGGCAGGGCGCATCCGCGTGATCGTGCCGACGGCAAGACGCGCATCGCCGGCTGGCTGCGCTACCAGGCCAACGGCCATTCAGAGTGAGGTATTAAGCTCGGAAATCAGCGTCTCGCGGTACTTCAACGCTTGCACCGAGGCTTCGCCCAGCAGGCTGGCGACAGCGCTGAGCAAGCCTTGGGCGAGCAGGGTGAAGGCGCACATGCTGTTGCTGAAGAACAGGCTGTGGTTGGGTACGTAGAAGCTGTGCCGGGCGGTCTTGGCCAGGGGGGAGCTGGCCGAGTCGGTCAATGCCACTACTTCAATGCCATGCCGAGCCGCCACGTCGGCGGTCACCAGCACGCTTGGGGTGTAGGGGAAGCAGCTGGCAACCACCAGCACGTCGCCTGCCTCCATCTGCGCCAAGGCATCGGCAACGCCCTGGCGGCTGGAATCGAGAATGCTCACATCCGGACGCAGCATGCCCAGGCCGTAGGCCATGAACAAGGCCAGCGAGTTGAACTGGCGCATGCCATGCACGCGAACCCGCTTGGCCTGGCTCAGGCGCACCACCACCTCATCGAACACCGCCACGTCGATCTGCTCGATCATGCTGGCGATATTGGCGCTTTCCTGGCGACCAAGCCGAGCCAGTTGGCTCAGCGGGCCGTAGTCATCGCCGCCGATCACCAGCCGCGAGGCCTGGTCGCTGTAGAAGCTCTGGCCCTCGGTCAGTTCCCGGCGAAACACGTCCTGCAGCTTGCTGAAACCGCTGTAGCCCAGGCGCCGGGCCAGGCGTGACAAGGTCGAGGCATTGACCCCGAGTCGCTCGGCCAGCTCGGTGATGGACGACACGGCGGCGCGCTGGGGCGACTCGATCAGCGCGGTGAGCGCGCGGGTCGAGCTGTTGCCCAAGGCGATATCGACCTCTCGTTGCTCGATGGCGGTCAGCAACTGTTTGAGGCCGGCGACGGTCTCGGGCAAGTGTTCGCGGGGAAGAGACATCAGGCAATCCATTAACGGTCTACGGAAATCACACCCTCTAGATCAGCGTGATGGGTCTCGCGCTGGGTGTAGACCGCCCATTCTACAGCGCCTGCCTTGAGCTGGAAGAGCGCCGTGGCCAGGGTGTTTTCATCGTCCGGGTCATCGGCTGCGCAGCGGTAGATCGGCAGCGGCTCGGCCAGCTCGTCACGCAGCATGGCCAGCGCCTGGGCGCCATCGAGTTCACCTGAGCGGCTACCCAGCAACGCCTGCAAACGCTGCTGACGCGCGTAAGAGCTGCCGGTGATGCGTTGCGCCAGCGCGGTCAGCTGGGCATGCACGATGTGGTTGGCATGCCCCTGACGTTGCCCGACGTCCACCACCGCAATGCCAGCCGAGGTCGCCTCGACACTCACCAGCCGCGCCGAACCGGCCTGGCCGAAGGCATGGTGGAAGGCCCCGGCGCGGGGCGTGCACGAGACTGCCGCAATGGCCTCTTCCACGCTGCGCGCATCCAGCGAGGCGCGGCCAAGGATCATCCTTGGCAGGCCAATGGGAATCTCGCTCGGACGCAGGTTGTTGACCGTCGCCACCACGCCGCAGGCGTTGACCGCGAAGGTGTGCCCGGGGATCGAACCGGGGTAGGCGAAGCTGGTGAACGCCACGCCTTCATCCGGTGTGACCTGCACGATGGCGCAATCACCGCGCAGTTGCGGCAGGCCATCTTCGTTGTGCGCGATCAGGGCGCCGTCTGCGGTCTGCCCGTACACCGTGGTGCAGCCGTCGACACTGGGCAGCCCCGGGTAATCACCGCGGCAGTTCCACATGAACACCTCGGCCAACGGCAGCTCAAGGCCTGCGGCGAGGCCTTCGAGTTCCTGCCAGTAGCGTGGGTAGCGGCTGCGCACCAAGGCCTGCATCTGCTGCGCCTTGTCGCTGTCGGCAAGCCCGGCCAGGTGCTGCCACAGCGCCAGCGGGCGCAGTTTGTCGTGCACCGCCGCGTGGCCGAATTCGCCCAGGCGCTGGCCGATCTCGAACGCCGAGCCGGCGATGTGAAGTTGAGCGAGCATCGCAAGGCTCCCTAGGACACGTGCTGGAGAAATTCCCGCAGGCGCGGGCTGGGTGGGTTGGCGATCAGCGCTTCGGGCTTGCCGTCTTCGGCAATGCGGCCCTTGTCGATGAAGATCAGGCGGCTGGCAACCTTGCGTGCGAAGTCCACCTCGTGGGTGACGATGACCATGGTCATGCCTTCTTCGGCCAGGGCTTTCATCACCGTCAGCACCTCATGGCGCAGTTCCGGGTCGAGCGCCGAGGTCGGCTCGTCGAACAGCATCATCTTGGGCTTGACCGCCAGCGCCCGGGCGATCGCCACGCGCTGCTGCTGACCCCCGGAGAGCTGCGACGGGTAATGGTCGGCGCGCTCGGCCAGACCGACCTTGGCCAGCAGCTCGCGGCCCAGTTTGTGCGCCTCAGCCTTGCTCGCCCCGCGTACGCGGATCGGGCCGAAAGCGACGTTTTCCAGGGCGGTCATCTGCGGGAACAGGTGAAACTGCTGGAACACCATGCCCGCTTCCTGGCGAATCAGGCGCTCGTCGACCTTGGGGTCGTTGACCATCAGGCCGTCGACCACCAATTGCCCCTCGGTGATTTCCTCGAGCTTGTTGATGCAGCGCAGCAGGGTCGATTTGCCCGACCCCGATGGCCCGATGATCACCACCACTTCACCGCTGGCGATGTTCAGGTCGATGTTGTGCAGCACCTGGGTGCTCCCGAAGTGCTTGGAAACGTTCTTGAATTCGATCACAGGATTTTCAACCTCGCTTCCATACGGCGCAGGATGTAGCTGAGCACCAGGGTGATGACCAGATAGATCACGGCGACGGCGGTCCACACTTCCATCGCGCGGAAATTGCCGGCGATCACTTCCTGGCCCTGGCGGGTCAGCTCAGCGACGCCGATGACGATGAACAGCGAGGTGTCCTTGATGCTGACGATCCACTGGTTGCCCAGCGCCGGAATCATGCGCCGGAAGGCCAGTGGGGTGATCACGTAGCGCAGCGTGTCGCGGCGTGACAGGCCCAGGGCCAGGCCCGCCTCACGGAAGCCGTTGTTGATCGACAGCACCGCCCCGCGGGTGATTTCGCCGATGTAGGCACCGGAGTTGATCATGATGGTGAACACCGCAGCGCCGAACGGGTCGATGCGGATCGGCACCATCAGCGGCAGGGCGAAGTAGATGAACATCACCTGCACCATGATCGGGGTGCCGCGGATCAGTTCGATGAATACCAGGGCGATCCGGCTGCTGATGAATCCGCCGTAAGCGCGGGCAAAGCCCGCGATTACGCCGATGACGGCGCCGCCGATCAGGCCGAGGATGGAAATCCACAGCGTGAGCTTGGCGCCGTCGAGCAGAACCGGAAGCGCATCCCAGATGGCGCTCCATTGAAATTGCATAGACATGGCTCTCAGGAAACAGGAAATGGCTTACTGCGGTTGGGTGCCGAACCACTTCTCGTAGATCTGCGCGTAGGTGCCGTTCTCGCGCAGCTTCTTCAGCGCCGCGTTGACCGGCTCACGCAGTTCGCTGCCCTTGGGGAAGCCAATGCCATATTGCTGGGCCATCATCTGCGAGCCCACGGCCTTCACCTTACCTTCGCCCGCAGTCTTGATGTAATAGAGCACGTTCGGGGTGTCGTGCATGGCGGCGTCTACGCGGCCGGTGCGCAGTTCGAGGTAGGCGTTGTCGATGTTGGGGAACTGGCGCAGGTCCTTGGCCTTGAGATTGGCCTTGGCATAATCTGCCGCCGAGGTGCCGCTTTTCACCGCCAGGCTCTTGCCGGCGATGTCGGCCTCGCCCTTGATGCTGTCGTTGTCGCTCTGGACCATCAGCAGAAAGCCGCTATCGTAATACCCGTCGGAGAAATCGATGGCCTGCTTGCGTTCTTCCTTGATGGTGATGCCGGCCAGGGCTGCGTCGACGTTGCGCGTCTGCAGGGCCGGGATGATGCCGTTGAAGTCCATTGGCTTGAGCGTGTAGCTGACCCCCAGCTCCTTGGCAATCGCCGCCCACAGGTCGATGTCGAAGCCCACGTATTCGTTGCCCTGCTTGAACTCGAACGGTACGAAGGCCGTGTCGGTGGCGATCACCAGCTCTTTGCCAGCGGCCATCGAGGTGCTGGAAATGGCCAGCGCAATGGCTGCAAGCGATACCTTGAGAAGTCTTTTCATCGTCTTTCCTCTGTAGTGGGAAGCTCTCGGGTACGCGGGCGGCCCGAGAGAAGGCGGCAGTAGCAAGCGATGGGGGCAGGCCCCTGATTGTTATAGGTGGCGGGTCCGTGCCGGACGTACGTGGCATGCACGTAGGAAGAACGAGGCGTCATGCATCGCAATGCAAATATCCGTTGCTTATGGTTTTGATGCAAGTAATATTTGCACGACACCTGGAGGGTCCCATGAGCCACGTATTGCACCGCAGCCTAACCCAAACCTATCCCACCGCCGTCGCCGGCGACGGTCCTTACCTGATCGACAGCAACGGCCGTCGCTACCTCGATGCCAGCGGCGGTGCGGCCGTGTCGTGCCTGGGCCACAGCGACCCTGAGGTGATCGAGGCGATCCGTCAGCAGGTTGGCCAACTGGCCTATGCGCACACCTCGTTCTTCACCACCGAGGTGATGGAAGAGCTGGCCGATTTTCTCGTCGCCCGCGCCCCGGCCGGGCTCGATTCGGTGTATTTCGTTTCGGGTGGGTCGGAAGCGGTCGAGACTGCATTGAAGCTTGCGCGCCAGTACTTCGTGGAAATCGGCCAGCCAAGCCGCAGCCACGTCATCGCCCGGCGCCAGAGCTACCACGGCAACACCCTGGGCGCGCTGGCTGCCGGTGGCAACCAATGGCGCCGCCAGCAGTTCCAGCCGTTGCTGATCGATGTCAGCCACGTCAGCCCTTGCTACGCCTACCGCGACCAGCGCGCCGATGAAACCAGCGAGCAGTACGCCACTCGTCTGGCCGATGAGCTGGACGCCGAAATCCAGCGTCTGGGTGCCGACAAGGTCATGGCCTTCATCGCAGAACCGGTGGTGGGCGCGACCCTGGGCGCGGTGCCGGCGGTGGCGGGCTACTTCAAGAAGATTCGCGAGGTCTGCGACCGCCACGGCGTGCTGCTGATTCTCGATGAGGTCATGTGCGGCATGGGGCGAACCGGTTCGCTGTTCGCCGCCGAGCAGGAAGGCATCAGCGCCGACCTGATCACCATCGCCAAAGGCCTGGGCGCCGGTTACCAGCCGATTGGCGCGACCCTGCTCAGTGGCAAGATTCGCGATGCCATCGCCAAGGGTTCGGGCTATTTCCAGCACGGCCACACCTACATCGGCCACGCCACGGCCTGCGCCGCCGCGCTGGCGGTGCAGAAAAGCATCGAGGCACGGGGCTTGCTGAACCAGGTGCAGGTGCAAGGTGAGGCCTTGCAGGCGCGCCTGCAGCAGGTGTTGGGCGAGCACGCGCATGTGGGCGATATCCGCGGGCGCGGGCTGTTCCGCGGTATCGAGCTGGTCCAGGATCGCCAGAGCAAAGCGCCGTTCGATCCCGCCCTCAAACTGCACGCGCGGATCAAGCAGGCGGCCATGGCCCAGGGCCTGATGTGCTACCCCATGGGCGGCACCCTCGATGGCCGCCGCGGCGACCATATCCTGCTGGCGCCGCCCTACATCATCGACGCCAGCCATGTCGACGAGATCGCCGAGAAGCTGGTCAAGGCCATCGACACCACCCTCAACGCACTCTGACGGAGCCAGCATGGACATTCGATCACGTCTGACCCCGTTGCAGCCCGGGCGCATGAGCGCCGACCAGCAGCGCGTGCTCGACGACATTCTGCAAGGCCCGCGCGGCAACCTCGACGGCCCGTTTCTGGCGTGGGTACACAGCCCGGCGCTGGCCGATCACGCCCAGCGCCTGGGCGCCTTCTGCCGCTATGGCACGGCGCTGGAGCTACGCCTGAGCGAACTGGCGATCCTCACCACCGCGGCGTGGTGGCGCTCCCAGGCCGAGTGGCAGATTCACGAGCCCATCGCCCGCAGCGCAGGGCTTGCCGACAGCGTCATCGACGCGCTCAGGCAGCAGCGCACCCCGGTGTTCGAACGCAGCGATGAACAGTGCGTGTACGACATCGGCAAGACGCTGTACGACACCCGCCGCATCGACGATGCGCTGTACCAGCGCGGCGTGGAATTGTTCGGCGAACCGGCCATGGTCGAGCTGATCGGCGTGTTCGGCTACTACGCCCTGGTGGCGATGACCCTGAACGTGTTCGAGGTCAGGCGCGATACCGGCACCGAGCTGCCGTTCGCCGAGTAGGGCAGGCGTTGCCTCGGTCGCCCTGTTGTGGGCGGCCAGGTCTACCCAGCTATTCCCCACGCGGTAACAAAATATAACCAGCAGCGCGTTGTATTCCTTTTGCCATCATCGCTAGGATGGCCCATCGCTACTGCAGGGCATTCTTCTGCGCCAATGCAGGCCCTGCAGGCGGTTTTCTCCAGCGACCCGGCGAAGAACAACAACAGGGGAACAGCATGAGCCAGTGGGCAAGGATGCGTGGCAGGCCGTGGGCGTGGGGGTGGTCGATGGCGGCGCTGTTGGTGCTGACCAGCGCCATGTGCCCGGATCGAGCGCAGGCCGCTGATGATGGGCAATCGGCCATTGCCTCCGAGCGCGCCGCCCATAGCCTGCTGATCGACGCCGCCCAGGCTGGAAAGCGTCTGGTGGTGGTCGGGGACCGCGGGCATATCCTTTATTCCGATGACCAAGGCGGCGCCTGGACCCAGGCCCAGGTGCCCAGCCGTCAGTTGCTCACGGCGGTGTATTTCGTCGACGCCGAGCACGGCTGGGCGGTCGGCCACGATGCCCAGGTGCTGGCCAGCGACGACGGCGGCGCCACTTGGCGCAAGCAGTTCGAAGACCTTGCGCGCGAGGCGCCGCTGCTCGATGTGCTGTTTCTCGATACCCGCCATGGGTTTGCCGTCGGTGCCTATGGCGCGCTGCTGGAAACCCGCGACGGCGGCCAGCAGTGGCACGACGTCGGCGACCGGCTGGACAACCCCGAGCAACTGCACCTCAACGCGATCGCCCAGGTAAAGGACCGTGGTCTGTTCATCGTCGGCGAGCAGGGCAGCCTGTATCGCTCCAGCGACGACGGGCAGAGCTGGGCGTCGGTGCCTGGGCCGTACGAGGGTTCGCTGTTCGGGGTGCTCGGCACTGCCAGCCCGGCAACCCTCCTGGCCTTCGGCCTGCGCGGCAACCTGTTGCGATCCACAGACTTCGGCGACACCTGGCAGCGCATCACCTTGAGCACTGAACGTGGGCCTTTCGCTGCGGGCCTGTCGGGCGCAGCGCTGCTCGACGATGGCCGCGTGGTGGTGGTCGGCAATGCCGGCAGCGTGCTGCTGAGCGATGACGACGGCGAGACGTTCACGGTGAACAGCCGCCGCGACCGCATCGCCCTGGCCGGTGTCGCCGGGCTTGCCGACCAGCGGCTGCTGCTGGTCGGGCAGGGCGGTATTCACCTGGCCGACGCCAAGGGTCAGGACCTGGAGGTGCAACCATGAGCCGCCAGACGCCCCGCGCCATGCCCGATGAGCAACAGGCTACCGCGCTTGAGCGGCTGATCTTCAACCATCGCCCGGTGGTGATCGGGCTGTGTCTGCTGGTCAGCCTGGTGCTGTTCTGGCAGGCCACGCTGATTCGCCCCTCCACCAGTTTCGAGAAGATGATCCCGCTGCAGCACCCGTTCATCGAACGCATGCTCGAACACCGCAACGATCTGGCCAACCTCGGCAATACCGTGCGCATCGCCGTGGCGGTGAAAGAGGGCGACATCTTCGACCCCGCCTACATGGAGACCCTGCGCCAGATTCACGACGAGGTGTTCTACATTCCAGGCGTCGAACGCAGTGGCCTCAAATCGCTGTGGAGCCCGAGCGTGCGCTGGACCGAGGTCACCGAAGCGGGCTTTGCCGGTGGCGAGGTGATTCCCACCCCCTATGACGGCTCGCCCGCCAGCCTCGATGCCCTGCGCGACAACGTGCTCAAGTCCGGGCAGATCGGCCGCCTGGTGGCCAATGATTTTCGCTCCAGCATCGTCGATGTGCCATTGCAGGAAAGCTACCCCGACCCGCTCGACCCCTCGCGCCAGCTCAAGCTCGACTACCAGCAGTTCTCGCACCAGCTCGAAGAGAAGATCCGCGACAAGTACCAGGCGCAGAACCCCAACGTCGAGATTCATATCGTCGGCTTTGCCAAGAAGGTCGGTGACCTGATCGACGGGTTGCTGATGGTGGCGCTGTTCTTCGGTGTGGCGTTGCTGATCACCTGGGCGTTGCTGTTGTGGTTCACCGGGTGTCTGCGCAGCACCGTGGCGGTGCTGGTGACCACATTGGTGGCGGTGGTCTGGCAACTGGGGCTGATGCATGCGGTCGGTTTTGGGCTCGATCCTTACTCGATGCTGGTGCCGTTTCTGATCTTCGCCATCGGCATTTCCCACGGCGTGCAGAAGATCAACGGCATCGCCTTGCAGTCCAGCGACGCCGACAACGCGCTGACCGCCGCGCGGCGCACCTTCCGCCAGCTGTTCATCCCCGGCATGATCGCCATCCTCGCCGATGCGGTGGGCTTCATCACCTTGCTGATCATCGACATCGGGGTGATCCGCGAGCTGGCCATCGGCGCCTCGATCGGCGTGGCAGTGATCGTCTTCACCAACCTGATTCTGTTACCGGTGGCGATTTCCTATGTCGGCATCAGCCAGAAGGCGGTGGCGCGCAGCAAGGCCGATGCGCACCGTGAACACCCGTTCTGGCGCCTGCTGTCGAACCTTGCCAGCGCGCGGGTGGCGCCGTTGTCGCTGGGCCTGGCGCTGCTGGCCTTCGCCGGTGGCCTCTGGTACAGCCAGAACCTGAAGATCGGCGACCTCGATCAGGGGGCACCGGAGCTGCGCCCGGATTCGCGCTACAACCAGGACAACCGCTTCATCATCGAGCACTACTCGACCAGCTCCGACGTGCTGGTGATCATGGTCAAGACCGCCGCCGAGCAGTGCTCGGTGCACAGCACCCTGGCGCCGATCGACGAGTTGATGTGGACGCTGCAGAACACCCAGGGGGTGCAGTCGGCGATTTCCCTGGTGACGGTCTCCAAACAGGTCATCAAGGGCATGAACGAGGGCAGCCTGAAGTGGGAGACGCTGTCGCGTAACGCCGATGTGCTGAACAACTCCATCGCCCGCGCCGACGGCCTGTACAACGCCGACTGCTCCTTGGCGCCGGTGCTGGTGTTTCTCAACGACCACAAGGCCGAAACCCTGCAGCGGGTCACCGCCGCCGCCCGCGCCTTTGCCGCCAGCCATGACCGCGACGGCCTGCAGTTCCTCCTGGCTGCTGGCAACGCCGGTATCGAGGCAGCCACCAACGAGGTCATCGCGTCTGCCGAGCTGCGCATCCTGCTGCTGGTCTACCTGTGCGTGGCGGTCATGTGCCTGATCACCTTCCGCTCGTTCGCCGCCACCTTGTGCATCGTGCTGCCGCTGGTGCTGACCTCGGTGCTGGGCAATGCGCTGATGGCGTTCATGGGTATCGGCGTGAAGGTCGCCACCTTGCCGGTGGTCGCCCTGGGTGTGGGCATTGGCGTCGACTATGGCATCTACATCTACAGCCGTCTGGAGCGATTCCTGCGCGCCGGGCTGTCGTTGCAGGAGGCCTATTACCAGACCTTGCGCTCGACCGGCAAGGCCGTGCTGTTCACCGGCCTGTGCCTGGCGATCGGGGTTTGCACGTGGATGTTCTCGGCCATCAAGTTCCAGGCCGACATGGGCCTGATGCTGACCTTCATGCTGCTGTGGAACATGGTCGGCGCGTTGTGGTTGTTGCCAGCGCTGGCGCGTTTTCTGATCAGGCCCGAGCGCCTGGCGGGCCAGCCTGGCGGCGGTCTGCTGGGCCATTGAGCGGGTATACTGGCGGTCATTTTTCCTCAGGTATTCCCATGACCCTTCTCGACGCCCTGCACACCTGCGACATGCTGCTGATCGACGGCCTGCATTGTTTTGATTTCACCCTCGATGACGCCGGCCTGCGCGCCGAATGCATGGATGGCCGGCAGCTGCGCCGCTGGCAGTTCAGCGCCGAGCAGTTGGCCGCCGCGCAAGGCCAGGGGGACGAATGGCGGGTGAGTGCTGTCGAAGCCGAGCACCTGCTGTTCTGCATGAGTGCCCTGCGCGCCCCGGAAGATGAGGAAGACGACGATGAACCGCACCTGCAAGCACCTGCTAAGGATTAGCCTGATGAGCCTGGCCGTGCCCGTCCACGCCGCCACCTTGCTGGTCGGCAGCTACACCGACGGCGCCAGCCATGGCATTTACCGCTATCACTTCGATGCCAGCACCGGGCAGATCGAGTCCAGCCCGTTGCAAGTGGTGCACGCGGCCAATCCGTCGTGGCTGGCGCTGTCGCCTGACCAGCGTGTGCTGTATGCCGTCAATGAAGACCGCAAAGGCACGGTGAGCAGCTTTGCCGTCGAGGCCGACGGCGCCCTGACCGCCCAGGGCAAGGTCAGCAGCCAGGGCGGCGAGCCGACCCATGCCAGCCTCAGTCACGACCAGCGCTACCTGTTCGTCGCCAACTACGGCGCCGAAAAGCCAGGCGGCAGCCTGGTGGCGCTGCCGGTGAGCCGCAGCGGTACGCTACAGGCACCGACCCAGCAAGTGCGCCATGCGCCGAGCCAGGTCGATGCCGAGCGCCAGGGTGAAGCGCACATGCACTCGATGGTCGTCGCCCCTGATGGCCAACACGTGTACGCCACCGACCTGGGCGCCGACCGCGTGTTCATCTACCGCTACGACGGCGCCAGCGCCGAGCGACCGCTCAAGCCGGCGAGCACCGCCGAGCTGGTGCTGCCACCGGGCAGCGGGCCGCGTCACTTGGAGTTCGACAGCCGTGGCCGTTTTGCCTATCTGACCTTGGAAATGAGCGCGCAGGTGGCGGTGCTCTCGGTGCAGCAAGATGGCCGCCTGGCGCTGGTCCAGCAACTGCCGCTGACCGAGCGCCACGACGCGGCGTTCAAGTCGGCGAGCGGCCTGCACCTGTCGGCTGACGGGCGCTTTCTGTACGTCAGCAACCGCGGCAAGGCCAATGAGATCGTGGTGTACCGGGTCGATCCCGACGACGGCCGCCTGACCCTGGTGCAGCGCCGCGCCAGCGAAGGCGACCACCCCCGCGAATTCGCCCTCGACCCTGACGGGCATTTCCTGCTGGTGGCCAACCAGCACAGCGACGAGATCGTCGTCCTGCGCCGCGACCCGCGCGAAGGCACCCTCGGCGAAGTGGTTCAGCGCCTGCCCCAGCCAGCACCTTCGGCGTTGGTGTTCGCCAAATCCCCATAACCTCCTACAGGCGGGTGAACTGCGCCGTTCACCCGCTGACCTCCACCTCACTCAAGCCATTGCCCTGCCGGTGCACTTTGATTTGCACCGGGATGCGCTCGTGCATGTCCTGCACGTGGGAAATCACCGCCACTTTGCGGCCCTGGGCTTGCAGGCCGTCGAGGGCGTCCATGGCCAGTTGCAGGGATTCAGGGTCGAGGCTGCCGAAGCCTTCGTCGATGAACAGCGATTCGATGCGCAAGGTGCTCGAGGCCATCGACGCCAGGCCCAGGGCCAGAGCCAGCGAGACCAGGAAGGTTTCGCCGCCGGACAGCGAATGCACCGAGCGCAGTTCGTCGCCCATTTCCGTATCCATCACCAGCAGCCCCAAGGCGCTGCCGCCGCGTTTGAGGCGGTAGCGCCGGGCCAGCTGGCGCAGTTGTGCGTTGGCATGGTGCAGCAACAGGTCGAGGTTGTAGCCCTGGGCGATCTTGCGGAACACATCGCCTGAGGCCGAGCCGATCAGCGCGTTCAGGCGCGCCCAGCGTTGCCATTGCTGCTGGGCCTGCTCGATGTCAGCGGCAAGCGCCGCGCTGGCCTGCTGGCGACGCTGGTCGTCGGCCTGCTGGGCGCGCAGCTCGGCGCAGCGTTGCTCGAGTTGGCCCAGCTTCGCCTGAACATCCTCCAGCGCTTGCTGCAGCGCCTCGGCGGGCAGGGGCTCGGTGGCCGACTGCTGATGGTTGTGCACCCACTCGTCACGCTCTTGCACCCGCACGGCGGCCTGTTGCAGCGCGCTGTCGGCGGCAAGCAGGCGCTGACGCAGGGCGCCCAGCTGGGTTTCGTCGACCGCCAGCAGACGCTCCAGGGTGGCGTCATCGAAACTGGCATGCTCGGCACGCCACTGGTCGATGGCCTCCTGCAACTGTTGCTGCTCGACGGTCAGTTCCGCTTCGCGGGCCTGGTTGGCCTTGAGTTCGGTCGCCAGTTGCAGGGCTTGGTTCTGCGCCTGCTGCAAGGCCTGGGCGGTTTCGCTTTCGCCTTGGCGGGCCTGTTCCAGCTCCCGTTGCAGGTGCCGCTGCCAGGCTTCGGCGCTGGGGTGGCTGCCGAGCAGTTCGCCGAGCAATGCGCGGGCTTGCTGGTAATGGGCGTCGAGGCGTTCGAGTTCAGTGTGGCGCTGTTGCTGTTGGGCGCTCTGGTGCTGCTGCTGATCGAGCAGGCGCTGCAACTGCTGTTCGCGCTGTTGCTGGGCCTGCTGCAATTCGTGGCGCTGGTCGAGCTGCTGCAGGCGTTCGGCGAGCAGGCGGTCGAGTGTCAGAAAAGCCTCGGCCGGCGCTTCGCGCAGGGCCTTGAGGTGGGCCTCGGGCAGCAGCTCGGCAAAGTCGGCCAAGGCTTGCTCCAGGCGCTGCTGATCGGCCTGGAGCGCACTGCGCTGCTGCTCCAGGCGTTGTTGCGCGTGCTGCTGGGCCTGCTGGGCAGCGTGTAGCTGTGCAGTCTGCTGGGCGACATCGTGCTGCAGGCGGGTGAGGGTGGCCTGGCGTTGTTCGTCGTGGCTGATCTCTTGCTCGAGGCGCCGCGCCTGCGCCGCAAGCCAGGCCGCGCGGGCCGACTCGGCCTGGGCGTCGAGGCCGGGCCACAGGGCATGGTCGCGCAACTGCTGATCGAGTGGCTGCCACTGCTCGCTCAGTTGCGCCTGCTGCTGCTGCGCATCCTTGTACTGGGCGTTGGCCACGCCCAGCTCGGTGCGCAGGGTGGTGAGGCGTTCGCCGAGCTGGCGCACCTGGACCTTGGCGCTGTCTTCTTCGTGCTGATCGTGCTGGCCGAGGCTGGCGAGCAGCGCCTGGGCATCGTGGAAGGGGTGTTCGAGGCTGCCGCAGACGCTGCATGGCTCACCGTCACGCAGTTGCTCGCGCAGGGCTTCGACGCTCTTGTCGCGTGCCAGGCGCTGGCGTTCGAGCACCTGCTGGATCACCGCCAGCGCCTGTTCGGCAGCGGTGAACTCAGCTTTGGCGGCAGTACCGGCGGCGATCAACTGCTGACGCTGTTCCAGGGCCTGCTGCTGACGCTCGGCGAGTGCCTGCAGATTCTGTTGCAGCTCCTGCTCGCGGCTGTAGAGGCGAGTGAACTCGTCGACGCTGCGCTGTTGCTTGCGGTTGTCCTGAAGCATGCCGCTTAGCAGCTGCAACTGTTCGGCCACCGCCTGCGGCTCGACCTTGGCCTCGCGGTAGAGCAGTTCCAGGTCCTGCTGCTGGGCGTGGGCCTGGGCACTGGCCTGGCTCAGTTGTGCCTGCAAGGCGGGCAGTTCTTCAGTGCCTTGCTCAAGCCGATTGCCGATTTGCAGCAACTGTTGCAGCTGCCCACGGTAGGCCTGCCAGGCCTCGCCGAGACTCGCCAACTCGGCGCTGCCGGCCAACGCCTGCTCGACCTGCTGCAATGCGTGCTGGTCTCGCTGCTGCGCTTGCTGCACCTGCTGTTGCTGTTGCTGCAAGGCCGCGCTGCCGCGCTCGGCCTCGGCAGCAGCAGTGCGCGCGGTCTCCAGCTCACCGTGCAGGCGGGCCAGGGTTTCCTCGGCAGAGAACGCCTGGCGCAGACGCGGTGCGGCCTCATCCAAGGCGTGCTGGCGCTGGCTCAGGTGCTCGCGGGCGCCGTGCAGGGCGTGTTCGAGTTCGCCACTGCGCGCCTGCACGCCAGCCTGCTGCTGGCGTTGCGCAAGCAGCGCCTCGCCCAGCGGCTGCAATTGCGCGAGCAACTGGCGCTGGCGCTGGAACTGGTGGCGCTGCGGCGCCAGACGATCCAGACGCTGCACGTCATGACGTTGTTCGCTCAGTGATTCGGTATGCTGCTGCGCCTCGACCAGCGCTTGCCGGGCGTTGTGTTGTTGCTGCTGCAAGCGCTGCAGTTCGGCGGCCCAGGCGCGTTGCTGTTCCAGTTCGCGTTGGCGCTGTTGCTCGGCCTTGAGCTGCTGCTGGGCCTGGTCGAGGGTGGCATCGAGCTCGACGCGGGCTTCGCTGGCCATCGGCAGCAGGTGACTGGCGCGCTCCTGCAAGGCGCGGTGGGCCTCGCCAGCCTCCCGCGCCCTGGCGAAGGCGCCTTGCCCGAGGCGGGTATAGATCGAGGTGTTGGTGAGTTTTTCCAGCAGCTCGCTGCGGTCGCGGTCGTTGGCCTTGAGGAAGGCGCTGAACTCGCTTTGGGCCAGCATCACTGCGCGGGTGAACTGCTCGAAGTTCAGGCCCAGGCGGGTTTCGATCAGCTCTTTGTATTCCTGCTTGCCACTGCCCAGCAGTTGCTCGGCGTCGAGGTCGCACAGGCTCTGGCGGCTGGCCTGCAACTTGCCGCCGGCCTTGTCGCGGGCGCGGTTGGCTTCCCAGCGAGCGCGGTAGCGGTGCCCGTCGATGCCGATGAAATCCACTTCGGCAAAGCCACTGCCACTGCCGCGGCGCAGCAGGTTGCGTGGATCGGCGGTGGGAATGTCGCCGTCGGCATCCGGCACCTTGGCTTCGCGGGCGATGGCGTTGAGCCGCGGCACGCTGCCGAACAGTGCCAGGCACAGGGCGTCGAGCAGGGTGCTCTTGCCGGCGCCGGTGGGTCCGGTGATGGCGAACAGCCCGGCGCTGAGCAGCGGCTCGGCGGTGAAGTCGATGTCCACCGGGCCTGCCAGCGAGGCCAGGTTCTTCAGGCGAATGGCAAGAATCTTCATGGCTGGGCCTCGTGCTGGTGGGCGTCCTGCAACAGTTCGGCGAAGTCGGCCAGGGTCTGTTCGTCGACCTCACTGCCGTAGGCCTGCTGCCAGGCGCGGCTGAACAAGTCCTGGGGGGTGATCTGGCTGAGTTCGACGAAGCCCTCGGTCTCGTCATCCGCAGCCGCAGCGCCGCTGTACTCAGCGCTGATGCGCACCAGGCGCACGGCTTTGTCGCTCAAGGCGCTGTCGACCTGGTGACGCAGATCAGGCTGCGGTTCGTCGAGGCGCACGCGCACTTCCAGCCACGGCTGGTGGTTGGGGTCTTGCAGCAAATCCGGCCCCGGCAGCTCGGCCAGTTGCGCCAATACCTCATCCAGCGGCGCCGGGCCGATGCGCAGCAGTGCCACTGCCCGCGGTACCAGGCGCGGCTCGACGCTCACCAGCTGCGCGCCTTGCAGCTCGACTTCCAGCACCTGATGCGGGTAATTGATTTCAGCGAACGACAGCGGCAGCGGCGAGCCGCTGTAGCGGATGCGCTCTTCACGGTTGACCTTCTGCGGCTTGTGCAGATGGCCCAGGGCGACATAGGCGATGCTGGGGTCGAACAGCCGCGCCGGCAGCGCCTCGGCATTGCCGATGATCAGGCTGCGCTCGGAATCTTCCGAGACCGCGCCGCCGGCCATGTGCGCGTGACTGATGGCCACCAGCGCCTGATCCTTGCCACGCTTGCGCAGCGCCGCGGCGGTCAGTTGCTCGTGTACCGTGGCGATGCCCTTGAGGTAGTCGTCACCCAGGTGCGGCCCGGTCACTTCCGCCGGGCGCAGGAACGGCAAGGCCAGGCACCAGGCGCAGACCTTGCCGCGCGCGTTGGTCAGCGGAATCAGCAGCCGCTCGGCATCGAGCTGGCCTTCGTCGAGCCAGTGCACCCGGCCCAGGGCATGGGTGCGCAGGCGCCGCATCAGCGCTGCGGGCAGCTCCACCCGCGAGCCGGAATCGTGGTTGCCGGCGATCATCACGATGTCCAGCTTGGGCTGTTGCTCGTGGGCGCGGACGATGAAGTCGTACAAGCGCTCCTGGGCCTTGACCGGCGGGTTGACGGTGTCGAACAGGTCGCCGGCGATCAGCAGCGCATCGGGTTGACGCAACTGCAACTGGCCGAGCAGCCATTCGAGGAAACAGGCGTGTTCGAAGTCGCGATCCTGGCCGTGCAGGCTCTGGCCCAGGTGCCAGTCGGAGGTGTGAAACAGACGCATGGATGACCTGTGTGGTGAAGTCGGGCCAGCAGCGGGCCGGAAGGGGAGGAGGGCGGTGCGCGTGGCGGCTATGGTAACTCATTGGCAGCGTTTGCCGGGCATGTGCGAAGGTGTCCGATGGGCGTTGGCTATCCCGAATTGGCAGCCTTTTCAGTGCCTGGCGGCGGGGCGTGAACCCGCCTGGGGCACGGTTTTCCTGGCTGCCAATTTGGGCTAACGCCTGCGCCTGCAGGGGCCTAGGATCGAAAACGTCAGCACCCACTACAACAAAGTTCTCGGCCATGCGCCGGTATGACGATCGGCGTTGACTCAACCTATAGCGACTGCCTCATACAATAAGGTCAAGATCATGAGCGTATCCGAGAGTTCGCCAGCAGCTTCAACCGAGCTGCGGCGCGGCGCCCTGAGCGTCGGTTTCATCATCTTCTTCGTCATCTCGGCCGCCAGCCCCCTGAGCGTGCTGGCCGGCGGCTTCCCCATCGGCATCATGCTCGGCAACGGCGCCGGCACACCGGCGTTGCTGCTGCTGGCCCTGGCCGTGCTGCTGACCTTCGCCGTGGGCTACACCACCATGGCCCGCCACGTGACCAACGCCGGCGGCTTCTACGCCTTCTCGTCACGGGGCCTGGGCGGCATGGCCGGCGGTGCTTCCGGGGTGCTGGCGATGCTGGCCTACAACATCCTGCAAGTGGGCTTGTACGGCATGTTCGGTGGTGTGGTGTCAGGCACCATGTCCAGCGTGTTCGCCATCGACCTGCCGTGGTGGGCCTATTCGCTGATGGCCATGGCCAGCATCGCCGTGCTGGGCTACCGCAACATCGACCTCTCGGCGCGGGTGCTGTCGTTCATCGTGGTGGCCGAATACCTGGCGATTCTGGTGCTGGACATCGCCATTCTGCGCAGCGGCGGCGACAGCGGGGTCAACTTCGACGCGTTCAAGTCCGAGCATGTGTTCAGCGGCACGCCGTCGATCGGCCTGCTGTTCTGCTTCGCCGCCTTCATCGGCTTCGAGGCCACCACCATTTATGGCGAGGAAGCGAAGAACCCGTCGCGGGCCATTCCCATCGCCACCTATGTCTCGGTGCTGCTGATCGGCTGCTTCTATGCGCTGTCGATCTGGTCGATGGTGGTGGGCGTGGGCGCCGACAAGATCGTCTCGGTGCTGCAAGGGCTGGCGGATCCGACCACCTTCATCTATGGGCTGTCCGATCACTTCGTCGGCCCGCAGCTGACCCAGGTCATCCGCGTGCTGTTCATCGTCAGCATCTATGCCGGCCTGCTGGCCTTCCACAACTCGGCGGCGCGCTACTTCTACGCCATCGGCCGCGACGGCCTGCTGCCACGGGCGCTGGGTTCGACCCACCGCATCCACCAGAGCCCGCACCGCGGCTCGGCCTTGCAAAGCCTGATCGCGGCGGTGGTGGTGCTGATCTTCGCGGCCATGGAAGCCGACCCGATCCTGCAACTGTTCGCCTGGTTCTCGAGCCTGGCCACGCTGTGCCTGATCCTGCTGATGGCGATCACCTCGGCCGCCGTGCTGATGTACCTCAAGCGCAATCCGCAGCTCAAGCTCGGCGTGCTGCGCCGGGTGGTGTTCCCGGTGTTCTCGTGCCTGGCGCTGAGTTTCGTGCTGATCATCGCGGTGGTGCACTTCGAGGTGCTGACCGGTTCGAGCAAGGCGCTGTCCTACGCGCTGTGCTCGCTGATTCCGGCAGCGTTGATCGTCGGTCTGGTGCTGGCGGGAAGGTTGCGCCGCCGGTCCCCGACCTGCTTCGAGGCACTGGGCAGTCACAAGCTCTGAAGTGAGCTGGGGGGCGTTGCGCCTAGCGGCGCCCTTCGAGTGCCATGCGCACGGCAAGGCCGATGAGCACCGTGCCCATCAACCAGCGCTGGACGATCTGCCACAACGGCCGGCTGACGAAGAACGCCGCGATGCTGCCGGCCATGACGGCGATCAGCGCATTGACGCTGACACTGATGACGATCTGCGTGAAACCCAGCACCAGCGACTGCGCCAGCACGCTGGCATGCTCGCCGGGGCTGATGAACTGCGGCAACAGCGACATGTACATGACCGCGATCTTCGGGTTCAGCAGGTTGGTGACAAACCCCATCATGAACAGTTTGCGCGGGCTGTCCTTGGGCAGGTCCTGCACTGCGAAGGCCGAGCGCGCCCCAGGCTTGAGCGCCTGCCAGGCCAGGTACAGCAGGTACAGCGCACCGCCCAGGCGCAGCGCGTCATAGGCGTGCGGCACCGCCAGCAGCAAGGCGGTGATGCCCAGCGCCGCGCAGGCCATGTACACCACGAACCCCAGCGCAACGCCACCGAGGGAAATCAGGCCGGCTGCGCGGCCCTGGCAGATCGAGCGGGAGATCAGATAAATCATGTTCGGGCCGGGCGTCAGCACCATGCCGAGCGAGATCAGCGCGTAGGCCAGCCAGTTGGACAATTCGGGCATGCAACGACTCCTCAGCGCCTGCCCGGCCGCGCCCCGCGACCGAGCCCCAGGCGCGGTGAACACAAGGGGATGGTGGCGCCGAGTGTGGCGTCTGGCGCAGGCCTGCGTTAGTCACAGATCGAGGAGAAAAACGGCATACAGCACCGCGTTGTCACGCGCTGCGGGCGGGCACCGAGCGCTGTGCATGGATGTTCTGGGCAATGCGCTGGGCGGTGTCGATCAGCCGGTCGCGTACCGCGTCCTGGCGCAGCAGGCGAAAGTCATGGCTGCTGCCCACCGCCGAGATGCTGCCCAGCACGTCCTTGTGCTCGACGCTGACGATCGGCGCGGCGATACCGGTGAGGCCCGTGTTGAGTTCCTCGTGGGTGATGCAGTAGCCGTCGCGGCGAATCTTCTTCGCGGCGCGGGCGAACTCCGACCACGGGCGCTGGCTGTAGGGGTGACCGGGGTCGTTGGCGATGTGCTGCTCGAACAGCTGCTGCAGGCGTTTGCCCTTCTGCGCGGCGACCAGCACCTTCGATTGCGCGCCGCGAAACAGCGGTAGCGGGTGGCCGCGACCGAAGGCGAAGGTCGCTGTGTCGTAGGCCTCGGTGATGTAGGTGTTGATGATGTGGCCGTCGTAGAAAACGCTGGCGAACACCGCAAGGCCGGTGTCGCGGGCCAGCTCGTTCATCAGCGCGCGGCCGGCGCTGAGGATCGGATCGTACTGACGCATCATCCAGTCCAGCTCGATGATCCGCGGCCCCAGCCCATAACTGCCAGCACCGACCCGGGTGAGCAGGCCGGCCTCGCACAGCTCCCTCACGTAGCGATACACCGTGGCCCGCGACAGGCCCATGCGCTCGACGATGGTGTCCGGGTCGATCTGCAGTTGCTGCGCACCGAACAGGTCCAGCACGCCCAGCGTCTTGCTCAAGCTGCCCATGGCAGGTTCCCCATTGGTGCGAATCGGTGAAAGGACGGGTCATTTGGCATTGTGATTGGCTGAGACTATATCGCTAATAATCCAGCTTCAAAAGCCCCTTAAAATCTCATAAGTCTCATATTTTGAGTAAAAAACTAAAAAAGGCTTGTTAGAAGCTTTGAGAAATGGAATAAATCCGGAAAAACAACGCCAGCCTGCGAGGCCCGACCCATGAATGGTGCTGAACTCATCCTCAAAGCCGCCGCCGCCAGCGGCGTCGAGTACTGCTTTGCCAACCCGGGAACCACTGAAATCCCGCTGGTGGCGGCCATCGCCAAGAGCCCGGCGCTGAGCCTCAAGCCGGTGCTGTCGCTGTTCGAAGGCGTGTGCACTGGCGCAGCCGATGGCTACGGGCGCATCGCCGGCAAGCCGGCCATGACCCTCACGCACTTGGGCCCAGGCTTTGCCAACGGCATCGCCAACCTGCACAACGCCCGCCGTGCCAACACGCCGATCGTCAATGTCATCGGCGACCACGCCTCCTGGCACGTCAACTACGACCCACCGCTGGCCAGCGATATCGAGGCGCTGGCCGGTGCGGTTTCAGGTTGGGTGCGCACCTCCAAGCATGCCGAGCGTGTCGGCGAAGACCTGCAAAGCGCCGTGCAGGCGGCCTGGCAGCCCCGTGGACAGATCGCCAGCCTGATTCTGCCGATGGACCTGCAAGCCGCTGAGGTGAGCGCCAACGCTGGCGACTTCGCCCCGCTGCAGGCACCGGTGCGGCGCTTTGCCGGCGACAAGGTCGAGCAGGTGGCGAGTGAGCTGGCCGCAGGCAAGCGCCTGGTGTTCATCGTCGGTGACGTGGGCCTGAGCGCCGAAGGCCTGCAAGCGGCCGGGCGCCTGGCCAACCTGCCGGCGGTGCGTATGTTCGCCGAGACCTTCCCACGGGTCAGTCACCGCGGTGGCGGCCTGCCGGACCTGGATCGGCTGCCGTACTTCCCCGAAGTCGCCATCGAAATTCTCGAGCAGTACGACCTGGTGGTGTGCGCCGGTGTGCCCGAGCCGATCAGCTACTTCGGCTACGAAGGCATCCCCTCACGCCTGGCCGAACGCTCGCGCCTGCTGTCGCTGGCCGAGGTCGGCGACGATGTGGTGGGCGCGCTCTCGGCGCTGGCCGATGCGCTCAATGCACCGGCCTTCACGCCGGTCGAACAAGGCATCGACCTGCCGCCCGGCAAAGACGCGCTGAGCCCCCAGTCGATCGGCCGCGTGCTGTCGGCGGCGCTGCCCCACGACTGCATCGTCTCCATCGAAGGCGGCACCTGCGGCTACCCGTTCTTCACCGCCTCGGCGCGGGCCGCCCGCCACCGGGTGCTGACCAACACCGGCGGTGCCATCGGCCAGGGCATTCCCGCAGGCTTCGGCGCCGCCCTGGCCGAGCCTGGCAACACGGTGTTCTGCCTGCAATCGGACGGCAGCGCGCAGTACACCATCCAGACCCTGTGGAGCATCGCCCGCGAACAACTGCCGGTGGTGATCCTGATCGCCGCCAACCACCGCTACGCCATTTTGCAGAACGAGCTGCGCCGCTACGGGGTGACCGAGTTCGGCCCACAGGCCCTGGCGCTGACCGAACTGGATCGCCCACGCGTCGACTGGAAAGCCCTGGCCAAAGGCTACGGCGTGCCAGCCAGCAGCGTGCGCAGCAATGCCGAACTGCATGTGGCACTGGCTCAGGCCATTGCCTCGAAAGCCCCTTGCCTGATCGAAATGGAGCTGTGAACCATGAGTGAGATCGCGCTACTGCCCGCTGTTGAAACCTTTCTCGCCAAGCCCCAGCGCCTGTTCATCGGCGGCAGCTGGCAGGACGCTACCCATGGCCGGCGCTTTGCCGTGGAAAACCCGGCCACGGCCACGGTGTTCAACGAGGTCGCCGAGGGCGATGAAGCTGACGTCGATGCTGCCGTCGCCGCCGCCCGCGCCGCCTTCGAAGGGCCGTGGCGGGGCGAGTCGCCGGCGCGGCGCAGCGTGCTGCTGTACCGCCTGGCCGAGCTGATCGAGGCGCACAACGAAGAGCTGGCGCAACTGATCACCCTGGAAAACGGCAAGCCCATCGGCAATGCCCGAGGCGAAGCGGCCAGCGCTGCCAACATCGTGCGTTACTTCGCCGGCTGGCCGACCAAGATCGAAGGCAGCACGCTGCCGGTGTCGCCGGCCAGCGGCGCACCGATGCTCAACTACACCCTGCGTGAACCAGTGGGGGTGTGCGCGCTGATCGTGCCGTGGAACTTCCCGCTGAACATGTGTGTGTGGAAGCTCGGCCCGGTGCTGGCCACCGGCTGCACCGCCGTGCTCAAGCCCGCCGAGCAGACTCCGCTGGTGGCCGTGCGCCTGGTGCAGTTGATCGAGCAGGCCGGCTTTCCGGCGGGCGTGGTCAACCTGGTCACCGGCCTTGGCCTGCGCACTGGCGCGCCGCTGGCGGCGCATGCTGACGTCGACAAGATCGCCTTCACAGGCTCCACCCAGGTCGGTCGGCTGATCGCCCAGGCCGCCACCGGCAACATGAAGAAGGTCTCGCTGGAGCTGGGCGGCAAGTCGCCGAACATCATCCTGCCCGACGCCGACATCGTGCGTGCGGCCAAGGGCGCCGCCGACGGCATCTTCTACAACCAGGGCCAGGTGTGCACCGCCGCATCGCGGCTGTACGTGCACGAATCGGTGCTCGACCAGGTGCTTGAAGAGCTGCGTCGGCATGCCCGCAGCCACGTCATCGGCGCTGGCCTGAACAGCACCACCACCCTCGGCCCGCTGGTTTCCGAACGGCAACTGGCGACGGTCAACGGCTACCTCGAACGCGGCGTCGCGGAAGGCGCCGAGCTGATCGCCGGCGGCAAGCGCCCTGACCATCTTGAACAGGGCCACTTCGTCGAACCGACCGTGTTCCTCGACCGCGCCGAGCGCGCCTGTGTGGCCCGCGAGGAAATCTTCGGCCCGGTGCTGACGGTGATGAGCTGGTCGGACGTCGATGAGCTCGCGGTGCGCGCCAACGACTCGCCGTATGGTCTTGCCGCCGGTCTGTGGACCCGCGACCTGCGTTCGGCGCACCGCCTGGCGGCGCAGCTCAAGGCCGGTTCGGTGTGGATCAACTGCTGGAACGTGGTCGATCCGGCCTCGCCCTTCGGTGGCTACAAACAGTCCGGCTGGGGCCGGGAAATGGGCAAGCACGTGATCGACGCCTACACCGAGACCAAAAGCGTCTACGTCGACCTGGCCTGATCACACGACAACCGCTGAGCAAACGACAACAAGAGGAACGATCATGGATCTGCAACTACAAGACCGCGTCGCCATCGTCACCGGCGGCGGCATGGGCATCGGCAAGGAAGTGGCACGCTTTCTGTCCCAGGAAGGCTGCAAGGTGGTGATCTGCGCCCGGCGCATGGAATACCTGCGCCCGGCCGCCGATGAAATCAGCAGCGAAACCGGCAATGAAGTGCTGCCGCTGTTCTGCGACACCAACGACATGAACGCCGTGGATGAGATGGTCAAACAGGCCCACGCGCATTTCGGTCGCATCGACATCCTGGTCAATGGCGCCGCCGCGCCGTCGGGCGTGGTGCGCAACGACATCGAGTTCGCCGGCGATGATGAGCTGCTGGCCGACATGAACACCAAGGTGATCGGCTACTTCCGCTGCGCCAAGGCGGTGACCCCGCACATGAAGGCCCAGGGCTTTGGCCGCATCATCAACATCGGCGGCCTCACCGGGCGCAGCAGCAAGGTGCTGTCGGGCATGCGCAACCTGGCCATCGCGCACATGACCAAGACCCTTTCCGACCAGCTCGGCCCGTCGGGCATCACCGTCAACCTGATTCACCCAGGCGTGGTCGACACCCCACACATCCACGAGCTGTACGAGCGCGAAGGGGTCAAGCAGAACAAGACCGCGCAGCAGGTCGAACAGGCCTACATCGACGCAACGCCGATCCGCCGCACCTTGCAGCCGATCGAAATGGGCTGGCTGATCGGTTTCCTGGCCTCGCCGAAAGCCGGCGCCGTGACCGGCGAATCGATCGGCATCGACGGCGGCCTGACCCGCGGCATCTTCATCTGAGGAGGCACTCATGAGCACTGGAACCCTGTTGGTGGCCACCGTTGGCCAAGCCGTGATCCGCAGCGCCGACGATGGCAAGACCTGGCATCGCCTGGGCCTGGGCCAGGATCTGGAATTCGACGCCATCACCCGCTCGCTGAGCGTGGCGCCGTCTGCACCGGAAGTGATCTACGCCGGCACCGATGTCGGCCTGTGCGTCAGCCATGACGTTGGCGGCAAGTGGACCCGCGTCGATTCGCCATTCAATGGCGAAACGGTGTGGAAGGTGGCGGTCGACCCGCAAGACCCGCAGCGCATCTTCGTCGGCACCGGGGCGCCGTCGCGCGCGGTGCTGTGGCGCACCACCGATGCCGGCGCCAGCTGGTACCGCGTGCCGGTGGAAATCCCCGAGTTCTGCGATGGCGTCAGCAAGCCGCGCCTGCTGGCCTTCGCCTACGACCCGACCGACCGCCAGCAGGTCTGGTTCGGTCTGGAAGAGGGCGGGCTGTTCCACAGCCGCGACGGCGGCGACACCTTCACCCGCATCGACGACCGCCTGCTGTGGGACTACAACTCCGACATCCACAACATCGTCGTGCTGCCCAACCATGGCCAGAAAGTCATCGTCGTGGTCTGCGTCAACGCGGTGTACCGCAGCCTCGACGAGGGTGCGACCTGGACCGGCATCATCGGTGCCGAAGCCTTTGGCCTGTACTACGTACGCGTGCTCAATGCGCCACAGGGCAGTGAAGACACGCTGTACCTGAGCATTTCCGATGGCACCCCTGGCACCACCAGCAAGGTGCTGGTGTCGCGCGACGCCGCGCAAAGCTGGGAAGTGCTGCCGCTCTCGCAACAGCCCAACTCCTGCGTGTGGGCGATTGCCTTCAACCCGGCCAACCCCCAACAGATGCTTGCCGGCACCAAGTACGGCCACCTGTTCACCTCGGAAAACGGCGGCCTGGGCTGGCAAAAGCAATGGCGCGAGTTCAGCGAAATCGCCGACGTGCTGTGGACTCCGGCGGTGGCGCAGATCAAGGCCGGACACAAATCCGTCGTTACCCACAAGTGAGGGCCAGGCCATGCAGATCGATATTTTGCGCACGCACATTTCACTGTTCGTGACCGACCCGGACGCCTCCGCGCTGTGGTACGCCGACGTGCTTGGCATGCATGAAAGCGCCCGCGGCGAGGCCTGGGTGATGATGGCCTTCGGCAGCAAGCACCACGACATCGCGCTGATCAAGGCCGAGCCCGGCGCCCATCAGGGCGGCCTGGGCCTGCAGCATTACGGGCTGGAGGTGGCCGGCGACATGACCACCCTGCGCGAGCTGTACGGCATGTTGCTGAGCAAGGGCGTGGAGATCGTCAAGATCACCGACCACGAGATCGGCAACGGCCTGTACTTCCATGACCCGGACGGCAACCGCCTGGAATTCTTCTTCGAAACCGAACACGACGACGCGGTGGCCAAGGCGCGCTTCAAGGCCGCCGGGGCGCCGAGCCGCAACTTCACTGTCGACCCACTCTGAGCAGGAGCCTACCGATGAAAGCCAAGAATTTCGCCGACTATCACATTCGCAAGTGGTACAGCTTCACCGAAGAAACCCTGGCCAATGAAAGCGGCCAGCTGGCCGATGGCGAGCCGCTGTACAAGTACGTCATCGCCGCGGCGATCGACAACCCGTACGCCGGGCGCTTCAGCGAAAACCTCGACGAGCTGATCGGCGCTTCGCCGCAACTGGGCGAGGAGTTTGGTCGGCGCATCCAGGAACTGGCCGCCGGGCGCACGGTGATCAGCTACGGCAAGGCCTGCCTGGTCGGTGCCAACGGCGAGTACGAGCACGGCAATGCCTTCCTCACCAACCCGGCCGCCGATCCGATCCGCGTGGCGTTGGGCGGCGGCAAGTCGTGGGTGCCCTCGACCGGCAAGCGTGGCGCGCCGGGGGTGACCATCGACATTCCGCTGGCGCACAAGGATGCCCTGTACGTGCGCTCGCACTACGACACGGTGTCGGCCTCCTTCGGCGACGGTCCGGCGGCCGATGAAGTGATCATCATCTGGGCGTTCGCCACCCGTGGCCGACTGCACGCTCGCCTGGGCGGCCTGAGCGCCGATGCGATCCAGGGCGACAACGGCCTGACCTGATCCACCGACTCGGCATGGAGTAGCGCAATGCCTGCCAAAAGCCTGTTCCTGCATAACCGCACGTTGCTCTCGCTGCATGTCCTGCAGTGGGGCCGTGCCGATGCCACCCCGGTGATCCTCCTGCACGGTTTGCGCGCTTATGCGCAGACCTGGGAGTCGCTGGCCCATGCCCTGGGCGATGACTACTGCGTCTACGCCCTCGACCAGCGCGGACGCGGCCTGAGCAGTTGGGCCGCAGCGCGCACCTACTGCACCGACTATTACGTGCAAGACCTCGAAGACCTGGTCGAGCACCTGCAGCTCGAGCGCTTCCTGCTGGTGGGCCATTCGCTCGGCGGGGCCAACGCCCTGGAGTACGCACGGCGGCATCCAGGCAAGCTGCTCGGGCTGGTGATCGAGGACATCGGCCCCGGCTCCTCGAGCGTCGGCGACGGTGCCGCGCGCATTCGCCGCGAGATGCAGCAGACGCCCAACCTGTTCAGCGACTGGGCCAGTGCCGAGGCGTTCTGGCGTAGTTCGCGTCCGGGGCTGTCGGCCCAGGCGCTGGCCTCGCGCCTGGAACATTCGATGAAGCAAACGGCCGATGGCATCACCTGGCGTCACGACCAGCAGGGCATCGCCGAGGCGCGCCTGAGCATCACCCCGACCGACCTGTGGCCGGCGGTGCGCGCCCTGGACTGCCCGACGCTGTTCATCCGCGGCGGCCGCTCGGACTTCCTCCCGGCGGCGACCTTGGCCGAGATGCAGGCGGCCAACGCCTGCGTGCAGGCGGTCGAGATACCCGACGCCAGCCATTACGTGCACGATGACCAGAGCGCTGCGTTCAACGCGGCGGTCAGCGACTTTTTCAACCGGCTGCGTGCCTAGACGCTGGAGCGACCGTGCGTGCCAGCGCCTGACCAACCCCAACAGCAACGTATAAGAAACGGGTGAACGATCATGAAACGCGAGACGACTCAGGTAGTCATCGTCGGCGGTGGACCCAACGGCGTCACCGCTGCCCATTACATGGGCCAGAACGGCATCGACTGCGTGGTACTGGAACTGGCCGAAGGCATCCTGCCGTACCCGCGTGCGGTGGGCATGGACGATGAAGCCTTGCGCGTGCTGCAAGGTATCGGCGTGGCCGATATCGCCGTGCGCGACATGATCTGCGACGTGCCGCTGCGCTACTACAACGCCCGCGGCGTGTGCTTTGCCGAGGTCAAGCCGACGGTGGCCGAGTACGGCTGGCCCATGCGCAACATCTTCATGCAGCAGTTGCTCGAAGGCACCCTGCGTGAAGAGCTGGTGCGCCATCGCAGCGTCGAGCTGCGCCAGGGCCATGAAATGCTCGACCTGAGCCAGGATGAGCAAGGCGTGACCTTGCAGGTCAAGGGCGCTGACGGTGAACCTTACGAGCTGCATGCGCAGTTCGTCATCGGCGCCGACGGTGGCCGCTCGTGCGTGCGCAAGAAGCTTGGTATCGAGCTGCTGGGCATGACCCATCCGCGCAAGTGGGTGGTGGTCGATGTCACCAACGATTCGCTCGACGCCCCCTACACCGCACTGCACGCCGACCCCGAGCGGCCGTTCGTGTGCATCTACCTGCCGTACCGCCAGCGGCGCTGGGAATTCATGCTCAAGGAGGGCGAGGACGAGGCGAAGATGTGCGAAGAGGCGACCATTCGCGGCCTGATTCGCAACCACATCGGCGATGCCGTGGATGAACTGGAAATCGTCCGTATCCGCGCCTACACGCACAACTCGCGGGTCGCCGCACGCTTCGTCGAGGGCCGCGTGGCGCTGGTCGGCGATGCCGCGCACATCTCCCCGCCGTGGGCCGGGCAGGGGCTCAATTCCGGCTTGCGCGACGTCGCCAACCTGGCCTGGAAGCTGGTGGCCGTGCTGCAAGGCCGCGCCTCGCCGAAGATCATCGCCAGCTACGACACCGAGCGCCGCGGCCATGCCACCGACCTGATCGGCCTGGCCGACAACATGGGCGCGGTGCTCGGCCTGACCAACCCGCTGATGGCCGGGGTGCGCGACTGGCTGTTCCAGGCGGTGAACACCGTCGACAACCTGCGTTCGCACCTGCTCGAGTTCAAGTTCAAGCCCAAGGCGACCATCATCAAGGGCCTGGTGTTCCACGAGCGCGAAGAGCTGCGCGAGGGCGACCTGGTCGGCCAGTTGTTCGTGCAGCCCAACGTCGAGGACTGCGAGGGCCAGCGCCGGCGCCTGGACGAGGTGATGGGCAGCTCGTACGCGGTGCTCGGCTACCGGGTCAACCCGGCGGCGCCGCTCAGCGAGGCGACCAAGGCTTACTGGGCCACCTGGAATACTCGCTTCATTCAGGTCAACCGCTCGCGCAGCGGCGGGCGCAACCAACCGCTGCGCGCCGACGGCGTGATCAGTGTGGAAGACGTCGATAACCGCCTGGGCAACTGGTTCTCCAAGGTCCGCGACTGCGTGGTCGTCGTGCGCCCCGACCGCTTCGTCGCCGCCATCACCACCCCCGAGCGGTTGGAAAGCGTGCTGGCCAAACTGCAGGGGCAATTGTCATGAGCCTGTTGGTGGATCTGCCGCAGCACCTGTTGCGCGCCAGCGATCAGGCCCAGGCATTGCCGCCGAGTCAGGGCGAGGGGCTGAATGTCAGCGCCGGCTACGCCTTGCAACGCCAGGGTGTGCAACAGCGCGAAGCGCGCGGTGAGCGGGTCAGCGGCTGGAAGGTGGCATTTGCCGGTGAGGCCGCGCAGCGGCGCTTTGGCCTCAGCGAGCCAGCCTACGGCGCGTTGACCGACGCCATGCAGGTGGCGCCCGGCGAGGCGGTGGCGCTGAGCCGGCTGATCCGACCGAAGCTGGAAATCGAAGTGGCGTTGACCTTGGGCTGCGACCTGGCGCCAGGCTTTCATAGCGACCAGGCACTGCTCGACGCCATCGCCGACATCGCCCCGGCCTTCGAGATCGCCGACTGCCGCTGGCAGGGCTGGTCGTTCGCAGCCGGTGCGTTTCTCGCCGATAACGCCGCTGCCGGGCTGTACTGCCTGGGCGAGGGCGTTCGCTACCAGCCCGAGCAGCATCGCCAGCTCGACTTTTGCCTGAGCCTCGATGGCCGGGTGCTCGGTGAAGGCCGCAGCAGCCTCAGCGCAGATTCGCCGCACGAGAACCTCTGCTGGCTGATTCGCCGGGTGCTGGCTGACCGGCAGCGCCTGCGGGCTGGGCAGGTGATTCTCTCGGGTGCGCTGCTGCCACCGATCGATGTGCAGGCCGGTGAGTATCGTCTGGACATGCTCGGCACCGCCCTGGCCCTGCGCTTTACCGCGGCCGACACGGCTGTCTGAAACAGCTGTGCTCGATCCTGCGCCAGCCCTTGCGGCTGGCGCAGTCATTGCTGCGCTCATTGCATGTCGGTGGCCTGCACCCACAGCACCGCATCCTGGGACAGCGCCTTGCCCTGGTAGGTCTTCTTCGCACCGATGTCCAGTGCGGCAATGCCCCACCAGCCGGCGCGCGGCAGGCCCACGGTGACGATGCCCAGGTCGTCGGCGTAGGTGCTCTGCACGTTGAACGAGGCCTGTGGCGCCTTGACCTGGGGCGTCTTGGCAAAGCCATTGGCGTTGAACTCGACGGGGTGGTTCAGGTACTCGATTTCCACCTTGGCGAACGGCACCGGCTTGCCGTCGGCCAGCACCCGTGCGCGGAACACGCCGCCGGTCCAGTTCGCGTAGGGCTTGCTCAGCGGCTGGATTTCCACGGGCAGGTCCTGGGGTTCGGACCAGTTGCCCGGCACCCCGCCGACATTGATCACCAGCTTGGTGAACTGCTGGATGTACAAGCCTTCCTCGGCTTCAAGGTACGGCTCGGGTTCGAGCACGAAGGTGTGATCACCCAGGCTGCGCACCAGCTCGCGGGGCAGTGAGGCGCGGTAGGCCGTCGCCGCGTTGTCCGGGCTGTGCCATTGCACCGGGCGCAGGTAGCTGCGCAGGTCGGTTTTCTCGCCGCGGGCGCTGATGTGGTTGAACGCCAGCGGGCTGCCCATGGCCATGGTCGGGCCACCGCTGAACGGGTGGGTGAACACCATCGCCAGTTCCAGCGGGTGCGCCCGTGGCAGGGCGGTGTCGTCGACGTACAGCACCTGGAAATGCGCCTGGGCGGCGCCGCTCAGGCTCAGGGCAGTGGCGGCGGCCAGGGCGTGCAGGGGGCGTTGATAGGTCATGGGCGTGCTCATTGGGTGATGTCGAAGGACTGCAGCGTGGCGTCATGGCCGTCGCCGCCGAGGAAGGTCACGGCGTAGTCGCCGCTCGGCGCCTGGAAGCGGTAGCTGCCATCGGCCGCCACCGGGCCTTCGAGCAGCACTTTGCCGCGGCTGTCGCGGACCTGAATGGTGCGTCCGGCGGCCGAGCTGCCGTCGGTGAAACCGGCTTCGCATTTCACCCCGCCGGCGCCCTCCAGATAGCAGTCGAAGGCCGGGCCGTGGGCGAAGGCAGCCGGTGCCGTGAGCAGTGCGGCGGCCAGCAACAGGTGAGCGGTGGTGTTCATCGGGTGTGTGTCTCCAGGGTCGTGGTCGCCACTGCGCCGGGTGCGGTCGCGGGCTCGGGCTTGGCGTCGAAGGCCTTGAGCAAGGCCTCGAGATTGCTGCGCAGCAGGGCGTCGTAACGCACCGATGGGTCAGCCAGCAGGCCGGGGTTGCCGCTGTCGAGAATCACCAGGCGCGCACCGCCAGCGGTGATGGCGGCGGCGATGTCGTCAGCCGGAGGCCACTTGTGCACCACCACGCGAATGTCACGCTCACGCAGGTAGGCGCTCAGCGCGGCGCGGTCGGCGGCGCTCCAGTCCAGGTCCTGACGGGCGAACACGCCCTCCACGTACACGCCAAATTCATCGAACAGGTAGCTGAACTCGGTGGCCAGCGACAGCACCCGCACATCGTTTAGCGCCAGCATGCGCGCGCCGTACTCGGCCTTGAGCTGGCGCAAGCCGCTTTCCAACTGGCTGAGGTTGGCGGTGATGCGCGGCGCATCGGGCGGTGACAGCCGCGCCAGGTCGGCGGCGATCAGCGCGGCCATGCGCATGGCGTTGACCGGACCAAGCCAGACGAACGGCGACAGCGGCTGCTCGGCCGTGCTGGGCGCGGCCCAAGGCACGTCGTTGGCTGGCACGTGCACCACCGCCACGGCGGGCATGTGCGCATCCCATGAGCGCGAGGCGTCGATCTCGACGGTGCGCAGCTGTTGCCGGCGCGCTGCCGCGTACAGCGGGTCGGCTGGCCACAGGCGGCTCAAGGTGACCACCGCATCGGCGCGCTGCAACGGCGCCGGGTCCAGGCGCGCCAGGGCGCTGCCCAGGCTTTCCATCGGCACCGCCTGCTGCTGCGGCACACGCACGACATCGATCTGCGTGCCTTCACTGAGCTGCGCAGTCAGCGCCTGCAGCGCGGGCAGGGCGACCAGCACCTGCTGACGCTTGCCCTCGGCCATGGCGGCCAGCGGCGTGCTCAACAGCATGGCCAGCAGCAGCGTGAAGAGTGTCTGGGATGGACGACGGGTTCGGCTCATGCGCTGGCTCCCCTGAAGCGCGGTGAGGTCGCGCGGATGACGGTGGTGGCGAGGAACACCAGCGCCGCGACCAGCACGATCGCGCCACCGGTGGGCACCGGGATGTGAAACTGCATGGGCAGCAGAATGCCGACCACGCACGAGAAGGTGGCGATCAGCACGGCGAGGGCGACCATCGCCGGCAGCGAGCGGGTGACGTTGCGCGCCGCGGAGGCAGGAATCAGCAGCAGCGCCTCGACCAGCACCGCGCCGATGATCTTCAGGCAGGCCACCGTGACCAGGGTCACCAGCACCACGAACAGGTACTCGACCGTGCGAATGGAAATGCCGCGGGCATGCGCCAGGCTCGGGTTGAGGCTGGCCAGCAGCATGCTGTTGTACAGCGGCAGGCCGATCAACGCGCAGGCGAGCATGACCGCCAGCAGCACGTTCATATCGGTGTGGTCGACCGCCAGGATCGAGCCGAACAACACGCTTTCCATTACGTGGGTGTTGATCTTCGCCGAGACGAACAGCAGCAGCGAGGCGCCGACCGCCAACGAAATCGACAGGAACACGCCGATCAGCGTGTCGTTGGCCAACTGCGTGCGCTGCTGGGTGTACTTCAGGGTCAGGGCGAACAACAGGCAGAAGCCGAACATCGACAGGTACGGCGAGGTGTACGACTCGCCGACCAGCACGCCGATGGCAACCCCGGTCATCGCCGCATTGCCGACCGACTGGCTGAAGAAGGCCATGCGCTTGATCATCACCATCGAGCCGAGCACCCCGAGCAGCGGGCCGATCAACACCGCGCACAGCAGCGCGTTGATGACGAAGGTGTATTCGAAGGGCTGCGGCAGCACGCCACTGGCGGCAAGCGCTTGCAGCTGTTCGCGGATGAAATCGTAGAAGGCGTTCATCGGGCAGCTCCAGGCAGGTCGTCGAGCAGGCTGGCCGGGCCGTGGGCCAGCACGCGCTGGTTGATCAGCGTCACCGACTGGGCGATACGCCGGACCTGCTGCAGATCGTGGTTGACCCACAGCACGGTGACGCCGCTGGCGTGCAGTTCGCCGACCAGCGCCTCGAGCAGACGCACGCCGCTTTCGTCGATGCCGGCGCTGGGCTCATCGAGCAGCAGCAGGCGCGGCGCCGGGCTCAGCGCCTGGGCCAGCAGCACGCGCTGGCGCTGACCGCCGGAGAGACTGCCGAACGCCTGCGCGCCCAGCTCACCCACCCCGGTGCGTTGCAGCGCCTGCGCGTAGACGGCCCGTTGCCGCCGACCGGCGCCGAAGAAGGCCGGGCGGCGCTGGCCGAGCAGGGCCATGACGTCGTTCACCGTCATCGGCACGTTGCGGTCGAAGTCCAGCGATTGCGGCACGTAGCCCAGCGGTGTCGCTGCGCCTTCGAGGTGAATCTGCCCGCTATGCGGCATTTGCCCGAGCAGGCTGCGCAGCAGCGAGGTCTTGCCGCCGCCGTTGGGGCCGACCAGGCAATGCAGCGCGCCAGGTTCGATACGAAAGCTCACCTGCTCGAGCACCGTCTGCCCGCCCAGGCGCAGCGATACGTCATCGAATACCACGGCCGGGCCGCGTACCGCGCTGGCCTGGTTCATGGCTGGGTGTACTCCACGGCGGCGGCCAGGGTTTCCAGGTTCTCGCGCATGGCGTTCTCGTATTCATCGGCGCTGTAGGCCGAGCCTGTGATGTGCGACAGGGCGAACACTTTCACCCCGGTGGCGTCTTCGATCGGCTTGGCCAGGTCGAGGGAGAAGTTCTTCTCGGCGAACAGCACGCGCACGTTGGCTTTCTTGATGGTGTCGACGGTGTTGGCCAGTTGCCGGGCGGTCGGCGCCACGCCGTGACGCGGCTCGATCACCGCCGTGACGAACAGGCCGAATTCCTGCAACAGGTAGTCGTAGCCGGCGTGGGTGGTGGCGCAGCGAAACTGCGACAGGTCGAGGGCGGCGAAGCGGCGCATGTACTGCGCCCGCATGGCGCGGATACGCCCGGCGTAGGCCAGCGCGTTGTGCCGGTAGACACTGGCGTTGCGCGGGTCCAGTTCGCTCAGGCGCCGGGTGATTTCGAACACCTGCTGGATCGCTGCGGTGGTGGAGACGAAGGTATGCGGGTTGACCACCTTGAGCCCGTCCTGATCGCCGCCAATGGGGATCAGCGCCACGGCGGCATTGGCCTGGATCAGCGGCAGGGTGTCCTGACGGCCGGCGGCCTTGACGATCTCCCGCGCCCATTCATCGTGGCCGATGCCGTTGACGACCAGGGCGTCGAGCTTCATGGCTCGGGTGATGTCGTCGGGTTGCGGCTGGTAGTTGTGCGGGTTGGCCTCGGCCGGAATCAGCGGCACCACGTCGGCGCGGTCGCCGACGATGTTGGCCACGAAGCTGTAGTAGGGGTGCAGGGTGACTCCGATCTGCAGGCGTTTGCCGGCGCCGGGTTCATCTGCGGCCAGGGCGATCAGCGGCAGCAGCATCAGCAGCGCCAGCCAGCGGTACAGGCGTGCGCGGTAGAGGGCTTGGGCATTCATGGCGGGGTTCCTTGTACGCGTTCAAGTTCACGGCTGCCGTCGTAGGGAATGACCTGACGCCAGCCTTCGCCGACCAGTGACTCGGCCTTGACGATGGCCGGGTAGGGCGCATTGGGGTTGGAATGAATCCAGATCGTTGCCTGGTTGGCCCACATCACCCCGGCATGGGCATGGCCGATGACCAGCAGGTAGGCGCTTTGTCCAGGCGCATGGCCGCCGCTGCCGTAGTACACGGTGGCGCCCTGGCCCTGGGTGGCCTGGGACACCTCGCTGGCGGGCGCAGCATCTTCGGCGTGGCTGGCCTCGGGGTTCTGGTGGCCCAGGTGGGTGCCTGGCAAGACCAGTTGCCAGTGCACCTCGCCGTTGCTGCGCCAGAAGCCGTCGCGGTAGAACGGCGGCAACAGCATCTTCTGGGCGCGTTCCAGGCTGATCCACTCGCCGGTGTCGTCGTTGTTCCAGATGATCTCTTCGCCAGCCGGCAGCAGCGCGCTGTGAATCGCCTGATCGACCGGCCCCAGGCCGTCGAAGGAACGCACCTGCCAGCTCAGCGGCGTCGGCGGGCCGCTGCGCTCGGGACGCCACAGCAGGTAACCGGTGACGCTGAGTAGCACTGCCAGGGTGACCATCAGCAGCATCAGCGTTTCGCCGCGCCCCGAGCGGGGTCGTATGCGGGTGCGCGCAGGCTGGATTGGCGTATTCATCAGACGAAGGCGATCCAGCGCCCGAGGAAGATCACCCCGGCCCACAGGGCTATCGAACCCAGGCCTGCCAGGCGCGCCGGGCGTGGCGGCGGCAGGGTGGTGTCCCACTCGCTGATGCGGCGGAACGCGCCAAGGTGAAACACCGCCATGTTCAGCCCGGCCAGTGCCAGCAGCGCCAGCTTGCCGAGGAACATCGGGTTCTGCGCGTAGGTGCTGGCGTTGGCGATGAACATCAGCGAGCCAGTCAGCACACAGACTACGAACGCCACCCAGGTGAATGGCAGCAGCTCGGCAATCAACCGCTGCGCGCTGTGGCGATGCGCGGTCAGGCCCAGCAGGCGCAGGTCGACCACGCTGATGGTGCCGAACACCAGGGCGATACCGATCACATGCACCGACTCCAGGGCCGGGAAGGCGTTGGCCGATTCGCGAAGGGTGGTGGCGAGTGCGGTGGACTCGAGGCTTTGCAGCACGGCTTGTAGGTCCATGGAAAGTACCCGGTTGAGGTCAAAGGAAAGCGGCTCAGATCGCGTAGGCGATCCAGCGGCCGCAGAAGATCACCACGCACCACAGGCCTATCGACAGCCACGCCAGGGGCGCCAGGCCGGGGCGCTCGACGTCGCTGCCAGGCCCCTGGCGGCTGCGCAGAAAGGGCCGGCGCACCTGCCAGGCGAGCAGGAAAGCCACGATCACCAGGGCCATCTTCAGCCAGAACACGCTGTTGACCAGCACCCGGTCTGGCTCGCCGATGGCCATCACCAGCCCGGTGGCGAGCAGCACCAGCAGCGCACCGCGCATCCACGGGTAATAGCGGCGGATCACCTGCGCCGTGGGCAGGTCGCGGGCGAACAGGCCGGCCAGGCGCAGATCGGAAAGCACCGCGCTGGCGAAGATCACGGCGATGGCGATGATGTGCAGGCTCTGTACGCTGGGCACCACCCACAGCAGGTCACGGATGGCGCTGCTGACAGGCGTGGCATACAGCCACTCGACGATCGGTAGGGAAGACATGGGCGTTCTCTCGCAGCGAACGGGGTTTAGAAATCTTCAGGTGCCGCGGTCGGGCGCAGGCCCGCGGCATCTTCGGGCAGCAGGTAGCCTTGCTCGACCGAGGCGCGCTTGGCGTTGTCGAAGGCCTGTTGGTACTGGCTGAAACTGCCGTAGCGCTGGCGCAGACGCTGCGCCGAGTACGGCACCTTGGTGTCGTAGATCAGCCCGCAGCCGCTTTCCTGGTCGGTCAGGTAGGTGGCGCTGGGCACCTGCACCCAGGGCGGGCGCACACCGCCTTGCATGTTGCCGGTGGCCGGGTCGCGCACCACCGTCTTGCCGTTACGCAGCACTCGCGGCGCCTTGGGCATCGGCGTGCCCTCGCGGACCCAGCGGTCCATGCCGTCGAGCAGCGCCGCGACCACCAGTTGCACCGGCTCGTCAGACAGCGTGCGGCACTGCGGGTCGTCGCCCTTGCCGATGTCGGCGGCGACCTGTTCGGTGTGCTCGGTGCCCAGGTCGGCCAGACGCAGGTGCGGCATGCCGGTCACCTCGAAGTAGCGCAGCCTGGGTTGGTCGCTGTCGGCGGGCAGGGCGATGCCTTCGAGCACGTCGTGCATCAGTTCCGACTGGCTGTAGACGGTGACGAAGGGCACGTCGCCGGGCATTTGCCGTGGCACTCGAAGCACCTCGCCGCCGACTTCGCCGTAGGCCATGCGCCCGGTCATGTAGGCGTCGATTAGCGGCCTGCCGTCGGGCATGCGCCACTGTTGGTGACGGCCCTGGTCGAGGTAGTCCATCCACACCTGCGCGGTCACTGCCCAACTGTCGACATACACCCGCTCGACCTTGAGGCCGGCCAGCGGGCCGTGGGCCTCGTCGCTCTTGAGCAGCAGCGCCAGTTGCGCGCCGATGCCCTGGGATTGCGGCACGAAAGGGTCGGGGCCATCGCCACGCTGGAACCGCTGCGGGTCGTAGTAGCTGGCCAGCGGCGCATAGCGGGCGTAGTCGAAGCGGCGCATGAAGTCGAAGTTGACGATGCGCCCGTACTGGGCGATCTGCGCGGCGGTGTCTTCGGGCGTGGCGGCGATGAACTTGGGGTCGACCTCGGGCTTGTTGATGTTCAGGGTGTAGCCGACGTAGGCATAACCGCGGCGCAGCAGGTAGTCACGGGTCAGGATCCAGCCGGCGGCGCGCTCACCGAACCAGCTGAACGGCTCGATCACCACGGTGCCGTTGAAGCGCGCCGGGTCGGCCGGTTTGCGCACCAGTATCCGCGTGGTGTACGGCGCCTCGAGCAGGCTCTTGCCGGCCGCGGTAATGGCCGGGGCGGTGCCTTGCAGGTAGTACTCTTCTTCGACATAGCCGTAGTGCGCAAGATCGCTGTACTCGGTGCCCTGGCGCTTGGCCGAGGACAGCGGCAACTGGCCGGAGGGCGGCACCGCGCTGACGCTGGGCATGCGCGGTACTTCAGCGAGGGCAGGGCTGCTCAGCAGCAGCGCGAGCAGGGCGCCAGGCAGCAGGCGCGTGCGGGCACAGGGCATCAGGGGTGGCATCGGCAACCTCCTTGAACGGGTCGATGGGCGATAGCGTCAGTCGCGCTTGAGGTGGGTCTTGCCGTCGCTGTCGACTTCAAGCTGGTTGTTCTCGCAGACGTATTCGTGAATGCGGTAGTCCGAGCGCTTGTAGTCGAAGGTGAAGCGATAAGGCCCGGTGAGCACCTGCGGGTCGTCGATCTGCACCTGGTTTTCCAGCAGGTCGGGGCTTTTGAGGCGCAGGCGCTCGGTGATGGTCATCTCACTGCCGTGGGGCACGTCGTAGAACATCACATCGTCGGTGCGCACGCCGCGGGTCTGCACCACCAGGGTGTCGCCTTCCCAGTGCCCGCGCGAATAGCCCTGGTAACTGGGGTCCAGGTCCTTGAGCGGCGGCATCGGCTCGTTGAGGACGATGCGCCGCACCTGCTGCAGGTATTCGCCTAGCACGATCACTTGCTTGTCGTCGTGAATGATCTCGATGGGAAACAGCGCCGCCATCATCACCGGCATACCTTCGGGCAGGCAGCGCGAGCTGGTGGTGACCAGCGGCGTTCCGGCTTCGTTGGCGGCGGCCTGGCGCTTTTTCAGCGCGGCGTAGTCGCGGGCATAGGCCGGCTTGAGCGGCATCGGGCCGCCGGGGTGTACCGGATCGTCGGGATCTTCGCCGAACCAGTCGTCCGGGGTGCGCTCCCAGGTGCCGCTGATGTCGGCGCGCGGGCTTGCTTTTGCCGCGTCGGGCGCTGCACCGCTGAGGGTGCTGACGGTGCTGAGGATCAGGCCCAGGGCCGTGCAGGCCAGGGCATTGCGGTGGGTCGATTTCATTGCCAGCGTCTCCAGCCAGGGGGGATGTTCACGCGCAGGAACGAGCAGGTTCAGCCGCCACCCGACAGCGTCACCTCAGCGGTCTTGATTTCCACCAGCAGCCCGCCCGGGTCACCGTTCTTCAGCGGCTTGAAGGTCAGCTCGGCGGCATCGCCGGCCTTGATCGAGCTGGCTTTCCAACCGGCGCGGCTCATGGCGTTGACGCTGCCGGTCTCGATTTTCAGCTGCTGTTCGGGCGGGCCAGGCACATCGAAATAGATCGAGATATGCGGGTTGCTCCACACGAAACGGGCGACCACGCCTTTGACGGTGATGGTCTTGGTCTGGTCGAAGATGGCGAAGGAATGGTGCGCCGTGGCAATGGCCGGCAGCGCGATGCAGGTCACCAGGGCCAGCAGGCCCAGGCCCTTGCGCAGGGATGACATCGGTTTCATGGCGAGCGCCTCGGTTCTTATACGTTCTTATGGGTCCAGCCTACGGCCAGCCCGGCCCCTGGCCGTATCCGAAAACGGCAACTGCTGCCGCTGGGCATGACCCCGCCGTGCAAATACCTGCATGTGCTGATTTGGGTTAACGCTCGCCCGTCCCAAGTCGAACACTCGGCGCTCGCCTAACAACAATAAGAACAGGAGAGACGTCATGCGCACTTCCCGCCGCCCGTCGTTATTGCCGTTGCTCGCACTCTGTGCGCTGGCGCCGCCGACCCAGGCCTACGAGCTGTACAACGAAGATGACGGCGCCACGGTGCTCAACGCAGAACTTGGCGCAGGCTTTGGCTGGTACAGCGCCTCGCGCAATTACCGCGGTAACCCGGAGCAGTACCCGGGACGCATGCACTGGCAGGAGGGCTATGCCAAGTACGGTTTGACCGGCAGCACCGACAAGCTCGGGGCCGGCTCGGTTTATGGCGGCTTGAGCATGCTCAGCTCGGGCACCTGGGGTGACGGCGACATCGGCGCCATCACCGCCGGCACCGAGCGCACCAGTGCCCTGGAAGATGCCTTTCTCGGTTGGCGTTCAGGCGATGCGATCCCCTGGCTGGGGCAGGACGGCGTGGACTTTTCCTTTGGCCGGCAACTGGTCACGGTGGACGGCTTTCTGATCACCGACGACGGCTTCAACACCGGCAAGGCCTTCAGCCCCATCCCGGGTGTCAGCGACGGGCGCTTCGACCGCGGCGGTGCGTTCTACCTCGGCCAGCGCCTGGCCTTTGGCAATACGGCGGTGCTCAAGCTGGGCGGCACTGAAGGCTTGCATGGCAGCCTCATCTGGCTGAAATCGGACAACCCCGGGCAGTCGAAGACCGAAATGGCCGTGGCCACGGTCGACTACAGCACACCGATCGGCTCGCTCGGCTCGACCTACGTGCGCGGGCTGGATGTCGACGAACGTTACGTGTTCGGCGACCGTGGCGAGCGCAAGGGCATGAACATCTACAGCATTCGCGGCCAGGGTAATGCCGGCATCGAGAACGCCGATTTCGCCTTCGAAGTGGCGCGTCAGGAAAAACGCTCCGGCTCGCAGCGCGGCATGTTCTTCGATGCCGGCTACACCTTCGTCGATACGCCCTGGCAGCCCACCGTGAGCTACCGCTATTCACGCTACTCCGAAGGCTGGGACTTCTTTTTCCAGGGCGGCTACCGCGGCCGGTATCAGGGCGAGGTGGCAGTCAACTATGGCGGCTCGGTGACGGCCAACATGGAAATCAACGACGTGCTGCTGCAACTCAAACCCACCGAGCGCCTGACCCTCAACGCCATGGCCTTCGATTTCAAGCAGATGTCACGCCGTGATGAGCTGGACTTCAGCGCCCGCGAGATCGACCTGTTCCTCGACTGGCAAGTGACCGACCACGTCACCCTGTCGCCCCTGGTGGGCTTCTACAAGCCCGACAAATGGCAAGGCAACGGCGGCGTGCAGAGTGGCAGTGCCGCTACCAACGTGTATTTGCAGTTCATTGTCTGGTTGTCGTTCTAACGGTCGGCCACCACCGTCAGCCTTTGTTGAGCGGGCTCACACACGCGTACCGTCATTCGACACCTGCGACCGTCAGATCATGAGGATGCCTGCCGGTCGCTGGCGTGGGTGGTGATGCGCGGCCCCATACACTGGTTGATCGAACTCGAGGATGCGTCCCTGACACCCCTGATGCGTCGTTTCGAATCGCGTTCGAGTGGGCTGCTGCACCGGGCAGGGTTGCGGGGGTATCCGATCTGGCAGGCCGGCTACCACGACCCTGCGCTGCGTCGAGAGGAGAACGTGCTGAGCGTTGCCAGATAGACCGTGACCAACGCTGTTCGGGCGGGGCGGGTGAGGACAGTCGGCGAGTATTCGCATTGGCACACGGCATGGATTTGAAGCACGGCTACGGCGATCCCACTGGCGTTGCATAGGCCATGGCAGCGACTGGCCGGCAGTGCGCTCAGCGCATCGGCGAACCTTGCGCGAAGGCCGGCAAAGCCGGCCCCGTCGATGTCCCGCGTTCCCCTCACAGCATCCGGCGCAAGACATCCTTGCTCGGATCACGGTCCAGGAAACGGTGCTTGAGCGCCCCGGCGACGTGCAGGGCGATCAGCGCCAGCAGGGTGTAGGCCAGCACCTTGTGCAGCCACTGGAACACCACGAACCAGTCATCGTTCTTGGGCAGCAGTTCCGGCAGGTCGACGCCGAAGAAGAACACCCCGTCACTCATGGTGAAGGTGCTCGACATCGAGTAGCCCATCAGCGGCACCACCACCAGCAGCACGTACATGGCCCGTTGCACCAGGCTCGACAAGGTCCGCTCGAAGGGCGCCAGGGTCTGCAAGGGGCGGGGGATGTGCGGTGTGCGCAGGCGCACGGCGATCTGGGTCAGCACCAGCAGGAAGGCCAGCACGCCGAATGACTTGTGCCAGGGGTAGTAGAGCTCGAACTTGCTGGGTATCTCGTCGTCCATGCCGGTCATGTGCCAGCCGGCCCAGAGCAGGCCTAGAATCAGCACCGCGCGGGTCCAGTGCAATACCCGCAGGGCGGTCGGGTAACGGTCGAGTGCCGTTTGTTGGTAGGCGGTCATCACGGTTTCTCCACGCTTGGCGCAACCTGCGCAATGAACCGACGCCCCGACGCAGGTTGCTCGCCGGGGCGCCGGCGCAGGTCAGCTCGGCAGCAGCACCGTGATGACCTTTTCTTCGGTGTAGGCCAGCGCGCCGCTGAACCCGCCTTCACGACCGATGCCGCTGGTCTTGACCCCACCCCACGGCAGGTTGGCATCCAGCGGGCTCCAGCAGTTGATGCCCACCGCACCGGCCTTGATCGCTGCGGCCACGCGGTGCGCACGCACCAGATTGCCGGTCCACACCGTGGCGGCCAGACCATACGCAGAGTCGTTGGCCAGGGCAATCGCTTCGGCTTCGGTGTCGAACACGATCAGCGTGCCCACCGGGCCGAAGATTTCCTCCTGGGCGATGGCCATGTCATTGCGTGCGTTGGTGAAGATCGTCGGGCGTACGAACCATCCCCGCTCCGGCGTCGAGACGCCACCGGCTGCCAGTGTGGCGCCCTGGTCGATGCCCAGCTGAATGTAGCGGTTGACCCGCTCGAACTGCGTCTTCTTGGCCACCGGGCCCATCTGCACGCCATCCTCGCGTGGGTCGCCGACCTGCACCGCCTGCGCCGCCTCGGCCAGCGCGGCGCCGAAGCGTTCGGCCAGGTTGCGCTGCACCAGGATACGCGAGCCGGCCGCGCAGACCTGGCCCTGGTTGGCGAACAGCCCCAGGGCGCAGCCGCGCACGGCGTCTTCGAAGCTGGCATCGTCGAAGACGATCTGCGGGCTCTTGCCGCCCAGCTCCAGCGCCACCTGCTTGAACAGCACGCCGGCGGTGCGCTGAATCTCGCGGCCAGCCTCGGGGCTGCCGGTGAAGCTGATCTTGGCCACCTGCGGGTGTTCGCACAGGGCCTTGCCGACTTCCGCGCCGTAGCCGGTGACGACATTGATCACACCGTCGGGAAAGCCCGCTTCCTGGGCCAGTGCGGCCAGGTGCAAGGCTGACTGCGGGGTTTCCTCCGATGGCTTGATGACCACCGTGCAGCCCGCTGCGAGCAGCGCCGCCAGCTTCCACACGGTGATCATCAAGGGCGAGTTCCACGGCACGATCGCGCCGACCACGCCCACCGGCTCACGCACCGTGTACGACAAGGTCTTGCTGCCGAAGTAGCCGCCGGTGGGGATGGTGCGGCCTTCCAGCTGGTTGGCCCAGCCTGCGGCTGCGCGCAGGTTGGCGATGGCGTTGGGCAAGTCCATGCGCCGTGGCTCCATCGGCGACCGGCCGATGGCGTTGGCGTCCATGTCGGCCAACTGCTCGCTGTCGCGTTCCACCAGGTCGGCCAGCTTGGTCAGCAGGCGCCCACGCTGGGCGCCGTCGAGCTGGCTCCAGGCGCCGCCCTCGAGCTGGGCATGGGCGGCAGCGACGGCGCGCTCGACGTCTGCGGCGGTGCCGCGTGCTGAGCTTGCGTAGACCTGTTCGGTGACCGGGTCGATGAGCTCGATGCGCGCACCGCTGCCCTCGACCGACTTGCCTGCGATGAAGTGATTCAGATGCTGAGTCATGGGTATGTCCCTTGGGAAATGGGCAGGCTCACGCCTCGAGCGAGGCCAGCGCGTCGCCGAAGATGTCCAGGGCCTTGAAGAACAGCGACCGCGAGATGGTCAGCGACGGCATGATGCGCATCACGTTGCTGTAGCGCCCGCAGGGAATCATCAGCACGCCGTGGTTCATCAGGTAGCCCATCAGTTGGCCAATCTTCTCGCCGGCCAACGGCTGTTTGGTGACAGGGTCTTCGACCAGCTCGATGCCGATCATCAGGCCGCGCCCGCGCACCTCGCCAACCAACCGGCTGTTGAAGCCCCGAATGCGTTCCTGCGCCTCCAGGCCCAGGGCGTGAGCACGGTTGAGCAGGTCCAGCTCAGGGTCTTGAAGAATGCTGATATTGGTCAGCGCCACCACCGAAGACAGTGAGTTGGCGGCGAAGGTGTTGGGCATCGAGCCGTCCGGAATCTGCGCCGCCAGGTCCGAGCGCATCATCAGGCCGGCCATGGGCAGGTCGCTGCCGATGCCTTTGCCGAAGGTGAGCATGTCGGGCTTGACCTCGGAATGCTCCACTGCCCACATCTTGCCAGTGCGGCCGGCACCGGCCTGCACTTCATCAACGATCAGCAGCGCGCCGCTGCGGTCGCAGGCCTTGCGCAGCAGTTGCAGGAATTCTGGCGACGGCGGCACGTAGCCGCCTTCACCCTGGACCGGCTCGACGATCACCGCAGCGACGTCATCGGCGGCGGTGTAGGGCGTGTTGAGCAGGTAGTCGACGTACTCGCCGGCGATCTGCTCGGCGCTTTTGTGGGTGGTGTCGAAGGGGAAACGGTAGGCGTAGGGGTAGGGCGCGTGAATCACCCCGCCCATCTGCGCGCCATAGCCTTTGCGGTAGGCAGTGCCGGTGGTCAGCGCGCCGGAGGCATGCCAGACGCCATGGTAGCCGCCATGGAACGCGATGATCTGGTGCCGGCCGGTGATGCGCTTGGCGAACTTGACCGCCGCTTCCAGGGCGTCGCTACCGCTTTGCGTGAAGAAGGTGATGCAGTCGCCGCGCAGCCCCGGCGGGGCGATTTCCGACAGCTTGGCGGCCAGTTCGGTACGCCGCGTGCTGTTGATTTCCAGGGCGTGCATGAGCACTTCGGACTGCTCGCGGATGGCCTGCACCACCTGCGGGTGGCAGCGGCCCACGCTGCTCACGCCAACGCCGGCAGAGAGGTCGATGAAGGTGTTGCCGTCCGGGTCCTTGAAGGTGGCGCCGAACGCGCGGTCCATGGCGATCGGCATGCGTCCGCCACCGCGCGCCATCGACTCGGTACTGGCCGACAGCGCCAGCGCTTCACGGGTGTTGGGGCCAGGCAGTTCGCTCGAGACGATGCGCGGGGCATCGGCGAAGTGCAGGGCTTCGAGTTGGGCTTCGTTCATGGGGTGTTCTCCGGGGTGAATTCTTCGAGTGTCATCGATGATCCATGGCGCCCCAGACCCTGCGGTATCCCGAATCGGCACATCCTGCGTCTGAACCGCGCCTGTGGGCTACCGGGCGTCATAAAACGCTTGCAGGCCTTAAGCGGTATGCCAGTATCGAAAAAGACGGCGATCCCAAAAACAATAAAAGTGCTGGAGGCTTGCAATCCCATGCGACATCAGACGATCAGCCATTTTCACGACATTCACGTGCATGCTGCCACGGTTCAGCAGTGGCACCAGGACTACAGCCAGCTGACCGCAGGCTCGGCCGAATGCTCGCTGATGCAACTGACCACCGCCGGCTGCCACGTGTTTCTCGAACAGATCAACCAGCGCGTGGTGCAGAACGGCGTCGCGCCGCGCGGCAAGATGTGTTTCGCCTTGCCACTGAATGTGCCCGGCTCGATCCGCATGCAGGGGCGCGACGTCGACGAGAGCAGCCTGTTCTTCCTCCACGGTGGCGAAGAGTTCATGTTTCACATGCCCCAAGGCATGCAACTGCTGTCGATCACCTTCGACCGCGCGCTGTTCGAGCAGGCGTTGGAACAGACCATGGCGACCACCGAGCTGCAGCAACTGCTGCGCCAGCCGGTGATTCGCGTTTCCCCGCAGCGCTTCGCGCAGACCCGCCGACGCCTGCTGGCGCTGTTCGCCGATACCCTGGCCCAGGATGAACTCGATGCCCTGCCTGAGCGTGAGTCGGCACTGGAGCAGACCATGCTCAGCGAAGTGCTGAACCTGATGATCGACCCGGCCTGTGACAAACAGCAGCGCAGCCCCAGCTCGACGCGCAGTTTCATCGTCGAGAAATGCCACCGCATGGCCCTTGCCCAGTTGCTCGAATCACCCAGTGTCATGGACCTGTGTGAGCGCCTGCAGGTCAGCCGCCGGACGCTGCAGAACAGCTTCCGCGCGGTGGCCGAAACCACACCGCTCAATTACCTGCGCTCGGTACGCCTGAACGGCGTGCGCCGCACCCTGATGTCGACCTGCGCTGCTGAGTTGTCCATCGGCGATGCGGCGGCCAATTGGGGCTTCTACCACCTCAGCCACTTCGCCGCCGAATACGCCGAGCTGTTCGCCGAGCTGCCTTCGCGTACCACCCGCGCCGCGATCCCCGCGCGCTGCTGTGCCTGAGCGCGTTCGCCAGCACGCGTCGGGTGCCGATTCAGGCTACGGGTCACCGTGGCCTGACGGCTAGGCTAGGGTCGCGCTCATCGTGTCCATCGCCTCGCCCGGCGCACACTCGACGCCTGAAGGGCAGGTTGCGTATGGGCAGGTGTTGCGCCAGCACAGGGGATCATGCAATGGACACCACGCAGAGGTTGCAGGAGCCAGCGCAGCTTGCTGCGTACGGCGAGAAAATTGTCAACAGCGGTGTGCTGGGCAAGTCGCGGCGGATGATTCGCCTGTTCGAGTTCCTCCTCGAACGCTCGATCAGCGGCACGGCCACCAAGGAAATCGAGATCGCCCAGGTGGTGTTCGGGCGTACCACCGACGTCGACCTGACCGCCGACGCCACGGTGCGCGTACACATTCACCGGCTGCGCAAGAAACTCGCTGGCGTGCCGGTCGATGAGCACGGCCAGCGGCTGATGCTACCGCGTGGCGACTACCGCCTGGTGCTTGCCAGCGGCGATACACCGAGCACTGATGAGCTGCCGCTGCCGCAGCATTGGCGCCGTTGGCGTTTTGCTGCCGGCGCCGCTTTGCTGCTGGCCCTGAACGGGGCCGGCTGGGCCTTGTGGGGCGGGCAGGGGCCGCAGGACACGCGCACTCAGAGCCGCTTGTGGCAGGGCGTGGCCAGCGGCTCGGCGCCGGTGCTGGTGGTCTCGGGGGATTTCTACGTGTTCGGTGAACAGAACGCGTCCGGCGCCATCACGCGCATGGTTGCCGACGAGTCGATCACCTCCAGCGCCGCACTCGAGCACTACAAGCAGCGCATGCCCAACCTCAGCCAGCGCTACGTCGACATGAATACCTACCACCTGCCCAGCGGCCTGGCTTCGGCGCTGGTGGCCGTGGCGCCGGTGGCCAGCGCCACCCGGCCACGCCAGCCGAACCTGGTCAGCAACGTCACCACCTCACGCTTTACCAACGAAATGCTCAGCAACCACGACATCGTCTATGTCGGGCTGCTCGACAGCCTGGGCGATCTCAAGGAGCCGTTCTTCGACCTGTCGGGGTTCACCCTCACCGCTAACGGCGCGGCGCTGATCGACAAGGCCAGCGGCGAGCGCTTCGAATCGGACTGGGACGAGCCGTCCACCGAGCGCATCATGCGCCACGACTACGCCTACCTGGCGCGCTTTCCCGGGCCTGCAGGCAATCACATCGTGGTGGTCGCCGGGATCATGGACCCGGCGCTGGTGGAAGCGGCCAAGCTCGCTTCGAGCGCGGTGGAGTTGGGCCGCTTGCAAGCGGCAGTGGGCGACAGCGCTGCGTTCGAGGCGCTGTATGAAGTGCGCACTTTCGGCCCGTCCAACGTCGCCGCCGAACGACTCATCGCTCGCCCGCTGGAGGTCGGCACGCTGTGGCGCAGTCGCAAGGCTGGGGTGGCGCAGGTGGTTGCAGCACCTGGAGCTGCGACGAAATAAGGGTGCCCCGCCGAATCGAACTGCGATTCGGCGGGGCGGGTGCGGGGCCTCGGCGGACGGCATTCGCCCAGGCCCCGAACTTCAGGGGAGCTCGATGAACAGCTGCGCCTTGTCGCGGCGCACCTTCTTCATGCCCACCAACCAATCGTTGTCGCTGTCACGGTGACCGAGGGCCAGCAGCACGGCGCTGTGCAGGCCCTGCTCGGGCAGTTGCAGCAGCTCGTCGACCGCCTGATTGTCGAAGCCTTCCATGGGCGATGCGTCGATGCGCGCTTCTGCCGCTGCCAGCAGGCCGAAGCCTAGGGCGATGTAGCACTGTTTGGCGGCGTGGGCGGTCTGTTGTGCTTGGCTCATGGCCCCGAACGAGTCGAGCAGTGACAGCCGGTAGTCGTCGGTGACGCTGCCGGGCAATTGGCGGATGTCGTTGCTGAACTGGAAAAAGCCGTTGATGCGTTCGGCGGTGTAGGCATCCCAGGCCGCGAACACCAGCAGGTGCGAGGCCTGGGTGATCTGCGCCTGGTCGTAGCACAGCGGTCGCAGGCGCGCGCGCAGAGCCGGGTCGCGGATGACGAACACCGTGTAGGGCTGCAGGCCGGAGCTGCTGGGGGCCAGGCGAATGGCTTCGAGGATGAACTCGAGCTGGTCCTGGGCGATGGTTTCGGCGGTGTAGCTTTTGGTTGCGTAGCGCCAGTGGAGCGAATCTAGCAGTGCCATGGGAGTGTCCTTGGGTCGAAAAAGAGCAGCAGCGGCGTGGGTGTGTGCGCCGCGCTGTCGGTCAGGCCCGGCGCGCTCGCTGAGCGTCGCCTGTGGCCTGGATGCAAAGCGCTGTCACGTATCGGTGCCTAGAGGTTGGAGCTTTCGCCTTCCTTCACATGGCGCCACAGCGTCTTGAATGGGTCGAAGTAAAAGCCGCGCAGGGTCCGGTGCGGGTTGTTGTCGCCGTACTCTTCGTCGTTGCAGCCCCAGCGCCAGGTTTCACCTTTTTTCGGCAGGTACAGGGTGCCGAACATCCAGTCCCACAGGGTCAGGATCACCGCGTTGTTCTTGTCCCAGTGGTGCGGCTCCATGCTGTGGTGCAGGTTGTGCATCACCGGCGCCAGCACGATGCGGTTCATCCAGCCGTAGGAAATCGGCATGTGTACGTGGGAGAACACGTCGATGACGAAGAAGGCGATGTAGGCGGTGGTGGTGATGGCGGCGATGGTGCCGGGCTGAATCTGGCTGCCGGTGGCATACAGCACCAGCCCGGTGAAGGCGCCGCCGACCACGGCCGGGATGATGTTCAGGCCGAAGAACTCGATCGGGTGCTGGCGGAACAGTGTCCACGGCGTGAGGGTTTCGGCGGTGTGGTGTGGCTTGTGCAGGTGCCACAGGATGGGTGTGGTATGGCACCAGCGGTGCACCCAGTAGCCGACGAAGTCGACACTCAGGAAATACACCAGAAACTGCACCGCGACCAGCGCCCAGGTCGAGGTGATCAGCGGGGCGCGGGCACCATATTCAGCGCTGACATAGGCCCCAACGTTATCGGCGATGGCCAGGCCGTTGATGGCCATGATCCCCACCAGGGGAAAGCCCAGCGCCAGCAGGATGATGCCGTTCCACATGTCCACCCGTGAGGAGGCGTGGTCGTACTGTTCGGTTGGGAAGGCGGCCTGTTTCAGCGAACGCAGCGTGAGCGGCGTCTCGAATTTCTGCGCCACGATGAACATCACCGCCAACACCGTGACGAACAGCGGCAGGCCGAAGGCCCATAGACTGAAGATTTCGAGTGTGGGTTCGTAGAACGCGACAATCGATTCCCAGAGTGACTGGAGTGTCATCGTAAGTACCTCGCCATTGCTTGTCATTGTTGTTGTGTCGAAGCCCTTGGGGCTTGAGCTCTTCATGGGTGGTCGTGCCCTGTGCGGCGCGCCGGTCGATCGACACACTGCGCTGGGCTGGGGCAATGATGCTCAGGGCCAAAGCCGTTCGAGAAGTTGGCAAACGGTTAACGAACGGTGTTGAAACGCCGCTTCTGTAACGTTTCAACCACAATGAACATCAATGAAATCAGGCTGATAGACGGCTGCAGGGTTGGCTGTGTGGGCTGCGACAAGGGCAAGGGCGAGCGCCAGGGGCACACGTTTCGTGTGCGCTGGCAACGCGCTGAACGTGGGTTCGATGGGGCAGCGGCGGTGGGTGACCGGGTGCAAGCGGTGCTGGGAGTGCGTTGAACACCCGTTCATGCAGTGAAGGCGGACAGTAACCGAGGCACGACGGGCTGGCAGAGCGTGAACGATCGATGGGCTGCGCGCGGGGCCGGCCCTTATTTCGGATACAGCGGCGGTAAGCCCGCACTTTCAGCCGCCGGTAACTGCATCGCTTCGAGCGCTGGAATGTCACCGATCGCCCGCCACAGTTCGGTGCCCTGCCAGTACTGCCCGGTTTCGCTGTACAGCGCACCGTTGAGGCTGTCGAGCGCTTCGGAAAGCGGCACGAAGCGGGCGGCCATGTCAGCGAGGGTTTCCGGCTGCTGCCGGGCCCAGGCGTCGAGCGCCTGGCGCGTGCCGTGCGGGTCATTGGCCTGGCAGGCGCGCTTGAGGTCATCGAGCAAGGTGCGCGGGCTGGGGCCGGCCTGGGCCACGCGCAGTACCGCGGGGCGCGAGCGGGCGCGCCACCACAGCGCGAAGCCTGCGACCGTGCTGGCGCCAAGCAGCACGGTTGCCAGTTGCCAGGGCCACAGCACGCCGGTGCCGGCACGCGGATCGCTGCCGGGGCTGTCGCCGTCCAGGGCCGGGTTGTCCTGCACCAGCAGGCTGCGGGCGGGCAGGCTGCTGTGTTCGAGGTGATCTTCGCGGGTGTTCCACCAGGTTACATCGACGGTGGGCAGGTCGATGGCGCCGCTGCGGGTGGGCACCAGCGCTTCGCGTTCTTCGCGGCTGGCGGTCATGCCGCGCTCGCTGAGCTGGTTGCCCAGCACCGGCTGATCGGGGTAGCGGCGCAGGCCGTCGACCTCGGTGGCCGGCAGCGGTGGCAACTGGTTGCTCGACAGCCCTTCGGCGCGCAGCACCACGTTTCGCGTCAGCGAGTCGCCGATCTGCGTGGGTTGCTGCGTAGGGTCGGGGCTCCAGCGCTCTTCGATGCTGACGCTGCGCGCCGGCAGCCACGGCACGTCCTTGGGGTAGTTGGCAGGTATCGGCTTGACGGTCAGCGCCAGGGCGCTGGAACTGGCTTGCACCGCGCGCCCGCCGTGGCCGCTGGTAGCGGCGTTGCCACCATCGTCGACAGCGGTGGCGTCGAAGGTCAGCGGCGCCACCTGCAGCAGCCCGCTGTGTTGCGGGTACACGGCATAGCGGGTTTCGATCACGCCATGGCGTACGCCATTGATGTCTTTCTCATAGGTGCGCGACTCGCCCAGGGCCTCGACCCTGGCGTCGTCGGCCTGCACGGTGCTCAGATGGCTGTCGTCGTACAGCGGCACCGAGTGGTAGACGCGCACGGTCAGCACGGCCTGGGCCTGCACGTACACTTCGCTGGCGTCCAGGGTGGTTTCGACGAACACCTGGGCGGCGTTGCCGGGGCGGCTGGCATCGGCCTGCAGCACTTGCAGCTCGATGGCCTGGCTGTGCGACTGGCCCAGTTGCAAGGCCGGGATCACCAGGCTGCCGCTGCGCCGTGGCAGCAGGGTGATGATCCAGCGGGTGCTGGCGCGGGTTTCGCCGTCGAGGGTGTGCAGGCTGTTGAGCTGGCGCGTGCCGCGTACATCGAAGTCGGCTTCCAGGCTCGACAGGTCGGGCTTGCCGAACTGGGTCACGTCCTGGCTTTCGAGAATCAGCTCAAGGGTTTCGCCCGCTTCCACGCGGGTGCGGTCGACACTGGCTTGCAGGGTCGGCTCGGCCTGGGCCAGTGCGGTCCAGAGCAGGCTCAGCAGGCACACGGCCAAGGGCTTCATCGTGAGGATTCCTGATGCAATTGCTGTTCGTACCAGAATTTGCGCCGTAGCAACTGCGCAGGGTTGTCGGGAATATCACGCAGCCACTGCTCCAGTGCCTGACGCTGCTCGGCATCCAAGGGCGTGGCTGCTGGGCGCTGAGCTGAGCTTGCGCCATCGTCGGCGCCGGCCGCGTTGCCCGCACCTTCGCCCGGGGTTGCGGCCTGATTGGCCTGTTGATCGTTGCCAGGGCGCGCTTGATCGCCTGCCTGGCCGGGCAGCGGGGTGCCACTGGAGGCGCTGTTGCCTTCACTTTCGGCACCCGGCGCGCCCTGACTGTCGCTGCCCGACGCCTGGGCCTGGCCGCCGGCCTGGCGCTGTTCGATCACGTGCCTGAGCAGCGCCTGATTGGCCAGGGCCGGCTGCAGGTCGGGCTGGCGCTCCAGGGCCTGGTCATAGGCGTCCAGCGCCGCGTCGAGTTCGCCGGCGCGGGCCAGGGCATTGCCGCGATTGTAGTGGCCCTCGGCGCTATCGTCCTGGGCAAAGGCCGCGGCGGCGCCGGCGAAGTCGCCCGCCTGGTACAGCGCAACGCCGCGCCATTGGGCGCTGACGAAGCGCTGTGCGGCCTCGGCGGGCTGTTGCTGTTCCAGCAGGCGCTGACCTTGCTGGTCCGGGCGCAGCCACAGGTCGTCCCAGCTCAGCGCATAGCTCGGTTGCGGCAGCGCCAGCAGCAGCGGCAGGCACAGTAGCCAGCCACGCCGGCCAGCACAGGCGGCCAGCAGCAACAGCGGCAGCAGCAACCAGTAGCCTTGGTCTGACCATCGGTCGAGCTGCACGGTCTGACCATCGCTGCGCAGTGCCTGGGGCGGATCGAACAGGCCCAGGCCGCGCAAGTCCAGGTCATCGATGCGGGCGTGGCGATAGCGTCCGCCGTTGTCGTTGATGAAGCGCTTGAGTGCGGCACCGTCGAGCCGTGGCAGCACAATTGCGCCTTGTTCATCCTTGAGGTACTCGCCGTTGCTCTGGCGCACCGGCGCACCCGCGGCGCTCCCGATACCGAGCATCAGCAGGCTCGGGCCGTGGCGGCCGAGGGCCTGGCGGATGCCGGCTTGCTCCTGCTCACTGAGCGAGGAGCCGATCAGCAACAGGCGACCCTGGCCTAGATGGCTCTGTGCTAGTAGGGCGAGGGCTTTGCGCACTGCCAGATCGGCGCGCTGGCCGGGCTGGGGCATGATCGAGGGGTCGAGGGCTTCGAGCAGATTGCGCGTGGTGCCAAGATCGTCCGACAGCGGCACCAGCGTGTGCGCACTGCCGGCATAGACGATCAGTGCGGTCTGGCTGTCGCGGCGTTGTTCGAGCAGGTCGCTGACCTTGCGCCGGGCCTGTTCCAGGCGGTTCGGCGGGCTGTCTTCGGCCAGCATCTGCGGGGTCAGTTCCAGCACGATCACCAGCGGATCGGCCGGACGCTGATGGGGCTGTTCGAGCCGCTCCCAGCTTGGCCCGAGCAGGGCCAGCACGGCCAGCAGCCAGGCGCTGCCCAAGAGGATCCACGGCCACTTGCTGGCCCCGCCCTTGCCACCGCCGAGCAGCGCCGCGTGAAACTGCGGCGGCAGGATCATCTGCCAGCGGCCGGCGCGCTGGCGCCTGCGCCACAATCTCAGCAGCAGCCAGGCCAGCAGCGGCAGGGCCAGCAGCCACAGCGGGCGCAGGCTGTGGGGCAACAGTTCGCTCATCGCCGACTCCTCAGGCGCAGGCGCTTGAGGCGCTGGCGCCACTGCGGATGCGGTTGCAGAAAGCGCGGCCGGCGCAACTGGCGTTGCAACAGGTTGTCGGGCCACAGCGTGGCGCACACCAGCAGCACGCTGAGCAGCAAGGCCAGGGCCAGCGGCCAGGCATACAGCGCCTGGGCGGCGCGGGCCTGGGTCGGTTGTTGCGCCACAGGCTCCAGTTCGTCGAGGGTCTGGCCGATGGCGGCCAGTTCGGCACCGTCGTGGGCGCGGAAGTAGCTGCCGTGGGTCAGCCCGGCGATCTCGCGCAGCGACGCTTCGTCCAGGTCCAGGCTGGGGTTGAGGCCGAGCAGGCCAGGCGTGCCACTGGCCTCGGGGTTGGCACCGATGCCGATGGTGTAGATGCGCACGTTTTCCTGGGCGGCCAGGCGCGCGGCGGTGAGCGGCGGAATCTGCCCGCCATTGTTGGCGCCGTCGGTGATCAGGATCAGCACGTGGCTCTGCGCCGGACGCTCGCGCAGGCGCTTGACGGCAAGGCCGATGGCGTCGCCGATGGCGGTGTTCTTGCCGGCGATGCCGATCAGCGCTTCATCGAGGAAGGTGCGTACGGTGCGGCGGTCGAAGGTCAGCGGCGCTTGCAGGTAGGCCTCGCTGCCGAACAGGATCAGCCCGACGCGGTCGCCCTTGCGCGCTTGCAGGAAGTCGCCGAGCAGCGCCTTGACCAGGTCCAGGCGGCTGACGTCTTCGCCTTGCCACTGCATGTCGGGGTAGTCCATCGACCCGGACACATCCACGGCCACCAGCAGGTCGCGCCCACTGGCTGCCACCTGCACCGGCTCGCCCAACCACTGCGGACGTGCTGCGGCCAACAGCAGCAGCGCCCAGATCAGCACCAGCGGCGCCTGCTGGCGCCAGCTCGGCAAGTGCAGGCGTGCGCGGCGTCCGGCCAGGCTTTCCAGCTCGCGCAGGAAACCCACCTTGAGCACCGGCTCGCCGCTGTCGGCAGGCGGCAGCAGCGCGCGCAGCAGCCAGGGCAGCGGCGTCAGCAGCAATAGCCACGGCCAGGCCAGCTCAAACATGTTTGCGAATCCAGGTTTCGACCGCCTGGCTGAGGCCGGCGATGGCTTTGTCGTCGAGCTTGCACTCAGGCTTGTAGGCGCCCTCTACCAGCACCATCCAGCGCGTCAGGCCCGCTGCCGGGCAGCGGTTGTCGAGAAACGCCAGCCATTGCCGACCGTTGAGGGTATGGCTGTGGGCACCGGGGTAATGACTGCGGCACAAGCGCTTGAGCAAGGCATTGAGCTGTTGCAGCCAGGCACCGGCCGGGGCACCGTCGTAGGGGCGCGGTAGCCGCGCCAGTTCCGCCAGGGCTTCACTGCGTGCCGGGTCCAGGCCCGGTTCTGGCGCAGCCGGCGCCGGGCGTCTGGGGCGCCAGTGGCGCAGCCGCCACAGGCCCCAGCTCAGGATCACTAGCGCGCCCAGGAGCAACCACCAGCCTGGCGCCGGCGGCCAGCTGCCGATGGCCTGCGGCGCCAGCAGCGGTTGCAGCTCGTCGAGGGGGTTCATCGCACGATCCCTGGGCGCTGTTCACTCAGGTGCTCGCGCAACTGCTCGATCAGCTCGCGCTGGGTATTGAGCGGCATCAGCACCACACGCAGCTTCTGCGCCAGCACTTCCCAGCGCTCGATGCGCGCTTCGGCCTGCTGGTGATAGGCCTGGCGCAGGCCCAGGTCGAGGGTGTCGAGTTCGAGTTGTTCATCGCCTTGTGCGAAGCGCAGCAGGCCAGCGGCGGGCAGGGCGTGGTCGAGCGGGTCGGCCACCGGCAACAGCAGCAGGTCGCAATGGCGTGAGAGCATCGACAGGTGCTGCTCGGCCTGGGCGCTCAACGCCCGCTCGTCGCAGATGATGATCGCCAGGCTGCCGGGGCGCAGCACTTCGCGCGCGCGGCGCAGAGCCAGGCCCAGACTGTCGGTGCCCGAGGCGCTGTCGCTGTGCAGCGCCTGGTTGATCCTGGCCAGGCGGTTGAGCAGTTGCAGCAGGCTCTGCTTGCTGCGCCGCGGCTTGATTTCATGGGGCTCGCTGGCGCCGAACACCAGCCCGCCGATGCGGTCATTGTGTTCCAGCGCCGCCCAGCCGAACAACGCGGCAGCCTGGGCGGCGAGCACCGACTTGAACATCAGCCCCGAGCCGAAGAACAGCCGCTGGCTTTGTTCGATGAGAATGAAGATTGGCCGCTCGCGCTCCTCGTGGAACAGCTTGGTGTGCGGCTCCTGGGTGCGCGCGGTGACGCGCCAGTCGATGTTGCGCACGTCATCACCGGCCTGGTAGACCCGCACCTGGTCGAAATCCACCCCGCGCCCACGCAACTTGGAATGGTGCAGCCCCACCAACGGGCCACGCTGGCCGGGGCGAGCGAACAGCTGGATTTCCCGCACCCGATGGCGCATGTCGATCAGCTCGGCCAGACCGATGCGGATGCCGGGTTCGAGGGAGTGGGTGGCGGGCATGGCGTCAGGCGACGGCGACGACGTCGAGGATGCGCTGGACGACGCGGTCCTGGTCGACCCCGGCCGCCTCGGCCTCGAACGACAGAATGATACGGTGGCGCAACACATCGAACAGCACCGCCTGAATGTCCTCGGGGCTGACGAAGTCGCGGCCAGCCAGCCAGGCGTGGGCCCGCGCACAGCGGTCCAGGGCGATCGATCCGCGTGGGCTGGCGCCGTAGGCGATCCAGTCGGCCAGTTCGGCGTCGAACTTGCCAGGGCTGCGGGTGGCGATCACCAGCTGCACCAGGTATTCCTCCACCGCATCGGCCATGTACAGGCCGAGAATCTCTTTGCGTGCCGCGAAGATCGCCTGCTGACTGACCTGGCGTACGGGCTTGGTCTCACCGCCCAGCGCTTCGCCGCGGGCCTGCTGCAGAATGCGCCGCTCGACGGAGGCATCGGGAAAGCCGATTTTCACGTGCATCAGGAAGCGGTCGAGCTGCGCCTCGGGTAGCGGGTAGGTGCCTTCCTGCTCGATGGGGTTCTGCGTGGCCATGACCAGAAACAGCGGCGACAGGTCGTAGGTGCTTCGCCCGACGCTGACCTGACGCTCGGCCATGGCCTCGAGCAGGGCCGACTGTACCTTGGCCGGGGCGCGGTTGATTTCGTCGGCCAGCACCAGGTTGTGGAAGATCGGCCCCTGCTGGAACACGAAGCTGCCGGTTTCCGGGCGGTAGATTTCCGTGCCGGTGATGTCGGCCGGGAGCAGGTCGGGGGTGAACTGAATTCGATGGAATTGCGCTTCGACGCCTTCGGCCAGTTCCTTGATGGCGCGGGTCTTGGCCAGGCCAGGGGCACCTTCGACGAGCATGTGGCCGTCAGCTAGCAGCACGATCAGCAGGCGATCGACCAGCTTTTCCTGACCCAGAATCTGGGAAGAAAGGAAGGTGCGTAACGCGATCAGGGCGTCGCGGTGTTCCATCGGAGGTGGTTCCTGGGGAAACGCCGGGGGTTGCATGTGCAGCCGCCCTGGCAGGGGCTGCTACTTTAATCCATCCGCGGGGGTGCCGACCAATCGGCGCAGGGCTATTTTCGTGTGATTCGCAACCAAAGTGGCGAAACCCCCTGCAATAACAACGGAATTGTCCGATCGTCCGCTCTGACTCATCGGCGTTTGCTGCACTGCCATTCTTGAGCGGGCACACGTCATGACGCATTCCAGCAGCACCAACATCCTGCGCATCGGGCTGTTTTTCGATGGCACAGGCAACAATCTGACCAATGCTTTGGCAGGCACTGGCGGGGTATCAGCGCGAGCGCCAAGCGGCAGCTATGCCAACGCGCCCAGCAACATCGCCCTGTTGTACGGCCTGTATCCTGATGCTGCGGACCTGCATCCGGGCGTCCATTGTCTGAGCCTGTACGTCGAGGGTATCGGCACCCGCCAGGGCGCACCGGACTCGATGCTCAGCCAGGCCACGGGGCTGGGCGCTACAGGTGTCGAGGCCCGTGTCGAACAGGCCATGCAGTGGTTGCGCGAGCAGGTAGCGCGCTGGCGCCAGCAACACCCGCAGCCGCCACTGCAGGGCGTGGAGGTCGATCTGTTCGGTTTCAGCCGCGGCGCTGCGGCTGCGCGGCACTGCGCCAACCGACTGGTTGCGGGGGAGGTGGGCAGCGACTTGGCCGTGACCCTGAACTTCATCGGCCTGTTCGACACGGTGGCGGCAATTTTCGACCCAATGGCCCACCCATCGCCCGGCATGCAGTTCGGCACGCTGCGCCTGGGCCTGGCTGATGGCATCGCCCGAAAGGTCGTGCAACTGGCCGCTGCCGACGAGTTTCGCCAGCATTTTGCGCTGGTCGCCAGCGGCAACGATTGCCTGTTGCCAGGGGCGCATTCCGATATCGGTGGCGGCTATCCGGCGCAGGTGCGCGAACAGGTGCTGTTGTGCAAGCCGTTCAGCTGCCGGGTGCCGGCCAGCAACCGGCCCGAGGCCACCGCAGCCTACGCCCAAGCGGCCCAATGGCTGGATGAACACAGCCCGCGTGCGGCGGGGCAACTGCAACTGCACACCTGGGAAGTGCTCGATGAGGATCACCGCGCACGGCGCGAGGCGCCGTACAAGCGGGTGTTCGCAACCGTAAGCCAGACCCGCGAGGTGCCGGGGCAGTTGTCGCAGGTGTACCTGAGCATCATGCGTGAGCTGGCGGTGCAGCACGGCGTGCCGCTCGCACCACTGCCCGGCGAGTGGCTGGCGCAGCTACCTTCGCAGTTGCAGCCGATCAGCCAGGCCCTGCACGCCTACGCCCTGGGCCACAGCGCCGAGCTGCACCTCACTGCCGGGCAGCGTGAAGTGTTGCAGCGCTACATTCACACCTCGGCGCACTGGAACCCGGCGGCAGAGCTGCGCGACGCCAGCCCCGACGTGCTGTTCGTCAATCGCCCCACCGCCGATGGCGTGCGCCTGGTGCATGCCAACCCACTGGGTTAGCAGGCGGGCGCTTACACCTCGCTGATCAGCTCGCCGGTGCCGTCGAGCAGGTTGCGCAGGGTCAGCAGCACCTCGGGCAGGTCGCTGGCCGGGGTAGCGTGGGTGATGTGCAGCTGTGCGTCGCCCTTGAGCGCATCACGGTCCCCGGGCGCCACCTCGATGACCAAGTGGGTAGCGCCCAAGGTGACTTTCAGGCCATCGAGGGTCGAAGGCTCGTCGTCCAGGGTCAGATCGACGGTGTCTTCATCCGGGTAGCGGGTCAGCAGGAACATCTGCCCCTTGTCGCTGATGCAGCACAAGGTGGCCATGTCGTCTTCTTCATCGTCGCAGGGCGTGGCGAGAAATTGGGTCGTGTTCAGTTGCATGTTTGGCTCTTTCGTACGAATGAAGGGAATTTTGCCAGCCGGGAAATGCCCAACCGTGCGGCATATTGCCTCACCTTGACCGAATATGTCGCAGCGCTGCAAGCCGCAAGCCTGTGCCAGTCGTTAAGCTGCGCAGTCGATGGACACCCGTAAAGGCCCAGCGCCGCGACGCAGGCGCTTTTGCAGATGCCCATCACACGCTGACCGTGCCCGGCACGGCCAACGCCCGGTTTTTGTCCGTCCCGCTGCACGGGTTGGCTATGGTTGATCCGTACGGGGCGCACGCGCGCACAGTGTTCCCACGATTAAGAGCCCACGCGGAGTACCACAGATGGCGTTTTTCACCGCAGCCAGCAAGGCCGATTTCCAGCAGCAACTGCGATCGGCCCTGGCGCAGCACATCAGCGAACAAGCCCTGCCACAAGTGGCGCTGTTCGCTGACCAGTTCTTCGGCATCATCTCTCTGGACGAACTTACCCAACGCCGCCTTTCCGACCTGGTCGGCTGCACCCTCTCGGCCTGGCGCATCGTCGAGCGCTTCGACCCCGAACACCCGCAAGTGCGGGTGTACAACCCCGATTACGAACGCAACGGCTGGCAGTCGACCCACAGCGTGGTCGAGGTGCTGCACCACGACCTGCCGTTTCTGGTCGACTCGGTGCGCACCGAGCTGAACCGCCGTGGCTACAGCATCCACACCCTGCAGACCACCGTGCTCAGCGTGCGCCGTGGCGCCAAGGGCGAGCTGCTCGAACTGCTGCCCAAGGGCAGCCAGGGCGAGGGCGTGCAGCATGAATCGCTGATGTACCTGGAGATCGACCGCTGCGCCAATGCCAACGAGTTGAGCGTACTGGCCCGCGAGATCGAGCAAGTGCTGGCCGAAGTGCGCGTGGCGGTGGCCGATTTCGAGCCGATGAAAGCGCGCCTGCGTGAAGTCGTGGCGCTGGTCGAGCAAAGCCCCTACGCCCCGGCGCAGAACGAAAAGGCCGAAGTCGCCGCCTTCCTCGAATGGCTGCTGGACAACCACTTCACCTTCCTCGGCTATGAAGAGTTCACCGTCACCGGTGACAGCGAAGGTGGGCGCATCAACTACGACGAGCAGTCCTTCCTCGGCCTGCCGTCGCTGCTGCGCGTGGGCCTGAGCGAGCAAGAGCTGCGCATCGAAGACTACGCCGCCGCCTACCTCAACGAGCCGTTGCTGCTGTCGTTCGCCAAGGCCGCGCTGCCCAGCCGCGTGCACCGCCCGGCGTATCCGGACTACGTGTCGATTCGCCAGCTCGACGCCGACGGCAAGGTCATCAAGGAATGCCGCTTCATGGGCCTGTACACCTCCTCGGTGTATGGCGAGAACGTGCATGCCATTCCCTACCTGCGGGTCAAGGTGGCCGAGATCGAACGTCGCTCCGGCTTCGACGCCAAGGCGCACCTGGGCAAGGAACTGACCCAGGTGCTGGAAGTGCTGCCGCGTGACGATCTGTTCCAGACGCCGATCGACGAGCTGTTCAACACCGTCATGTCGATCGTGCAGATCCAGGAACGCAACAAGATTCGCGTGTTCCTGCGCAAAGACCCGTACGGGCGCTTCTGCTACTGCCTGGCCTACGTGCCGCGGGAAATCTACTCCACCGAAGTGCGGCAGAAGATCCAGCAGGTGCTGATGGAGCGCCTCAAGGCCAGCGACTGCGAGTTCTGGACGTTCTTCTCCGAATCGGTACTGGCCCGCGTGCAGCTGATTCTGCGCGTCGATCCGAAGAACCGTATCGACATCGACCCGCAGCAGCTGGAAAAGGAAGTGATCCAGGCCTGCCGTTCGTGGAACGACGACTACTCGGCGCTGGTGGTGGAGAACTTCGGCGAAGCCCAGGGCACCAACATCCTCGCCGACTTCCCCAAAGGCTTCCCGGCCGGTTACCGCGAGCGCTTCGCCCCGCATTCGGCGGTGGTCGACCTGCAGCACGTGGTGGCGCTGAACGACAAACGTCCGCTGGCGATGAGCTTCTACCAGCCGCTGACGCAGATCGGCGAGCGCACCCTGCATTGCAAGCTGTACCACGCCGACACGCCGCTGGCGCTGTCGGACGTGCTGCCGATTCTGGAGAACCTCGGCCTGCGCGTGCTGGGTGAATTCCCGTACCGTCTGCGTCACACCAACGGCCGCGAGTTCTGGATTCATGATTTTGCCTTCACCTACAGCGAAGGCCTGGACCTGGACATCCAGCAGCTCAACGACGTGCTGCAGGACGCCTTCATCCATATCGTGGGCGGCGATGCCGAGAACGATGCCTTCAACCGCCTGGTGCTGACCGCCGGCCTGCCGTGGCGCGACGTGGCGCTGCTGCGGGCCTACGCTCGTTACCTCAAGCAGATTCGCCTGGGCTTCGACCTGGGTTATATCGCCGCGACCCTGAACAACCACACCGACATCGCCCGCGAGCTGACGCGCCTGTTCAAGACCCGTTTCTACCTGGCGCGCAAGCTCACCCAGGATGATCTGGACAACAAGCAGCAGCGTCTGGAACAGGCGATTCTCAGCGCTCTGGATGAGGTGCAGGTACTCAACGAAGACCGCATCCTGCGCCGCTACCTCGACCTGATCAAAGCCACCCTGCGCACCAACTTCTACCAGCCTGACGCCGATGGCCAGGCCAAGTCGTACTTCAGCTTCAAGTTCAACCCCAAACTGATCCCCGAGCTGCCCAAGCCGGTGCCGAAGTTTGAAATCTTCGTCTACTCGCCGCGCGTCGAGGGCGTGCACCTGCGCTTTGGCAACGTAGCCCGTGGTGGCCTGCGCTGGTCCGACCGCGAGGAAGACTTCCGTACCGAGGTGCTGGGCCTGGTCAAGGCGCAGCAGGTGAAGAACTCGGTGATCGTGCCGGTCGGTGCCAAAGGTGGCTTCCTGCCACGCCGTCTGCCACTGGGCGGCAGCCGTGACGACATCGCCGCCGAGGGTATCGCCTGCTACCGCATCTTCATCAGCGGCCTGCTCGACATCACCGACAACCTCAAGGACGGTGGTGTGGTGCCTCCGGCCAACGTGGTGCGTCACGATGAGGATGACCCGTACCTGGTGGTGGCGGCCGACAAAGGCACCGCGACCTTCTCCGACATCGCCAACGGTATCGCCATCGACTACGGCTTCTGGCTCGGCGATGCGTTCGCCTCGGGTGGTTCGGCCGGTTACGACCACAAGAAGATGGGCATCACCGCCCGTGGCGCCTGGGTCGGTGTGCAGCGGCACTTCCGCGAGCGCGGCATCAACGTGCAGGAAGACCCGATCACCGTCATCGGCGTGGGCGACATGGCTGGCGACGTGTTCGGCAACGGCCTGCTGATGTCCGACAAGCTGCAACTGGTGGCCGCGTTCAACCACCTGCACATCTTCATCGACCCCAACCCCGAGACGGCCAACAGCTTTGCCGAGCGCAAACGCCTGTTCGAGCTGCCGCGTTCGGCCTGGAGCGACTACGACACCAGCATCATGTCCGAAGGCGGCGGGATCTTCCCGCGAAGTGCCAAGAGCATCGCCATCAGCCCGCAGATGAAAGAACGCTTCGCCATTACCGCAGACCGCCTGACGCCGACCGAGCTGCTTAATGCCTTGCTCAAGGCGCCGGTCGACCTGCTGTGGAACGGCGGTATCGGCACGTATGTGAAAGCCAGCAGCGAGAGCCATGCTGACGTCGGCGACAAGGCCAACGACGCCCTGCGGGTCAACGGCAACGAGCTGCGCTGCAAGGTGGTGGGCGAGGGCGGCAACCTCGGCATGACCCAGCTGGGCCGGGTCGAGTACGGCCTCAATGGCGGCGCCACCAACACCGACTTCATCGACAACGCCGGTGGCGTCGACTGCTCCGACCACGAGGTCAACATCAAGATCCTGCTCAACGAAGTGGTGCAGGGTGGCGACATGACCGAGAAGCAGCGCAACCAGCTGCTGGGCAGCATGACCGAGGAAGTCGGCCACCTGGTGCTGGGCAACAACTACAAGCAGACCCAGGCGCTGTCGCTGGCCGCCCGCCGCGCCCGCGAGCGGATCGCCGAATACAAGCGCCTGATGGCTGATCTGGAGTCGCGCGGCAAGCTGGATCGCGCCATCGAGTTCCTGCCGTCCGAGGAACAACTGGCCGAGCGTCTGGCCGCAGGCCAGGGCCTGACCCGCGCCGAGCTGTCGGTGCTGATTTCCTACAGCAAGATCGACCTCAAGGAGCAACTGCTCAAGTCCCAGGTACCGGATGACGACTACCTGACCCGTGACATGGAAACCGCGTTCCCACCTTCGCTGGTGAGCAAGTTCGCCGAGTCGATGCGCCGCCACCGCCTCAAACGCGAAATCGTCAGCACGCAGATCGCCAACGATCTGGTCAACAACATGGGCATCACCTTCGTTCAGCGCCTGAAGGAATCCACCGGCATGAGCGCGGCCAACGTGGCCGGTGCCTATGTCATCGTGCGCGACATCTTCCACCTGCCGCACTGGTTCCGCCAGATCGAGGCGCTCGACTACCAGGTGCCGGCAGACATCCAGCTGACCCTGATGGACGAGCTGATGCGCCTGGGCCGTCGTGCCACCCGTTGGTTCCTGCGCAGCCGCCGCAACGAGCAGGACGCCGGACGCGACATCGCCCACTTCGGGCCGAAGATCGCTCAACTGGGGCTCAAACTCGACGAACTGCTGGAAGGCCCGACCCGCGAACGCTGGCAGGTGCGCTACCAGAGCTTCGTCGAAGCCGGTGTGCCGGAGCTGCTGGCGCGCATGGTGGCCGGCACCACGCACCTGTACACCCTGCTGCCGATCATCGAGGCCTCGGACGTCACCGGCCACGATCCTGCCCAGGTCGCCAAGGCGTTCTTCGCAGTCGGCAGCGCCCTGGACCTGACCTGGTACTTGCAGGAAATCAGCAACCTGCCGGTGGAAAACAACTGGCAGGCACTGGCCCGCGAAGCCTTCCGCGACGACATCGACCTGCAGCAGCGCGCGATCACCATCTCGGTGCTGCAAATGGCCAACGCCCCGCAGGACATGGACGCCCGCGTGGCGCTGTGGATCGAGCAGCATCGCGTCATGGCCGAACGCTGGCGCGCGATGCTCGACGACCTGCGCAACGCCACCGGTCACGACTATGCGATGTACGCGGTGGCCAACCGCGAGCTGGTCGACCTGGCGCTGAGCGGGCAGGCAGTGGTGGTGCCGTCCTGAGCGCTGGGTGAAGTGAGAGGTGGCCGGCAGTGATGCCGGCCACCCTCAATGCACTGGGGTCGCTACGCGACCCTTCGCGGTTTACCCGCGAAGGGCTGCAAAGCGGCCCTTTCTCTTGCGTGCCCCACACAGTCGCGAGGCTGTTGGCGAGCGCAAAAAGGACAGGAGGCGCAACTGTTACAGGCCCCCCACGCCCCCTGTTCAGTGCATCAGTGCGCCGACTGAGCGATCAACTGCCGCAACACGTAATGCAGAATCCCCCCCGCCTTGAAGTACTCCACCTCATTCAGCGTATCGATCCGGCACAAGACTTCCAGCTCTTCGCTGTTGCCATCCTCCCGGGTGATGCGCAGGGTCAATGGCATGGCCGGGCGGATCTGTGCGTCGGTCAGGCCGAGGATGTCGATGCGCTCGTGGCCGGTCAGGCCTAGGCTCTTGCGGTCGGCGCCAGCGCGGAACTGCAAGGGCAGCACGCCCATGCCCACCAGGTTGGAGCGGTGAATGCGCTCGAAGCTCTCGGCCAGCACCGCTTTCACACCGAGCAGGTTGGTGCCCTTGGCGGCCCAGTCGCGGCTGGAGCCGGTGCCGTACTCCTGGCCGGCGATCACCACCAGTGGGGTGCCGGCCTGCTGGTAGCGCATGGCGGCATCGTAGATCGACAGCCGCTCGCCGCTGGGGACGTGGATGGTGTTGCCGCCTTCTTCGCCGCCGAGCATTTCGTTGCGGATACGGATGTTGGCGAAGGTGCCGCGCATCATCACTTCGTGGTTGCCCCGGCGCGAGCCGTAGGAGTTGAAGTCTCGCGGCTCGACGCCTTTTTCCCGCAGGTAGCGGCCTGCCGGGCTGTCGGCCTTGATATTGCCGGCCGGGGAGATGTGGTCGGTGGTCACCGAGTCGCCGAGCAGCGCGAGAATGTTGGCGCCGTGAATGTCTTTGATCGTTGGCAGCGGCCCGCCAATGTCGTCGAAGAACGGTGGGTGCTGGATGTAGGTGGAGTCGTCCTGCCACACGTAGGTCGCCGCCTTGGGTACTTCGATGGCTTGCCACTGCGCGTCGCCCTTGAACACTTCGGCGTACTCCTTGTGGAACATCTCGGTGCTGACCTTGGCCACGGCATCGGCGACCTCTTGCTGGCTCGGCCAGATGTCCTTGAGGTACACCGGCTGGCCGTGCTTGTCGGTGCCCAGGGCATCGCGTGACAGGTCCGTGCGCACGCTGCCGGCCAGGGCGTAGGCCACCACCAAGGGTGGCGAGGCCAGCCAGTTGGTCTTGACCAGCGGGTGCACACGCCCTTCGAAGTTGCGGTTGCCGGAAAGCACCGAGGCGACGGTCAGGTCACTGCTGGTGATGGCCGACTCAATGTCTTCGTTGAGCGGGCCGGAGTTGCCGATGCAGGTGGTGCAGCCATAGCCGACCAGGTCGAAGCCCAGTTGGTCGAGGTAGGGTGTCAGGCCTGCGGCAGCGAAGTACTCGGTGACCACCTTGGAGCCTGGGGCCAGCGAGCTCTTCACCCAGGGCTTACGTTGCAGGCCACGCTCGACGGCGTTCTTCGCCAGCAGGCCGGCGGCCATCATCACGCTGGGGTTGGAGGTGTTGGTGCACGAAGTGATCGCGGCGATCACCACCGCGCCGTCACGCAGGGCAGGCGAGGCGCTGTCGTCTTCATCGGGGTAAGTGCCAGCCTGGTCAGCGTTACCCACCGCAACGCCACCGCCGCCTTCACTTTCCAGGCGGCCGACTTCCTTGCCGGCGGCTTTGGGTTGCAGCTCCATGAAGCCGTCGAAGGTCTTGCTGACGTCTTCCAGGGCCACACGGTCTTGCGGGCGCTTTGGCCCGGCCAGGCTGGCGCCGACCTCGTTCATGTCCAGGGCCAGGCTGTCGCTGAACAGCGGCTCCTGGCCGGGCTCGCGCCACAGGCCCTGAGCCTTGCAGTATTGCTCGACCAACTGCACGGTGGCATCCGGGCGGCCCGACAGGCGCAGGTAATCCAGGGTCACCTCATCGACCGGGAAGAAACCGCAGGTGGCGCCGTATTCCGGGGCCATGTTGGCCAGGGTGGCGCGGTCGGCAAGCGGCAGTTGCGCCAGGCCGTCGCCATAGAATTCGACGAACTTACCCACCACGCCTTTCTTGCGCAGCATCTGCGTCACGGTCAACACCAGGTCGGTGGCGGTGATGCCTTCGCGCAGCTTGCCGGTGAGCTTGAAGCCGATCACTTCGGGAATCAGCATCGACACCGGCTGGCCGAGCATGGCCGCCTCCGCCTCGATACCGCCCACGCCCCAGCCCAGTACGCCCAGGCCATTGATCATGGTGGTGTGCGAGTCGGTGCCGACCAGGGTGTCGGGGAAGGCATAGGTGCGGCCGTCTTCTTCGCGGGTCCACACCGTCCGGCCCAGGTATTCCAGGTTGACCTGGTGGCAGATGCCGGTGCCTGGCGGCACGACGCTGAAGTTGTCGAACGCGTCCTGGCCCCAGCGCAGGAAGGCGTAGCGCTCGCCATTGCGCTGCATCTCGATGTCAACGTTCTGCTCGAAGGCCTCAAGGCTTGCGTAGTGATCGACCATCACCGAGTGGTCGATGACCAGGTCGACCGGCGACAGCGGGTTGATGCGCTGCGGGTCGCCACCGGCCTTGGCCATGGCGGCGCGCATGGCGGCCAGGTCGACCACTGCCGGCACCCCGGTGAAGTCCTGCATCAGCACGCGCGCGGGGCGGTACTGGATCTCGCGGTCCGAACGGCGTTCCTGCAACCACTGCACCAGGGCCTTGATGTCGTCGGCGCTGACGGTTTCGTTGTCTTCCCAGCGCAGCAGGTTTTCCAGCAGCACTTTCAGCGACATGGGCAGCTTTTGCAGGTCGCCGAGCTGGCGCGCGGCGTCGGGCAGGCTGTAGTAGTGGTAGGTCTTACCTGCGACGTCGAGGGTCTTCAGGGTCTTCAGGCTATCGAGCGAGGGCATTGCCAACTCCTTCTGCGCCGGTGCCCGGCAATCATGCGAAGGTTGCCGGTGTCACCTCGGTATGACGGCCCGCACGGTACGGGCCTGGCTGAAACGTAAGGCCAGGGCTCGCCCGGCCGACTCTCTTCTGGACCGGCGGGGCGTGTCGCTGGTTCCGATCTTCCTTTATCATTCGCCGCCTTGCCGGCGCTACCTTGCGCTGGCGCAAGGTTGGCGCGCACTGCGCCAGCGCCGTGGAGTGAGACATGAGTACCCTGTTGATGCATTGCCGGCCCGGCTTCGAGGGCGAGGTTTGCGCTGAACTCAGCGAGCACGCTGCACGCCTGGGCGTGGCCGGTTATGCCAAGGCCAAGCCGCACAGCGCCTGCGCCGAATTCGTCTGCAGCGAAGACGGCGGCAGTGAGCGACTGATGGCCGAGCTGCGTTTCAGCGAGTTGATCTTCCCGCGCCAGTGGGCCCGTGGTGAGTTCGTCGAGCTGCCGGAAACCGATCGCATCAGCGTGCTGCTGGCGCACCTGGCCGAGCTGCCGGTGTTCGGCAGCCTGTGGCTGGAGGTGCTCGACAGCAACGACGGCAAGGAACTGTCGACCTTCTGCCGCAAGTTTGAAGGGCCGCTGCGCAAGGCCCTGGAGAAGGCCGGGCGACTGGTCGATGACGCCGCCAGGCCACGCCTGTTGCTGACCTTCATCAGTGGTCGTCGGGTGTTCGTCGGCCTGGCCGACCAGGACAACTCGGCGCTGTGGCCAATGGGCATTCCGCGCTTGAAATTCCCCCGCGAAGCGCCCAGCCGCTCGACCCTCAAGCTGGAAGAAGCCTGGCATCAGTTCATTCCTCGCGAGCAGTGGCCGGCGCGCCTGGGCGACGACATGACCGGGGTCGATCTGGGCGCTTCGCCCGGTGGCTGGACCTACCAATTGGTCAAGCGCGGCATGCTGGTCACCGCCATCGACAACGGCCCGATGGCCGAAAGCCTGATGGACACCGGCCTGGTGCAGCACCTGATGGCCGATGGCTTTACCTGGAAGCCCAGGCAGCGGGTCGACTGGATGGTCTGCGACATCGTCGAGAAGCCAGCGCGCAGTACTGCGCTGATCGAGACCTGGCTGGGCGAAGGGCTGTGCCGCGAGGCCATCGTCAACCTCAAGCTGCCGATGAAACAGCGCTACCCGGAGGTGCGCCGCCTGCTCGAACGCATGCAGGCGACCTTCAAGGCGCGCCAGGTACGCGTGTCGATTGCCTGCAAGCAGCTCTACCACGACCGCGAGGAGGTCACCTGCCACCTGCGCCGGCTTGACCTTAGCGCACGCTGACCCCCATTGATCTGCCACGGAGCCTGACATGACTGACCTCACCCCGGACGCGGTGCTCGACGCCAGCGGCCTGAACTGCCCGGAGCCGGTGATGATGCTGCACCAGCACGTGCGCGACCTGGCCGCCGGCGGCCTGCTCAAGGTGATCGCCACCGATCCCTCGACCCGCCGCGACATCCCCAAGTTCTGCGTGTTTCTTGGCCATGATCTGGTCGAGCAGCAGGAGCAGGCGGGCACCTACCTGTACTGGATCCGCAAGAACGCCGGTTGACCCGGCTGGAAGCCTTACCGCCGAGCGCCTACACTGCGCACCCCGATAAGGAGTGCGCCATGCTGATAGTTGCCGATGAAAACATCCCCCTGCTCGATGCCTTTTTCGCAGGGCTCGGCGAAATCCGCCGCTATCCGGGGCGCGCCATCGATGCGGCCTGCGTCAAGGATGCCGACGTGCTGCTGGTGCGCTCGGTGACTCGCGTCGACCGGCAACTGCTCGAAGGCAGCCGCGTGCGCTTCGTCGGCACCTGCACCATCGGCACCGACCACCTGCAACTCGACTACCTCGCCGAAGCCGGCATCCACTGGCGCAGCGCTCCGGGCTGCAACGCCCGCGGTGTGGTCGATTATGTGCTCGGCAGCCTGCTGACGCTTGCCGAGCTGGAAGGCGTAGCGCTATCGCAGCGTGTGTATGGGGTGGTGGGCGCCGGTGAAGTGGGGGGGCGTCTGGTGCGCGTGCTGCACGGCCTGGGCTGGCGCGTGCTGGTGTGCGACCCGGTGCGCGAGGCGCAGGAAGGCGGCGACTTCGTCAGCCTGGAAACCATTCTTGCCCAATGCGATGTGATCAGCCTGCACACCCCCTTGCAGCGCGATGGCGAGCACCCCACCTGGCACCTGCTCGGCGCGGCGGAACTGGCGCAGTTGCGCCCCGGCAGCTGGCTGATCAATGCGGCCCGCGGGCCGATCGTCGACAACCAGGCGCTGCGCGCGTTGCTTGCTGAGCGCGATGATGTACACGCGGTGCTCGATGTCTGGGAAGGCGAGCCTGAAGTGAACCTGCAACTGGCCGACCTGTGCACCCTGGCGACCCCGCACATCGCCGGCTACAGCCTCGATGGCCGCCAGCGCGGCACGGCGCAGATCTACCAGGCGTTGTGCCAATGGCGCGGCATCGCGCCCACTGTACGCCTGGCCGATCTGCTGCCGCCGGTAGCGCTGGCCAAGCTTGAGTTCGCCGCCAGCGCCGAGCTGGACTGGGCCTTGGCCACGCTGTGCCGCGTGGTGTACGACCCACGCCGCGATGACGCCGATTTTCGCCGTAGCCTGAGCAGCGACACCGCTGCGCAGCGCGCCGCCTTCGACCGCCTGCGCAAACACTATCCGCCACGCCGGGAAATCGAAGGCTTGCACGTGCGTGTGCAGGGCGAGGCGCCGCAGTTGGCGCAGATGGTCAGTGCGTTGGGCGCGGTGTTGGTCTGAGGGCGCGGTCACGTTGCAGGAGGTTGATGGTAGACCGGCCCTTCGCGGGCGGTCCGCCGCTGCGGTTTACCCGCGAAGGGCCGGATGAAACTTACGCCCCAACGCCTGCCGTCACGCTCTTGCGGCTCTGCTCCAGAGCCTGGCAGGCCTGCTGAATCATCTGCTCGGTGATCGGCACTTCACGGCCCTGGGCATCGATGATCGAGCCGCAGGGCTGCTGGGGAGCCTGGGTATGGGGTTTTTGCGGGTCGTGGCTGTGCTCAGTGCTCATGTCCTGTCTCCTCTTCAGGTGCTGGCTCACGGTAATCCGAAGGCATGACGTCGGTGTGTCGGCTTCGGGTCAGATTGACGACGACAGTGCACCAGAGATGCTGGCCGATGGCTAGTCGCCGATTAGACCGAATGGGCATAGCGCCATCACTGGCCATTACCCCTGTGCATCGTCACCAGACTGTGCGACGTCGCCGCGGCTGCTCGAGTTCCGTCAAACCGCTCGGCGTCAACGACAGAGGTTTGCCCCTGCCACAGTGGTAGGCTGCACGTCCTTTGCCCCGGATCGACCCACGCCATGTCACAGACTGCTTCCGCACTCCCTCCGCGCGCCCTGGGTCTGGCCTGGCGCTTCATTCGCCCGTATCGGCGTCAGGTGTTGCTGGCGCTGCTGGCACTGGTGCTCACCGCGCTGGTCACGCTGTCGATGGGCCAGGGCGTGCGGCTGCTGGTCGATCACGGTTTCATGACCGGCTCGGCCGAGCAGCTCAACCGCACCTTGGGCCTGTTCCTGCTGCTGGTGCTGGCCCTGGCGCTCGGCACCTTCAGCCGCTTTTATCTGGTGTCGTGGATCGGCGAGCGGTGCGTCGCCGACATCCGCCGCGCGGTGTTCGATCATCTGCTGACCCTGCACCCAGGCTTTTTCGAAGACAACCGCAGCTCGGAAATCCAGTCGCGGCTGACCGCCGACACCACCTTGCTGCAGTCGGTGATCGGCTCGTCGCTGTCGATGTTCCTGCGCAATGCCTTGATGGTGGTGGGCGGCGTGGTGCTGCTGTTCATCACCAACGTCAAGCTCACCAGCATCGTGGTGCTGGCCCTGCCGCTGGTGCTGGCGCCGATCCTGCTGATGGGCCGGCGTGCGCGCAGTCTGTCGCGGCAAAGCCAGGACCGCATCGCCGATGTCGGCAGCTATGTGGCCGAGACCCTGGGCCAGATCAAGACCGTGCAGGCCTACAATCACCAGCCGCGCGACCGCGCGTTGTTCGCAGACACCGTGGAAGCAGCGTTCGAGGTGGCGCGCCTGCGCATCCGCCAACGCGCCTGGCTGATCACCCTGGTGATCGTGCTGGTGTTGGGCGCAGTGGGGGTGATGCTGTGGGTCGGCGGCATGGACGTGATTGCCGGACGCATGTCGGCCGGCGATCTGGCCGCGTTCGTGTTCTACAGCCTGATCGTCGGCAGCGCGGTGGGCACCCTCAGTGAAGTGCTCGGTGAATTGCAGCGAGCGGCAGGCGCGGCGCAGCGTATCGCTGAACTGCTGGCAGCGCGCCCGGCCATCGTCGCCCCAGCGCTGCCCGCCGAGCTGCCCAGGGCGGTTGGCCTGATCGAGCTGCAAGGGCTGCATTTCGCCTACCCGTCGCGGCCGCAGCAGGCGGCCATCGACGGGCTCGACCTACGGATAGAGCCGGGTCAGACCCTGGCCCTGGTCGGCCCCTCGGGGGCGGGTAAGTCGACGCTGTTCGACCTGTTGCTGCGTTTCTATGACCCGCAACAAGGACGCATCCTGCTCGACGGCCAGCCCATCGCACACCTCGACCCGGCAACCCTACGCAGCCAGTTCGCCCTGGTGGCGCAGCAACCTGCGCTGTTTCGCGGCACCGTCGAGGCCAATCTGCGCTATGGCCGTCCCGAGGCCAGCTTCGAACAGGTCGAGGCCGCAGCGCGCAGTGCCCACGCCCATGAGTTCATCGAGCGCCTGCCGCTGGGGTATCAGACCTTGATAGGCGAGGGCGGCGCGGGGCTGTCGGGCGGACAGCGTCAACGCCTGGCGATTGCCCGCGCCTTGCTGGTAGATGCGCCGATTCTGCTGCTCGACGAGGCCACCAGTGCTCTGGATGCGCAGAGCGAATACCTGGTGCAGCAGGCGCTGCCGACCTTGATGGCTGGGCGCACCACCCTGGTGATCGCCCATCGCCTGGCCACGGTGCAGCATGCCGAGCGTATTGCCGTAATGGATCAAGGGCGGGTGGTGGCGGTGGGTACGCATGCGCAACTGATCGAAACCAGCCCGCTGTATGCGCGGTTGGCGGCCTTGCAGTTCGGCGCTCGGGAGTTGTGAGCGGGCAACAAAAAACCCGCACTGGGCGGGTTTTTTGTGAGGATTTGGTCGGAGAGACAGGATTCGAACCTGCGGCCTTCTCGTCCCGAACGAGACGCGCTACCTGGCTGCGCTACACTCCGATGAAGGAAATCCTACTGTATCGCCTTTTGGCACGCAAGCCCTTGTTGTAAATAAGGTTGTTGTGCGAAAAGGCGTCGGATCAGAGCTCCTTGACGGTGCGGATCTGATCCTTGTTCAGGCGAGTGCGCTTGCCGTCGAGCTGCTCGAATTCGTAGAAGCCGGAGTCTTCATCGTACTTGGGCGTGTCGACCGCCTGAATCTCGCGGCCATCGTTCAGGGTGATGACGCTTGGCGATGCGCAGCCGGCAAGGGCGCCCATGCCCAGGGCAAGCAGGAAGGCGGGAAGGGTCCGCTTGATCATCGTGTTTCTCCACATCGAGGGTGCTAGGTGTCCGTCAGACGCATGAGGTCTACGCAAGTTCCTTGCACAGTGCAGCACAGTCGCGAGGTTCTTTCCAGGTCAATGGTTCGTGGGGCCCGCTGTGATATAACCACGGCAACATTTCCTCTGTGATGGACCCCCATGAAAGCCAAGGCAGATACCCCTTTCGTGCCGCTGAACATCGCCGTGCTGACGGTCAGCGACACCCGCACCCTGGACACCGATACTTCCGGCCAGACCTTCGTCGACCGTCTCACCTCCGCCGGCCATAACCTGGCTGCGCGGGTGCTGCTCAAGGACGACCTGTACAAGATTCGCGCCCAGGTCGCCACCTGGATCGCCGAGGACACCGTACAGGTGGTGCTGATCACCGGCGGCACCGGTTTCACTGGCCGCGACAGCACTCCTGAGGCGGTTGCCTGCCTGCTGGACAAACAGGTCGACGGCTTCGGCGAGCTGTTCCGACAGATTTCCGTACCCGATATCGGCACCTCGACCGTGCAATCGCGCGCTCTGGCGGGGCTGGCCAATGGCACCCTGGTGTGTTGCCTGCCTGGCTCGACCAATGCGGTGCGTACAGGTTGGGACGGCATCCTCGCCGAGCAGCTCGACGCCCGTCACCGTCCGTGCAATTTCGTCCCGCACCTCAAGCAGGCTGCGCCGTGTGAAAGCCGTGGCTGAGGCGAGCCAGAGCCGGCCATTGATGCCGGTCGAACAAGCCCTTGCGCAGTTGCTGAGCCTGGCCGATGCCAAGCCGATCCGCGAAGTCGAGCAGGTGGCCCTGGCCGACGCCGATGGCCGGGTGCTGGCCCAAGACCTGGTGTCGAGCATCGACCTGCCGCCATGGCCCAACAGCGCCATGGACGGCTATGCGTTACGTCTCGCCGACTGGCAGGGCGAGCCGCTGGCGGTCAGCCAGCGTATTTTCGCAGGCCACGCCCCCGAACCGCTACAGCCTGGGACGTGCGCGCGCATTTTCACCGGCGCGCCGCTGCCGGCGGGTGCCGACTGCGTCGAGATGCAGGAGAACGTCGAGGTGCTGGCCGACGGCAAGGTGCGCTTTCTGGAAAGCCTTACGCCTGAGCAGAACGTGCGTCCGCAAGGTCAGGAGGCGCGGATTGGCGATCAGGTGCTGGCCGCTGGCGCACGGCTTGGCCCAATCGAACTGGGTCTGGTCGCGACCCTCGGTCATGGTCACGTGCCAGTCATTCGGCGCGCGCGGGTCGCTGTGCTGTCCACTGGCGATGAACTGGTCGAGCCCGGCCAGCCGCTGGCCGCGGGGCAGATCTACAACAGCAACCGACGATTGCTGGTGAGTTGGTTGCAGCGCATGGGTTGTGAGGTCACCGATGCCGGCATTCTGGCCGATGACCTGGAGCTGACTCGCCAGTGCCTGGCACGTCTGGGTGATGTCGACTTGATCCTCTCCACCGGTGGGGTGTCGGTGGGCGAGGCGGACTATCTGGGCATGGCCTTGCGCGAGGCCGGCGAGCTGTCACTGTGGAAACTGGCCATCAAGCCCGGCAAGCCGCTGACCTTTGGGCATTTTCGCGGCGTGCCGGTGATCGGCCTGCCGGGCAATCCGGCCTCGACCCTGGTCACCTTCGGCTTGTTGGCCCGGCCCTACCTGCTGCGCCGCCTGGGGGTGAGCAGGCTTGAGCCGCTGCGCGTGCAGATGCCTGCGGCGTTCGCTTGGAACAAGGTCGGCAGCCGCCGCGAATACCTGCGTGCGCGCATCGAACAGGGCCGGGTGCAGATCTACAAGAACCAGAGCTCCGGCGTGCTGCGCAGCGCGGCCTGGGCAGATGGTCTGGTCGAGGTGCTTGAAGGCACCACGCCGCAGCCCGGCGATGCGGTGAGTTTCATTCCCTTCAGCGAGCTGCTCGATTGAGGGCCGGGGCGGCCGCTTGACCATCCCTTGCAGGTAGGCCGCCACAGCTTTTTTCGCCGTAACCTCCTTCGCCATGCAGCAAATCGCCCTTGCGCAGTGTCGAGATTGCCGTAGTACTCACCAACGGAGAAGCGCAATGCAGCAGCGCAAGGCAATGCTGATTTTGCATGGCAAACAGGCCATGAACGACGATGTGCGCAGCGCCGTGGCCCACTGCCGCAAGCGTGGCTGGACCTTGGATGTACGCCTGACCTGGGAAGGCGGCGATGCCGCGAGGCTGGTCGACGAGGCTTTGCAGGCAGGCTACGGCACGCTGATTGCCGGCGGTGGTGACGGCACCTTGCGCGATATCGCCGAGGCCATGGGCAAGGCGGCCACGCAAGCCAGCCTGGTGCTGCTGCCGTTGGGCACTGCCAACGACTTCGCCCGCGCCGCCGGCGTGCCGCTGGATCCGTCCCAGGCCCTGGCACTGCTCGACCAGCCCGCGCGGCCCATCGACCTGGGCAAGGTCGGTGAGCAGTGGTTCCTCAACATGGCCACCGGAGGCTTCGGCAGCCAAGTGACGGCCAATACCTCGGAAGACTTGAAGAAAGTGCTCGGCGGCGCGGCGTACCTGTTCACCGGGTTGAGCCGCTTCAGTGAGTTGCAGGCCGCCTCTGTGGAACTGCACGGCCCTGATTTCCACTGGCAGGGCGACCTGCTGGCGCTGGGCATCGGCAATGGGCGCCAGGCTGGCGGCGGCCATGAATTGTGCCCCGAGGCCCTGGCCGATGACGGCCTGCTGGAGGTGAGCATCCTGCCGGCGCCCCAGGACATGGTCGGCGCCTTGCGTGAACTGCTCGGCGGTGGCGGCTTGTATGTGCGTGCACGGCTGCCGTGGGTCGAGATCAAGAGCGCCAAGGGCCTGGACGTCAACCTCGACGGCGAACCGCTGCAGGGCGACAACCTGCGTTTCGAGGCGCAGCCTGGGGCGATCAACGTGCACCTGCCGGCCAACTCGCCGCTGCTCAGTCGTCGAGGTTGATGATCTTCTCGCGCACCGCGTACAGCACCAGGCCTGCGACATCGAAGATATGCAGGCGCTTCATGATCTGGGCGCGGTGAGTTTCTACGGTCTTGATCGATAGGCCCAGACCCGTGGCGATTTCCCGGGTCGACTTGCCGCGCACGATCAGCCGCAGAATCTCCAGTTGCCGGGCGGTGAGGCTGCGCCGCTCGCTGAGGTCCGGGCTGCGCTGCAAGGCTTGGTTGATCACCGTGTGGGCGATGGCCGGGCTGAGGTAGCGTTCGTTGTTGCGCAGGGCCAGTAACGCCTGTTCCAGCTCGCTGGCGCTGGTGTCCTTGAGCAGGTAGCCGTGGGCGCCGGCGTGCAGGGCGCGCATGATGGTCTGCGGATCGGTGTGCATCGACAGAATCAGCACCTTGCACGGGGCGCCGGCGTCGCGCAGTTGCGCCATGGCGTCCAGGCCACTGGTCGAGCGCATCGACAGATCCAGCAGGACGATATCGGCGGCCACCTGTTCGACCAATGCCAGCAGCTGGTGGCCGTCTTCGGCTTCGCCGACCACCTGGTAGCCAGGCAGGTCCGCGATCAACGCGCGGACCCCGGCGCGAATCAGCGAGTGGTCGTCGACCAGCAGCAGTCTACAGGCCATTGCTGACGGGTGTCCTGGCGCGTGGGTGGGTGCGCGGTGGCCACGGCAGCCGAGCTTCTATCCGCGTGCCTTGCCCCGGCTGGCTGGAGAGGCTGAAAGTGCCTTGCAGGGCCTGCGCACGCTCCTGCATGCCTGCCAACCCACGCTGCCCAAGCAGCTGCGGATCGGCGCCAGGGTCGAAGCCGACGCCGTCGTCTTCGATGCGCAGCAGCAGGCCTTCTTCGCTGCGCCGCAGCTCGATGTGCAGGTTGTTGGCATGGGCGTGGCGCAGCAGGTTGGTCACCGCTTCCTGGGTGATGCGAAAGGCCGCCATGCTGATGGCCGTCGGCACGCCGTCCAGGCGCTGCGGGCAATGCAGGGTCCAGCGCACCGGGCTTGCCTGCAGGGTTCGCAGCAGGTGCGCGCGCAGGCTCGCCTCCAGGCCCAGGCTGAGCAGTTGCCGCGGGTTGAGCAGGCAGGTGACGTCGCGCACGTGGGTGAGGGTTTGTTCCAGGGTGCCGCGCAGGGTCAGGGCATGCGGTTTGAGTTCGCCGGGCAGGCGCCGCCGCAGCCAATCGAGCTGCAAGGTGGCGGCGGTGAGCAACTGGCCGATATCGTCATGCAGCTCGCGACTCAGATGCTGACGCTCGCCTTCCTGGACCATCAGCATGCGCTGCGCCAGCTCCTCGGGCAGCAGGCTGATCGCGCGGCGTCGTTGCTGCAACAGCCCGAGCACCGCCAGCAGCGCCAGACCCTGCAACAGCAACACCTCGCCAGGCAAGGCCTGCGCACGTTCCCAGTAGTACAGGTTGGCTGCCAATGACGCCGTGCACAAAAGGCCAGTGACCCGGCGTAACAAAGCGCTGCGCTGACACGGGCGGGAACGGGGCTTGGCACATGACGGCATAGTCAGAGAGATCGCTAATGAGGACGGGACGTTCGGCGGATGGCATCGGCAGCGCGCCGCAATGCAGTATGGGTGGGGTCAGGAATAATTGATTGGGCGCATGTTATCACTTCGGGTTGGTTTGGTCGCGGCGCCCCCGAAGTGGCGCCGCGCCCAGTATTTACGGGGCACCGGCAGGATTCGACCAAGGCCAATTGCCAGTATTTATGCAGCGTTCAAGTTGCAGCGTAACAACGATAGTTAAGAGGGGTTAGTTGTCGCGTTTAATCACCTCTGCGCCTGGCAAGTTGCAACTTAGTCTGGCTGGGAGTGCCCCCCGCCCTGCGTGCAGGGCGTGCCGCAGTCGGCGCTGGCGATCAGGCGTTGCTGCGCATCCAGCGCGCCGGCCAGGTCGTGGAGCAGGCGCAGTTGTTCCTGTTCGTCGAGGTCGATGCGGCCGGTCGAGGGGTCGAGCAATTCCAGCTGCCAGGCCAGCAGGTCAAGGCAGGCCTGGGTGCGCAGCAACAGTACTTCGCTCAGGCGCGGCGCCTGACACGCCAACGACAGCAGGTAGCGCAGTGGCTCGGCATAGCGGGTGAGTTCGTCGACCCCGGCCAGCGCTGCGCGTCTTGCCAGCGCGCTGAGCGCCTGTTGCAGGCAATGGCAGGCATCGGCATCGTCGTCGATCAGCTGCAGGTGCGCCATGCAGTCTTCGGCAGTGGCCAGCAGACGCCGGGCATCGGCAAGAAACGGCCGCAGGGTGGCGGTGTCGGACGGGCGCTGATCCATGCTCAATGGCCCGGACCACGCGCGGCGGCTGCCGCGCCTTCGAACACTAGTGGCAACAAAGCCTGACTCCTTCCATGCAGTGCGAAGGGCATCACATTAATGGGTAATGGATAGCGCGAATATCAGGTTCGACCCGGTATGGGGTAAGGGTTTCCCCGATGGTCAAGGCGGCGAGCCGCCTGGGCCGGGGCTTGCGTTGGCATGGATGAAGGGTGCGGCCAGTCCTTGCAGTGCTATTGAAGTGATATCATTGCCGTTACCCAGGCTGCGCGTTCCCATCAAGTTAACGCGCATGACGCCGATACAGGGCCAATGACATTTTTCACCTCAGGGGCAGGGCAATGGCGGGCATTCTCGACACGGTAGATCAACGCACGCAACTGGTGGGCGAGAACCGCCTGGAAATTCTCATGTTCCGCCTGGCCGGCCGGCAGTTGTTCGCGATCAACGTGTTCAAGGTTCAGGAAGTGCTGCAACTGCCCAAACTGACCCTCATGCCGCAGCGCCACGCATTCGTCTGTGGCGTGGTCAACCTGCGTGGGCAGACCCTGCCGGTTATCGACCTGTCCCAGGCCATTGGCATGCGCCCGCTGCAGCCAGGCCCGGACAGCACGATCATCGTCACCGAGTACAACCGCTCGGTGCAGGCGTTCCTGGTCGGTGGCGTCGAGCGCATCGTCAACCTCAACTGGGAATCGATCATGCCGCCGCCGACCAGCGCCGGACGTCAGCACTACCTGACCGCCATCACTAAGGTCGACGAGCAGTTGGTCGAGGTAATCGATGTCGAGAAGGTGTTGGCCGAGATCGTGCCGTACAACGCCAAGGTCTCGCGCGAGAAGCTCGACGATCCGTTGCTGGCCAAGGCCCGTGGCCGCGAAATTCTGCTGGTGGACGACTCCAGTGTGGCCCTGGCGCAGTTGCGCGACACCCTGACCCAGCTCGACGTCAAACTGCACGTCGCCAGCGACGGCCTCAAGGCCTTGCGCATGCTCAAGGCCTGGGCCGATGCCGGTGAGGACATCTGCGAGAAGCTGCTGATGGTCTTCACCGATGCCGAAATGCCAGAAATGGACGGCTACCGCCTGACCACCGAAATCCGCAACGATCCGCGCCTGCGTGGCCTGTATGTGGTGCTGCACACCTCGCTGTCGGGCAGCTTCAACGAATCGATGGTGAAGAAGGTCGGTTGCGACAACTTCCTCTCCAAGTTCCAGCCCGATCGCCTGGTCGAGGTGGTGCGCCATCGCCTGTCGCTGGATGTCGCCGAGGCCTGAGCGGTATAAGCTGAGCGTTTGCTGAGCCAGGAGGCGGTAGCCCCATGCTGTTGAGTGCGTTGTATCGGTATCCGTTGAAGTCAGGTCAGGCCCAGACACTGGCCGAGTCCTCGGTCGACGCCTTGGGCCTGACCGGCGATCGCCGCTGGATGGTGGTGCGCGCCGACAACGGCCAGTTCCTCACCCAGCGTGCCTGGCCGCAGATGACCCAGATCGGCGCGTTGCATCTGCCAGATGGCAGCCTGCGGCTCGAAGCGCCAGGCTTCGCTTCGCTGAACGTACCCGTGCCGGCGGCGGACGATGCGCTGCGCGGGGTGACGATCTGGCGCGACACCTTGCAGGTGCCCGATGCCGGTGATGCCGCTGCCGACTGGCTCAGCGCACTGCTCGGCAAACCCCTGCGCCTGGTGCACTGCCCGGCGCACAGGGCGCGCTATCTGCCCAATGGCTATGGCCTGAACAGCGACCGTGCGACGTTCCCCGATGGCTTCCCCTTGCTGTTGATCGGCCAAGGCTCGCTGGATGAACTCAATCGCCGCATCGGTCGGCCTATGGAGATGCTGCGCTTTCGCCCCAACCTGGTGGTCGAGGGCGCCGAGCCCTTCGCCGAAGACCGCTGGCGGCGCATCCGCATCGGCGACATCACCTTGCGTCTGCTCAAGCCCAGCGTGCGCTGCATCCTCACCACACTCGACCCCGCCACCGGCCAGCGCAGCCCCGACAAGGAGCCGCTGCTGACCCTCAAGACCTTCCGCAGCCGCGACGGCGATGTGGTGTTCGGACAGAACCTGGCCGCCGATGGTGAAGGCGTGCTCAAGGTGGGTATGTCGGTCGAGGTGCTGGAGTAAGCGCTAGAGAAACGCGAACTTGGCGATGAAAATCACGCACAGCACCCACAGGCTCGCGGAAATCTCCCGGTGCCGGCCGGTGCCCGCCTTGAGCGCCACGTAGCTGATGAAGCCCAGCGCGATGCCGTCGGCCACCGAGAAGGTCAGCGGCATCATGATCAGCGTGACGATCGCCGGGATGCAGTCGGTGGCCTCGTCCCAGTTGATGTGCGCCATGCTGCCCATCATCAGCATCGCCACGTAGATCAGCGCGCCGGCCGTGGCGTAGGCGGGAATCATCCCGGCCAGCGGGGCGAAGAACATCGCCGCGACGAACAGCAGCCCGACCACCACCGCCGTCAGCCCCGTGCGTCCACCGGCAGCGACCCCGGCGGCGCTTTCCACGTAGCTGGTCACCGGCGGCACCCCGACCGCGGCGCCGAACACGCTGGATGCGCTGTCGGCCTTGAGCGCGCGGGAAAGGTGTTCGATGCGTCCATCGGCCTTGACCAGGTTGGCCCGTTGCGCCACGCCCATGAGCGTGCCGGCGGTGTCGAACATATGCACGAAGAGAAACGCCAGCACCACGCTGATCATGCTGACGTTGAACACCCCGGCCAGGTCCATGGCCAGCCAGGTCGGCGCCAGGCTCGGTGGCAGCGAGAACACCCCGCCGTACTGCACCAGGCCCAAGCCCCAGCCAATCAGCGTGACGCTGACGATGCTGATGAGAATCGCGCCGAACACCCGGTGATAGCTGAGGATGGCGATCAGCAGGAAGCACAGCGCGGCCAGCAGCGGCGCCGGTTCGTGCAGTGAGCCGAGCTTGATCAAGGTGGCCGGGCTGGCGACGATGATGCCGGCGGTCTTCAGCCCGATCACCCCGAGAAACAGCCCGACCCCGGCGCCCATGGCGTGGCGCAGGCTCAGTGGGATGCTGTTGAGCAGCCATTCGCGCACCCGCGACAGGGTCAGGATCATGAACAGCACCCCGGAAATGAACACCGCGCCCAAGGCGGTCTGCCAGCTGTAGCCCATGGTGCCGACCACGGTGTAGGTGAAGAAGGCGTTCAGGCCCATGCCTGGCGCCAGGCCCACTGGCCAGTTGGCGTACAGGCCCATCAGTAGGCAGCCTAACGCTGCCGCGATGCAGGTGGCGACGAACGCCGCCCCATGGTCGATGCCCGCATCGGCCATGATGTTGGGGTTGACGAAGATGATGTAGGCCATGGTGATGAAGGTGGTCATGCCGGCGATCAGTTCGGTTTTGACCGTGGTGCCATGGCGCTGCAGGTTGAACAGTCGTTCCAGCCAGCCGCTGGCAGGTGCAGGGGTGCGGTCGACGGCGGGCGCTTCGGGTTTTTGGCGTTCCACAGCGAGTACTCCTCGAATCGTTCTTGTTGTTCGGAGCGCAGTCACGCCTGGTGCAAGGCGGCCTGTGAGTGGGGCGCGACGGCCTGTCTATTTGTTGACCGTGAGGTCAGGAAGTCGCTCGCTGGATTATGCGTTTGTGTACAAAGAATGCAAATAATGTTTTCTTTTCTGTGTTCAACGGTTGCCGTACAACTGCTGAACAAGCCATTGGCGCACTGCAGAAACGCCAGAGCCTGTGTACAATGAGCGCATACTTTCGCCCATCATCACCATCCGGTCCTGCCAGGCCCTCCTGCGGCGTCACAAGCGCCAGGAATGCGCCGGCCGATCCTCTTCACCGAGAGCCCATGAACGAACAGCTGCAACCTCTGAAAAAACCTGTGCGCGCCAACAAGGTCGGTCGCAGTGGTACCCAGGACGACATCGTCTACGCGCATATCTTCGAGGCCATCCTCGAGCAGCGCCTGGCGCCGGGCACCAAGCTCAGCGAAGAAGCGCTGGGCGAGATTTTCGGGGTCAGCCGCACCATCATCCGCCGCGCGCTCTCGCGTCTTGCCCATGAAAGCGTGGTGCTGCTGCGGCCCAACCGCGGCGCGGTGGTGGCCAGCCCTACTGTGGAAGAGGCGCGCCAGGTGTTCTTCTCGCGGCGCATGGTCGAGCGCGCCATCACCGAACTGGCGGTGCAGCACGCCACCGCCGAACAGCTCAGCGAACTGCGCCAGATGGTGCGTGAGGAACGCGACAGTTTTTCGCGGGGTGATCGCGGCGCGGGCATTCGCCTGTCAGGCGAGTTTCACCTCAAGCTGGCCGAGGCGGCCGGCAATGCGCCGCTGGTGAGCTTCCAGCGCAGCCTGGTGTCGCAGACCTCGCTGATCATCGCTCAGTACGAAAGCGGCAACCGCTCGCACTGCTCGTACGACGAGCACATGCAACTGATCGACGCCATCGAGGCCGGTGATGCGCAGCAGGCAGTGAGCCTGATGATGCATCACATGGATCACATCGACAGCAAGCTCAACCTCGACGAAGAAAGCGCCTCCGACGACCTCCACGCCGTGTTTTCCCACCTGCTGAAAAAGCCCAAGCCGACGGCTGCCGGGTAGTCGTGCAGGCGCGACTTCGGTCGCGATGGGCCGCTAAGCGACCCCAATCGCTGCCGCCCGCTCCTGCACGCTCGACGCCACCGATCGCCTCAACGCCGATGCACCGAGCGCCCGGCTGCGAAGGTTTCGCGCACGGTACGGTCGTCGCCCAAGGTAGCAAGTACGAACAGGGTTTCCTCGATGCTGGTGGACTGCTGCAGGCGGTAGTCGAGCAGCGGGGTGGCCTTGTAGTCGAGGACCACGAAGTCGGCGTCGTTGCCGGGGCGCAGGCTACCGATGCGGTCGTCCAGGCGCAGGGCGCGAGCGCCGCCCAGGGTGGCCAGGTACAGCGACTTGAACGGGTGCAGCGGCGCGCCCTGTAGCTGCATGACCTTGTAGGCCTCGTTCAAGGTGTTGAGCAGGGAAAAACTGGTGCCGGCGCCTACGTCGGTGCCCAGCCCGACATTGACCTTGAAGCGCTCGGCCTGGGGCAGGTTGAACAGCCCGCTGCCCAGGAACAGGTTCGAAGTCGGGCAGAACGCCACCGCTGAGCCGGTCTCGGCCAGGCGCTGGCATTCCTGGTCGCACAAGTGCACGCCATGGGCGAACACCGAGCGCTCACCGAGCAGCTCGAAGTCGTCATACACATCCAGATAGCCGCTGCGCTCAGGGAACAGCTGCTTGACCCAGTCGATTTCCTTGAGGTTTTCCGACAGGTGCGTGTGCAGGTAGACGCCTGGGTGCTCCTTGAGCAGTCGGCCGGCCGCAGCCAGTTGTTCGGGGGTGCTGGTGGGCGCGAAGCGCGGCGTCACCGCGTAGTGCAGGCGGCCCTTGCCATGCCAGCGTTCGATCAGCGCCTTGCTGTCCCGGTAGCCCGATTCGGCCGTGTCGGTGAGGTAGTCCGGGGCGTTGCGGTCCATCATCACCTTGCCGGCGATCAGGCGCAGATCGAGGCGCTCGGCCTGCTCGAACAGGGCGTTGACCGATTCAGGGTGCACGCTGCCGAACACCAGCGCGGTGGTGGTGCCGTTGCGCAGCAGTTCATCGATGAACAGTTTGGCGACCTGGTCGGCATGGGCCTTGTCGGCGAACTGCCGCTCGCAGGGGAAGGTGTAGGTATTGAGCCAGTCCAGCAGTTGCTCGCCGTAGGAGCCGATCATGCCGGTCTGCGGGAAATGGATGTGGGTGTCAATGAAGCCTGGGGTGATCAGCGCATCCTGGTAGTGCACCACCTCGATGTCGGCGGCCAGCGTCGGCAACAGCTCGCTGGCATGGCCCACGGCGTTGATGCGGCCCTGGTCGATGACCAACAGGCCATCTTCGAAATACTCATGGGAAGCCTGCACGCCGACCTCGGCAGGGTCGGCGATGCTGTGCAGGATGGCGGCGCGGTAGGCTTTGCGGGTAACGGTCATGTCAGGCTCGTCAAAGGGGCGTGGCTGCGCCGTGAAGGCGGCAGCAACTGGGCAATGGGGCCAGCGTTGCAGGCAGCGTCGTGCTGACCGAAACGGGCGTTGTAGGTGGCAATGATTTCCGCGGCGATGGACACGGCGATCTCGATCGGCAGCTTGCCCTTGACCTCGGCCAGGCCCATCGGGCAGCGCATGCGCGCCAGCTGCGGGTCGGCAAAGCCGCGCTGGCGCAGGCGATGCTCGAACTTGACCCGTTTGCTGCGCGAGCCGATCAGACCGAACCAGGTGAAATCATTGCGCTTGAGAATCGCTGCGGTCAGCTCCAGGTCCAGCGCGTGGTTGTGGGTCATGACGATGCAGTAGCACCCCGCCGGCAGCGTGGCGACCTCGTCGAGTGGGTCGTCGCTGACGATGTGCTGCACACCGTCAGGCATCTGCGCGGGGAATTCTTCAGCTCGCGAATCGATCCAGCGCACCCGGCACGGCAACGCGGCGAGCAAGGGTACCAGAGCGCGGCCGACATGGCCTGCGCCGAACACGGCAATCTGTGCCTGCACGCTGATCATCGGCTCGAACAACAGCACCGTGGCACCGCCGCAGCACTGGCCGAGGCTGGCGCCGAGGCTGAAGCGCTCCAGGTGTGGCGCACTGCGGCCCTCGGCCAGCAGCTGCCGGGCGATATGCAGGGCCTTGTATTCCAGATGGCCGCCGCCGATGGTGTCGAACAGCGCGCTGGCACTGACCACCATCTTCGAGCCGGCATTGCGCGGGGTCGAGCCGCGCTCTTCGATGATGGTCACCAGCACGCACGGCTCACCACGGCGCTGGTGGTCGGCGAGGGCGTTTATCCAGGTGTGCATGGGCTCGTTCCTCCTGAAGGCGCATGGCCGGCCAAATGAGCCATCAACTGTTGACCGGGGTGTGCGGCGCCGCGACGGCCGTTGGCGCCGGGCAGGTATCCGTCGCTGCCAGGGCCTGGCGCATCTGCTCGCAGCCCCACAGCACCCGTTCCGGGGTGGCGGGTGCGTCGATCTGCGGTTGCAGGCGATAATCGGCCAGACTCGCCACGGCGTCCTTGAGCGCGCACCAGGCGGCGATACCGAGCATGAACGGTGGCTCGCCCACGGCCTTGGAATGGAACACCGTGTCTTCCGGGTTCTTGCGTTTTTCCACCAGCTTGACGCGCAAATCTTGCGGCATGTCTGCCACGGCGGGAATCTTGTAGCTGGCCGGGCCGTTGGTCACCAGCTTGCCCTTGGCGTTCCACACCAGCTCTTCGCAGGTCAGCCAGCCCACCCCCTGGATGAAACCGCCCTCGACCTGGCCGATGTCGATGGCCGGGTTCAACGAGTCGCCGACGTCATGCAGCAGGTCGGCGCGCAGCAGCTTGTATTCCCCGGTCAGGGTGTCGATCAGCACTTCCACGCACGCGGCGCCGAAGGCGTAGTAGTAGAACGGCCGGCCGCGCGCCTGGCTGCGGTCGTAGAAGATTTTCGGCGTGCGGTAGAAGCCGGTGCTCGACAGCGACACCTGGGCGAAGTACGCCAGTTGAACCAGTTGCTCGAAGCTCAGCAGTTGCTCACGTGCGCGGATGTGGCCGTTGCGGAACTCGATGTCTTCTTCGCTGACCTGAAAATGCCGGGCGGCGAACTCCACCAGGCGTTGCTTGAGGATCTGCGCGGCGTTCTGCGCAGCCTTGCCGTTGAGGTCGGCGCCGCTGGAGGCCGCGGTGGGGGAGGTGTTGGGGACTTTATCGGTGTTGGTGGCGGTGATCTGGATACGGCTGATGTCGACCTGGAACACCTCGGCCACCACCTGCGCCACCTTGGTGTTCAGGCCCTGGCCCATCTCGGTGCCGCCGTGGTTGAGGTGGATGCTGCCGTCGGTATAGATGTGAATCAGCGCGCCGGCCTGGTTGAGGAAGGTGGCGGTGAAGGAGATCCCGAACTTCACCGGTGTCAGCGCCAAGCCTTTTTTCAGCACCGGGCTGGCGGCGTTGAAGCGGGCGATGGCGGCGCGGCGCTCAATGTAGTCGCTACTGGCTTCAAGTTCCGCGGTGATTTCTTCGAGCAGGTTGTGCTCGACGGTCTGGTAGTAGTGGGTGACGTTGCGCTCGTGCTGGCCGTAGTAGTTGGCCTTGCGCACGGCCAGTGGGTCGAGCCCCAGGTGGCGGGCGATGTGGTCCATCACCTGTTCGATGGCGACCATCCCCTGCGGGCCGCCAAAACCGCGGTAGGCGGTGTTGGAGGCGGTGTTGGTCTTGCAGCGGTGACCGTTGATGGTGGCATCGCCCAAGTAGTAGGCGTTGTCGGCGTGGAACATGGCGCGGTCGACGATCGAACCCGAAAGGTCCGGTGAATAGCCGCAGTTGCCGGCCAGTTCCAGGTGAATGCCGTGCAGGCGGCCATCATCTTCGAAGCCGACGTCGTACTCCACGTAGAACGGGTGGCGCTTGCCGGTCATGCTCATGTCTTCGACCCGCGGCAGGCGCATCTTGGTCGGCTGGCCGGTGAGGTGGGCGATCACCGCGCACAGGCATGCGGGGCTGGCCGCCTGGGTTTCCTTGCCGCCGAAGCCCCCGCCCATGCGGCGCATGTCGATGACCACGCGATTCATGGCGATGCCGAGCACCTCGGCCACCAGTTTCTGCACCTCGGTGGGGTTCTGCGTCGAGCAGTAGACGATCATCCCGCCATCTTCACTGGGCATCACCGACGACACCTGGGTCTCGAGGTAGAAATGCTCCTGGCCGCCGATGTGCAGGCTGCCTTGCAGGCGATGCGGCGCGCTGGCAAGGGCTGCGGCCGCATCGCCACGCTGATGGGTGTGGCTGTCGAGCACGAAGTGTTTTTCGTGCAGCGCCTGCACCACATCCAGCACTGGCTCGAGGTCTTCATACTCGATGATCGCGGCCATGGCGGCCCGGCGAGCGGTGTCCAGGTCGCAGGCGGCGACGGCCAGCACCGGTTGGCCGACATATTCCACGGTGTCGATGGCCAGCAGCGGATCGCCGGCCACCACCGGGCCGATGTCCTTCAAACCAGGAATGTCTTGATGGGTGATGACGATGCGCACACCCTCGATGGCCAGGCACGGCGCGGTATCGATGCGCAGAATGCGTGCATGGGCGCGGTCGGAGGTGCGCGCATAGACGTGCAACTGGTTGGGGAATTCCAGGCGGTCGTCGATGTAGATCGCTTCGCCGCTGACATGCTTGTCGGCGCTGTCATGCTTGACGCTGCGGCCGACGCCGGTGCGCAGGTCCTGGCGGAACAGTTCGGCCATTTCGGCCTGGCTCTTGACGTGATGGTCAGACATAAGCGGTCACCCGGGTGGCGATGTGCGGCGATTGCAGCTCGATGAAGCACTTGCGCAGCAGGTTCTGTGCGGTCAGCAGGCGGTAGGCCTGGCTGGCGCGAAAATCCGACAGCGGGGTGAAGTCGTCGGCCAGGGCCTGGCAGGCGCGCTCGATGCTGGCCTGGGTCCAGGGTTGGCCGCGCAGCGCCGCTTCACAGGCACGCGCGCGCTTGGGAATCGCTGCCATGCCGCCGAAGGCCAGGCGCAGGTCTTCGACGATGCCCTGGTGCAGTTTCAGATTGAAGGCGCCGCAGACCGCCGAAATGTCATCGTCCAGGCGTTTGGAGACCTTATAGGCGCGGAACGTCCAGGCGTCGCTGGCGCACGGCACGATGATCTGCTCGATGAATTCGCCAGGTTCGCGGGCCGTTACCCGGTAGTCGATGAAGTAGTCCTCAAGGGCCAGGCGGCGCTGGCGTTGACCTTGGCGCAGGAGCAACTCGCTGCCCAGTGCAATCAACAGCGGCGGGGAGTCGCCGATGGGCGAGGCGTTGCCAATGTTGCCACCCAGGGTGCCCTGGTTGCGGATCTGCAGTGAGGCGAAGCGTTGCAGCAAGGCGCCGAAGTCCGGGTAATGCGCGGCGAGCGCCGTATGGCAGTCGCTCAGTGCAGTGGCGGCGCCGATGTACAGGTAGCCGTCGCGCTGCTCGATGCCGCTGAGTTCGGCCACCCCACCCAGGTAGATCATCACTGGCAGTGTCTTGTGCATCTGCGTGACTTCCAGCGCCAGGTCGGTGCCGCCTGCCAGCAGTCGGGCATCGGGCAGGGCGCTGTACTGCTCGGCCAGGTCGTTGAGCGTGGTCGGCAGCAGGCAGCGTTTATCGGCACTGGCCAGCTCGGCGCTGCCTTGCGGGGCGATGGCCTTGAGCTGGGCGATGGTCTGTTGCTGGCGGGCGTCGAACTGGTCGGAATTGGCTCCGCTGCAGCACTGCGCCGCAGCGTCGAGGATGGGTCGGTAGCCGGTGCAGCGGCACAGGTTGCCGGCCAGGGCCTGGTGCGCCTGGTGCGTGTCGGCAGCATCGCTGTTCTTTTGCAGGGCGAACAGCGACATGACGAAGCCAGGGGTGCAAAAGCCGCACTGCGAGCCGTGGCAGTCGGCCATGGCCTGCTGCACGCTGTGCAGTTGGCCCTGGTGCTTGAGGTCTTCGACGCTGATCAACTGCTTGCCGTGCAGCGCGGCGACGAAGGTCAGGCAACTGTTGAGGCTGCGGTAGCGCAGGCGCTGGCCGTCGCCGTCGTCGATCAGTTCGCCGACCACCACCGTGCAGGCGCCGCAGTCGCCGCTGGCGCAGCCTTCCTTGGTGCCGGTCTTGCCCAGGTGCTGGCGCAGGTAGTTGAGCACGGTCATGTTCGGGTCCAGTGCCTGCTCGCTGCGCAGCGTCTGGTTGACGAGAAACTGGATCACGGAGGTGGCCTCGCTGTGGGTTTTTGTTGTTGTAGGGCCGACTCTATGCAGGGCTGATTGGGTGGTCAATATTTTTCTGACCTTAAAGTCAGGAAATCAGCCGCAAGGTCGTCCCACGCGTTCATTCATCAATGCTGCAAGCATAGTTCGCGCCCAATCCCGCGTCTGACCGCAAAGTCACACAAAGCGCCTTGCCCCGCTGCGCCACGCCGGGGCAAGTGCGCTACAATCGCGCCTTTGCCCGCTCACCGCTTCCCAAGGACACCCATGACGTTCAAGGCGCCGGACAGTCTCTCCGAGCAGATCGCCCATCACCTGGCCGAGCGCATCATTCGCGGCGAACTCGCCCCTGGCGAGCGTATTCAGGAGCAGAAGGTCACCCAGGCGCTGAACGTCAGCCGCGGTTCGGTTCGCGAAGCATTGCTGATTCTCGAACGCCGCCATCTGGTGACCATCCTGGCCAGGCGCGGCGCTCACGTGACGCGCCTGGACGAGCGCAGCGTGCGCAGCCTGTGCACCTTGATGGGCGAGTTGTACATCCTGCTGGGCAATGAAGTGGCACGCAAATGGGCCACCGAGGCCGACCTGCTGCCGTTTCTGGCCATCCAGCAGCGCCTGCAACAGGCCCACGACCGCCAGGACATCAAGACCTTCGTCGCCGAAAGCTTCGCGGTGATGCGCGCCGCCTATCCGTTCGCCGACAACCCGTACCTGCGGGAAACTGTCGAGAACCTGCAACCGGCCATGAGCCGCGCCTATTACCTGGCCCTCGACCAGCGCAAGGCCAGCATGATCGACTACCTGGAACTGTTCGCACGCCTGCTCGAAGCGGTGCTGGCGCGTGACCTGCCGCGCATCCGCGAGGTGCTCACCGCCTACTGCCAGCGCAGCTGCGAACTGGTCCTGGCGGCGCTGGCGAAGGGTTGATCGATGCGTCTGAAATGTATCCGCCTGGCCGGGTTCAAGTCCTTCGTCGACCCCACCACCGTCAACTTCCCGAGCAACATGGCTGCCGTGGTCGGGCCCAATGGCTGCGGCAAGTCGAACATCATCGACGCCGTGCGCTGGGTGATGGGCGAAAGTTCGGCAAAGAACCTGCGTGGCGAGTCGATGACCGACGTGATCTTCAACGGCTCGACCAGCCGCAAGCCGGTCAGCCAGGCCAGTATCGAGCTGGTGTTCGACAACAGCGACAACACCCTGGTCGGTGAGTACGCCGCCTACGCGGAAATCTCCATCCGCCGCAAGGTCACCCGCGAGGCGCAGAACACTTACTACCTCAACGGCACCAAGTGCCGTCGCCGCGACATCACCGACATCTTCCTCGGCACCGGCCTTGGCCCGCGCAGCTATTCGATCATCGAGCAGGGCATGATCTCCAAGCTGATCGAAGCCAAGCCCGAAGAACTGCGCAACTTCATCGAAGAAGCGGCGGGTATCTCCAAGTACAAGGAGCGCCGCCGCGAAACCGAAAGCCGCATCCGCCGCACCCAGGAAAACCTCGCCCGCCTGACCGACCTGCGCGAAGAGCTCGAGCGCCAGCTCGAACGCCTGCATCGCCAGGCCCAGGCGGCCGAGAAATACCGCGAATACAAAGAACAGGAACGCCAGCTCAAGGCGCGCCTGGCAGCGCTGCGCTGGCGCGACCTCGATCAGCGCGTGGGTCAGCGTGAAGCGGTGATCGCCGACCAGGAAATCGCCTTCGAGGCCCTGGTGGCCGAGCAGCGCAACGCCGATGCCGGTATCGAGCGCTTGCGCGATGGCCATCACGAGCTGTCGGAACGTTTCAATCAGGTGCAGGCGCGTTTCTATTCCGTGGCCGGTGACATCGCCCGGGTCGAACAGAGCATCCAGCACGGCCAGCAACGTCTGCGCCAGTTGCAGGATGACCTGCGCGAAGCCGAGCGCAGCCGCCAGGAAACCGAGTCGCATCTGGGCCACGACCAGACTCTGCTGGCGACCCTGGGTGAAGAGCTGGAGATGCTCGAACCCGAGCAGGCCATGAGCCTGGAAGCCGCTGAAGAGGCCGCCGCCGAGCTCGAGGAGGCCGAACTGGGCATGCAGGGCTGGCAAGAGCAGTGGGACACCTTCAACACCCGCTCTGCCGAGCCGCGGCGTCAGGCCGAGGTCCAGCAGGCCCGCCTGCAGCAACTGGAAACCGGCCTTGAGCGCCTGCTCGAACGCCAGCGCAAGCTTGCAGACGAGCGTGACCAGCTTAGTGCTGATCCAGAAGACGCGCTCATTCTGGACATGACCGAGCAAGTGGCCAGCGGCGAGATGCTGCTCGAAGAGCTGCAAATGGCCGAGCAGCAGGTGGTCGAACGCCTCGACAGCCTGCGCGAGCAGGTGCGCCAGGGCACCGCCGAGCAGCAGACCCGCCAGGGTGAATTGCAACGCCTGGGCGGGCGCCTGGCCTCGCTTGAAGCGTTGCAGCAGGCAGCCCTGGAGCCCAGCGCCGGGGCCAGTGACTGGTTGCGCCAGCATGGCCTGCACGCGGCGCCACGCCTCGCTGAAGGGCTGCGCGTGGAAGCCGGTTGGGAGCTGGCGGTCGAAACCGTGCTCGGCGCCGACCTGCACGCGGTGCTGGTGGATGATTTTGCCGGGCTCGACCCAAGCCTGCTGGAAAGCGGTGAGCTATGCCTGCTGCTCGCCACCAGCGGGTCAGCCGCCACCCCCGGCAGCCTTCTGGACAAGGTCAGCGGGCGCACCGATCTGGCGCCGTGGCTGGCCCAGGTCAGGCCGGTGGACACCCTTGAGCAGGCCCTGGCGCTGCGCAGCACCTTGGCCAGTGGACAGAGCCTGATCAGCCGTGATGGCTATTGGGTTGGCAAGCATTACCTGCGGGTCAGCCGCGGCGCCGATGCCCAGGGCGGCATGCTGGCGCGGGCGCAGGAAATCGAACAGCTCGATGCCGAGCGCCAGCAGCACAGCAGCGCGCTGGAGCAGGCTGAGCAGCAACTGGCTGGCCTGGATGAGCAACTGCGCGAACACGAAGCCCAGCGCGAGCAGCTGCGCCGCCGCGGCCAGGATGAAAACCGCCAACTGGGCGAACTCAAGGCGCGCCTGTCGGCCAGTTGCGCCCGCGCCGAGCAACTCGAGCTGCGCCGCCAGCGCCTGCAGCACGAACTGAGCGAGCTGGAGCAACAGCGTGAACTGGAGCTCGAAGCCCTCGGCGAAGCGCGCCTGCTGTTGCAAGAAGCGTTGGAGGTCATGGCCGACGACACCGAACAGCGCGAGCAGTTGCTGGCGCGCCGCGACGGCCTGCGCGAGCGCCTCGACCGCATCCGTCAGGAGGCTCGCCAGCACAAGGATCACGCCCATCAGCTGGCGGTGCGCCTCGGCTCGCTGCGCGCGCAACACGAGTCCACCCGCCAGGCGCTCGAGCGCCTGACCCAGCAATCGCAGCGGCTGATCGAGCGTCAGGAACAACTGAGCCTGAACCTGGAGGAGGGTGCCGCGCCGCTGGAAGAGCTGAGCATGCGTCTGGAAGAGCTGCTCGAACGGCGCATGGGCGTGGACGAGGAAATGCGTCAGGCACGCCTGCACATGGAAGACGCCGACCGCGAACTGCGTGAGGTGGAAAAACGCCGTACCCAGGCCGAGCAACAGGCGCAACTGCTGCGCGGCCAGCTCGAGCAATTGCGTCTGGAAAGCCAAGGCCTGGATGTACGACGCAAGACCCTGCAGGAACAGTTGCTCGCCGATGGCTACGACCTGCACGGCGTGCTTGCCACCCTCGAAGACGACGCCACCGAAGCACTCACCGAGCAGGCCATCGAGCAGATCGAAGGGCGCATCCAGCGTCTGGGTGCGATCAACCTGGCGGCCATCGAGGAATACCAGCAGCAGTCCGAGCGCAAGCGCTACCTCGATGCCCAGGACGCTGACCTGGTCGAAGCCCTGGACACGCTGGAAAACGTCATTCGCAAGATCGACAAGGAAACGCGCAATCGCTTCAAGGATACCTTTGATCAGATAAATGCAGGTTTGCAGGCGCTTTTTCCAAAAGTTTTCGGTGGTGGCAGCGCTTATCTGGAACTGACGGGCGAAGATTTACTCGATACAGGGGTGACGATCATGGCCCGTCCGCCCGGCAAGAAAAACAGCACCATTCATTTGCTGTCGGGCGGGGAGAAAGCCTTGACCGCACTGGCCTTGGTATTTGCCATCTTCAAGCTCAATCCGGCGCCGTTCTGCATGCTCGACGAGGTCGATGCACCGCTCGACGACGCCAACGTGGGACGCTATGCCAGGCTGGTCAAGGAAATGAGCGAAACCGTGCAATTCATCTACATCACCCACAACAAGATCGCCATGGAAATGGCCGACCAGTTGATGGGCGTCACCATGCATGAACCGGGCTGTTCCAGGCTGGTCGCCGTGGATGTGGAGGCGGCGATGGCAATGGTCGACGGCTAATGTGGGGAAAATGGAGCCTGTCCTGTAGGGGAATTTCCTGACAAGGCCGACAGACGGTGTAAAGTTTGCCAAGGTCGTGCTAGTTTTATGTCACTCGTTTTACACGCAGTAAAAGCCTTGGCAGAACATAGGCTTGCCGCTACGTGTTAAAGGGCTTTTGAACCCTTTGTTTTTCAGCACATTTTTTACAGAGGCACGGGAATTACATGGAAATCGGTCTGCGCGAGTGGCTGATCCTGATCGGCATCATTGTCATTGCCGGCATTCTTTTCGACGGTTGGCGGCGCATGCGCGGCGGCAAAGGCCGTTTGAAATTCCGTCTGGACCGCAACTATTCCAACGTCCAGGACGATGAGGGCAGCGCTGAAGTGCTCGGCCCGCCGCGGGTGCTCGACACCCACAAGGAACCTGAACTGGACGAAACCGACCTGCCGTCGATGAGCGCCTCGGGACGCGACCGTGACATCAAGCCGGCCAAGCCGGCCAAGCGCGCCAAACGCGCCGAGCCGCAATCGAGCGATGCGCCGCTGGCCGCCGAGCCGCGCGAAGCGCGCGAGCCGGAACTGTTCGCCGCCACCGATGATGATTTCAATGACGCGCACACCGCAAGCAACGGCTTCGCTGCGGCGGCCAGCCCGGCCAAGGATCTGCCCCCGGTGGATGAAGTGCTGGTGATCAGCGTCATTTCCCGCGACCCAGGTGGTTTCAAAGGCCCAGCGCTGTTGCAGAACATCCTCGAAAGTGGCCTGCGCTTCGGCGACATGGACATCTTCCACCGCCACGAGAGCATGGCCGGTCACGGTGAAGTGCTGTTCTCCATGGCCAATGCGGTCAAGCCGGGTATTTTCGATCTGGACGACATCGACCATTTCAGCACCCGTGCCGTGAGCTTCTTCCTCGGCTTGCCCGGTCCTCGTCATCCTAAACAGGCGTTCGACGTGATGGTCGCCGCTGCCCGCAAGCTGGCCCACGAGCTGGATGGCGAACTGAAAGATGACCAGCGCAGCGTGCTCACCGCGCAAACAATCGAGCACTACCGTCAGCGCATCGTCGAATTCGAACGCCGCGCCCTGACCCAGAAACGCTGATGCACCCACCGAGCAGATCGTCCCTCGATCTGCTCGCGATGATCGAACCTGAGAGCAGCCCCCTGGCTGCTCTTTTGCTTTGCAGAGAACACCGAAGATGACCGCCGAAGAACGTATTTCCAAGCTGCGCACCGATCTGGATAAGCACAACTACAGCTACTACGTGCTCGACGAGCCGAGCGTGCCCGACGCCGAATACGACCGTCTGTTCAACGAACTGAAGGCGCTCGAGGCCGAGCATCCGCACTTGGTTACCCCGGATTCGCCGACCCAGCGGGTCGGCGGCGCGGCCTTGGCGGCGTTTCAGCAGATCCGCCACGAGGTGCCCATGCTCAGTCTGGGCAACGCCTTCGAAGAGGCCGACCTGCGTGAGTTCGGTCGCCGCGTCACCGAAGGCCTCGACCTGCCCAGCGCCGACCTGCTCGGCGAGGGCGCATCAGTGGATTACAGCTGTGAGCCCAAGCTCGATGGCTTGGCGGTCAGCCTGCTCTACCGCGACGGCCAGCTGGTGCAAGGCGCCACCCGCGGCGACGGCAGTACCGGCGAAGACATCAGCAGCAACGTGCGCACCATCCGCAACGTGCCGCTCAAGCTGCATGGCCGCGGCTGGCCGCAGGTGCTGGAAGTGCGTGGCGAGGTGTTCATCAGCAAGGCTGGCTTCGAGCGCCTCAACGCCGCCCAGGCCGAAGTCGGCGGCAAGACCTTCGCCAACCCGCGCAACGCTGCCGCCGGCAGCCTGCGCCAGCTCGACTCGAAGATCACCGCCAGCCGCCCGCTGGAGTTCTGCTGCTACGGCGTCGGTCAGATCTCCAAGCCCATCGCCCTTAGCCATATCGACACCCTGCAGCAGCTCAAGGCCTGGGGCCTGCCGATCAGTCGCGAGCTCAGGCACGCCGCCGGCGTCGAAGAGTGCCTGGCCTACTACCGCGACATCGGTGAGCGACGCAATGCGCTGGCCTACGAAATCGATGGCGTGGTGTTCAAGGTCAACAGCCTGGCCTCGCAGCGCGAACTGGGCTTTCGTGCCCGCGAACCGCGCTGGGCCATCGCCCACAAGTTTCCGGCGCTCGAAGAGCTCACCGAAGTGCTCGACGTCGAGTTCCAGGTGGGCCGCACTGGCGCGGTCACGCCGGTAGCGCGCCTGCGCCCGGTCAAAGTGGCAGGGGTCACGGTGTCCAACGCCACCTTGCACAACATGGATGAAATCGCCCGCCTGGATGTGCACATCGGCGACACGGTAATCATCCGCCGTGCCGGTGATGTCATCCCGCAAGTCATGCAGGTGGTGCTCGAACGCCGCCCGGACGACGCTCGCGCGGTGCAGATTCCCCACCAGTGCCCGGTGTGCGGTTCCCACGTCGAGCGCACTCAACTGGTCAAGCGCAGCAAGGGCAGGACGACCATCAGCGAAGGCGCGGTGTACCGCTGCGTCGGCCGGCTGAGCTGCGCGGCGCAGCTCAAGCAGGCGATCATCCACTATGTGTCGCGGCGGGCCATGGACATCGACGGCATCGGCGAGAAGAGCGTCGAGCAGTTGGTTGACGAAGGGCTGATTCGTTCCCCGGCCGACCTCTATCAGTTGACCTTCGACCAGGTAGTGGCGCTGGAAGGCTTTGCCGAGGTCTCGAGCAATAAGCTGCTCGAGGCGATCAAGGCCAGCCAGAAGCCGACCCTGGCGCGCTTCATCTATGCCCTGGGCATTCCCGATGTCGGCGAGGAAACCGCCAAGGTGCTGGCCCGCTCGCTTGGGAGTCTGGCGCGGGTGCAGGCGGCGCTGCCGCAGGTGCTCACCTACCTGCCGGACATCGGCCTGGAAGTGGCCCACGAAATCCACAACTTCTTCCAGGACCCGCACAACCAGCAGGTCATTGAACAGTTGCTCGCCAGTGGTATGCAGTTGCAGGACGAAGGCGAGCTGGCGGCCGAGTTCGCTGCCAGCACCACGCTCGCCGGGCTGATCGCTAAGCTCGACATCGCCTCGGTCGGCCCCACCGGGGCGGAAAAGCTGGTCGCCAAGCTCGGCTCCCTCGACGCCATCATCGCCGCCGACGGCATCGATTTGCGCCAGGCCCTGTCAGCCAAACCCGCCGAGGCGGTACGGGAATTCTTCAAGGACCCCGAGCACCAGCAACTGGCGCGCGCCATCGAGGCCCAACTGCTGGACTTCGGCATGCACTGGAGCAGCGAGAAAAAGACCGCCGCAGGCCTGCCACTGGCCGGCCAGACGTGGGTGCTGACCGGCAGCCTCGAGCGCATGAGCCGCGACATCGCCAAGGATCATCTCGAAGGGCTTGGCGCCAAGGTCGCAGGCTCGGTATCGAGCAAGACCCACTGCGTGGTCGCCGGCCCCGGCGCCGGCTCCAAGCTGACCAAGGCCAATGAACTGGGCCTGAAGGTGCTCGATGAAGACGCCTTCATCACCTTCCTTGGCGAGCACAGCATCACCCTCTGACCCGGCTGCGCAGACAAGTCATTGAGAAATGATGGTTTTTTCTTAAGACAGAGGTTGTAACTTCGCCTCAGAGCGGTACAATGGCGCGGTTCGTCACATGGCGAACCGCGTAGTGGTGGCCCCACCGGTCCCCCCGCAATGATTACCCGTTAACCTGGTCAGATCCGGAAGGAAGCAGCCATAGCGGGAACATCGTGTGCCGGGGTGTGGCTGGTGGGGCTGCCTCCATTCTACAAGTCCTTAATTCTAAAGGGCTTTTCTCTCTCAAAATCTCGAAGCGGACCAGTGCTGTAGTACACCTGAGTGGTGTGCCGTGGCTTCATTCTATCGTCCATCCTTTTGGGTTCTGTACGGACCGGAAACATCGCTGACACGTGTGCGGGGACATGGTTGACGCATTATCGTCTGCCGTCGGGTTTGGTGAAATCAATCGTTCTCAGTTTGTGATGGCAGAAGAACACGTCGAAGTGATCAGCGCCTTTCGTGCTCGGCCGTAAAGCCACGATGTGACCCGCCAATGACTTGGCAATACGGAATGACTGTTTCTTGAAGCGGAACTGACTCTCGTAGGGCCAGGGTGCGCCATTGTCAACATTGATCCGGAACGTCATGCCATAGCGGCTGAACACTTCTGTCAGATGCTCTTGAACCAGCGGTGCGCGCTGATGAGCGCAGGCTTGAATCGCCAAGTTGAAGCGCGAATGGTCATATATCACTGTCAACGGGTGGCAGGTTCCCTGACCTGTCTGGAAGTGCCCTTTGAAATCCATCTGCCAGAGATCGTTGGGCGCAGCGTGTTCGAAGCGTTTCCAGTGGGTGGCTGCGGTGCTGGCTTGCGGTGATATCAGCCCGTGCCGATGCAGGACGCTGGTAACCGTACTGGGCGAGATACGCTGGTCCAGCATGTAACTGATCTTGTGACCGCCCCATCCCGGATGGGCTTTGCGCAACATAACGACCTCTGCTTCAAGAGCTGGGTGCGTTTGCTTTGGGCTGCTGGCAGTCTTGCGAGACTTCTCCTTCAAACCCGTCTCGCCCTCCTGCGCAATGCGCCTTAGCCACTTGTACCCGGTTTGCGGGGTGATGCCGTAGTTGCGGCATAACGCTCTGATGTTGGCGCTGGGATGGCGCGCCAGGGCAATGAACTCTTCTCTCAGGCTCATGGTGTCTCTCGTGTTCCAAGGCATGGTCGAATTTCCCGGCAATGTGAGTGCCGAAAGTGTCAACCATGTCTCCGCACACCTGTCCACCATGTGTCCGGTCCGTACAGGTGCCACGGGCAGATACATGACTACCATGCGCGAGCTAATTGATAACGATATCGTATGACCATTAGACTCTCTCGCTCCGACTACAAGCGAGCGAATATGATGGGCAGCCCGGTAGAAATGCATTTCACTACAGCGCGTGACCTGCTGGAGCACCTTTCTCCATTGAACTCTTTTTGGGATGACGGTGCACACATATTCCGAGGGCAGGCCAGCGATCAATTCAAACTTACTCCAGCAGTATGTCGCCGTGGCCCAGGATCGTTTGCTAATGGGTCTCCAAGAAAGATCTTTTCAGATACCGTTGGGAGGCAGGTCCACTACGAATTGGAGGTACTCAGTCGATTCCTTGAAGGCTGCGATAGATCAGGGCTGGCTGTACCGGGCTACACAAAGGAAATCAAGCGACGCCTTGCCCGCGATCGCGACATGTTTTTGAGTGCTGCCATACCATGGCCGCAGGACGACATGCATGAAATCATGGCTGTAGCCCAGCATTACGATGTGCCTACCCGCCTGCTTGATTGGACGGAAAGGAGCTTGGTTGCATGTTACTTCGCCGCATCGTCAGCTAATTTCGAAGTGAATAGTCATTTTGACAGAATTGCGATATGGGCACTTAACACGCGTCACTCTAAAGACTGGCAATCGGTTTCGATTATTAGAACCCCGGGCGGAACGAGCGGTAACCAAGCAGCACAATCAGGTTTGTTCACCACTCACAAAGTCAAAGGCTCCAGATTTTACGACCCCTATCAACCAGAAGCGCTTGAAGAGGTGGATGAAATTTATGGTGAAAGTGGAGGAGTGGACACCCTGTTCAAAATGACACTACCTGTCACAGAAGCCCACAAGCTGCTTGAGCTTTGCTCAAAACTTGGGATTGAAGCATCAACACTATTCCCTGGATATCATGGTGTAGCCAAAAGCGTTAGGGATTCTCCGATCAAGTCAGCACAGGCCATCTGACCTGTGCTGAAATAGCCCCTCGTCCAACTGCCTTCTACAAGCCCGCCATCCCATGAGTCAGATGAGCTTTTCCGATTTCGAGTACGCCGGTAAGCGCAAGCAAACCCGTCGCGAGCGTTTCCTGGCTGAGATGGAGCAGGTGGTGCCGTGGAGCGGTTTGGTGGCGTTGATCGAGCCGCATTACCCGAAGGCTGGCGGTGGCCGCAAGCCGTATCCACTAGACACCATGCTGCGTATTCACCTGCTGCAGAACTGGTTCTCGTTGAGCGATCCAGCCATGGAAGAGGCGCTGTACGAGATCACTTCGATGCGCCAGTTTGCTCGTCTGACGCTCAGCGCTCCGATCCCCGAAGACACGACGATCATGAATTTCCGACACCTGCTGGAAAAGCATCAGTTGGCGGCGGGCATTCTGGAAACCATCAACAATTACCTGCGAGACAAAGGCTTGTCGTTGCGCCAGGGCACCATTGTCGACGCGACCATCATCCACGCACCCACTTCGACCAAGAACAAGGATGGCAAGCGCGATCCTGAAATGCATCAGACGAAGAAAGGTAATCAGTATTTCTTCGGCATGAAGGCGCATATCGGTGCCGATGCTGAGTCGGGCCTGGTGCACCACGTCCACGGTACAGCGGCGAATGTGGCCGATGTAACGGAGGTCGCTCACCTGTTGCATGGCGACGAAAATGTTATCTGTGCCGATGCGGGTTATACCGGCGTGGAGAAGCGACCGGAGCATGAAGGGCGGCCGGTGATCTGGCAGGTCGCAGCCCGCCGCAGTACCTACAAGCACTTGAGCAAACGCAGCGTGCTCTACAAAGCCAGACGCAAGATCGAGAAGCTCAAAGCGCAGACGCGAGCGAAAGTCGAACATCCATTTCGTGTGATCAAGCGTCAGTTCGGCTATGTGAAAACCCGCTTCCGTGGCTTGGCCAAGAACACGGCGCAACTGACCACGCTGTTTGCCCTGTCGAATCTGTGGATGGTGCGCCGGCAATTATTGCCGGCTACGGGAGAGATGCGCCCGTGAGGGCAGAAAACCAAGGCTATGCCTTGGTTTTCCAATAATCAGCGACTGAAAATCGGGCTTTTCGGCATCCCTCAACCGCTCACTTCCGGCTGATGAGCAACTTGTTCGGAGTTTCCTTAGAGACTGGGCGAATCTAGAGGTTGGGATAAGGCCAACGCCAGCCTACTACAATGAGTACCATGGGAACGAGTAATTGCCCACTCTCGCGGGCACATAGTCTTTCAGATGGTATTTGTGTGTTCAGTATCTGCTTCACTGGCCACACTAGAAACTGCTTGGCATTGGGATGTTGCAGTGATAGCTTTGTGCCTTTACTCAAGCAAGGAAGGGACTCATGCGCATACTTATTGCCGCTGCCACTACTGTCATGCTGGGTGGTTGTGCCGCACCGCCCACTTTAGGAGAGGCGACACCAGTTGCAAGCAATCGACTGCTGGCCTTCAAGGCAGAAGAGCACGGCAAAGACGCGAGCGTCACAGTGCTCAGAGAAAGCGCGATTCCTTCAGCCCAGTGCTTTTTTGCCGTATATGTGGATGGTGTGCTTGCTGCAAGGCTCGACAACAACGAAAAAGCCAGTTTCTACCTGAAGCCGGGCAGGCATTTGATTGGCGTTGGCTCAGACCCAAAAGGTGCTGGAAACTGCTCAGGAAATAGTGGGTACAGACGAGAGGTGGCTACTTGGGTGCAGATTGGTGAAAGCCAAACATTCCGCATTGCATTCCAACCAATGTTGGACATTCGCCCATCGTCTTACTGACCATTTCCTTGCGCGTGCAGGGGGTGGTAGTTCGCACCGTTCGATGGTGAGGATGAAGACAAGGTTTTTGTGGGTTCGTTCCTCTCTACCTCGCTTTCGAATGATCTAGGGCTATTGAATCACCCCTGGTTTCCTAAACACTCTTCAAACTCAGAAAATAGCGTTTCTCATACTCTACTGGAGACATCTGCATAGCATTGCTATGTCGACGTTTGGGGTGATAGAACATCTCGATGTAATCGAAAATATAACTTCGGGCTTCGTTATGCGTTGCGTAGATCTTTCGTCGGATTAGCTCCCGCTTCAAAAGCTGGAAAAAGCTCTCGGCTATAGTATTGTCGTGGCCGTTTCACCGTCGGCTCACGCTGCTGATCACATTGTTGGCCTTCAGGAAGCTTTGCCAATCTGAGCTACTGAACTGACTGCCTTGGTCTGAGTGAATCATCACTTGCTGCTGTGGCTTGCTGGTCATCGTCTTGCTGACGCTGCTCTTGGGTTTTGATATACAGCTGGATCCAGGCCTAGAGGCTGTGAACGGACATGACTAGGCGCTGGGCAACATCGGCGACAGACTTGCCTTTCTCGGTCACCTGCTTGACCGCTTCGATCTTGAATTCTTCAGGGTAACGCTGACGACTCATGGCACCTGCTGTTTGGGCATCATCATGAGGGTTCGAGGCGTCTACGAAACCAGGGGCGATTCTCCCCATTGCATCTTCATCCAGCCGGCAACCCCTTGCCCGGCTTGTACGTTTGCGTGCGCCTGTTCTTACGCTCACTCACCGCCGCAACCTTCATCAAACGCCGAAACGTCGAACACGCCAGATGATTCTCTTCGGGGCACTGGGCCGCGTGCCGTAGGCCCTTGCTCATGGCTTGCAGTTGGCGAATGCGGGCATCCAGGGCGTCGGCCTTGGTGGACAGCAGGGCGCGGTCGACTTGCTGTTCGGCGAGCATCGCGGCGATTTCGTCCAGCGAGAAACCAGCGGCCTGGCCTAGAGCGATCAATGCCAGGCGTTCGATGACGGTGGCCGGGAACTGGCGGCGTTGGCCGTGCGCAGACAGCGCAGTGATCAGGCCTTTGTTGGCGTAGTAGCGCAGGGTCGAGGCGGGTACGCCGCTGCGGCGGGCGACGTCGGCAATGTCCATGGGCAGTCCTTGACTTGAAGTTGACTTCAACTTGCATGCTGCGCGGCAGGTTGCTTGTGGTCAATTGTCGGAGACGCTTATGAATACCCTATCGCTCATGTTCGCCAGCCTGCCGATCGGTGTCGGCGCCACCTTGCTCATGGATGCCTGGACCTGGCTGCTCAAACGCCGGGGCGTGCGCACCCTCGATTACGCCATGGTCGGGCGCTGGGTCGGGCATGTGCGGCGGGGGGTGTGGCGGCATGCTTCGATTGCCACTGTGGCGCCGGTGGCATACGAGGGTTTGGTCGGATGGTCGATTCACTACCTGGCGGGTGTGGTGTTCGCGCTGGTGTTCGTGCTGCTGGCCGGGGAGGGCTGGCTGATGGCGCCTACACTGTGGCCAGCGCTGGCGTTCGGGGTTTGTACGGTGCTGCTGCCACTGTGTCTGATGCAGCCAGCGTTGGGGGCGGGGCTGTTTGCCCGCCGCACGGCCACGCCGCTGCGCAATTGCCTGCGCAGTGTGGCGACGCATTCGTTGTTTGGGGTGGGCTTGTTCCTGGCCGCGTGGGTATTACGCGGGTGAATGGCGCTGTGAACTGCGTGACAGTTCACAGCGCGCTGGCTCACGTGTCCAGCGTTACAGCGTCCACTTCAGGCTGAACATCAGGTTGCGCGGATCGCCATAGGTGCCCATGCCGGTGCCGGTGGGAATACCCTGCCAGTACTTCTCGTCGGTCACGTTGTTGAGGTTGACACGGCCATCCCAGTGCTCGTCGAAGCGGTAGCCGGCCATCAGGCCCAGCACGGCATAGCTGTCCTGCACGGCGTGGCCGGTGCCGACGCGGTTGTAGGTGTCGCTCTGGGCGAATACGTCAGCGCCGACGCGCCATTTGCTCAGGTCACCGGTGAGGTTGTAGGTGGTGGCAGCCTTGAACAGGTGTTTGGGCTGTTCCGGGGCGAAGCGCTTGTCCTCGAAGGTGTTGTCCTTGGTGTATTGACTCAGCAACAGGGTGTAGGAGGCCGAGAAGTTCCAGTTCGGCGTGAGTGCGCCGCTGATCTCGGTATCGATGCCGCGGCTACGCACTTCGCCTGCTGCGGCATAGCAAGTGACCTGCGGGTTGCAGCCTGACACGCTCGATGCCAGGGCATAGGGACGGTTCTGTTGGGTCATGTCGAACAAGGCGACCGAAGCGTTCAGCGCGCCGTTGAAGTACTCACCTTTCAGGCCGATTTCGTAGCTGTCGCCGGTCATCGGGTCGAGCACATTGCCGGCCGAGTCCTGGACGTCCTGGGGCTTGTAGATCTCGGTGTAGCTGGCGTAGGCCGAATAGGTGTCGTTGAGGTCGTAGATCACGCCCGCGTAGGGGGTGAATTCGCCGGTTGCCTTGTAGCCCGAACCAGAGGTTTCGTTCTTAAATTCGAACCAGTTCACCCGCCCGCCCAGAATCACGTGCAGAGGGTCGATGGGGTTGAGGCGAACCACTGCGTAAGCCGCTTCTTCGGTGGTCGTGGTCTTGTTCGCATAAGGACTGAGCGCCTCAGGCTTCTTCACACTGCCCGGATCGAAGTTGTAGATATCGATTGGCGTCAGGCCCGAGTAGCCGCCACGGATGTGGTAGTCCTCTTTGCGTCGGCTCACACCTGCCTGGAATTCGTGCTCACGGCCCAGGGCGTCGAAGGCGCCGCTGAGCGAGGCGTCGACGTTGAACAGGTCGTCGTCGGTGAGGTAGTGCCCGGACGCTGTGCCCAGATCGTCCACCGAAGTGTAGGCCCAGGTGCTGTTGGTCGAGCCGAGGTAGTTGGAGAACGTGTCGGAATCGTTCCACATCTTCTGCAGGGCCAGCTTGGTTTTCCAGCCGTTGGCGAAGGTGTGGGTGATGTCGCCGAACAGCGTGTAGTTGTCCTGGTCCCAGTAGGCCCATTTGCCTGCGAGGTAGGTCGAGCGCGACAGGCCGAGGTTTTCGCCATTGGGGCCGCTGGGCAGGCCGCCCCAGTCCGAGGTCTTGTCCTGACGCTGTTTCGAGGCGCCGAGGGTGACGGTGGTCGCGGCGTCGAGGTCGGCTTCCAGCACGCCGTAGAAGGTCTGGTTCTTGCTCTCGCGTACATCGACGAAGCTGTGGTTGTCGGCATAGGCGGCCACCACGCGGCCACGCACGGTTCCGCTTGCGTTGAGCCTGTTGGACGCATCGACTTCGGTGCGGTAGCGATCCCAGCTGCCGGCGCTGGTGGTCACGCTCACCTGCGGGGTGTCGGTGGGCCGCTTGCGTACCAGGTTCAGCGTTGCCGACGGATCACCCGCACCGGTGGTCAAACCGGTCGCGCCGCGCACCACTTCGATGCGGTCGTAGATGGCCAGATCCGGCGAGGCCATGGTGTCGAGGGCGAAGGTGCTCAGCGAGCTGGGCAGGCCATCGAACATGACGTTGTCGATGCGAAAGCCGCGGGCGAGAAACTCCTGACGGTCCGAGCCGAACTTGCGCAGGGTGACGCCGGGGGCTGACTTCACGACGTCGTTGAGGTCGTTGAGCCCCTGGTCTTCGATGCGTTGGCGGGTGATGACGCTGACCGACTGCGGGGTCTGGCGAACCGACAGCGGCAGGCCCGCCGAGGTGCTCATCGCGCCTGTGGTGTACGAGCGGCTGCCTTCGGTGGTCGTCTGGTTCTTCAGGCTGTCGGCGTCGGCGGTGATGTTGCTGGCACCGAGTTCGACCACCTGCGCAGCGTGGAGCAGAGCGCTGGCGCTGGCCAGCGAGACGAACAGCGCCAGACGGCACAGGGGAAAACGATTCATGCTGGAAAATCCTCAGGCACAGCCCAAGCGGACCTACGCCGTGAACAGGGCGGGGTCGAGGTTCGACAGGAAAGAACATCCGTTTCAGGGGGGAGGGCACTGGGCCGTCAGTGCAGGCAGAAGGCTATGAGTTTGTGAAAAAAATGTAAATAAAAAGTTTTCGCATTCTCAGTTGTGTTTAGTTTCGCGTGGTCGATGGCTGTCTGATCGGCCGCGCGGGCCAACCCGGTGCCGCGCGGCATTGTGCAAGGTGCAATTCTTCCCCCGCTCCGCTAGCATTAGCCCTCTTTGCTCGCTCAGGTTCGACGTTTTTCATGAGTTATCAGGTCCTTGCACGAAAATGGCGTCCGCGCTCGTTCCGCGAAATGGTCGGCCAGACCCACGTGCTCAAGGCCTTGATCAACGCGCTCGACAACCAGCGCCTGCACCACGCCTACCTGTTCACCGGCACCCGCGGCGTCGGCAAGACCACCATCGCGCGCATCATCGCCAAGTGCCTGAACTGTGAAACCGGCATCACCTCGACGCCCTGCGGCACCTGCTCGGTGTGCCGGGAAATCGATGAAGGCCGCTTCGTCGACCTGATCGAGATCGACGCCGCCAGCCGCACCAAGGTCGAGGACACCCGCGAGCTGCTCGATAACGTGCAGTACGCGCCAAGCCGTGGACGCTTCAAGGTCTACCTGATCGACGAAGTGCACATGCTCTCGAGCCATTCGTTCAACGCATTGCTCAAGACCCTCGAAGAGCCGCCGCCGTACGTCAAGTTCATCCTGGCCACCACCGACCCGCAAAAGCTGCCGGCCACGATCCTGTCGCGCTGCCTGCAGTTCTCGCTGAAGAACATGACCCCCGAGCGGGTGGTCGAGCACCTGCAGCACGTGCTCGGCGCCGAGAACGTGCCGTTCGAAGACGACGCCCTGTGGCTACTGGGCCGCGCCGCCGATGGCTCGATGCGCGACGCCATGAGCCTGACCGACCAGGCCATCGCCTTTGGCGAGGGCAAGGTGCTGGCGGCCGACGTGCGGGCGATGCTCGGCACGCTCGACCACGGCCAGGTGTACGGCGTGCTGCAGGCCTTGCTCGAAGGCGATGCGCGGGCTCTGCTCGAAGCGGTGCGTGAGCTGGCCGAGCAAGGCCCGGACTGGAGCGGTGTGCTGGCGGAAATGCTCAACGTGCTGCACCGCGTCGCCATTGCCCAAGCGCTGCCCGAAGCCGTCGACAATGGCCAGGGCGACCGCGAGCGGGTGCTGGCACTGGCCCAGGCCTTGCCGGCAGAAGATGTCCAGTTCTATTACCAGATGGGCCTGATCGGCCGGCGTGACCTGCCACTGGCGCCCGAGCCACGCGGTGGCTTCGAGATGGTCCTGCTGCGCATGCTGGCGTTTCGTCCAGCCGACCATGACGATGCGCCCAGGCCCGTGCTAAAGCCAGTGGGGATCAGCCAGGCCACAGCTGATTCCGCGCAGCCGGTGGCAGCCCCGGTCGAGCCTGCACAGCCTGCGCCGACTGCCGTGCAGGCGTCGGTGCAATCGCCTGAGCCCGACGATCTTTCGGAAAGCAGCGCCGAGCCTGAACATCAGGCCGCGCCGTCCATCGACGTGCCTTGGCAGGTGTCGTCGACGCCTGAGCCTGTGCCCATGGCTGAACCGCGTCCGACACCCGTCGCGGCGCTAGCGACGCCCGAAGCAGCGTCGCTGCAGATCGACGATGACCAGCCCCCCTTCGACCCCTCGGCCTACGCGTCGGCCGGCATGGATCGCGATGGCGATATTCCGCCCGATGAAGACTACGAGGCCGCCTCGGCCGAGCCTGTGGCCTTCAGCTACCTCGATGAGCTGGCCGAACACGTCCAGGAAGAAGCGCCCGCGGCGCCGGCTGAACCTCTGCCCGCTGCGCAACCGGCCACCGGCCTTGCATTGGAGTGGCTGGAATTATTCCCGACGCTGCCGGTCTCGGGTATGACGGGCAATATCGCCGCCAACTGCACGCTGATCTCCAACGACAACGATCATTGGCTGCTGCACCTCGATCCGGCCCAGGGCGCGCTGTTCAACATTACCCAGCAGCGCCGGCTCAACGAGGCGCTGAACCAGCATTTCGGCCGTACCTTGAGCCTTGCCATCGAACTGGTGCGGCCCGAGCAGGAGACCCCGGCCCAGGCTGCGGCGCGCAAACGCGCCGAGCGTCAGCGTGAGGCAGAGGTCGCGATCGAGCAGGATCCGTTGATCCAGCAGATGATGCAGCGGTTTGGCGCCACCGTGCGGCAAGATACTATTACCCCGGTAGACGCCCAGATCAGCCCGGGCACTTGAACGAATATCCAGACGCCCGGTTCGCACCGGGCGGCAGCACACAGCCAATCGAGGTAGTTCCTATGATGAAAGGTGGCATGGCGGGTCTGATGAAGCAGGCCCAGCAAATGCAGGAAAAAATGGCCAAGGCCCAGGAAGAGCTGGCCAAGGCAGAAGTCACCGGTCAGTCCGGCGCCGGCTTGGTCAGCGTGGTGATGACCGGCCGTCATGACGTCAAGCGCATCAGCCTGGACGACAGCCTGATGCAGGAAGACAAGGAAGTGCTCGAGGACCTCATCGCCGCCGCCGTCAACGACGCCGTGCGCAAGGTCGAGCAGAACAACCAGGAGAAAATGGGCAACATGACCGCCGGCATGCAACTGCCGCCGGGCTTCAAGATGCCGTTCTGATTTTCATTCGTTTGCCACGGGGGAGCAGTAGCCGCAAGGCTGCCGCTCCCTCGCGCGTTTCACCACTCGTCCAGCGCAGGTCCGCCCCATGAGCTTCAGCCCCCTGATTCGCCAACTGATCGACGCCCTGCGCATTCTGCCGGGCGTGGGTCAGAAAACCGCCCAGCGCATGGCCTTGCAGCTGCTCGAGCGTGACCGCAGCGGCGGTACGCGCCTGGCCCAGGCGCTCGGCCAGGCCATGGAGGGCGTGGGCCATTGCCGTCAATGCCGCACGCTGACCGAGCAGGAGCTGTGCCCACAATGCGCGGACCCGCGCCGTGACGATACGCAACTGTGTGTGGTGGAAGGGCCGATGGACATGTTCGCCGTCGACCAGACCGGCTACCGCGGACGCTTCTTCGTACTAAAGGGGCATCTTTCACCCCTCGATGGCCTGGGGCCTGAGGCGATCGGCATTCCGCAACTGATGGCGCGCATCGAAGAGCAGGGCACCTTCACCGAGGTGATCCTGGCCACCAACCCCACCGTCGAAGGCGAAGCGACTGCGCACTACATTGCCCAGCTGCTCGCCGAGAAAGGCCTGAGCGCCACGCGTATCGCCCATGGCGTGCCGCTGGGTGGTGAGCTGGAGCTGGTCGATGGCGGCACCCTGGCGCATGCCTTTGCCGGGCGCAAGCCGATCGTGTATTGAGAGAACAGCAGGGCGCTGGGTAAACCTATTCCCTACCGGTTTGGCGTAGGAGCGGGTTTACCCGCGAAGGCCGGCGAGGCCGGTCCGAGCCACTGCGCCAAGAATGCTCAGTATTCGGCCAGCGAAAACTCGGTCAGGCAGAAGGTCGGCACGCCGGTGTCTTGAAGGCGCTGCGAGCCTTGCAGTTCGGGCAGGTCGATGATCGCCGCGGCCTCGAACACTTGGGCGCCGGTGCGACGAATCAGCTGGGTGGCTGCCAGCAGCGTGCCGCCGGTGGCGATCAGGTCATCGAAGATCACCACCGAATCACCCTCGCACAGGCTGTCGGCGTGCACTTCGAGGAAGGCCTCGCCGTATTCGGTCTGATAGCCCTCGGACAAGACATCCGCCGGCAGCTTGCCCTGTTTGCGGAACAGGATCAGCGGCTTGTTGAGCTGGTGGGCGATGATCGAGCCGATCAGAAAGCCGCGTGCATCCATCGCCCCGATGTGGCTGAACGGCGCTTCGACATAGCGTTCGATGAACTGATCGGCTACGTAGCGCAGGCCTCGCGGCGACTGGAACAGCGGGGTGATGTCGCGAAAGATGACGCCCGGTTTGGGAAAGTCAGGGACCGGGCGAATCAGGGCTTTGAGGTCGAAGGTGTCGCTGTGCATGTGGCGGGTATCCTGGAAAAACTGCGGCCAGTATACCCAAATCACCCGGCGATCAGGCGTCCATCGAGCCGCCGGCCAGGGCGCACAGCTGGATCGGGTCGAGGATATGCACCTCTTTGCCCTCGGCCTTGAGCAGGCCGTTCTGCTGGAAGCGGGTGAACACCCGCGACACGGTTTCCACTGCCAGGCCCAGGTAATTGCCGATCTCGTTGCGCGACATGCTCAGGCGGAACTGATTGGCCGAATAGCCGCGGGCGCGGAAGCGTGCCGACAGATTGACCAGGAAGGTGGCGATGCGCTCATCGGCGGTCTTTTTCGACAGCAGCAGCATCATCTGCTGGTCGTCGCGGATTTCCCGGCTCATGACCCGCATCAACTGGCGGCGCAATTGCGGCAATTGCACCGACAGTTCGTCGAGACGCTCGAAGGGGATTTCACACACCGAGGTGGTTTCCTGGGCCTGGGCTGACACCGGGTAGGCTTCGGTGTCCATGCCCGACAGGCCGACCAGCTCGCTGGGCAGGTGGAAGCCGGTGATCTGTTCCTCGCCGCTGTCGCTCAGGCTGAAGGTTTTCAGCGCGCCTGAGCGCACGGCATACACCGAGCCGAAATTATCCCCCTGGCGGAACAGGAACTCGCCTTTCTTCAGGGGACGACCGCGCTTGACGATTTCATCCAGTGCGTCCATGTCTTCCAGGTTCAGGGACAGGGGCAGGCACAGGGGGGCCAGACTGCAATCCTTGCAGTGGGCCTGGTTGTGGGGGCGCAGTTTTACTGGCTCGGACATTTTCTTTCGATCCTTGTGGAAAGCACACATAAGCCGTAAGGGTACCTCACGGTGTGGGCAGTAGCCAGCGTGCGCTGTTGTGGTGCGCCGCGACTGCAGGGGCACGCAGTGCAGTGCCGTGGGTGGAAACGCTTCTTCCATTGAATCCAGAACAGGCTGTCCATGCCTGATAGGTTTCGGTGCGGGTCATATCACCCGCGAGAAGCGCTGTTGCGAATGCTGAGCCAGGTAGGCGTCGAACACCATGCACACCGAGCGCACCAGCAGGCGTCCGGCCGGCAGGACTTCGATACGCTGCGCATCGACGCTGATCAGGCCGTCGCGCTGCAAGGTTTGCAAGGCCGGCCATTCAGCGACGAAGTAGCCGCGAAAATCGATGCCGAAGGCGCTTTCGATCTGCTCGAAGTCCAGCTCGAAATGGCAGATCAGCTGTTGGATCACCGCCCGGCGAATACGGTCGTCACGGTTGCAGACCAGGCCTCGTTGGGTCGCCAGTTGTGCGCTCGACAGGCTTTGCTGGTAGATCGCCAGGTCGCTGCTGTTCTGGCTGTAGAGGTCGCCGATCTGGCTGATGGCCGAGACGCCCAGGCCGATCAGGTCGCAGTGTCCGTGGGTGGTGTAGCCCTGGAAATTGCGCTGCAAGGTGCCTTCTTCCTGGGCAATGGCCAGCTCATCGTCGGGCAGGGCGAAGTGGTCCATGCCGATGTAGCGGTAGCCGGCGGCGGTCAGTTGCTCGATGGTGGTGTGCAGCATTTCCAGCTTGGCTGCCGGTGCCGGCAGTTCGCTGCTGTCGATGCGCCGCTGGGGCATGAAGCGCTCGGGCAGGTGCGCGTAGTTGAACACCGACAGGCGATCCGGTTGCAGCTGGATGACTTCTTCGACGGTGCGGGCAAAGCCCTCTGGGGTCTGCTTGGGCAGGCCATAGATCAGGTCGAGGTTGACCGAGCGGAACTGCAAGGTGCGCGCCGCTTCGATCAGGGTGCGGGTCTGCTCCAGGCTTTGCAGGCGATTGACTGCCCGTTGCACGGCAGGGTCGAGGTCCTGCACGCCGAGGCTGACGCGGTTGAATCCCAGCTCACGCAGCAGGCCCATGGTCGACCAGTCGGCCTCGCGCGGGTCGATTTCGATGCCGTAGTCGCCAGAGTCGTCGTCCAGCAGGGTGAAGTGCTGGCGCAGCGTGGCCATCAGCTGGCGCAATTCGACGTGGCTGAGGAAGGTCGGTGTGCCGCCACCGAAATGCAGTTGCTCGACGGTCTGGCGGCTGTCGAGGTGGCAGGCGATGAGCTGGATTTCCTGCTCCAGGCGTTGCAGGTACGGCTGGGCGCGGGCACGGTCCTTGGTGATGATCTTGTTGCAGGCGCAGTAGTAGCAGATGTTCGCGCAGAACGGCACGTGCACGTACAGCGACAGCGGGCGCACCGCCCGGCGGCTTTCGCGCAGGGCGTGTAGCAGGTCGAACGAGCCCACTTCGCTGTGCAGTTGCAAGGCGGTGGGGTAGGAGGTGTAGCGCGGGCCGCTGAGATCGTAGCGGCGGATCAGATCGGTATCCCAACGCAGATCGTCGAGCATGTGGGTAGTCCCTGGATAGAGCAGCGTGGGACCGAGTCTAGGGCGCAGGGGTGGCGGGGGTGTTGATTTGCATCAACGGCAAACGGCGCGTAGCACGCCAGCCGCTCAGTGGCCCATCAGCCAATGCTGATGGGGCCCGGGTAAAGTCCACAGGCCGAAGAGCACCACCAGCACACCGCCGGCCCGGCGCACCGAGCCCCTGTGCAACAGCGCCGCGACACGCTCGGCGGCAAGTCCGGTGCACAGCAGCAGTGGCCAGGTGCCGACGCCAAAGGCCAGCATCAGCAACGCGCTGTGGGTGGCATTGCCCTGGCTGGCTGCCCACAGCAGGGTGCTGTACACCAGGCCGCAGGGCAGCCAGCCCCACAGCGCGCCGAGCAACAGCGCCCGCGGTACGCTGCGCACTGGCAGCAGGCGCGTGGCCAGCGGCTGCAGGTGGCGCCAGAGGCCGCGGCCCAGCGCCTCGACACGGGTCAGCCCACTCCACCAGCCGGCCAGGTACAGGCCCATGGCAATCAGCAGCAACGCAGCCAGCACGCGCAGGGCCAGTGCCAGCGGGCTGCTGGCCACCGCCCAGCCGGCCAGGCCCAGCAGCAGGCCGGCACAGGCGTAGCTGAGCACCCGGCCGAGGTTGTAGGCCAGCAGCAGGCGCACCCGGCGCGCGCGCTGCTCGGGCGGGATGGCCAGGGTCAGCGCCCCCATTAGCCCGCCGCACATGCCCAGGCAATGGCCGCTGCCGAGCAGGCCAAGCACCAGTGCCGATCCCAGCAGGGGCAGCAGTTCACTCACGGCGCTGCGCATCCTGGTGAGCATCGGTGTGCTGTTGGGAATGAATCGCGGCCTGGTGCGCCGGGTCCTGGTCGTCGAAAAGAATGCTGTGCGCCGGGCTGTCGAGGTCGTCGTACTGGCCGCTGTCGACTGCCCAGAAAAAGATGTAGATCGCCACACCGACCAGCAGCACGGCAGCGGGGATCATGATGTACAGGGCAGGCATGGTCGGCAGGCTCGCAAGTAAAAGGGTGAAGCGGTCGCCCGCCACGGCGGGCTCATGGGGCCACCGCCAGTGGCATCGGGGTCGCGGACGGCACAGCAGGCTCGGGCGCCGAGCGGCTCAGACGCAAGGCATTGAGCACCACGATCAGTGAACTCAGCGACATGCCGATGGCGGCCCACACCGGGGTAATCCAGCCCAGCGCCGCGAAGGGTAGCATCAAGCCGTTGTAGAGGGTGGCCCAGAGCAGGTTCTGCACGATGTTGCGCCGCGTGCGGCGGGCCAGTTCGATGGCTTGGACCAGAGCGTCGAGACGGTTCGACAACAGCACCGCATCGGCGTTGGTCTTGGCAAGATCCGTGGCGCTGCCCATGGCGATGCTGATGTCCGCTGCGGCCAGCACTGGCACGTCGTTGACGCCGTCGCCGAGCATCAGCACCTTGTGCCCGGCGTTTTGCAGGGCCTTGAGTCGGGCCAGCTTGTCGTCGGGGCGCAGGCCGCCGATGGCCTGGTCGATGCCCAGTTGCGCGGCCACTTCGGCGACCATTGGCGAGCTGTCACCGGACAGCAGCACGGTGCGCCAGCCACGGGCCTTGCAGGCGGCGAGCAGGGCTGGGGCGTCGTCACGCAGACGGTCATCCAGCGCGAACCACGCCAGCGGACCGTACTGATCGCCCAGCAGCAGCCACTGCCCGCGGGTACTGGGCGCCGGGGGCACGTCGGCGCCGCTCAGGGCGCAGACGAACGCCGCCTGGCCGATGCGCAGGCGCCGCCCCTCGAGCTCGCCTTGCAGGCCCAGCCCTGGAGTGCTCTGCACCGCCTCGGCGGCCTGCGCGGCGTGGCCGAAGGCCCGCGCGATCGGGTGCTCGGAGCGGGTTTCCAGCGCCGCGGCCAAGGCCAGGCACTGATCGCTGTCGAGGGTGGCCAGCGGATGAATGCTGCGCAGGGTCAGGCGACCTTCGGTGAGGGTGCCGGTCTTGTCCAGCACCACCGTGTCGATCTGGTTCAGCCCCTCCAGCACATGCCCGCGGGTCACCAGCAAACCGAGTCGATGCAAGGTGCCGGTTGCTGCGGTCAGCGCGGTCGGGGTGGCCAGCGACAGTGCGCACGGGCAGGTCGCCACCAGCATGGCCAGGACGATCCAGAATGCGCGGCTCGCATCCAGTTGCCACCACAGCGCCCCGATCACCAGCGCGCCGATCAGCGAACACAGCAGAAACAGCCGCGCAGCGCGGTCGGCCAAGCGCGCCAGGCGTGGCTTTTCCGCCTGGGCGCGTTCCAGCAGGCGCACGATGGCCGACAGTCGGGTGGCCTGGCCGAGTGCCTCGACCTCGACGACCAGGCTGCTTTCCACATTCAACGTGCCGCCGGTGACCTGCTCGCCCTGGCGGCGCGGCAGCGGCAGGTATTCGCCGGTGAGCAGCGATTCGTCGACGCTCGAGCAACCCTCGACGATGCGTCCATCGGCCGGAATCACTGCCCCTGGCAGCACCTGCAGGCGTTCGCCGACCTGCACTTCGCTGAGCAACACCCGCTGCGCCTCGCCGTCGGCGGTCAGGCGCAGGCACGAGGCGGGCAGTACGTTGACCAGCTGCGCGGTGGCTGCCGCAGTACGCTGCCGCGCGCGACGTTCCAGGTAGCGGCCGGTGAGCAGAAACAGCGCGAACATGCCCACTGTGTCGAAATACAGCTCGCCGCTGCCGGTGATGGCGGTCCAGATGCCAGCGGCGAAGGCCAGGCCGATGGCCAGCGACACCGACACGTCCATGGTCAGCTGGCCGGTGCGCAGGTCTCGGGCGGCGCCCTTGAAGAACGGCGCGCAGCTGTAGAAAACGATGGGCGTTGTCAGAAACAGCGCCACCCAGCGCAGGATGGTGTGCAGCTCGGGAGAAAGGTCGGCATTGAATTCTGGCCAAGTGGCCATGGTCGCCATCATCGCCTGGAACCACAGCAGCCCCGCGACACCCAGGCGGCGCAACGCGCTGCGGTTTTCCGCGGCCAGGCGTTCGCTGGCCTGGTCGGGTTGGTAGGGATGGGCGGCGTAGCCGATGCGCCGCAGCTCGCCGAGCACCTGCGACAGCGGCAGTTCGGCATCGGCCCAGCTGATCCGCAAGCGATGGCTGGACAAGTTAAGCTGCGCCTCGGCCACCCCCGGTAACTGGCGCAGGCGCTTCTCGATCAGCCAGCCGCAAGCCGCGCAACTGACGCCCTCGACCATCAGCGTGGCCTCGGCCAGCTCGCCGCTGTGGCTGACGAAGCCGCGTTGCACGTCGTCGCGGTCGAACAGGCCCAGCTCATCCTGCACCTGTTGCGCCAGCGCCTGGGGGTTGGCGCTGCTCTGGCTGCGGTGCTGGTAGTAGTGTTCAAGTCCGCCGGCGACGATCGACTCGGCCACCGCCTGGCAGCCGGGGCAGCAGAACAGCCGTGGCTCGCCCAGCACGGCGGCGCTGAAGCGCGCTCCGGCAGGCACTGGCAAGGCGCAGTGATAGCAGGCTGCAGGCGCGCCGGCAGGTTCGGTCATGGGCGTTGCTCGGCGCCCTGCAAGGCTTCGTCGCCCAGCTCCAGGGTCACGCCGTGGGCGACGTCTTCTTCCTCGAACAGGCGCCAGACCTTGCCGTCCTGCTGCCCCAGCAGTTCAACGAAGCGACGGCCCGCGACCTGATCGTCCAACTGCCCGACATAACGCCCCGGTGCAACCCGGTTGAGCTGCACCTTGCGGTCGCGCTCAGGTTGGGTCGGCGAGATCAGGTTCATCTCCAGGCTCTGCGGGTCGCTGTCGCCGTCCAGGCGCAGCGCCACTTCGCCGGTCAGTTCGTCGAGGTCGAAACGCGCCTTGAGGTTCAGCGACTGGGCCAGCAGCTCGCGGTCCAGCGAGCGATTGATGCCCTTGCCGGCTTCGTAGTAGTTGTCAGTGACCAGGTTATCCGGGTTGCGCACGGCGATGCTGACCATGGTCAGGCTCAGGCACACCGAGCAGGTGAGGATCCCGATCAGGATCCACGGCCAGAGATGCTTGTACCAGGGACTGGCGGCTGTAGCGGGCATAGCGGGTTCCCTTAACGAATGGCTGGGCCGATGAAGCGGCTCTGGGCGTGGATCTGCATGTCGCTGTCGTCGGCGCTCTTGAGGGTGAAGGTAATCTCGTTGGTGGTCGAGGGCAGCGCCTCGGGGGCCACCGACAGCTGCACCGGCAGGCTGACGATGTCGCCGGCAGCGACGGCGATTTCCTGCCGGCCTTCAAGGCGCAGATCAGGCAGGCCGCTGGCCTCGAGCACATAGACGTGATCGTGCTGATCCTTGTTCATGACCTTGAGGCTGTAGACGTTCTCGATCCGCCCTTGGACGTTCTCGCGGTACAGCACGCGGTCCTTGCTGACGTCCAGGCCCACCAATGGGCGCAGGGCGAAGGCGGTGGCCAGGGCGCCGATCATCACCAGCAGCACCGCGGCGTAGCCGATCAGGCGCGGGCGCAGCATCTGCGTGCGCTGGCCGGAGAGGTTGTGTTCGGTGGTGTAGCTGACCAGCCCCTTGGGGTAATTCATCTTTTCCATCACGTTGTCACAGGCATCGATGCACGCGGCGCAACCGATGCAGTCGATCTGCAGGCCATCGCGGATGTCGATGCCGGTGGGGCAGACCTGCACGCACAGGGTGCAGTCGATGCATTCGCCCAGGCCCTGGGCCTGATAGTCGCTGCCTTTCTTGCGCGGGCCGCGGGCTTCACCGCGGCGCGGGTCGTAGGAAACGATCAGCGTGTCCTTGTCGAACATCACGCTCTGGAAGCGCGAGTACGGGCACATGTGCACGCACACCTGTTCGCGCAGCCAGCCGGCGTTGCCGTAGGTGGCCAGGGTAAAGAAGCCGACCCAGAAGTAGGCCCAGCCATCGGCCTGACCGGTGAACAGTTCGAACACCAGGTCACGGATGGGCGAGAAGTAACCGACGAAGGTCAGGCCGGTGACGAAGCCGATCAGCAGCCACAGGCTGTGCTTGGCAGACTTGCGCAGCAGCTTGTTGGCGCTCATCGGTGCCTTGTCGAGCTTGATGCGCTGGTTGCGGTCGCCCTCGGTGACCTTCTCGCACCACATGAAGATCCACGTCCATACGCTCTGCGGGCAGGTGTAGCCACACCATACTCGGCCGGCGTACACAGTGATGAAGAACAGGCCGAAGGCGGCGACGATGAGGATGCCTGACAGGAGGATGAAATCCTGCGGCCAGATGGTGGTGCCGAAGATGTAGAACTTGCGCTCGGGCAGGTTCCACCACACCGCCTGGTGACCGCCCCAGTTCAGCCACACGGTGCCGAAGTAAAGCAAGAACAGGCCTGCACCGGCGACCATGCGCAGGCGGCGGAACAGGCCAGTGAAGGCGCGGGTGTAGATTTTTTCCCGTGAAGCGTAGAGGTCGACCGTGACCGTCCCCTTGGCAGGTGGGGTGACGTCCTGTACTGGAATCTGCTTGCTCATCATCGTGTCCCACGGCGGTGGAATGGGTGCCGCGGCCGGTACCTGCCAGCCGCGGTCGAAATCGCGTGCGTGGAGTTCGAGGTCAAAGACCGGTGCGCTGCCGGCGACTTTTCGTACAACTCCTGGGGCGCCATGATACTCCCGCGATGACGGTGGATGACGGCGCTGCGACCTTTAGTCGCATTGGGATTAGCCTTTTATCGTGATATGGCGGATGTCAATTGACCCAGGTCAGGAAGCTGCCAGATCAGCCGGATCAGCTACCGGCGGCAACAGCGGCGCAGGTCTGAACACGCGCCTCATTGCCCTTGCTCGCTGGCCTCCGGGGTCGGGTGCGACAGGCTGTAGACGTAGGCCGCCAGCAGGTGCACGCGGTCGTCGCCCTGCAATTGCGCCTGGGCCGGCATCTCACCTTTGCGCCCGTAACGGATGGTCTGCTGCAACTGGGCGAAGCTCGAACCGTAGATGAATGCCTCGGGCCGGGTCAGGTCGGGAGCGCCCATCATCGGCGTGCCTTTGCCCTGTGCGCCGTGGCAGGCCACGCAGGTAGTGGCGAACAACGTACGGCCGTTGTCGACATTGGCCTTGCTGTCGCCTGGCAGGGGGCGGCCGGCCAGTTCCTTGAGCACGAACGCCGAGACATCGGTCACGCCTTGCTCGCCGAGCACCTGCGCCCAACCGGGCATCACCCCCATACGGCCGTTCATGATGCTGGCCTTGATGGTGTCCGGCTCACCACCCCAGCGCCAGACGTCGTCGGTGAGGTTGGGAAAGCCATAGGCGCCCTTGGCATCCGAGCCGTGACACACCGCACAGTTGGAGGCGAACAGGCGGCCGCCCATCTTCAGCGCCTTGGGGTCCTTGGCCACCTCGGCCACTGGCATCGACGCGTACTTGGCGAACAGCGGGCCGTAACGCGCCTCGGCACGGGCCATTTCCTTTTCCCATTCGTGTACGCCGGTCCAGCCTTGCCCGCCGGTGGCGAATTCGGTCCTGGCCGCGTTATCCAGGTAGCTGTAGCCAGGCAGCAGGCCGCGCCATGTGCCCAGCCCCGGGTACAGCACCAGATAGCCGACGGCGAACAGCAAGGTGGCGATGAACAGCCAGAACCACCATTTTGGCAGTGGGTTGTCGTATTCCTCGATGCCGTCGAAGGCGTGCCCGACGGTCTCTTCGGTGGTATCGCCGCGCTGGCCCTTGCGCGTCGACAGCAGCAGCCAGGTCAGGGCGATGAGTGTGCCGAGGGTCAGCACGGTGATGTACAGGCTCCAGGCGGTGCTCATGACTGGTCACTCCTCGAACTGTCCTGCGCCTTGCGCTCGCGGGCCTGGTCGTCGTCAGCGAAGGGCAGGCGGGTGGCCTCGTCGAAGTCGTTCTTGCGCTTGGGGCTGAACACCCACAGGGCCAGGCCGATGAAGGCCACCAGCACCACCACGGTGCCCAGGCCACGAATCATTCCGATATCCATAGCGTCACCGTTTGCTCTTGATCAGCGTGCCCAGGCCTTGCAGATAGGCCACCAGGGCGTCCATTTCGGTCTTGCCCTTGACTGCCGAGGCCGCGCCGGCAATGTCGGCGTCGCTGTAGGGCACGCCGAGGGTGCGCAGCACCTGGAGTTTCTTCGCCGTGTCGCGGCCATCCAGGGTGTTCTCCACCAGCCACGGGTAGGCCGGCATCTTCGATTCCGGCACCACGTTGCGCGGGTTGTACAGGTGCGCGCGGTGCCAGTCGTCCGAGTAGCGCCCGCCGACCCGGGCAAGGTCGGGCCCGGTGCGTTTCGAGCCCCAGAGGAAGGGGTGATCCCACACGCTTTCGCCGGCCACCGAATAGTGGCCGTAGCGCTCGGTCTCGGCGCGGAACGGGCGGATCATCTGCGAGTGACAGCCGACGCAGCCTTCGCGGATGTAGATATCGCGGCCTTCGACTTCCAGCGCGGTGCGCGGCTTCATGCCTTCGACCGGCAGGTTGGTGACGTCCTGAAAGAACAGCGGGACGATCTGCGTCAGCCCGCCGATGCTCACGGCGATGACCATGAACAAGGCCAGCAGGCCGACGTTCTTCTCCAGCACTTCATGTTTCATCGCTGCGCCCCCACGGTGACGATGCGCGCGGCATCAGCGGCCTGCGCCGGGTTGGCGGCGCGCACGGTGCGCCAGGTGTTCCAGGCCATCAGCAGCATGCCCGAGGCGAAGATCGCCCCGCCCAGGGCGCGGACGATGTAGCCCGCGTGGCTGGCCTGCAAGGATTCGACGAACGAATAGGTGAGCGTGCCGTCGTCGTTGACCGCCCGCCACATCAGGCCCTGGGTGATGCCGTTGACCCACATCGAGGCGATGTACAGCACGGTGCCGATGGTCGCCAGCCAGAAGTGCGCGTTGATCAGGCCAACGCTGTTCATCTGCTCGCGGCCATACAGGCGCGGCAGCATGTGATAGACCGAGCCGATGGAAATCATCGCCACCCAGCCCAGGGCACCGGCGTGCACGTGGCCGATGGTCCAGTCGGTGTAGTGGGACAGCGCGTTGACGGTCTTGATCGCCATCATCGGGCCTTCGAAGGTCGACATGCCGTAGAACGCCAGCGACACCACCAGAAAGCGCAGGATCGGGTCGGTGCGCAGCTTATGCCAGGCGCCTGAGAGGGTCATCATGCCGTTGATCATGCCGCCCCAACTGGGCGCCAGGAGGATGATCGACATGACCATGCCCAGCGATTGTGCCCAGTCGGGCAGGGCGGTGTAGTGCAGGTGGTGGGGGCCTGCCCAGATGTACAGGGTGATCAGCGCCCAGAAATGCACGATCGACAGCCGATAGGAATAGATCGGCCGCTCGGCCTGCTTGGGCACGAAGTAGTACATCATGCCGAGAAAACCGGTGGTGAGGAAAAAGCCCACCGCATTGTGCCCGTACCACCACTGGATCATCGCATCGGTGGCGCCGGCATAGGCTGAATACGATTTGAACCAGCTCACTGGCAAGGACGCGTGATTGACGATGTGCAGCATCGCCGTGACCAGGATGAACGCCCCGTAGAACCAGTTGCCGACATAGATGTGCCGGGTCTTGCGCTTGACCAGCGTGCCGAAGAACACCAGCGCGTAGCTGACCCAGACGATGGCCAGCAGCACGGCGATGGGCAGCTCCAGTTCGGCGTATTCCTTGCTGGTGGTGTAGCCCAGAGGCAGGGTAATGAGCGCGCCGAGAATCACCGCCTGCCAGCCCCAGAAGGTGAACGCGGCCAGGCCGTCGGACACCAGGCGGGTCTGGCAGGTGCGCTGCACCACGTAGTAGCTGGTGCCGAACAGTGCACAGCCGCCGAAGGCGAAGATCACCAGGTTGGTGTGCAGCGGGCGCAGCCGCCCGAAGCTCAGCCAGGGCAGGTCGAAGTTGAGCTGGGGCCAGACCAGCTGCGAGGCGATGAAGACGCCCAGGCCCATGCCCAGGATGCCCCAGACCACCGTCATGATGGCGAACTGGCGCACGACCCGGTAGTTGTAGGCGGTCGTTGCAGGTGCAGTGCTCATGGCAAGGTTCCACGGTATTGATGTTCTTGTTGGTCGAAAATCGGCGCCAGTATCAGAAACCCATCGGCTTCTGGCAACGCACGCTGGCGCCGACCCGTGTCCCGCCCCCGGTCCGGCACGGATGCACCGGTATGGGGTGCTGGTGAGTGTACACAAACAAATAATTGTTATGTGTACCGTTTCTCTGTTTTTTCTGATCGAACGGTCAGCGTTTTTTTTTGCTGGCGCCGCGAATCGGCAGGCGTGCGAAAGCGCTAGGCGAACGAGGCCAAAGTCGCAGAGGGGCAGAAAGCAGAGAGGGGGGTGGTGCGGGGATGCCAGAAACGGAGCGTCCATGGCTTGAAGCACTGCGCGGGTGAACCGGTGCTCCGGTTCACCCGCGAACAACGTGCAGCAGACTCAGCGGGCGCTGGTCGCTTCGTCCTGTTCAGGTTGCGACAGGCTGTACACATAGGCGGCCAGCAGGTGCACCTTGTCGTTGCCTAGGATGTCGTGCTGGGCCGGCATCACGCCCGTACGGCCGTAACGGATGGTCTGCTGCAACTGGGCGAAGCTGGAGCCATAGATGAATGCCTGAGGTTGGGTCAGGTCCGGTGCGCCCACCAATGCCATACCTTTGCCCTCGGGGCCGTGGCAGGCCACACAGGTACTGGCGAAGATCTCCTTGCCCTTGGCGACATCGACCTTGGCGGTGTCCGGCAGGTTGCGGCCAGCCAGATGGCTCAGCACGAAGGCCGAGACATCCGCCACGCCCTGCTCGCCGATGGTCTCGGCCCAAGGCGGCATGACCCCGGTACGCCCGTTCATGATCGAGGTCTTGATGGTGTCCGGCTCGCCGCCCCAGCGCCAGCTGTGGTCGGTGAGGTTGGGGAAACCGTACGAGCCCTTGGCATCCGAGCCGTGGCACACCGAGCAGTTGGAGGCGAACAGGCGAGCGCCCATCTTCAACGCCTGCGGGTCCTTGGCCACCTCTTCAACCGGCATCGCCGCGTACTTGGCGAACAGCGGCCCGAACCTGGCGTCGGCCTGGTCCATTTCCTTTTGCCATTCGTTGACGCCGGTCCAGCCGTCCTTGTAACCCGGCAACAGGCCTTTGAAGTTGCCCAGGCCAGGGTAGAGGATCAGATAACCCACCGCGAACACCAAGGTGCCGACGAACAGCCAGAACCACCACTTGGGCAGCGGGTTGTCGTACTCCTCGATGCCGTCGAAGCTGTGGCCCATGGTCTGATCGGTGGTGTCGCTCTGGCCCTTGCGGGTCGAGAGCAGCAGCCAGGTCAGGCCGATCAGGCTGCCCAAGGTCAGTACGCTGATGTACGTACTCCAGAAAGTGGTCATTGCCCGTTACTCCTCATGGCAGGCTCCTGCACCTCAGGGGGCAGGTTGTCGTCGCCGAAGGGCAGCAGGCGCGCCTCGGCGAAATCACGGTCGCGGCGACGGTTGAACACCCACAGGGTGAGGCCGATGAACGCGATCATCACCACCAGGGTGCCGAGGCCGCGGATCATGCCGATGTCCAGTTCCATCGCGATTACCTCTTGTTCTTGATCGCAGTGCCGAGCACTTGCAGGTAGTCCACCAGGGCGTCCATTTCGCTCTTGCCCTTGACCGCGTCGCGGGCGCCGGCGATGTCGGCATCGGTATAGGGCACACCGAGGCTGCGCATCACTTCGAGCTTCTTCGCCGTGTCGCGGCCATCGAGGGTGTTCTCCACCAGCCACGGGTAGGCCGGCATCTTCGATTCCGGCACCACGTTGCGCGGGTTGTACAAGTGCGCGCGGTGCCAGTCATTCGAGTAGCGCTTGCCGACCCGGGCCAGGTCCGGCCCGGTGCGCTTGGAGCCCCACAGGAAGGGGTGGTCCCAGACGCTCTCACCGGCTACCGAGTAGTGGCCGTAGCGTTCGGTCTCGGCGCGGAACGGACGGATCATCTGCGAGTGGCAGCCGACGCAGCCTTCGCGGATGTAGATGTCGCGGCCTTCGAGTTGCAGCGCGGTGTAAGGCTTCATGCCCTCGACCGGGGTGTTGGTGACGTCCTGGAAGAACAGCGGGACGATCTGCGTCAGGCCGCCGACGCTGACGGCGAGGACCATCAGCAGGGCCAGCAGGCCGACGTTCTTTTCAATGGCTTCGTGTTTCATCAGGCGGTTCTCCTCAGGCCAGCTGGGCGTTGGCGGTGGCGGCTGCACTGGCCGGGGCGCGCACGGTGCGCCAGGTGTTCCAGGCCATCAGCAGCATGCCGGTGAGGAAGATCGCACCACCGATGAAGCGCACGATGAAGCCGGGGTGGCTGGCGACCAGGGTTTCCACGAACGAGTAGGTCAGCGTGCCGTCGCTGTTGACCGCGCGCCACATCAGGCCCTGGGCGATGCCGTTGACCCACATCGAGGCGATGTACAGCACGGTGCCGATGGTCGCCAGCCAGAAGTGCGCGTTGATCAGGCCGATGCTGTACATGCGCTCTTTGCCGAACACTTTGGGGAGGGTGTGGTACATGGCGCCGATGGAGATCATCGCCACCCAGCCCAGCGCACCGGCATGGACGTGGCCGATGGTCCAGTCGGTGTAGTGGGACAGCGCGTTGACGGTCTTGATCGCCATCATCGGGCCTTCGAAGGTCGACATGCCGTAGAAGGCCAGCGACACGACGAGGAAGCGCAAAATCGGGTCGCTGCGCAGTTTGTGCCAGGCCCCGGAGAGGGTCATCATGCCGTTGATCATGCCGCCCCAGCTCGGCGCCAGCAGCACCAGCGACATCACCATGCCCAGCGATTGCGCCCAGTCGGGCAGGGCGGTGTAGTGCAGGTGGTGAGGACCTGCCCAGATGTACAGGGTGATCAGTGCCCAGAAGTGCACGATCGACAGGCGATACGAATACACCGGCCGCTCGGCCTGCTTGGGCACGTAGTAGTACATCATCCCCAGGAAGCCTGCGGTGAGGAAGAAGCCCACGGCGTTGTGACCGTACCACCACTGCACCATGGCGTCGGTGGCACCGGCGTACACCGAGTACGACTTGGTCAGGCTCACCGGCACTTCCAGGTTGTTGACGATGTGCAGAATCGCCACGGTCAGGATGAAGGCGCCGAAGAACCAGTTGCCCACGTAGATGTGCTTGGTGGTGCGCTTCATCAGGGTGCCGAAGAAGACGATGGCGTAGGCCACCCAGACGATGGTGATGAGGATGTCGATCGGCCATTCCAGCTCGGCGTATTCCTTGGAACTGGTGTAGCCAAGCGGCAGCGAGATCGCCGCCAGAAGAATCACCAGCTGCCAGCCCCAGAAGGTGAACGCGGCCAGTTTCGGCGCGAACAGGGTGGTCTGGCAGGTGCGTTGCACCGAGTAGTAGGAGGTGGCGAATAGCGCGCAACCGCCGAAGGCGAAGATCACGGCGTTGGTGTGCAGCGGTCGCAGGCGGCCGAAGCTGGTCCACGGCAGGTCGAAGTTCAGGGCAGGCCAGACGAGCTGGGCGGCGATGAAGACGCCGAGCCCCATCCCGACGATGCCCCACACCACCGTCATGATGGAGAATTGGCGGACCACCTTGTAGTTGTAGGCGGCTCTGAGGGTTGTGTTCATGTATGGGTTCCCATCCACGGTTATAGGCAGGCTAAACAGCGAGGGAAGGATGGAAGATGGGCAATTGGCCGGTATTGACTGGGATCAATGGGCGCAGATCGGAAAAGTCCCAGGCTTGCGCTGCGATCTCCCGTCGGTACAGGGCTGCGGCGAGTTTGCCGGGGGGCTGATCCTGGCCCATGGCGCAGGTGCGCCGATGGACAGCGCATTCATGCAGAGCATGGCGCAAAGGCTGACAGGGCAAGGGGTGGCGGTGGTGCGCTTCGAGTTCCCCTACATGACCCAGCGGCGCATCGATGGCGGCAGGCGACCGCCCAATCCGCAGAAGGTTCTGCTGCAACACTGGCGTGAGGTGTATCAGCAGGTGCGACCATTGGTCGCGGGCCGTCTGGCAGTTGGCGGCAAGTCCATGGGCGGACGCATGGCCAGTTTGCTGGTCGATGAATTGGGCGCTGATGCGCTGGTGTGCCTGGGCTACCCGTTCTATGCCGCAGGCAAGCCGGAAAAACCGCGCACCGAGCACCTGGCGACCTTGCGCACGCGCAGCCTGATCATCCAGGGCGAGCGTGACGCGCTGGGCAATCGCCAGGCCGTCGAAGGCTATACCCTGGCGCCGGCCATCGAGCTGTGCTGGCTGCAGGCAGCCGACCACGACCTCAAACCGCTGAAAGCGTCAGGCGTTACCCATGAAGGGCATTTGCAGCGGGCCGCCGAGCGGGTGGGGGCATTCTTGCGAGGCTCGCCGTAGCGAGAGGGCGGGAGCGGCCAGGTGCCCCCGACGTGCAGCGATCAGTCGACGTATTCGCACAGGTAGGCGGTATCGACCTTGACCTGCAGCTGGAACTTGCTGTCGGCGGCGACCTGGAACTGGCTGCCGGCCTCGAAGGTTTCCCAGCTGTCGGCGCCTGGCAGCTTGACGGTCAGCGCGCCGGACACCACGTGCATGATTTCGCGCTTGGCGGTGCCGAATTCGTATTCGCCCGCCGCCATGACGCCGACAGTGGCAGGACCACTGGCGCTTTCGAAGGCGATCGACTTGACGGTGCCATCGAAGTACTCGTTGACCTTGAACATGGGGCGACTCCTGAAAAGGGGGGAGGAAAAATCGGCCCGCCAGTATGCCCAAGGCGCCTGCCAGCGTCATCTGCTTTCAGGCGCCCTGAATCGGCAGGCTCAACGGCAGCAGGCGTGCGGTATTGCGCGCATCTTCCAGGGCGCGGTGCTGCTGGCCGCTGAACTGCAGGCCCGCCAGGTGCAGCGCACCATTGAGGCCCATCGGCCGCTGCAACTGGCGGGCCTTGGCGAAGCGCTGCTTGAGGTTGATGTGCGGACGCTCGGTAAGCACGCTGTGAATCGCATGCAGGCGCCATTCCTGCAGCAGCTGCTGACGATCGTAGTCGCCCCAGCTGACCCACGCCTGCAAGCGTGCGGCGTGCTGCGCCAGCCACGGCTCGAAGGCGGCCCACACCTGATCGAACGGTGCGGCGCCGTCGACACTGGCCTGGCTGATGTGGGTCAGCTGGCGGCAGAACGGCGTCAGCTGCGGACGCCGCCTGGGGCGCACGAAGCGCTGGAAGTGGTCGACCTCGCGCCCTTCGCGGGTCACCAGGGTGGCGCCGATCTCGATGATTTCCATATCCGTGACCGGCCAGCCACCTTCGTCGGTGGTGGCCTCCAGGTCGATGACCAACCAATGGCCCATGGCAGGCTCCTTTGAATAATCGCTACAGCGTAGACAAGGTCGGCAGACAAGGCCTTGGTAGTGTTGTGCGGCGACGACAAAGCGCCTAGCGTGGGAGCCTGTGCTTCCGATCATCGCGTTGAGTGCTTGAGCTTGAGTTCATCGTCCCGAGTAAAGACCGCGCTGCATTGCGTATCGTTCGCCCTGTTCTGGGTGCTCGGCGCTGCCTGGGCAGACGAGGCCGTCGAGGTGCGCATCGGCGCGGCGCATTTCCCGCCTTACACTCAGCACCCCGAGCGCGGCGCCGACAGCGGCCTGCTGCAACAGTTGGCGCAGTCACTCAACCAGTGCCAGCAGCGCTTTCGTTTCATTCTGGTCCCCACCTCGATTCCACGGCGCTTCGCCGACTTGCAGCAAGGCCGCACCGACCTCGCGATCTTCGAAAACCCGGCCTGGGGCTGGCAGCAGATCGCCCACCAGCGCGTCGACATGGCTTTGGAAGACGCCGAGGTGTTCGTCGCCCGGCAACTGCCCGGACGCGGCCAGGCCTACTTCGATACCTTGGCCGACAAGCGCCTGGCGCTGTTCAGCGGTTATCACTACGCGTTCGCCGGCTTCAACGCCGAGCGGCGCTACCTGCTGCAACACTTCAACGCCAACCTCAGCTATTCCCACGAGAGCAATCTGGCGATGGTCGAGCGCGGGCGGGTCGATGTCGCCCTGGTGTCGCGCTCGTACCTGAGCGACTACCTGGCGCGCCACCCGCGCAGCACCGCGCGCCTGCTGGTGTCCGAGCGGGTCGATCAGGTGTATCGGCACTACGCCTTGCTGCGCCCGGCCGCGCCGATCAGCGCGGCGCAGTTCGCCGAGTTGCTCGAGCGCCTGCGCGCCGAGGGCGAACTCACGCGCATCTTCGCCCCGTACCAGATCGCCGTGCTCCCCAGGCCTTAAATTCCCGGGCGCTGGCGACGTTTCTGCAAGGTGTCCTTTTCCTGTCGAGCCTCGAGCATGCCTGCCACCGACCCGTCGCTGTCACTTCACCCGCCCCGTTGGCGCAGCCTGCAAGGGCGCCTGCAGCATGATCGGCTGAGCCTCAGCTGGGAGGGCCGGACGCTGATCGAGCTGCGCGTGTTGCCGGGCGACATCCCGCAATTGCAGGTGCTCGAGGTGTGCCACGAGCGCGCTCAGCACGCGCTGTGGGCGGCCTGCTACTGGATGTTCGCAAGCGATGTGCAGTGCCAGCGCCTGCTCTGGCGCCAGCCGGCCAGCGGCGGGCCGGGCCTGGCGGCGGCGCTCGACAGTGGCTTGCTGCTTGCAACCGAGCAGCCAGAACTGCTGCTGTGCGAGCGCGCGCTGTTCTGGCAATTGCCGCAGCCCTGGCTGGGCGCGGCGCAATGCCCGGCGTTTCCCCAGCTGATGCTGATGAGCGAGGGCAAGCGCCATCCGCGCCGGCCAGGCAAGCCTGTGGGCGAGGTGTATCGCCGCTTCGACACGCGCCTGGGGGCCTGGGTGTCGCTGCGCACGCTGGACATCGACCAAGACCTTGCGCGCTTCAACCGTTGGCAGAACAACCCGCGGGTGCTGGCCTTCTGGCAGGAGGGCGGCAGCCTCGAGCAACACCAGCAGTACCTGGCCAAGCTCGCCGCCGATCCCCATGCGCTGACCCTGATCGGCTGCTTCGACGACGAGCCGTTCGCCTACTTCGAGGCCTACTGGGCCAAGGAGGACCGCATCGCCCCGTTCTACCCGGCAGACGACTACGACCGCGGCATCCACATGCTGGTCGGCGAAGAGCACCAGCGCGGGCCGCATAAAGTCGCCAGCTGGATGTCGGCGCTGGTGCACTACCTGTTTCTCGATGACCCGCGCACCCAGCGCGTGGTGGCCGAGCCACGGGCCGACAACCAGCGCATGATCGAGTACATGCAGCGCCAGGGGTTTCACTGCGACAAGGAATTCGATTTTCCGCACAAGCGCGCGGCGTTGATGGTGCTTGGACGTGAGCGTTTCTTCGAGCGCTGCCAGTTGGCGTGAGGCGGGCGGGCAGGGCGCCCGGCACAGGCCGGGCATACCCTGGGTGGCATCAACCGTGGCGGTTGGCGGTCTTGCGGCAGTGGATCAGGGCGTCGCGAATCATGAAGTTGACCAGCGTCGGTGACACCCCCAGTTCCTTGGCGATGTCCTTCTGCGGCACGCCGTGCAGGCGGTACATCTCGAAGGCGTAGCGGGTGCGCTGAGGCAGTTCGTTGAGCGCTTCGGCGATGTGTTCGAGGGTGCTGAAGTTGATGTGGCTGGCTTCGGGCGAGGCATTGAGCAGCACCACGTTGAGGCCTTCTTCCTCGCTGCCGGAGTACTTCTGCTCCATGGCCTGCTTGCGGTAATGATCGATGGCCAGGTTGCGCACGATCTGGAACAGGTAGCTGAGCTGGGCCTTGAACGACGAGGTGATCTGCGGTGCCGACGCCAGACGGAAGAATGCGTCCTGCACCACATCTTCGGCGCGCGAACGGCAGCCGGTGATGCGCGCGGCGATCTTCACCAGAATGTTGCGGTTGTCGACGAAGGCTTGGAGCAGGGGTGAATCGCACTTACTTGTGGATAGTTGTTCCGCCATGGAAATCACCTGGTCTCAAGAAGGAGAAGGACGCGGCATCGATCCGGCGCGTCCCAAGACGGTCGACACGCTATTCAAGATGATAATGATTGTCAATTGCGAAAGTTAATTAGTTTCGAACTTTTTCGCTCTATCGCTCGCGTTCCTGGCTATGAGCCGTCAGCCGGCGCCCGGCCTGGCGCGCCGCCCAGGTAGTAATTTCTGCTCAGGGCCATCCGTTCCTCAGAGTACTTCTCACCGCCGCCCCACGCTGCGCCAGACCTGGCGCCCTGGCGCGGCGCGACCTACCCAGACTCTGGCAGGAACATTCCATGATGGACGCCTTCGAACTCCCGCTCACGCTGGTCCAGGCCCTGCGCCAACGCGCTGCGCGCACCCCCGAGCAGGTCGCCTTGCGCTTTCTGGCCGACGACCCCCGCGACCAGGCAGTGCTCAGCTACCGGGATCTCGATCAGCGCGCGCGCAGCATCGCTGCGGCCTTGCAGGCCCGCGCCGGCTTCGGCGAGCGGGCGGTGCTGCTGTTCCCAAGCGGCGCCGATTACGTGGCGGCGTTCTTCGGCTGCCTGTATGCCGGTGTCATCGCCGTGCCAGCCTACCCACCGGAATCTGCCCGCCAGCATCACCAGCAGCGCTTGCTGTCGATCATCGACGACGCCCAGCCGCGCCTGCTGCTGACCGTCGAGGCCCTGGCCAGCAGCCTCGGCGAGCTGGAGGCGCTGACCCGCATCGATGCGCCGCAGTTGCTGGCGGTCGACCACCTCGACCCGGCGCTTGCAGACACCTGGCAGGCGCCAGAGCTGGCGCCGCACGACATCGCCTTCCTGCAGTACACCTCAGGCTCCACCGCCTTGCCCAAGGGCGTACAGGTCAGCCATGGCAACCTGGTGGCCAACGAGCAACTGATTCGCCAGGGCTTTGGCATCGACCTCAACCCCGACGACGTGATCGTCAGTTGGTTGCCGCTGTACCACGACATGGGCCTGATCGGCGGGCTGCTGCAACCGATCTTCAGCGGCGTGCCCTGCGTGCTGATGTCGCCTGGCTATTTCCTCGCACGGCCGCAGCGCTGGTTGCAGGCGATCAGTGAATACGGCGGCACCATCAGCGGCGGCCCGGACTTCGCCTACCGCCTGTGCAGCGAGCGGGTCAGCGACGCCGCCCTGGCCGAGCTCGACCTGAGCCGCTGGCGGGTGGCCTATTCGGGCTCCGAGCCGATCCGCCACGACACCCTCCAAGCCTTTGCCGAGCGCTTCGTTGCCTGCAATTTCAGCGCGTCGAGCTTCTTCGCCAGCTATGGCCTGGCCGAGGCCACGCTGTTCGTCAGTGGCAGCCGCCGCAGCGCGGGCATCGCCGCGCTGGGCATCGAGGCCGAGGCGTTCGCCGCGCACCGGGTAGAGCCTGGCCAGGACAGCGTGCTGATGAGCTGCGGCTTCGCCCAGCCTGGGCACGCCGTACAGGTGGTCGACACGCAGAGCCTGCAACCTCTGGACGACAACCGGGTTGGTGAAATCTGGGCCGCCGGGCCGAGCATTGCCCTGGGCTACTGGCGCAACCCCGAGGCCAGCGCACGGACCTTCGTCGAGCGTGACGGCCAGACCTGGCTGCGCACCGGCGATCTGGGCTTTCTGCGCGGCGGCGAGCTGTTCGTCAGCGGGCGCTTGAAAGACCTGCTCATCGTGCGCGGGCAGAACCTCTACCCGCAGGACCTGGAACTGACCCTGGAAACCGAGGTGCCGGGCTTGCGCAAGGGCCGGGTGGCGGTGTTCGCCGTCGAGCACGATGGTGCGGAGGGGATCGGCGTGGCCGTGGAGGTGGGCCGTGGCATGCAGAAGAGCACTCCGGCCGACAGCCTGATCAAGCACATCCGCCAGGTGCTGGCCGAAGCCTGCAACCAGGCCCCGGCGGTGGTGCTGCTGCTCAATCCCGGTGGACTGCCGAAGACCTCCAGCGGCAAGCTGCAACGCTCGGCCTGCCGTCAGCGGCTGGGCGATGGCAGCCTTGATTGCTATGCACGCTTCCCACTGCCGGCCGAACCCGCCGCGTCAGCAGCCGTCGCTGCCGGCGACGTGCAGCAGCGCATCGCCGCGCTGTGGTGCGAACAGCTCAAGCTCGAGCGCGTGGCCGCCGATGACCACTTCCTGCTGCTGGGCGGCAACTCCATCGCCGCCGCGCAGCTGACCGCGCGGCTCAGCGATGAACTGGGCGTGACGTTGAGCCTGCGCACCCTGTTCGAAGCGCCGTTGCTGGCCGATTACAGCGCTGCGGTCGCCGCCGTGCTGAGCGCTGCCGCGCCGGCCAGCCAGGCCATCGTCCGTCAGCCGCGCGACCGCGCCCTGGCGCAGTCGCTGGCGCAGAATCGCCTGTGGCTGCTGTGGCAACTGCAGCCCGAGTCGGCGGCCTACAACATTCCCGCCGGGCTGAGCCTGCGCGGCGAACTGGACGTGGCCGCAGTGCAGGCTGCCTTCCAGATGCTGGTCGCGCGTCACGAGGCGTTGCGCACGCGGTTCAGCGAGGTCGACGGCCAGGCCCTACAACATATTCAGCCGGCGCAGCCGTTCAGCGTGCAGCAGCGCGACTGCCGCGAGCTTGCGCCGCAGCAGGTGCTGGCGCTGCGCGAAGAGGAGGCCCAGCAGCCGTTCGACCTGCGCCAGGGCCCGTTGCTGCGGGTGACCCTGGTGCGCCTGGACGATGAGCTGCATCAACTGTGGGTAACCCTGCATCACATCGTCGCCGACGGCTGGTCGCTGAACATTCTGCTCGATGAATTCGCCCGGTTGTACGCCGACCCTGGCGTAAAACTGCCGGCGTTGTCGCTGGGCAGCGCCGACCACGGCATTTGGCAACGCCAGTGGCTGGCCGAGGGCGAGGGCGCGCGGCAGCTGGCCTACTGGCAACAGCGGCTGGGCGATGCCCTGCCGGTGCTCGACCTGTACCCCGATCACCCGCGCAGTACCCTGCACAGCCAGCGCGCCGCGCGCCTGAGGGTGAAGGTGCCGGCGCCGCTGACCCGCGCCCTGCGCACCCTGGCGCAGACGCAGCAGGCCAGTCTGTTCATGGTCTTGCTGGCCGGCTGGCAGGCGCTGCTGCACCGCTATACCGGCCAGGCCGACATCCGCGTCGGCGTGCCCAACGCCAACCGACCGCTGTTGGCGACCCAGGGCCTGGTCGGCGTCTTCATCAACACCCAGGTGCTGCGCGCCGAACTCGACCCGCGCCTGCCGTTCGCCGCGCTGCTCGAGCAGGTGCGCCAGCGCACCCTCGAAGCCCAGGCGCATCAGGACTTGCCCTTCGAGCAACTGCTCGAGGCGCTGCCCGAGGCCCGCGAGCAAGGGCTGTTCCAGGTCATGTTCAACCATCAGCAGCGCGACCTCTCGGCGCTGCGGCGCTTGCCCGGATTGCTCGCCGAGGAACTGCCCTGGCACAGCCGCGAGGCCAAGTTCGACCTGCAACTGCACAGCGAGGAGGACCACCAGGGCCGCCTGACCCTGGCTTTCGACTACGCCGCCGAGCTGTTCGAGGCCAGCACGGTGCAGCGCATCAGCGCGCACCTGCTGGCCCTGCTCGAACAGGTGTGTGCCCAGCCGCAGGTGGCCATCGGCGAGGTGCAGTTGCTCGATAGCGACAGCCGACAGCAGTTGCTGACCTGGGGCCAGGCAGCGGCGACCCCCGCCACACGCTGGCTGCCCGAACAACTCAACGAGCAGGCGCGGCTGTGTGGCGAGCGCATCGCCCTGCACTGGGACGGCGGTAGCCTGAGCTACGCCAGCCTGCACCAGCAGGCCAACCGCCTGGCGCATTACCTGCGTGACAAGGGCGTCGGCCCTGATACCTGCGTGGCGATTGCGCTTGAGCGTTCGCCGCAGTTGCTGGTCGGCCTGCTGGCGATCGTCAAGGCCGGGGGCGCCTATGTGCCGCTGGATGTCGATTATCCGGCCGAACGCCTGGCCTTCATGCTTGGCGACTGCGGCGCCGCGCTGCTGCTCAGCCACAGCGGCCTGCTGGCGCGCCTGCCGCAGTGCGAAGGGGTCAGCGCCATCGCCCTCGATCAACTGCACCTGGACAACTGGCCGAGCCAGCCGCCGCGGGTCACGCTGCACGGCGACAACCTGGCCTATGTGATCTACACCTCCGGCTCCACCGGCCAGCCCAAGGGCGTCGGCAACACCCATGCGGCAGTGGCCGAACGCTTGCAGTGGATGCAGGCTCACTACGGCCTCACCGCTGCCGATGTGCTGTTGCAAAAGGCGCCGATCAGCTTCGACGTGTCGGTCTGGGAATGCTTCTGGCCGCTGCTCAGCGGCTGCTCGCTGGTGCTCGCAGCACCCGGCGAACACCGTGATCCGCAGCGCATCGCAGCGCTGGTGCAGCAGTTCGGCGTGACCACCGTGCACTTCGTGCCGCCGCTGTTGCAGGTGTTCGTGCACGAACCCCAGGCGGCCGCCTGCACGAGCCTGAAACGCATCTTCAGCGGCGGCGAGGCACTGCCCGCGGCGCTGCGCGACCGGGCCTTGCAGCTGTGGCCGCAAGCGCTGCTGGACAACCGCTATGGCCCCACCGAAACCGCGATCAATGTCACCCACTGGCGCTGCCAGGCCAGCGACGATGGGTTGTCGCCGATCGGTCGGCCGTTGGGCAACGTCATCTGCCAGGTGCTCGATGATGAGCTGCAACCGAGCGCCCCGGGTGTGCCCGGCGAGCTGTGCCTGGGTGGCCTGGGCCTGGCCCGCGGTTACCTCGGCCGGCCAGGGCTGACCGCCGAGCGCTTCGTGCCACGTGCCGATGGCCACGGCGAGCGCCTGTACCGCAGCGGCGACCGCGCGCGCTGGAACGTCCAGCATCAGGCCCTGGAATACCTCGGCCGCCTCGATCAGCAGGTGAAAGTGCGCGGTTTTCGCGTCGAGCCGGAAGAAGTGCAGGCCTGCCTGCTGGCCCAGGAGGGCGTCGAGCAGGCGGTGGTGCTGATCCATGCCGATGCGGTGGGCGCGCAGTTGCTGGGTTACTACAGTGGCCGCGAGCAGAGCGAGCGGCTGCTCGCCACCCTGGCCGCGCAATTGCCGGCGTACATGGTGCCGGCGCAACTGCTGCACGTGGCGCAGATGCCGCTGGGGCCGAGCGGCAAGATCGACCGCCGCGCACTGCCGGCACCGACCTGGCAGCAGCGTCAGCACGTTGCTCCGCGCACTGGCCTGGAAATCCAGGTGGCGGCGATCTGGTGCGAGGTGCTCGGCCTGGCGCAGGTCGGCCTGCACGACGACTTCTTCGCCCTGGGCGGGCACTCGCTGCTGGCCACGCAGATCGTCTCGCGCTGCCGTCAGGCCTGTGACGTCGAACTGCCGCTCAAGACCCTGTTCGACGCCAGCGAGCTGGGCGCCTTCTGCGCTGAAATCGCCAGGGCCCAGGCCGCCGGTGAGCGCAACCGCCAAGGCCCGATCGCACGCATCGACCGCCGTCAGGCGGTGCCGCTGTCGCATTCCCAGCAACGCATGTGGGTGCTCTGGCACATGCAGCCGGACAGCCCGGCGTACAACGTCGGTGGCATGGCCCGGCTGCGCGGTGCGCTGCACGTCGATGCCTTCGAGCGCGCCTTGCAGGCACTGCTGGCGCGCCACGAAGCACTGCGCACCACCTTCCCCAGCATCGACGGCAAACCGTTGCAGTGCGTCGCCGCCGACAGCGGCGTGCAACTGGGCTGGCATGATTTCAGCGCCCTGGCAGCGCCTGCGCGCAGCGAAGCCCTGCAGCGCCTGGCCGATGAACAGGCGCACTTGCCTTTCGATCTGGAGCGCGGGCCGCTGCTGCGCGCCTGCCTGGTCAAGAGCGCCGAGCGCGAGCACCATGTCGTGCTGACCCTGCACCACATCGTCACCGAAGGCTGGGCCATGGACATCTTTGCCCGCGAGTTGGGCGAGCTGTACGAGGCCTTCGTCGACGAGCGCGAATCGCCCCTGCCAGCGCTGGCCGTGCAGTATCTGGACTACAGCGTGTGGCAGCGCCAGTGGCTGGAAAGCGGCGAGGGCCAGCGCCAGCTCGATTACTGGAAGCAGCGGCTGGGCGATGAACATCCGCTGCTGAGCCTGCCCAGCGACCGCCCGCGCCCGGCGGTGCAAAGCCACCGCGGCGGGCTGTATCGCTTCGACCTCGACCCGGCGCTGGCTGCCCGCGTGCATGCCTTCAACGCCGAGCACGGCCTGACCCTGTTCATGACCATGACCGCGACCCTGGCGATCTTGCTGCACCGCCACAGCGGGCAGCGTGACCTGCGCATCGGCGCGCCGGTGGCCAACCGCATCCGCCCGGAAAGCGAAGGGTTGATCGGCGCTTTTCTCAACACCCAGGTGCTGCGCTGCGAACTCGACGGGCAAATGCCAGCCATGGCCCTGCTCGAGCAGGTTCGCCAGACCATCATCGAAGGCCAGTCGCACCAGGACCTGCCCTTCGAGCAGTTGGTCGATGCCTTGCAACCTCCACGCAGCAGCGCCTACAACCCGCTGTTCCAGGTGATGTGCAACGTGCAGCGCTGGGCCTTCCAGCAAAGCCGCGAGCTGTCGGGCATGCAGGTCGATTACCTGGTCAACGATGCCAGTGCGACCAAGTTCGACCTGTACCTGGAAGTCACCGACCTCGACGGCCGCCTTGGCTGCTGCCTGACCTACAGCCGCGACCTGTTCGACGAACCGCGCATCGCGCGCATGGCCGAGCACTGGCAACAGCTGCTGGGCGGCCTGCTGGACGCTCCCGGGCAGCGCCTGAGTGAGCTGCCGATGCTCGGCGCCGCTGAGCGGCAAGAACTGTTCGCACACCTGCAAGGCGAGCGTCACCTGAGCCTCGATCACACCGTGCATGGCCTGTTCGCCGCCCAGGCGGCGCGCACCCCGACTGCGCGCGCGCTGACCTTCGCCGGCCAGCACCTGAGCTATGCCGAGCTGGACCAACAGTCCAATCGCCTGGCCCACGCCCTGCGCCAGCGTGGGGTCGGCCCGCAGGTACGGGTGGGCCTGGCGCTGGAGCGCTCGCTGGAGATAGTGGTGGGGCTGCTGGCGATCCTCAAGGCCGGTGGCGCCTATGTGCCGCTTGACCCCGAATACCCGCTCGAGCGCCTGCACTACATGATCGGCGACAGCCGTCTGGGCCTGCTGGTGGCCCAGCGCGCGCTGCTGCAACGCCTTGGCGAGCTGCCGGCAGGTGTTGCCACCTGGAGCCTTGAGGACGACTCCCCGGCGTTGGCCGAGCACAGCAGCGAAGCGCCGCAGGTGGCGAGCCTGGCGCAACATCAGGCGTACCTGATCTACACCTCCGGCTCCACTGGCCAGCCCAAGGGCGTGGTGGTCAGCCATGGCGAAATCGCCATGCACTGCCTGGCGGTGATCGAAGCCTTCGACATGCGCAGTGACGACTGCGAGCTGCATTTCTATTCGATCAACTTCGATGCCGCCAGCGAGCGGCTGCTGGTGCCGCTGCTGTGTGGTGCGCGGGTGGTGCTGCGCGCCCAGGGGCAGTGGGACGCCGAACACATCTGCCAACTGGTGCGCGAGCAGCAGGTCAACGTGCTCGGCTTCACCCCAAGCTATGGCAGCCAACTTGCCCAGCATTTGCAAAGCCAAGGCGAGCGCTTGCCGGTGCGCCTGGTGATTACCGGCGGTGAAGCGTTGCACGCTGACCACGTGCAGCGCCTGCGCGAGGCGTTCTCCCCGCAGCAACTGTTCAACGCCTACGGCCCGACCGAAACCGTGGTGATGCCGCTGGCCTGCCGAGTGGCCGATGGCTTGCCTGCGCAGGAATCGAGTGTGCCCATTGGTCGCCTGATCGGCGCGCGCACCGGCTACGTGCTCGATGAAGACCTCGCGCTGTTGCCCCAAGGCGGTATCGGCGAGCTGTACATCGGTGGCGCCGGTCTGGCCCAGGGTTATCACGACCGCCCAGGGCTTAGCGCCGAACGCTTCGTCGCCGACCCGTTCGGCGCCCCCGGCGGGCGCCTGTACCGCACCGGTGACCTGGTGCGCCAGCGCAGCGACGGCCTGGTGGAATATGTTGGCCGCGCCGACCAACAGGTGAAGATTCGCGGGTTCCGCATCGAACTGGGCGAAATCGAAAGCCGCCTGCAAGCCCACCCGGCGGTGGAAGAAGCCGTGGTGCTGGCCCTTGACCTGCCCGGTGGCAAGCAGTTGGTGGGTTACCTGCTCAGCGCGCAGGCCGAGGCCGAGCCTGCGGCGCAGCAGGCGCTGCGTGAAGCGGTCAAGGCCCAGGCCCGCCAGCACCTGCCCGACTACATGGTGCCGGCGCACTTGGTGCTACTGGCGCAGTGGCCGCTGATGGGCAACGGCAAGCTCGACCGCCGCGCCTTGCCGGCACCTGACCTGCAACTGGCACGCCAGCAGTACCAGGCGCCAGGCAACGCGCTGGAAACGCAGCTGGCGCAGGTCTGGAGCGAGGTGCTGCAAGTGCCGCAGGTGGGTGTGCAGGACAACTTCTTCGAGCTGGGCGGTGATTCGATCCTGTCGATCCAGGTGGTCAGCCGTGCGCGGCAACTGGGCTTGCAGTTCACCCCGCGTGACCTGTTCCAGCACCAGTCGATTCAGACGCTCGCCGCAGTGGTCAGCCTGGGCGCCGCGCCGAGCCAGATCGAGCAGGGTCCACGCCAGGGCGGCAGCGCCCTGACACCGATCCAGCAATGGTTCTTCGACAGCGACGTTCCTGCGCCGCAGCACTGGAACCAGGCGCTGCTGCTGGGTGTGCGCGAGCCGTTGCAGGCTGCGGCGCTGGAGCAGGCGCTGCATGCGCTGGTGCTCCACCACGACAGCCTGCGGCTGCGCTTCAGCGCGGCGGCCGGGCGCTGGCAGGCGCACTATGCCGACCCTGTCGAGCAGCGCGAACACAGCCTGTTGTGGACGGCCAGCGTGGCTGACCTGGACGACTGCCAGGCGCTGTACAGCGACGTGCAGCGCAGCCTCGATCTTGCCCAGGGGCCGCTGCTGCGCGGGCTGCTGGTGAGCGATGCCAGCGGCGCGCAGCGGCTGTTGCTGGCGATTCATCACCTGGTGGTCGATGGCGTGTCGTGGCGCGTGCTGCTGGAAGACTTGCAAGCGCTGTACCGCGGCCACAGCCTGAACGCCAAGACCCACGCCATGGGCGATTGGGCCGCGCGCCTGGCGCATTACGCCAGCAGTGATTCGCTGCGTGACGAGGCGGGCTGGTGGCAGCGTGAGCTGAGCACGGTGAGCCGCGAGCTGCCGTGCGATCACCCCCAGGGCGGCAACCTCCAGCGCCACGCGCGCTCCTTGAGCTGCGAGCTGGGCGTCGAGCACACCCGGCAACTGCTGCAACAGGCGCCGGCCGCCTACCGCACCCAGGTCAACGACCTGCTGCTCACCGCCCTGGCGCGCACCCTGTGCCAGTGGAGCGGCAGCGATGAGGTGCTGGTGCAACTGGAAGGCCATGGCCGTGAGGGCCTGTTCGACGACATCGACCTGACCCGCAGCGTCGGCTGGTTCACCAACGCCTACCCGCTGCGCCTGAGCCCGCTGCCAGGCAACGACGCGGCCGCCCGCAGCGAGTCGCTTAAGCGCATCAAGGAGCACCTGCGCCAGGTGCCGCACAAGGGCCTGGGCTTTGGCGTGCTGCGCTACCTGGCCGAGCCGAGCACCCGCGAACGCATGGCCGCCTTGCCCCAGGCGCGCATCACCTTCAATTACCTCGGCCAGTTCGACCAGCAGTTCGACGACGCCGCGCTGTGGCAGCCGGTGGATGGCCCCAGCGGCCTGGCCCATGATCTGGACGCGCCCTTGCCCAACTGGCTGAGCGTCGACGGCCAGGTGTATGGCGGTGCCCTGCAACTGCGCTGGACCTTCAGCGCCGAGCGCTACGACCAGGCCACCATCGCCGAGCTGGCGGCGGCCTACCGCAGTGAGCTGCTGGCACTGATCGAGCACTGCCTGACCCCCGGCAACGGCAGCTTCACGCCGTCGGACTTCCCCCTGGCGCAGCTCAGCCAGGCGCAGATCGAACAGTTGCCGGTGCCCAGCGCCGAGATCGAGGACGTCTACCCGCTGACGCCGATGCAAGAGGGCATGCTCCTGCACACCCTGCTCGAACCGGGCACCGGCCTTTATTACATGCAGGACCGCTACCGCATCGACAGCGCTCTCGACCCGCAGCGCTTCGCCGCCGCCTGGCAGGCGGTGGTGGCCCGCCACGAAGCCTTGCGCGCCTCGTTCAGCTGGAACGCCGGCGAGGCGATGCTGCAGATCATCCACAAGCCCGGGCGCATCGAGGTCGACTACCAGGACTGGCGCGGCCTCGACCCGGCTGCTCAGGAAGTGCGTCTGCAAGCCCTGCACAAGGCTGAGCGCGAGGCCGGCTTCGCCTTGCTCGAACGGCCACCGTTCCACCTGCGCCTGCTGCGCGTCGATGAGCAGCGGTACTGGTTCATGATGAGCAACCACCACATCCTCATCGATGCCTGGTGCCGATCGCTGCTGATGAACGACTTCTTCGTGATCTATCAGGCGCTGGCTGAAGGCGCTCAGGCGCAACTGGCGCCGCCGCCGCGCTACCGCGACTACATCGCCTGGCTGCAGCGTCAGGGCCTGGACGATGCGCGGCAGTGGTGGCAGCGCAACCTGGCCGGCTTCGAGCGTGCCACCGCGATCCCAAGCGACCGCCCGCTGCGCCACGACCACGCCGGTGACGGCATGCGCGTCGGCGACTGCTACACCCGCCTTGAGGTGGCGCAGGGCGCACGCCTGCGCGAGCTGGCCCAGGCCCATCAGCTGACCGTCAACACCTTCGCCCAGGCGGCCTGGGCACTGGTGCTGGCGCGCTACAGCGGTGAGCGCGATGTGCTGTTCGGCGTCACCGTGGCCGGGCGCCCGGTGAGCCTGCCGCAGATGCAGCGCACCGTCGGCCTGTTCATCAACAGCGTCGCCTTGCGCGTGCAACTGCCCGCCGCCGGCGAGCGTTGCAGCGTGCGGTACTGGTTGCAGGGCCTGCTGGAACGCAACATGGAATTGCGCGAGTACGAATACCTGCCGCTGGTGGCGATTCAGGCGTGCAGCGAACTGCCCAAGGGCCAGCCGCTGTTCGACAGCCTGTTCGTGTTCGAGAACGCGCCGGTCGAAAGCGCTGTGCTCGACCATGCCCAGCAGTTCAACGCCAGTTCCGACTCCGGGCGTACCCACACCAACTTCCCCCTGACGGCGGTGTGCTACCCAGGCGACGACCTGGGCCTGCACCTGTCGTTCGACCAGCGCTATTTCGACACGCCGACCGTCGAGCGGCTGCTGGCCGAATTCAAGCGCCTGCTGCTGGCGCTGGTCGAGCAGTTCGACGGCGACATGGCCGCTTTGGCGCTGCTTGGCGAGCAAGAGCGGCAGTTCCTACTCGACGACTGCAACCGCAGCACCCGCGACTACCCGCTGCACCGAAGCTACGTGGAATTGTTCGAGGCGCAGGTCGCGGCGCATCCGCAGCGCACCGTGGCGCGCTGCCTGGAGGCCAGCTTCGACTACGCTGGGCTGAACCTTGCGGCCAACCGCCTGGGCCATGCCCTGCGCGAGGCGGGGGTACAGCCCGATCAGCCGGTAGCGCTGCTGGCCGAGCGCGGCTTGCCGTTGCTGGGCATGATCGTCGGCAGCTTCAAGGCCGGTGCCGGCTACTTGCCGCTCGACCCGAGCCTGCCGAGTGCGCGGCTGCAACGCATCGTCGAGCTCAGCCGCACGCCGCTGCTGGTGTGCACGGCCGCCTGCGCCGCGCAGGCCGAGGCGCTGCTCGACCAACTCGATGCGCCGGTGCGGCCAAGGCTGCTGGTGTGGGAGCAGGTGCAGGCCAGCGCAGTCGCCAGCCATAACCCGGGCATCTACAGCGGCCCGCAGCACTTGGCTTACGTGATCTACACCTCCGGCTCCACCGGCTTGCCCAAAGGGGTGATGGTCGAGCAGCGCGGCATGCTCAACAACCAGCTGAGCAAGGTGCCGTACCTGGGCCTGGATGAGCACGATGTGATCGCCCAGACCGCCTCGCAGAGCTTCGATATTTCCGTCTGGCAGTTCCTCGCCGCGCCGCTGTTCGGTGCCTGCGTAGAGATCGTGCCGAACGCCATCGCCCATGATCCGCAGGCGTTGCTGGCGCACGTCGAGGCCAGCGGCATCAGCGTGCTGGAGAGCGTGCCGTCACTGATCCAGGGCATGCTCGCGGGCACCGGGCAGGCGCTCGGGCGGCTGCGCTGGATGTTGCCGACCGGCGAAGCGATGCCGCCGGAGCTGGCGGCGCAATGGTTGCAGCGCTACCCGCAGGTGGGCCTGGTGAATGCCTATGGCCCGGCGGAATGCTCGGATGACGTGGCGTTCTTCCGCGTCGATGCGGCCTCGACCCAGGGCAGCTACCTGCCAATCGGCACGCCGACCGACAACAACCGCCTGTACCTGTACGGCGAGGAGCTGCAACTGGTGCCGCTGGGCAGCGTTGGCGAGCTGTGCGTGGCCGGCACCGGGGTGGGTCGTGGTTATGTCGGTGACCCGCAACGCACCGCACTGGCCTTCGTGCCCCATGCCGACGGCGCTCCGGGTGAGCGGCTGTACCGCACGGGTGACCTGGCGCGGCGCCGCGCCGATGGCGTACTGGAGTACGTCGGGCGCATCGACCATCAGGTGAAGATCCGCGGTTATCGCATCGAGCTGGGCGAAATCGAAGCGCGCCTGCACGAGCAGCCCGAACTGCACGATGCCGCCGTTGGTGTGCAGCAGGGCGGCAACGGTGCGCACCTGGTCGGTTATCTGGTGGCCGCCCAGGGCGTCAGCGCCGACGACTCCCTGCTCGATCGACTCAAGCAACGCCTGCGCGCCGAACTGCCCGAGTACATGGTGCCGCTGCACTTCGCCTGGCTGGAACAGTTGCCGCATAACGCCAACGGCAAACTCGACCGCAAGGCGCTGCCGGCCATCGACATCGGCGGCCAGCTGCGCGGCGAGTATCTGCCACCGCGCGACGAGCTGGAGCAGCGCCTGGCCGAAATCTGGGCCGATGTGCTCAAGCTCGAGCGGGTCGGGGTGCGCGATCACTTCTTCGAACTGGGCGGGCATTCGTTGCTGGCCACGCAGATCGCTTCGCGGGTGCAACAGCATTTGCAGCTCAACCTGCCGCTGCGGGCCATGTTCGAGTGCAGCACCGTGGAGGCCCTTGCCGAATACGTCAGAGGTTTGCAAGGCAGCGTACTGGATGACGACAAGGTCGAGCGCCTCAGTGACCTGATGGCCGAGCTGGAGGCGCTGTAACAGGCAAGGGGTGCGTCTAGCGCTTGCCGAGGATGCGTTCGAGCATCTGCGGCTGGGGCGCGCCCTGCTGGCGCTGCATGCGGCCTTGTTCGTCGAGGTAGAAGATCGCCGGGGTGGCTTGCAGGCCCATGCCCTGCATCAAGGCCATGTTGCCGGCCAGTTGCTGCTTGACCGCCTCAGGGATCGGTTCGAGCGCCTTGAGCGCGCTGCCTTTGCCGGCGGCTTCGTGCTGATGCAGCGCCTTGGCCGGGTCTTTGGCCGCGAGCAGCGCCGCTGACTTGCCGGGGCTGTCGGCGCGGATGATGCCGACCATGATGTGGCGCAACTGCACCTTGCCGGACTCGACCCAGGGCCGTGCCTGTTCCCAGAACAGGTTGCAGTACGGGCAGTTGGGGTCGCTGAAGACGTAGACGATGCGTGGGGCGTCAGCCTTGCCGTCGGCGATCCAGGCACTGTCCTGCATCTTGCCCCAGAGCACCTTGCCCATCGGCTCGTGCACCAGCCGTTGCAACGGCTCGGCGCTCAGGTCGTCGCCCTTGGCATCGAACAGGTTGCCCACCAGTACATGCTTGCCGCCGGCGGTGAGGTACAGCGCCAGGGCGTTGCCCTGATACTCGGCGGCGTACCCGCGCAGGCCGTCGGGCGCATCGAACTGGCCCTTGATCACCGCGCCTTTGGCCTCGATCTGTTGGATGGCGGCGGGCAGCGATTCAGCCTGGGCCAGTGGGGCGCCGAGCAGCGCGAGGGTGATGAGTGCAGCAGAACGCATATCAGTTTCCTTGGATTGCGGCGGGAGCGTCGAGGCCTTGGAGGGCGTGGTGCAGGCTGGCGCGTGACAGCTCGCCCAGGTGACTGCCGACCAGGCGGCCTTCGGCGGTGTAGAACAGGGTGGTGGGCAGGGCCAGCGAGCCAACCTGCTGGGCCAGGCGGCCGCCACTGTCGAACAGTACGTGGGACAGGTTCAGCCCGGTGGTGGTCATGAAGGTGCTGACGTTGGCCGCGCTTTCGCCCTGGTTGACGAACAGGAAGGTCACGTTTGGGTAGTCGTGCTGGGCCTGCTGCAGCACTGGCATTTCCCGCCGGCACGGCGGGCACCAGGTGGCCCACAGGTTGATCACCAGCGGTCGGCCACGGTAGTCGTGCAAGGCCACCGGCTCGCCCTGAGCATCGCGCAGGGTCAGTTCGGGCAATTCGGTGCCCTTGCTGTACAGGTGGCTACCCAGGCTGGCCAGGCCCCAGAACAGCACGCCGCAGCTCAGCGCCCAGCCCAGCGGCCGGCGCAGGGCAGGGCGCCGGTAGGCGTACCAGAGGGCGCCTGCGGTGAGGCCGAGCAGGCCGCTCCAGAGCACGAAGCCGCCGTCGCGGATGTCGATGATCTGCAACGGCTCGTTGCGGTACAGCGGCCAGTAGGCCAGCACGAAGCCTGCGCGGGCGCCGAGCAGGCCGAGCAGGAACAGGTTGAACAGCGCCGATTCCGGGTTCTCGCCACCGCGCCGTGCGACCCACCAGCCGACCAGGCTGGCCAGGCCCAGGGCAGCGAGCAGCAGCAGGTGATTGAGGGCCATGGTCAGTGGCCCGAGGGTGACGGTCAGCATCAGCCTTGGCTCCGGGTTGCGCTCCAATGCTCGAGCAGGGTGGTGGCGTCGACTTCGCCGGTGATGCGCTGCGCGCGGCGCTCGTTGCCGTCAGGGCCAAGCCACAGCAGGCTGGGCGGGCCGGGCACCTGATAGCGTTGCAGCAGCGCGCGGCTGTCAGGCGAGTCGGCGCTGACATCCAGTCGCAGCAGGCGCACCTCGCTCAGTGCGGCTTGGACGTCAGCGCGGGCAAAGACGTTCTTTTCCATCACCTTGCAGGCCACGCACCAGTCGGCAGAATAGTCGAGCATCACCCACTGGCCCGCCTTGCGTGCGGCGTCGAGCTCGCCTTGCAATGCGGCCGGCGAGCGCACATCGATGAAGCCTGCATCGGTGCTGACCACTGCGGCCCCGCGGGTGCCGGCAAAGGGCTGCAGCGGCTGCCACGGATCACTGCCGCCAGCGGCCGCGCCGATCATCATCAGGCTTGCCCACAGCCCTGCGAGCAGCGCCAGCACGCGCAGCCCGGTGTGGCTCGCCAGCGCCCACCAGGCGCTCCAGGCCAGGCTTGCCAGCCACGCCCCGGCCAGGCCCAGCAGCAGTGGCTCGGGCAGCAAGGTGCGTGCGATGTACAGCGCCATGCCGAGGAAAACGAAACCGAACAGCGCCTTGATCCGTTCCATCCACGCGCCGGGCCGTGGCAGAAAGCGGTTGCCCACGGTCACCAGCAACAGCAGCGGCAGACCCATGCCCAGGCCCAGGCTGAACAGCACCAGCGCGCCTTGCAGCACGTCACCGCTTTGCGCGATGTACAGCAGCGCACCGGCCAACGGCGCGGTCATGCAGGGGCCGAGCAGCAGACCCGACAGCGCGCCGAGCAGCGCTGCGCCATACAGACTGCCGCCCTGGGCGCCACGACCAGCACGGTCGAGGCGATCGCGCAGCGCAGCCGGCAATTGCAGTTCGAAGGCCCCGAACATCGGCAAGGCCAGCAGCACGAACAACCCGGCCAGCGCGGCCAGTAGCCACGGTTGCTGCAACCAGGCCTGCAGGCTGCCGCCCAACAGCGCGGCGACCACGCCCAGCCCGGCATATACCAGCGCCATGCTCAGCACGTAGCTGCCGGCCAGCAGCCAGCCGCGCCGAGGCGTCGCCCCCTGGCCCAGCACAAGCCCTGCGAGAATCGGCAGCATCGGCAGCGAGCACGGCGTGAAGGCCAGCAGCAGGCCAAGACCGAAGAACGCCAGCAGGCTCCAGCCCAGGCTCGCGCCTGCCAGGGAACCTGCCAACGCCTGATCGCTGGCCTGCGCCCCCGCGCCAGGCGCCGTGCCGCCGAGGTCGATGACGCTGGTTTGCGGCGGGTAGCACAACCCCGCATCGGCGCAGCCCTGCCAGCCCAGGCGCAGTTGCCCTTGGGCATCGGCTGGAATCAGCAGTTGCAGGTGCTCGCGGTAGATCGGGCTGTCGCCGAAGAACTCGTCGTGATGGTTCAGCGGCGTCGGCAGCACCGGCTGCTGCTCGGCGCTCAGGCCGTCGAACTTCAGGCGCTTCTGGTACAGGTAGTAACCCGGCTGGATCTGCACATCGATGCGCAGCTGACCGTCTTCCAAACGCTCATGGCTGACCCGAAACGCCTGATCGACCGGCAGGAAATCGGCCTTGGCGGCAAACGGGTTGGCGCTGAGCAGCGGGCTCAACAGCAGACTGAACAACAACAACAGGACGCGCATCGACAGGCCTTGGTCAAAGTGAGAGTGCGCGTAGGCTGGGGGGGAGGGATTAACGTGGGGTTAATGGGGGGTTGATGTGGGTCAAGGGGAGGGGCGGTGCGGCCCAATTATTCGATTTCAGAGAGCACCTTTCCGAACGACTGGGGCATGAGAGCCAACGACTCTCTACAGGTCATAGCGCCGTTTCCATCCCCGGAACTACGAGGGTCTTCCTGGCCGCAGCCGCTTGGCTTTGTCCTGGTCTGTAGATATGTGGACCGGCATCGACACCTATTCGCGCCTGTTGCATCGCAGGTTTCGCCTTGCGGCGACCCCCTTTTTAGGGAAAAAGGGGGAAAACCCTGTGCTCCACTAGCCGGCCCTACACTGCGCTTCGCTCCGTTTCGGGTCCCCTGCGTTCCGGCACTCTTCGGGCCAGCGCGGGCAAGGGTTGCTGCGCAACCCTAACACCTCGCGTCCTCGGCTACGCCTCGGGTGCGCTGCGCGCACGGCCCTACGAGTACCGGAACGAAGGCCGGCTACAGTCGCGATCGGTGTTGTCTGAGCGATCTGTGTACAAAAAGCGCTTTGCCCATGTGGTTGCGGGCAGTCAGGTAGATTTCGACAAGTTCACGACTCTAAATAGTCCGGCCGCAGCCGCTCACCATCGTGATTGACATTGACGCCAGCACTCAATCCTCTGCAGCGACAGCTGCGATGCCCCAGGCGCGCTAAGGCTCTTGTACCTCAATCCTCCAGGCGACACAGATCGCGACTGTAGCCGGCCGGAGCGGAGGTGTTCGAAGGGGCGTGCGCGTCAGCGCACCCGAGGCGTAGCCGAGGACGCGAGGTGTTAGGGTTGCGCAGCAACCCTTGCCCGCGGCGCCCCGTAGAGCACCGGAGCGCAGGGGACCCGGAACGGAGCGAAGCGCAGTGCAGGGCCGGCTAGTGGAGCATGGGGTTTTGCCTACTTTTTCCCAAAAAAGTAGGTCGCCGCCAGGCGAAACCGGGCCGTCAGCACAACTACACAGTCATCGACCCTGCACGTTCAAAGCCGACAACTCTCAACCCCGCCACCTCACAAATCATCAAAATACCGCTCATGCCAATCCACCAACGGCTGCGGCGAATTGAGCTTCTGCCCGTAGATCACCGAGTACGACAACACGTTCTGCACATACTGCCGGGTCTCATCGAACGGAATCGACTCCACCCACACATCGAAGCTCAAATGCTTGGCCCCGCGCAGCCACTGTCGAACCCGGCCCGGCCCGGCGTTATAGGCCGCCGAAGCCAGCACGCGGTTGCCATTGAACTGGCTATGCACCTGACTCAGGTAGGCGGCGCCAAGCTGGATATTGGTGTCAGGGTTGAGCACCTGAGCCGGGGAGGCCAGCGGAATGCTGAACTTGCGCGCAGTTTCCTTGGCCGTGGCCGGCATCAGCTGCATCAGGCCGCTGGCGCCGACACCAGAACGGGCATCGTCCATGAACGCGCTTTCCTGGCGGGTGATGGCGAACACCCAGCTCGAATGCAGCCCGCGCACCTTGGCTTCACGCACCAGGGTGTCGCGGTGCGCCATCGGGAAGCGAATGTCCAGATCGTCCCAGTACTGCGCCTGGCTGATGGTGCGGATCGCCGGGAAGTACCAGCGCAGTTCATAGGCCAGGCGCGCCTGGGCGACCATTTCGTCGCGGTTGAAGTGGCGGCTGACGTGGTACCACTCGCGGCGACCGTCGACGATCTGCCCACGGGCATGGAATTCCAGGGCGCGGCGCACCCCTGGGGTGTTGCGCACCTTGTTGACCAGTTGCTGGCTCAGCACCAGCGGCTTGTTGTTCAACTGGTACGGGGTCTGCGCCCGGTCGGCGGCGAGGAAGCCATAGAAATCACGCTCGCGGGCCACGGTCTTGTACAGCGCCGGCACTTGCGGGTTGTTCGGCTGGGCCAGTTCCAGGCTGCGCGCCTGCCAGTAGCGCCAGCGGTTGCTGGCGGCCAGTTCCGGCGGCAGGCGGCGGGTCAGGTCGTAGGCGTCCTGCCAGCGGCCCAGGCGCAGCAGCAGGCGCATGCGCCATTCGCTGACCGTGTCGTCACGCAGGTCGGGGTCGTAGCCGGTCATCAGTTGCAGCGCGCGTGGATCGTAGCGGCGCGCCAGGGTCAGGCCGATCTCGCGGGCGATGGCGACTTTTTCGTCGCGCGAGAAGTGCATGCGCTGGGCGTAGTCGTCGAGCATCGCCATGGCCCGTTCCGGATCCTGCCGGGCCAAGCGCCGCAAACCTAGGCTGACGATGTCGGACATCGCCTCGGTGGCAGGCATGAAGCGCGACGGCTGGTTGAGCAGTTCGGGCTTTTGCGCCACCTCGATCAGCAGCTTGCCCTGGCTGTTGAGGGTGGCAAGGCCGTTGACCAGGCTGTTGGCGAGCGCGTAGTTACGGGTCTGCGCGGCGAGTTTCAGGCGCTCCCAGCGCTTGGCCTCGGTCAGCTGACCCTCGGCGGCCCACATGCCGAACAGCACATCGCAGGCGGCCGGCTGTGACTTGCCGACATGCCAGAGTTTTTCTGCCGTGGCCAAGCCCTCGGCGCGCTGGCCATGGCTGAGCTGGTACTGGCCGTTGAGGCAGTCGAGTTCGGTGAAGTTGAGCTTGGGGCTGTAGTAGCGGGCGAAGGTGTCCCATTCGCCACGTTCGGCCAGCCAGCGCAACCAGCGCAGTTTCATCCAGTTGGCCTGGGGCAGGTCGCCGTGGGCGGCGAGGAAGGCTTCGATTTCCTGGTTGCTGGCCGATTTCAGGCGCGCGGTCAGTTCGTCGTAGGCCAGGTACGGCGTCAGCGGATAATCGCTCAGGGCCTGGGCGTAACGCTGGTACGGGCCTTTGTCGCCCTTGGCCAGGGCGCGTTTGGCCTCATCGTAGTACTGGCGCTGCTGAGTAATGTCGGTGGCCTGGGCGGCGCTGGTGATGGCGGCGCCGAGCAGCAGGCAAGAGATGATCGGGAACAGGCGGCTGCGCATGATACGTCCGTGCAGTTGAACCATGGAAAAGTGGCGGCGTAGCCAGCACTGTGGGGTGACAGGCGCCTAGCTTAGCCGTTTGCCGGGGCTGGGTGAAAGCTCCGCACGGCTGCGTCCGGGTTCTGGACGGGCGGTGGGTGCGGCGGGCCGCGACTGCGCGTCCGGCGCGTGCCGCCTGGCGTCAAACCGGGTAGAATGCGCGCCCGCTTTCTGGAGACGACCATGACCCTTCTCAAATTCAGCGATGTGTCCCTCGCGTTCGGCGCCATGCCGCTGCTCGACAAGGTGTCCTGGCAAATCGCCCGTGGCGAGCGGGTGTGCATCATCGGCCGCAACGGCACCGGCAAGTCGAGCATGCTGCGCCTGGTCAAGGGCGAGCAAAAGCCCGACGACGGCGAGATCTGGCGCAGCCCGGGGCTCAAGATCGGCGAACTGCCGCAGGAATTGCCCGTGGCTGACGGGCGCAGCGTGTTCGATGTCGTCGCCGAGGGGCTCGATGGCGTCGGCGCGTTGCTCGCCCAGTACCATCACCTGAGCCAGAACATCCACAGCGACGCCGACCTGGACAAGCTCATGCACGTCCAGCACGAGCTCGAAGCGCGCGACGGCTGGCGCTTGCAGCAACTGGTCGACAGCACCCTGAGCCGCCTGCAACTGCCGGCCGACAAGACCCTCGCCGAGCTCTCCGGTGGCTGGCGGCGTCGCGTGCTGCTGGCCCAGGCGCTGGTTTCCGAGCCTGACCTGCTGCTGCTCGACGAGCCGACCAACCACCTCGACATCGGTGCCATCGCCTGGCTCGAAGAAGCCCTCAAGGGCTTCGGTGGCGCCGTGCTGTTCATCACCCACGACCGGTCCTTCCTGCAGAACCTCGCCACCCGCATCCTCGAGCTCGACCGCGGTGGGCTGATCGACTGGAACGGCGATTACGCCAGCTTCCTGGTGCATAAAGAGGCCGCGCTGGCCGCCGAGGAAACCGCCAACGCACTGTTCGACAAGCGCCTGGCCCAGGAAGAAGTGTGGATTCGCCAGGGCATCAAGGCCCGCCGCACCCGTAACGAAGGCCGCGTGCGTGCGCTCAAGGCGCTGCGCGTCGAGCGCGGCGAGCGCCGTGAGCGGCAGGGCAAGGCCAACATCCAGATCGAAGCGGCAGAAAAATCCGGCAAGCAGGTCATGCAGCTGGAAAACGTCAGCTTCGCTCACCCTGGTGGGCCGCTGCTGGTCAAAGACTTCTCCATGGTCCTGCAACGTCAGGACCGTATCGGCCTGCTGGGCGCCAACGGCACCGGCAAGACCACCCTGCTGAAGATGATGCTCGGCGACCTTGAGCCGGTCAGCGGCCGGGTCGATCGCGGGACCAAGCTGGAAGTGGCCTATTTCGATCAGCTGCGCCATCAGCTCGACCTGGAAAAGACCGTCATCGACAATCTTGCCGAAGGCCGCGACTTCATCGAGATCGACGGGCAGAGCCGGCACGTGCTGAGCTACCTGGGCGACTTCTTGTTCAGCCCGCAGCGTGCCCGCACCCCGGTCAAGGCGCTGTCCGGTGGTGAGCGCGCACGGCTGCTGCTGGCAAAACTGTTCAGCAAGCCGGCCAACCTGCTGGTGCTCGACGAACCGACCAACGACCTCGACGTCGAGACCCTCGAGCTGCTGGAGGAAGTGCTTTCCAACTACAAGGGTACGGTGCTGATGGTTAGCCACGACCGGGCCTTCCTCGACAACGTGGTCACCAGCACCCTGGTCTTCGAAGGCGAAGGGCGTGTGCGTGAGTACGTCGGCGGTTATGAAGACTGGATTCGCCAAGGCGGCTCGCCGCGCCTGCTGGGCGTGACCGAGAGCAAGGGTGGCAAGTCCGAGCTCAACAGCGCGGTGGTGGCGAAGGTTGCCGAGCCGGCGCCCGCTGCGGTTGCGGCGGTGGCCGAGGCCGATGGTAGCAAGAAGAAGCTCAGCTACAAGCTGCAGCGCGAGCTCGAGCAGTTGCCGCTGCAGATCGATGCGCTGGAGCAGAAAATGGCGGCCGTGCAGGCCGAGATCGCTGATGCGGGGTTCTACCAGCGGCCGATTGGCGAAACCACGGCGGTGCTGGTGCAACTGGAGCAGTTACAGGCTGAGCTCGATGGGCTGGTGGAGCGTTGGGCCGAACTGGAAGGCTGACGGCAGGAACGGTTGCTGGAGAAGCTGCGGCGCCCCGATGAGCGCCGCCCGATGATCACTCTGCTTTTTTCTGCAGACTCACGGCCAGAACATCGCATGGCGCACCGTGCAGTACGTCATTGGCTGTCGAGCCCAGCAGCAGCGCCAGGCCGTGGCGGCCGTGGCTGCCGACGACGATCAGATCGCACTGTTTCTCCTTTGCGAAATGATGAATTTCCTGGCGTGGCTGACCGTAGACGAGGTGAGAGGCGCCTTGCTTGATGTCAGGGTATTTGGCGAACAGGTGGGCCATGCGCTCCTTGGCCTGATCGAACTGCTGTTGCTGCAACTGCGACAGGTCCATCGGCACGTCACCGCCGAAGGCCATCGCCATCGGTTCGACGATGTGCACCAGCGACACCTTGGCGCCGTTCGGCCCGGCAATGGCCATGGCGCGTTTGATCACCGGGTCGCACTCTTCCGTCAGATCGACGGCGACCAGAAGATGGGTATAGGACATGAGCGGCGCTCCTGACAGTCGGGGTAATGGAAGTATGGTCGCTTTCGAGCCGCTTGCCGCAATCGGCACTGGCACGCTCATTCGCAACGCTTCAGGGGACGTACAGATATGACTTTCTGGCTAGTGGTGTCAATCCTCGGGCTGATCTTGAGCCCGCTGGCCTGGCTACGCCCTTCGCGCAAGCAGAGCCGGCAGATGGACCTGCGGCTTGAAGGGCGGCGGGCGGGCCTGGCCATGCAGCTGGCGCCGCAGCAGTGGCCGCACTGGCTGGAAAAGCAACCCCCCAGCCCCTGCCCGCAGTATCACCGTGGACGCCGCGCCGGGCGGCAGGATGCCTGGAGCTACTGGCAAGTCAGCCCCGGCGTGTGGTGGAACCAGTGGCGTGAGGAATGCAGCCAGGCGCACCTGCTGAGCGTGTTCGCCACCCTGCCTGAGAGCGTCTACAAGGTCGAAGCCGACCCGCGCATGATTGCCCTGTACTGGGGCGAGCGTGGCGACGAGGGCGTGGTGGAGTCCATCAAGCAGGCCCTCGATACCCTCGCCTGAAACATCTGGCTACCCAATAGTTAGACCCGCATAACGACATCGCGGGGCCGCAGCGTTCGCCGTCATCAATCATTGATCGAAACGGCGAACGCTGCGGCCCCGCGATGCGTTCTGCTTGCGCAGAAAGGCCAGGCAGGCCGGAAGCCACCAGACTATAGCCGTTGTTTGGCAACTGCAGGGTGTCGCTGCAGCGTTTGCCACATTGGCGTGGTCCCATGCTCTGTGTGAATGCCCGGTGATCAGCGTTGCGCAGGCGGGAACCGAACGGCTACAAACTGACTGCAAGGTCGCCATTTCCCCAGCGCGTCGGGCATTTGACAACCCTGCACATTTCGCAGAATCTGTGCCGACCCAAATCAAACGGGCGTATGAATTGAGCGTTTGTCTCTGAAGACGCTTGTACAGAATCCCGAACAGCCTGCTGGCGGGTGTGCCTGGTAAACGCGGCGTCATGGCCGCGGTTCTCCAGAGACCAGTGGGTACAGTTCAGCTTCCATATCGTGGAGATCAGTTGATGATTTACGAAGGTAAAGCCATCACGGTTAAGGCTCTTGAAAGCGGCATCGTCGAACTGCAGTTCGACCTCAAGGGTGAGTCCGTCAACAAGTTCAACCGTCTCACCCTCGAAGAATTGCGTCAGGCCATCGAGGCCATCAGTGCCGATGCCTCGGTCAAGGGCGTGATCGTCAGCAGCGGCAAGGACGTGTTCATCGTCGGCGCCGACATCACCGAGTTCGTCGACAACTTCAAGCTGCCCGAAGCTGAGCTGGTCGCCGGCAGCCTGCAGGCCAACCGCATCTTCAGCGCCTTCGAAGACCTCGCGGTGCCCACCGTCGCCGCGATCAATGGCATCGCCCTGGGCGGCGGTCTGGAAATGTGCCTGGCTGCCGACTACCGAGTCATGGCCAGCAGCGCCAAGATTGGCCTGCCGGAAGTCAAACTGGGCATCTACCCAGGCTTTGGCGGCACCGTGCGCCTGCCGCGCCTGATCGGCCCGGACAATGCCATCGAGTGGATTGCCGCCGGCAAGGAAAACGGCGCAGACGATGCCCTCAAGGTCGGCGCGGTAGACGCCGTGGTGGCGCCCGAACTGCTCCAGGCTGCGGCCCTCGATCTGGCCAAGCGCGCCATTTCCGGTGAGCTGGACTTCAAGGCCAAGCGCCAGCCCAAGCTCGACAAGCTCAAGCTCAATGCCATCGAGCAGATGATGGCGTTCGAAACCGCCAAGGGCTTCGTCGCAGGTCAGGCCGGGCCGAATTACCCGGCCCCGGTCGAGGCGATCAAGTCGATCCAGAAAGCGGCCAACTTCGGCCGTGACAAGGCCCTGGAAGTCGAGGCCGCAGGCTTCGCCAAGCTGGCCAAGACCTCGGTCGCCGAAAGCCTGATCGGCCTGTTCCTCAACGACCAGGAGCTCAAGCGCAAGGCCAAGGCCCACGACCAGATCGCCCGCGACGTGCAACAGGCGGCTGTGCTCGGTGCCGGTATCATGGGCGGCGGCATCGCCTACCAGTCGGCGGTCAAGGGTACGCCGATCCTGATGAAGGACATCCGCGAAGAAGCCATTCAGTTGGGGCTCAACGAAGCGTCCAAGCTGCTCGGCAATCGCGTGGAAAAAGGCCGCCTGACTCCAGCGAAGATGGCCGAAGCGCTCAATGCGATTCGCCCGGTGCTGTCGTATGGCGACTTCGCCAACGTCGACATCGTGGTCGAAGCGGTGGTCGAGAACCCCAAGGTCAAGCAGGCCGTGCTGGCCGAGGTCGAAGGGCAGGTGAAGGAAGACACCATCCTGGCCTCCAACACCTCGACGATCTCCATCAATCTTCTGGCCCAGGCGCTGAAACGTCCGGAAAACTTCGTCGGCATGCACTTCTTCAATCCGGTGCACATGATGCCGCTGGTGGAAGTGATCCGTGGCGAGAAGTCCAGCGATGTGGCCGTCGCCACCACCGTGGCCTACGCCAAGAAAATGGGCAAGAACCCGATCGTGGTCAACGACTGCCCGGGCTTTTTGGTCAACCGCGTGCTGTTCCCGTATTTCGGCGGCTTCGCCCGGCTGGTCAGCGCCGGTGTCGACTTCGTGCGCATCGACAAGGTGATGGAGAAGTTTGGCTGGCCCATGGGCCCGGCGTACCTGATGGACGTGGTCGGTATCGACACCGGTCACCATGGCCGCGACGTCATGGCCGACGGCTTCCCGGACCGCATGAAGGACGAGCGCCGCTCGGCGATCGATGCCTTGTACGAGGCCAAGCGCCTGGGCCAGAAAAACGGCAAGGGCTTCTACGCCTACGAGACCGACAAGCGCGGCAAGCCGAAGAAAGTCGCCGACCCGAGCGTGCTCGATGTGCTTAAACCGGTGATCTACGAGCATCGCGAGCTGAGCGATGACGACATCATCAACTGGATGATGATCCCGCTTTGCCTGGAGGTCGTGCGCTGCCTGGAAGACGGCATCGTCGAAACCGCCGCCGAGGCGGACATGGGCCTGGTCTACGGTATTGGCTTCCCTCCCTTCCGCGGCGGTGCGCTGCGCTACATCGACTCGGTCGGTGTTGCCGAATTCGTCGCCCTGGCCGATCGCTATGCCGACCTGGGGCCGCTGTACCACCCGACCGCCAAGCTGCGCGAAATGGCCGCCAGCGGCCAGCGTTTCTTCAACTGAGCGGTCAACAGCTAGAGCGAGAGATTTGATATGAGCCTGAATCCAAGAGACGTGGTGATCGTCGACTTCGGTCGTACGCCCATGGGCCGCTCCAAGGGTGGCATGCATCGCAATACCCGCGCCGAAGACCTGTCGGCGCAACTGATCACCAAGGTGTTGGAACGCAACCCCAAGGTCGATCCGAAAGAAGTCGAAGATGTCATCTGGGGCTGCGTCAACCAGACCCTGGAACAGGGCTGGAACATCGCCCGCATGGCCTCGCTGATGACGCCGATTCCGCACACCTCGTCGGCGCAGACCGTCAGCCGTCTGTGCGGCTCGTCGATGAGCGCGCTGCACACCGCGGCCCAGGCGATCATGACCGGCAACGGTGACGTGTTCGTCATCGGCGGTGTCGAGCACATGGGCCATGTGAGCATGATGCATGGCGTCGATCCCAACCCGCACCTGTCGCTGCACGCGGCCAAGGCCTCGGGCATGATGGGCCTGACCGCGGAAATGCTCGGCAAGATGCACGGCATCAGCCGCGAGCAGCAGGACCAGTTCGCCCTGCGCTCGCACCAGCTGGCGCACAAGGCCACGGTCGAGGGCAAGTTCAAGGACGAGATCATCCCCATGCAGGGGCATGACGCCGACGGTTTCCTCAAGGTCTTCGACTTCGATGAAACCATTCGTCCGGAAACCACCCTGGAAGGTCTGGCGGCGCTGAAGCCGGCCTTCAACCCCAAGGGCGGCACCGTGACGGCAGGCAGCTCCTCGCAAATCACCGACGGCGCCTCGTGCATGATCGTCATGTCGGGGCAGCGCGCCATGGACCTGGGCATCGAGCCGCTGGCGGTGCTGCGTTCGATGGCAGTGGCCGGTGTCGACCCGGCGATCATGGGTTACGGTCCGGTGCCGGCGACGCAGAAAGCGCTCAAGCGCGCGGGTCTGAGCATCGCCGACATCGACTACTTCGAGCTCAACGAAGCCTTCGCTGCACAGGCCCTGCCGGTACTGAAAGATTTGAAAGTGCTCGACAAGATGAATGAGAAGGTTAACCTGCACGGCGGCGCAATTGCCTTGGGCCATCCGTTCGGTTGCTCAGGTGCGCGAATTTCCGGCACCTTGCTCAACGTCATGAAGCAGAACGGCGGCACCTTGGGCGTGGCAACCATGTGCATCGGCCTGGGTCAGGGCATCACCACTGTGTTCGAACGCGTCTGATCGCGTCGTTGTCACAGCAGCCGGGGCCTAGTGCCCCGGTTTTTGTTTTTCACGCAGTTTCAGCAGGAGTGTCACATGCAGGTACAACCAGGCATTTACCGTCATTACAAAGGGCCTGAGTACCGCGTATTCGGCACCGCAAGGCATTCGGAGAACGAAGAGTGGGTGGTCGTCTACCAGTGCCTGTATGGCGATTTCGGCCTGTGGGTGCGGCCGCTCGCGATGTTTCTCGAGACCGTCGAGGTTGACGGTGAGCAGGTGCCGCGCTTTGCTCTGCTGACCGCTGAAGCAGGGCGTTTTGACCTGCCGCCTGCGACCGAGGCCTAGACGACTGCGCTTGACCTCACTCTGTCGCCACTATATATAGCGGTGCCGCGTCCGGCACCTGGCGCGTTTTTCATCTTCAGATTCAGGAATATTCCGATCCATGGGCAAATCGCTGGTCATTGTGGAATCCCCGGCCAAGGCCAAGACCATCAACAAGTACCTGGGCAGCCAGTACGTGGTGAAGTCGAGTATCGGCCATATCCGCGACCTCCCCACCAGCGGTTCGGCTAGCGCCTCCAAGGAGCCGGCCGCCAAACGCGGCAAGGCCGCGCCCGACGCACCGGTACTCACGCCGAAGGAAAAGGCCCGTCGCCAGCTGGTGGCGCGCATGGGCGTCGACCCCGAATCGGGCTGGAAGGCCAAGTACGAAATCCTTCCCGGCAAGGAAAAGGTCATCGACGAACTGCGTCGTCTGGCCAAGGATGCCGACACCATCTATCTCGCAACCGACTTGGACCGCGAGGGGGAGGCCATCGCCTGGCACCTGCGCGAGGCCATCGGCGGCGATGACACCCGCTACAAGCGCGTGGTGTTCAACGAAATCACCCAGAAAGCCATTCAGGAAGCGTTCTCGCAACCGGGCGAACTCGACATCGACCGCGTCAATGCCCAGCAGGCGCGGCGCTTCCTCGATCGCGTGGTGGGCTACATGGTCTCGCCGCTGCTGTGGGCCAAGATCGCCCGCGGCCTCTCGGCCGGGCGTGTGCAGTCGGTGGCGGTCAAGCTGGTGGTCGAGCGTGAGCGGGAAATCCGCGCATTCAACCCTGAGGAATACTGGGAAATCCACGCCGATCTGAGCAGCGCCAAGAACGCCAAGGTGCGCTTCGAAGTGGCGCGGCACAACGGCGAGGCCTTCAAGCCGCTGAACCAGGCCCAGGCCATGGCCGCCCTGGACGCCCTCAAGGTCTCCAGCTACAGCGTCAGCAAGCGCGAAGACCGCCCGACCAGCAGCAAGCCGTCGGCGCCATTCATCACCTCGACCCTGCAGCAGGCCGCCAGCAACCGTCTGGGCTTCGGCGTGAAGAAGACCATGATGATGGCCCAGCGCTTGTATGAGGCCGGCTACATCACCTACATGCGTACCGACTCGACCAACCTGTCGACCGATGCCGTGGAAATGGCCCGCAGCTATATCGAGCGCGAATTTGGCAGTCAGTACCTGCCCGCAGCGCCGATCGTCTATGGCAGCAAGCAGGGTGCCCAGGAGGCGCACGAAGCGATTCGTCCGTCCGAGGTCAATACCCACCCAAGCAAGCTCAGTGGCATGGAGCGTGATGCCGAGCGCCTGTACGAGCTGATCTGGCGCCAGTTCCTGGCCTGCCAGATGCCACCGGCGCAGTACCTGTCCACCAGCATCACCGCGGTGGCCGGCGACTTCGAGCTGCGGGCCAAGGGCCGCATCCTCAAGTTCGATGGTTACACCCGTGTGTTGCCGCAACAGAGCAAGCCTGGCGAAGACGACGTGCTGCCGGAAATGGCCCAGGGCGAGGCGCTGAAGCTGCTCGAACTCGACCCCAGCCAGCATTTCACCAAGCCGCCGGCGCGCTTCACCGAAGCCAGCCTGGTCAAGGAAATGGAAAAACGCGGTATCGGTCGTCCTTCGACCTATGCGGCGATCATTTCCACCATCCAGGACCGCGGTTACGTGACCCTGCACAATCGCCGCTTCTATTCCGAGAAGATGGGCGACATCGTCACCGAGCGTCTCTCGGAAAGCTTCTCCAACCTGATGGACTACGGCTTCACCGCCGGCATGGAAGAGAACCTCGATGACGTCGCCCACGGCGAACGCGACTGGAAGAACGTCCTCGACGAATTCTATGGCGACTTCAGCCAGAAGCTGCTGACCGCTGAAGCCAACGAAAACGGCATGCGTGCCAACCAGCCAACCCTGACCAACATTGCCTGCAAGGAATGCGGTCGGCCGATGATGATCCGCACCGCGTCCACCGGTGTGTTCCTCGGTTGCTCGGGCTACAGCCTGCCGCCCAAGGAGCGTTGCAAGGCCACGGTCAACCTAGTGCCGGGCGACGAGATCGCTGCCGACGACGAGGGCGAGTCCGAGTCGCGGGTGCTGCGCGCCAAGCACCGTTGCCCAATCTGTGCCACGGCCATGGATGCGTACCTGCTCGACGAGAAGCACAAGCTGCATATCTGCGGCAACAACCCGGATTGCCCAGGCTACGAGATCGAGGAAGGCAGCTACCGCATCAAGGGCTACGAAGGCCCGAGCCTGGAATGCGACAAGTGCGGCAGTGAGATGCAGCTCAAGACTGGCCGCTTCGGCAAGTTCTTCGGTTGCACCAACCCTGCGTGCAAGAACACCCGCAAGCTGCTCAAGAGCGGCGAAGCGGCGCCGCCGAAGATGGACAAGGTGGAGATGCCTGAGCTCAAGTGCGAGAAGGTCGACGACACCTACGTACTGCGTGACGGTGCATCCGGGCTGTTCCTGGCGGCCAGTCAGTTCCCCAAGAACCGCGAGACCCGTGCGCCGCTGGTCAAGGAGATCGTGCCGCACAAGGCTGAAATCGATGCCAAGTACCACTTCCTCTGTGATGCACCGCAGCACGATCCGGAAGGTCGTCCGAGTGTGATTCGCTACAGCCGCAAGACCAAGGAGCAATACGTGCAGACCGAGGTCGAGGGCAAACCCACGGGCTGGAAGGCCTTCTACGACGGCAAGACGTGGAAGGTCGAAGACAAACGCTGAGCGTGAGCTGAGCAGTCCAATCGGGGGCAAGCGGGGAAACCTGCTTGCCCCCGATGCGTTTGCGCTTGCCGCCGCCTGGCGATGTCGCTGACACTGCGGCTCTGACCTTATCCATTCAGGGAATCCCGTCCATGGCCCAGGAACGCTACACCCGTACCAATCAGAAACTGTTCTTCGCCGGCCTGGCGCTGGAATCGATGGCCAAGGCGCAGCAGAGCCGCGCGCTCAATGCCCAGGGCCTGGTTCAGGCGGAGCGCGAGGCGGCTGTGTTTCACCTGTACGGCGCACTGCTGGGGTTGTGTCACGAGATTGCAGGCTTTTATCGCCTGGAGGAGGGCGGTCGCGATGCCCGTGCGTTGTTGAACGACTCGGCGCTGCGCGAACTGCGCATCCCGGAAATGGCCGAAATGCTCGAACTGGCCGCGCAGCGGGAAACCTGGCTGGCGCGTTTGCTCAATGCTTATGAAGATTTGTTCCGACCGCCGGTCGCGGTGAAAGTCGCCAAGGGTGACGTTACCCAGCCGCTGATCCAGGCCGTGAACCTGGATGAGCCAGAGTCGCCAACGCTTCGCCATGAGCAATTGCAGGAATGGCGCAGCCAGCTCAAGGACGTTGTGCGACGTTTTCGTGACGCGTTGAGTGAGTGCTGATCCCGGCAGTGGCTGTTACAATGCACGCCTTTAGTGGAGAACAGCCCTTTATGTCAACGTCGTTTCTTGAAATTGTCGAGTTGCCGGATGGCCGCATCGAGCTACGCCGCGCCGAAGATGAAGGGTCATTGGTGACCTTGAGTTTCTCTGAAGACGCCAAGGTATTTCTGCAAGGACAGCACGTCGAAGTCGCCAAAGCCATGCTCAGCGTGGGCGTGCAGATGGCTGGCCGTTTGGTCGAAGGCGAACTCGAGCGCGAAGAAGGCCCCCGCGTACTGCACTGATCGTGCGTGGCGCTCAAGGGGTTGGAAGGTGATTCATTCAGCGATACAGGCAAAGCCTGGACATCAGCCGATGCGGATGTTCAGGCTTTGTGCGTTTCCGGCACTGGCAGAGCGGATCAGCAGTTGGCGGGCAGAGGCATTGAGGCTGCCAAGCCAGCTGACCACAGTGTGGCTACGGCCCAGGCGCAGCGCTTCTGCGGCCAGGTGCAGGGCGCTTTGACCGGTGCGTGGTTGCAGCAGCAGGATGCGTTCACGGTTAAGCCCGGCATGGCGCAGCCAGGCCTGAGTCAGGCTGGCAGGAGGCGCGATGAGGGTCAGCCAGCGGGTGTCATCTTCTTCGCTGAGCTCTCTGAGTACCGGGGCCAACAGGCTGTGGCAGGGGCCCGACGCACCGCGCAGGGTCAGCTCGCTGAACAGGTCGGGCTCGAAGTACTCTCCGGCCGGTTCGCGGACCTTGAGGCCGGGCAGCACGGGCTGGGCCAGAAAGGCTTCGAACAGTGACAACTGGCTGTGCTCGGGTGCGTGGGTGGATGTCTGCATCAGGGGTTCCTCGATCAGCGGCGAATCACGCCAACACTCAGGCCTTCGATGACCAGTTCCTGATCCTTCAGGTCGACCTCGATGGGCGCAAATTCAGGGTTTTCTGCAATCAGCCAGACCTTGCTGCCTTCGCGCTTGAAGCGCTTGACCGTGACTTCGTCGCCGATACGCGCGACGACAATCTGGCCGTTGCGGGCCTCACGGCAGGTGTGCACGGCGAGCAGGTCACCATCGAAAATGCCGATGTCCTTCATGCTGGTACCGTGCACCCGCAGCAGATAATCGGCACGCGGATTGAAGAAGTCGGGGCTGATGTTGCAGGATTGCTCGATATGCTGTTCGGCGAGAATCGGCGCGCCGGCGGCGACCCGGCCGACGATCGGCAGGCTGGAGTCTTCAGGCTTGGCCTCAAGGCCAGGAATGCGAATGCCGCGGGATGCGCCCGGGGTCATTTCGATGGCGCCCTTGCGGGCCAGGGCCTTGAGATGTTCTTCAGCCGCATTCGGCGACTTGAACCCCAGCTCCTGGGCGATTTCAGCGCGGGTAGGGGGAAAGCCATTGTCTTCGAGGCAGCGTTTGATGAAGGCGAGGATCTCGGCTTGGCGTGGCGTCAGTTTCAACATGGCGGGCGCTCTGTCTTTTTATCCAGTGACTGGGATTATATACAGTAGTTGGGCGGCTGCAAGCGTCCTGTGCCATCGGCATGGCACGATGCGCTGTGAGGCCGAGGGACAAGCAGGCGTACAGGTTAGCGAGCCAGGCCTCGAAAGGGGTGTCAGATAACGACCGGTCAGTCACCGATCCTTGACAGGCGGTAGACTGAAACGTATGTTTCAAACAACTGTTTGTCTGGCGAGTGGAATCAGGTAATGGCCCAATCCGAAACCGTTGAACGCATTCTCGACGCTGCCGAGCAGCTGTTCGCGGAACGAGGCTTTGCAGAAACCTCGCTGCGGCTGATTACCAGCAAGGCCGGGGTCAACCTGGCGGCGGTAAATTACCACTTCGGCTCGAAGAAAGCGCTGATCCAGGCGGTCTTCTCGCGTTTTCTCGGGCCGTTCTGCGCAAGCTTGGAACGTGAGCTGGAGCGGCGCCAGGCGCGCCCCGAGCTCAAGCCGAGCCTCGAAGAGCTGCTGGAAATGCTGGTCGACCAGGCCCTGGCGGTACAGCCTCGCAGCAACAACGACCTCTCCATCTTCATGCGCCTGCTGGGCCTTGCGTTCAGCGAGAGCCAAGGTCACCTGCGACGTTACCTGGAAGACATGTACGGCAAGGTGTTCCGCCGTTACATGCTGTTGGTCAACGAAGCCGCGCCCCGTATTCCGCCACTGGAGCTGTTCTGGCGCGTGCATTTCATGCTCGGCGCCGCCGCGTTCAGCATGTCCGGAATCAAGGCTCTGCGCGCCATCGCCGAGAACGATTTCGGCATCAATACCTCGATCGAGCAGGTGATGCGCCTGATGGTGCCGTTCCTCGCTGCCGGCATGCGCGCCGATACCGCCGTCAGCGATGCCGCCATGGCCGACGCGCAATTGCGCCCACGCAGCAAACCGGTCAACCCGCCTGCGCCAGCCAAGGCGTAGACCTTGCGTTTCAATTCTTCCTGTCTTCAAGGATTTCCTATGACTGCCTGCCTGCAAGGCTCCCTGATGGTGGATATCGACGGCCTGTGGCTGACCGCCGAAGACCGCCACCTGCTTCGTCAGCCGCAAGTGGCCGGCCTGATCATCTTCGCCCGCAACATCGACAGCCCGCGTCAGGTGCGTGAGTTGTGCGCGTCGATTCGCGCCATCCGCCCCGACCTGATTCTGGCGGTGGATCAGGAAGGCGGCCGGGTGCAGCGCCTGCGCCAGGGCTTCGTGCGCCTGCCGGCCATGCGCAGCCTGGCCGAGTACGACAACGCCGAGTACCTGGCCGAGCAGTGCGGCTGGCTGATGGCCACCGAAGTGCTGGCGGTGGGGCTGGACCTGAGCTTCGCGCCGGTTCTGGACCTCGATCACCAACGCAGTGCCGTGGTCGGCACCCGCGCCTTCGAGGGTGATCCGCAGCGCGCCACCGCCCTGGCCGGTGCTTTCATCCGCGGCATGAACGCTGCCGGGATGGCTGCCTGTGGCAAGCATTTCCCTGGCCATGGCTGGGCCGAGGCCGACTCGCATGTCGCCATTCCTACCGACGAGCGCAGCCTCGAGCAACTGCGCCAGGCCGATCTGCTGCCGTTCAAGCACCTGAGCGGACAGCTGGCCGCCGTGATGCCGGCGCATGTCATCTATCCCCAGGTGGACAATCAGCCGGCCGGATTCTCGCGGCGTTGGCTGCAGGACATCCTGCGCGGCGAGCTGGGCTTCACTGGAGTGATTTTCAGCGATGACCTGTCGATGGCCGGTGCCCATGTGGCGGGCGATGCCGCCAGTCGGATCGAAGCCGCCTTGAGCGCCGGGTGCGACATGGGGCTGGTCTGCAATGACCGCGCCGCCGCCGAACTGGCCCTGAGCGCCGCCCAGCGCCTGCAGGTACAGCCCTCACCCCGCATCGCCAGCATGCGCGGTCGCGGATTCCCCCGCACCGACTACCGCGAACAGCCCCGCTGGCTCCAGGCGTTGGAGGCACTGCGCCGCGCGCAGTGAGCGGCGAGCCATAAGCAGCAAGCTCAGGTTAGGCTCTGACTTGCAGCTTGCAGCTTGCAGCTTGCAGCTTGCAGCTTGCAGCTTGCAGCTGCCCCTACCGCGCGCGCCGCGGCGGTAGCGGTGCGAACAGCGCCTCGATATCGTCGTCGCTCATACGCCATTGCCCGGCCTGCTCGTCACCCAGCAGGCCTGCGGCCAGCGCGGCCTTGTCTTGCTGCAGTTGCTGAATCTTTTCCTCCACCGTGCCGCGGGTGATCAGCTTGAAGACGAACACGGGCTTGTCCTGGCCGATGCGGTAGGCGCGGTCGGTGGCCTGGTTTTCGCTGGCCGGGTTCCACCAGGGGTCGTAGTGGATCACCGTGTCGGCGGCGGTCAGGTTCAGTCCAGTGCCCCCAGCCTTGAGGCTGATCAGGAACACTTCGCTGTCGCCGTTCTGGAAGGCCGTCACCGGCGCGCGGCGGTCGCGGGTGTCGCCTGTGAGCAGGCTGTAGCGAATACCACGCTTGACCAGCGCCTGCTCGATCAGTGCCAGCATCGAGGTGAACTGCGAGAACAGCAAGATTCGCCGTCCTTCACTCAGCAGCTCGTCGAGCATCTGCAGCAGGCTGCCGAGCTTGCCGGTCTCGTGCTGGGCGGGCTTCAGTTGGCTGCTCTTGACCAGGCGCAGGTCGCAGCACACCTGGCGCAGCTTGAGCAGCGCATCGAGAATGACGATCTGGCTGCGCGCCGCACCGTTGCGGGCGATCTCGTCACGCACTTTCTCGTCCATCGCCACGCGCACCGCTTCATAGGTATCGCGCTGGGCATCGCTGAGCTCGACCCAGTGAATCATCTCGGTCTTGGGCGGCAGGTCGCGGGCGACGTCTTCCTTGGTACGGCGCAACAAAAACGGCCTGATGCGCCGGGCCAGGTGGGCCATGCGCTCAGTGTCGCCGTGGCGCTCGATGGGTGTACGGTAGTCGCGGTTGAAAGCTTTCTGATCGCCGAGCCACCCTGGCATGAGGAAGTGGAACAGCGACCACAGCTCGCCCAGGTTGTTCTCCACCGGTGTACCGCTCAGGCAGACACGCTGCTGGGCCTGCAATTCTCGCAGCGCACTGGCGGCCTTGCTGGTGCTGCTCTTGATGTTCTGCGCTTCGTCGAGCACCAGCACATGCCAGGGTTGCCCGCGCAGGTGTTCGAGGTCGCGTGGTACCAGGGCGTAGGTGGTGAGCACCAGGTCGTACTCGGCAAGCTGTGCGAAATACTTGCTGCGGCCTGGGCCGTGCAGGCTGAGCACGCGCAGGTCGGGGGCGAAGCGCTGCGCTTCGTCGATCCAGTTCGGCACCAGGCTGGTGGGCAGCACGACCAGGGCGGGTCGCTGCAGGCGCCCGGCCTGCTTCTCCAGAAGCAGATGGGCCAGAGTCTGCAAGGTCTTGCCCAGGCCCATGTCATCGCCCAGCACGCCGCCCACACCTAGCTCACGCAGCGCCTGCAGCCAGTTCAGGCCCTGCTGCTGGTAAGGTCGCAGGCTGGCCATGAGTCGCTCAGGGGGCGCTACTTCCAGTTCGCGCGCATCACGCAGGCGCTGGCCAAGGGTGCGCAGCGCTTCGCCGCCTTGCCATTTCAGCGGCAGCGCGTCGAGCTGGTTGAGGCGCGCGGCGTCAGCGCGATCCAGGCGGATCTGCCCATTGCCGGGATCGTCGCCGTGGAACAGATCGCCCAAGGTCGCCATCAGCGTGCGCAGGCGACCGTAGGGCAGGGCGACACGCATGGCCGGGCCTTCCGGGCGATGCTGGTTGAGATCGACCAGCAGGTGATCATCGTCGCCACGCCGTGCCAGTTCGCCCTGGCGCAGCAGTTCCGGGTTGCTGCGCAGCAGTTGCAGGACGATGGGCAGCAGGCTATGGCGTTGGCCATCGACGACGATGCCTAGCTCCAGGTCGAACCATTCGCGGCCCGAGGCTTCGTCGATGTCGGCATACCAGTCCTCGACGCTGTGTAGGTTGAACGAGAAGTCGCGCTGCACGTCGATCACCCATCCCGCTTCGCGCAGGCGTGGCAACGCCTCGCGGGACACCTTCAGCCAGGCTTCATCGTCAGGCAGTTGCAGCATCTCACCAGCGCTGTCGGGCAGCGCCTTGCTCTGGCGTGTGGCAGGTTTGAAGCCAAGGTCTCGCAGCTCCTTGCGCGCAGCGTTTTCCGCCTTCGGCTGGCGCTCGATGCGCTGGCTGACGGCATCCTGCAGGCGGGTCAGCGGTTTGTCGCTACTGCCGCTGGCGCGCACGCCCAGGTAGTCGAACGACAGCGCTGCGCGGTGCTGCATCTGCCGCTGCATGCGTCCGGTCTTGGTGGCGTAGGCGCTGAACTCGATGCTGCCCAAGGTCAGGTGCGGTACCGGCTGCACGTCATCGAGGCGCTCACTGCGTACCTGGGTAGGGGTCGGCACCTGACGATTGAGCGCGTTGAGGCGATGGCTCAGCGGCACGATCAAATGCTCGGGCACGCTCGGCGCCTGGGACAACTGCGTAGCGATGAAGGGGTCGAGCTCGTGCTCAAGCTTGCCCAGCAGGCGCTGTTGGCTGTCGAGGTAGAACAAGGGCGCCAGCGGTAACACCTGTTCGAGCGCGCTGTCACCCTCGAACCAGGCGCCCCGGTAGTGACCGCTGTCACTGCGCAACCAGCGAAACGCTGCGCTGCGCGCGGGGCCTGGGGTCAAGGCTGGCAACTGCGGTGCCCACAACAGGCGCCCGGTTGCCAAGGCGTATTCGAGGATTTCCGCGCCTTCGGCGCCATGCAGGGCAATCCTTGACTGCAATGTGCCATGTGGGCGGTGGCTTTCCAGCAGGCGCAGCAGGCGTTTATCGCCGTCGCTCACATAACGCGGTGGGTAGTAGACCAGTTCGGGCAGCGACTTGACCGGGGTCAGCTCCAGCTCGCCGGCGCTGTCGAGCACACCTTTGTGCACCTGCAGGTAGCACTGAGGATCATCCATCCCGACCTGGTAATACAGCGCCCGTCCCTTGCTGTCGGGTCTGGCGGCATCGCTGCTGGTCGGGTTCTCCAGGCCGGTCATCCAGGAGTTGAGCTCCGGCGGCAGTTGCTGCGACGGATCATCGCCGGCACTGGCCTGGGCCTGCGCCTGCAAGGTGTACAGTGCCGCAGCACTGTGCTTGCAGTTGCCTTGCACCGGGCAACTGCACCGGCAGATCAACCGCAGGCCAGTCGGCTGGGCGATGAGGTTGATGGACTGCTGGTAGAACTCGGCCCCCGAGCCTTCGCAGCGGGCGATGATCGACAGATCGTCGATCTTGATGAGCCTCGATCGGCCCTGGCGAGCGTACTCGGCGCCGCGCTTCAAGGTCCGTGGATCGAACTGCTCGGTCCAGGTGTCGGAGTGACGAAGCAGGGTCAGGGCGCGCGGCTCGGCCACCGTCACTGCTCCAGCAGGTCAGTATCGACCGGCGCCGGTTGCCGACCGCCGACGGGGGTGACCTTGAGCAGCAGCGCCAGATGACCACCGTCGAGGAAGTTGAGCTGGGCGCGTTTGACGTTGGCGTTGCTCTGGCGGAACTGTTCGCTTTCGATCACCCGCCCATTGCCGTCGAGCTGGTTGACCCAGAAGCGCGCCTGGGCCGCGATGAAGCGACCTTCGGCAAGGCTCAGCGTGCCTTCGATGGGGAAGCGGCCATAGCTCGATTCGCCGCCACTGAGGGCGATCAGGCTCGGCTGCGCGCCAAGCGATTGCTCCCACGACTTATGCAGCAGCACGCTGTACTCAGGATTGCCTTGCAGGCGCTCGAGCTCGCCGTTGAGCCGGCCTGGGCGCTCGGCGTCGGCCGCAAGCGGCGTGGCGCCCTCACGCCAGTGGGCGGGGGCGGGGGCGCTGGCCTGGGCGGGCACGGCATTCTGCCTGATCAACATCATCTCGACCTGATACAGGCCGTCAGCGCTGGCGAGGGGGGCAGCGAGGGCCAGCAGCAGGCTCAGGCAACGAATGGCACGCATGGAGATTCCTTCAGGCAGTCGGTGGTGTCAGGCGCTCGAACAGCGCCTCGAGGGTCGAGAAGCGCTCGTCGGCGCGTTCCATCGGTACGAGGAAGCGGAACTGCGTGGCGCCCTCGAACTTGTAGCGCTTGGGCTGGCCCTGGATCAGCTTGATCAGGGTCAGCGGATCGACCGGCGTTTCGGCCTCGAACTCGATCTTGCCGCCGTTCGGCCCGCCATCGACTTTCTTGATGCCGAGTTTTTCGGCCTGCAATTTCAGCAGGGTCAGGCGAATCAGGTTCTTGGTCGGCTCCGGCAGCAGGCCGAAACGGTCGATCATTTCCACCTGCAGATCTTTGAGGCCTTCCTCGTCGGCGGCCGAGGCGATGCGTTTGTACAGGATCAGCCGGGCATGCACGTCCGGCAGATAATCCTCGGGGATCAGCGCCGGCAGGCGCAGGTTGATCTCCGGGCCGCCGCCCAGCGGCTGCTCAAGGTTGGGCTGGGTGCCCTTGCGAATGGCCTTGACCGCCCGTTCGAGCATTTCCATGTACAGGGTGAAGCCGACTGCCTGAATCTGCCCGCTCTGGCCCTCGCCGAGCAGCTCGCCGGCGCCACGGATTTCCAGGTCGTTGGTGGCCAGCACGAAGCCTGCGCCCAGGTCCTGGGTGTTGGCGATGGCTTCCAGGCGTTTTTCCGCATCGGCACTGACCTGCTGGCGCGGTGGGGTGAGCAGGTAGGCATAGGCCTGGTGGTGACTGCGCCCGACCCGGCCACGCAACTGGTGCAACTGGGCCAGGCCGAACTTGTCGGCGCGTTCGATGACGATGGTGTTGGCGCTCGGCACGTCGATGCCGGTTTCGATGATGGTCGAGGCCACCAGCACGTTGAAGCGCTTGTGGTAGAAGTCGCTCATCACCTGTTCCAGCTCGCGCTCGCGCATCTGCCCATGGCCGATACCGATGCGCGCCTCGGGCACCAGCGCGGCGAGGTCATTGGCGCATTTCTCGATGCTTTTGACATCGTTGTGCAGGTAGTACACCTGGCCGCCGCGCAGCAGCTCGCGCAGCAACGCTTCCTTGATGGTGCTGTTGTTCTGCTCCATGACGAAGGTGCGCACCGACAGGCGCCGTGCCGGCGGGGTGGCGATGATCGACAGGTCGCGCATGCCAGCCACGGCCATGTTCAGCGTACGCGGAATCGGTGTGGCGGTGAGGGTCAGGATGTCGACCTCGCTGCGCAGCGCCTTGAGCTGTTCCTTCTGGCGCACACCGAAGCGGTGCTCTTCGTCGATGATGACCAGGCCCAGGTCCTTGAAGCGCACGTCGTCCTGCAACAGCTTGTGGGTGCCGATGAGAATGTCGATCTTGCCGTCGGCAAGCTCGGCTGCAGCGGCCGCCACATCCTTGGCCGACTTGAAGCGACTCATGACCTCGACTTTCACCGGCCAGTCGGCGAAGCGGTCGCGGAAGCTGTTGTAGTGCTGCTGGGCGAGCAGGGTGGTGGGCACCAGCAGGGCCACCTGGCGGCCGCTGTGCACGGCGATGAACGCCGCGCGCATGGCCACCTCGGTCTTGCCGAAACCGACGTCGCCACAGACCAGGCGGTCCATGGGTTTGGCGGCCAGCATGTCCTGGCGCACCGCTTCGATGGCCGACTGCTGGTCGGGGGTTTCTTCGAACGGGAAGCCGGCGCTGAAGGTGGCGTAGTCCGCCGCAGGGTCGGCAAACGCGTGGCCCACCCGCGCGGCGCGGCGGGCATAGATGTCGAGCAGCTCGGCAGCGACATCGCGGACCTGCTCGGCCGCCTTGCGCTTGGCCTTCTGCCAGGTTTCCGAACCGAGCCGGTGCAGCGGCGCCAGGGCATCGTCACTGCCGGTGTAGCGGGCGATCAAGGTGCAGGTTGGCCACCGGCACGTAAAGCTTGGCGCCTTCGGCATATTCGAGGGTGAGAAATTCTGCGGCCTGGCCGTCGATTTCCAGGGTCGCCAGGCCCAGGTAGCGGCCCACGCCATGGTCGATGTGCACCACCGGCGCGCCTTCGCGCAGCTCGGTGAGGTTCTTGATCACCGCATCGTTGGCCGCTTCGCCGCGTTTCTCGCGGCGCCGGCGCTGCATCACGCGCTGGCCGAACAGCGGGCTTTCGGCAATCAGCGCCAGCTCAGGGTCTTGCAGTTGCAGGCCATCGTCCAGCGGCGCGATGGTGATCGCCAGGCGTGCGGCGCTGCTGACGAACTCGGCCCAGCTCTCGACGTTCTGCGGGCGCAGCTTGAGCCGCTCCAGCAGCTCGAGCAGCACTTCGCGCCGGCCCGCCGATTCGGCGGTGAACAGCACCCGGCCGGGGAACTGCTCGAGGAACTGCGAGAGCGCCGCCAGGGGCTGGTTGGCCTTGGCTTCGATGGCAAGATCCGGCAGGCGCTGGGTGGCGAACTGCTGGCGGCCGGCGCCGCTGCCGACATCCTCGCTGCTGACCACCACACGCGGCCATTGCTTGAGCCGGGCGAAGCAGTCTTCCACCGGCAGGAACAGCTCGGCCGGCGGCAGCAGCGGCCGGCTCAGGTCGCCGCGGCGGTCTTCATAGCGCCCGCGCACGTCGTTCCAGAAGGTTTCGGCGGCCTGCTCGACACCGGGCAGGGAAAACACCTGGGTGTCGCCTGGCAGGTAATCGAACAGGGTGGACGTTTCTTCGAAGAACAGCGGCAGGTAGTACTCGATGCCGGCCGGGACGATGCCGCTGGCCAGGTCCTGGAAGATCGCGCTGCGGCGAAAGTCGACGTCGAAACGCTCGCGGAAGCGTGCCTTGAAACGCGTCACCTCGTCTTTTTGCATGGGGAATTCGCGCGCCGGCAGCAGGCGAATCGAGTCGACCTTGTCGATCGAGCGCTGGGTCTCGGGGTCGAAGGTGCGCAGGGTTTCGATCTCGTCATCGAACAGGTCGATGCGGTATGGCTGGCGGCTGCCCATGGGGAACAGGTCGATCAGCGCGCCACGCACGGCGAATTCGCCGTGTTCGTACACCGTGTCGACGCAGCGGTAGCCGCTGGCTTCCAGGCGCCCGCGCATCTGCTCGACGTCGATCTTCTGGCCGACATCCAGCACCAGGCTGCTGCCGAGCAGAAAACGCGTCGGCGCCAGGCGATGCAGGGCCGTGGTGATCGGCACCACGAGAATGCCGTGGTCCAGTTCCGGCAAGCGGTAGAGGCTGGCGATACGCTGGGAAATGATGTCCTGGTGTGGCGAGAACAGGTCGTAGGGCAGGGTTTCCCAGTCGGGAAAGGGCAGTACCGGCAACTGCGGGGCGAAAAAGCGCAGTTCCTGTTCCAGACGATCGGCGGCCTGGCTGTCGGCGGTCAGCAGCAAGGTGAAGCGACCAGCACTGCTGGCCGCCTCGGCAATGGCAAGGCTCAGGGCGGCGCCCTGCAGGTTGCCCCAGGTTTGTTTGCCGGCTGTTGCCGACATTTTCGGAAGGCGCAGAACTGACACGGGAGATCGGACTCCAAGCGTTGCGGCAAAGAGATCGATTGTACCGGGGGCGGGCATGGCTGTCAGGTTCATGCGGCATTGAATATGCACCACCCCGCGCGCGTCGCCGATTGCCCGATAGACTCAGGGGCGGCATAATGTAGCCCCTTTTTTTTGTCCCTACATGTGGAAGGTTCCCGTGACTCAGAAGCCCGACCAGTGTCTTGGTGAGTGGATCGATCGTGAAGCGCTTGCCGAAGCGATGATTCCGCTGATTGGTCAGCTCTACCGCAATAACAACGTGGTGAGCTCGATCTATGGCCGCAGCCTGATCAACCGTTCGGTGATCTCGATCCTCAAGGCGCACCGCTTTGCGCGTCATCGTCAGACCGACGAAACCGAGCTGTCCGTGCACGAGACGTTCCCGCTGCTCAAGGCCATGAGCGAGCTGAAACTGGGCGCCGCTTCGGTCGACCTGGGCAAACTGGCCAACAAGTTCAAGCTCGAAGGCAATGGCCGTAGCGCCGAAGACTTCGTTCGCCAAGAGCTGGCCGATGTGGTGGGCAAGCAAGGCAGCGGCGAGCGCAAGGGCACCGACGTGGTGCTGTACGGCTTTGGCCGTATCGGCCGCCTGCTGGCGCGCATCCTGATCGAGAAAACCGGTGGCGGTGACGGCCTGCGCCTGCGCGCCATCGTCGTGCGCAAGGGTTCGGAAAACGACCTGGTCAAGCGCGCCAGCCTGCTGCGCCGCGACTCGGTGCATGGCCCGTTCGACGGCACCATCGTCATCGACGAAGCCAACAACACCATCACCGCCAACGGCAACCTGATTCAGGTCATCTACGCCAAGAACCCCAGTGAAGTCGACTACACCCAGTACGGCATCAACAATGCCCTGATCGTCGACAACACCGGCGTCTGGCGCGACGCCGACGGTCTCGGCCAGCACCTGGCCTGCCCAGGCGCAGGCCGCGTGATCCTCACCGCCCCGGGCAAGGGCGCGCTGAAGAACGTCGTGCACGGCATCAACCACGGTGACATCACCGCCGACGACAAGATCGTCTCTGCCGCTTCCTGCACCACCAACGCCATTGTGCCGGTGCTCAAGGCGGTCAACGACAAGTACGGCATCATCAACGGTCACGTCGAAACCGTTCACTCGTTCACCAACGACCAGAACCTGATCGACAACTTCCACAAGGGCAGCCGCCGTGGCCGCGCCGCGACGCTGAACATGGTCATCACCGAGACCGGCGCCGCCACCGCTGCCGCCAAGGCACTGCCAGTGCTCAAGGGCAAGCTGACCGGCAACGCCATTCGCGTGCCGACGCCGAACGTGTCCATGGCCATCCTCAACCTGAACCTGGAAAAGCCGACCTCCCGCGAGGAGATCAACGAGTACCTGCGTCAGACCGCCATGCACTCCGACCTGCACAAGCAGATCGACTACGTCAGCTCCCAGGAAGTGGTCTCCACCGACTTCGTCGGCTCGCGCCACGCTGGCGTGGTGGATGCCGAGGCGACCATCGCCAACGACAACCGCGTCGTGCTGTACGTCTGGTACGACAACGAATTTGGCTACAGCTGCCAGGTCGTACGGGTGATGGAAGACATGGCCGGGGTCAACCCGCCGGCATTCCCGCGCTGATCGGCGGGTAATGTGCATGCGAAACGGGAACCTTCGGGTTCCCGTTTTGCGTCTGGCCTGCGCAGACTGCGCAAGCGCACGAGCAAGGCGCGCCGAGCGCAGGAAGCGGCGCCGGCAAGCACGCAGGCAAGTGACATGTAGTGCAGGCAGAATTGGCCTACGACGCGACCAAGGGTTAATGTGCGCGCCATTGGCGCTTCATTAAACTGCACAAGAATTTTTACATGGCGCTTGGGCGCCATGGCCAAGCCCCGCGGCCAGCTCGGCCGCCGGGCCCGTTCTGAAGGAGTACGCATGGCTGTCTACAACTACGACGTGGTGGTACTGGGTTCCGGCCCTGCCGGAGAAGGCGCGGCGATGAACGCCGCCAAGGCCGGTCGCAAGGTGGCGATGGTCGACACTCGCCGCCAGGTCGGCGGCAACTGCACCCACCTGGGCACCATCCCGTCCAAGGCCCTGCGTCACTCGGTGCGGCAGATCATGCAGTTCAATACCAACCCGATGTTCCGGGCCATCGGTGAGCCGCGCTGGTTCTCCTTCCCCGACGTGCTCAAGAGCGCCGAGAAGGTCATCGCCAAGCAGGTCGCCTCGCGCACCGGTTACTACGCGCGCAACCGCGTCGACCTGTTCTTCGGCACCGGCAGCTTCGCCGACGAGCAGACCGTGCAAGTGGTGTGCCCTAACGGTGTGGTAGAGCAACTGGTGGCCAAGCACATCATCATTGCCACCGGTTCGAGGCCGTATCGTCCGGCCGACATCGACTTCAATCACCCGCGTGTGTACGACAGCGATACCATCCTCAGCCTCAGCCACACCCCGCGCAAACTGATCGTCTACGGTGCTGGGGTGATCGGCTGCGAATACGCCTCGATCTTCAGTGGCCTGGGCGTGCTGGTCGAGCTGGTGGACAACCGCGGGCAGTTGCTGAGCTTCCTCGACTCGGAAATTTCCCAGGCGCTGAGCTACCACTTCAGCAACAACAACATCACCGTCCGGCATAACGAAGACTACGAGCGCGTCGAAGGGCTGGACAACGGGGTGATCCTGCACCTGAAGTCGGGCAAGAAGATCAAGGCCGACGCCTTGCTCTGGTGCAACGGCCGCACCGGCAACACCGACAAGCTGGGCCTTGAGAACATCGGTATCAAGGTCAACAGCCGCGGCCAGATCGAAGTGGACGAGAACTACCGCACCGACGTCGCCAACATCTATGGCGCAGGCGATGTCATCGGCTGGCCGAGCCTGGCCAGTGCCGCCCACGACCAGGGCCGCTCGGCAGCAGGCAGCATCGTCGACAACGGCAGTTGGCGCTTCGTCAACGACGTGCCGACGGGCATCTACACCATTCCGGAGATCAGCTCGATCGGCAAGAACGAGCAGGAACTGACCCAGGCCAAGGTGCCCTATGAAGTGGGCAAGGCCTTCTTCAAGAGCATGGCCCGCGCGCAGATCGCCGGTGAGCCGCAGGGCATGCTGAAGATTCTGTTCCACCGCGAAACCCTGGAAGTGCTGGGCGTGCACTGCTTCGGCTACCAGGCCTCGGAGATCGTGCACATCGGCCAGGCGGTGATGAGCCAGCCCGGCGAGCAGAACAACCTCAAGTACTTCGTCAACACCACCTTCAACTACCCGACCATGGCCGAAGCGTATCGAGTAGCGGCCTACGACGGCCTGAACCGGCTTTTTTGAGCGGCTCCGGCCGGTGGCCTGAGCCGGTCGGGGTGAGTGATTTCAGTCCTTGCCGAGGGTGGTCCTGGCCAAACCGGGAAAGTCTGTAATCAGGCTGTCGACACCAAAATCAGCCAGCCGGTGCATCAGCGCCGGCTCGTTGACCGTCCACACCGACACGTGCAGCCCCTGCGCCTGGGCCTTGCTCAGGCGCTCGGGGGTACACAGCGTCCAGTTCAATGCGAGCAACTTGCAACCGTAGTTGTGCGCCACTTTCAGCGGATCGAGCCAGGCGTATTCGGCGACCAGACCGCGCGACACATCCGGCACCAGATCCTGAGCCGCGTCCAGCACTTCCCGTGAGCTGGAGGTGATCGTCACCTTGTCGAGCAGGTCGAATTGCTGGGCCAGTTCGCGAATCGCCAGCACCGTGCTGGCGGCCCGGGTGCGCGATGCGCTTTTGACTTCCAGCTGCCAGTGTTCGAAGTCGCATTGCTCGAACAGCGTTTTCAGCGTCGGTATGTGGCAAGGCTGGACCCAGCCTGGGCCGCCCTGGCGGGCATCGTAGGTAATCAGATCGGCGGCGCTGTGCTCGACCACCTTGCCGCGCCGGCCGGTGGTGCGCTTGAGGGTCGGGTCGTGGATGACCATCAGCTCGTTGTCGGCCGACAGGTGCAGGTCCAGCTCGCAGCGGGTCACGCCATGGGACAGGCACTGGCGGAAGCTGGTCAGGGTGTTTTCGGGGGCTTCGCCCTTGGCGCCGCGGTGGCCGTAGATGAGAGTCACGATCGTTCCTTCAGGTCGAGAGAGCAGGGGCTCACGGGGTCGTTGGGTCGTTCTGTTCCAGGGCCTGGCGACGTTGCTGCTGCTGGCGCTGCAGAATGTGCCGGGCCAGCAGCTGGCGCTGGGCATCGGTGAGTTCGGTGAATTCGGTGCTCAGCGCATAATCGCCTTCGGCACGTTGCTGGCAAGCGCTGATGCGCCCACGCAGCACCAGGCCATGGGCCCTGGGCATGAGCACCATCTGCACGGCAACGCGGGTGCCTGGGGTGATCGGCTGCGCGCTCCGCGAATCGACGCCGTCTTCGGCCAGCATCACGCTCTGCGCGGGGCCGAGCTGCTCGAGCATGCCTTGGGCCACTACCGCGCTGAGCAGGTCGATGCGCTTGTTCTGCGCGCGCAGAAAGGCAGCGAGCATGCGGTCCTTGTCGCTGAGCTGGCGCAGCAGGTGCTGGCTTTCGAAGTCGGCCAGGTGCAGCTCACTGAGCAACGCCACCAGCGCCGAGGCGCCTTGGGTCAGCTCGCTGTCGGCCAGTTCGGCGGCGCTCAGCGGGGTGATTTGCAGTGCCATCCTATCTTCGATGCGGTAGTATCCCCGGCGTTCTTCGTCTGGTGTCGTCATGGTGAACCCATGGTAGCGGCGGTGGTCCGAGTGTAAAGCTGCCTTGCGCACCTCGCCACAAAGACGTTCCCTTTCATCCGAACAAGCCCCGACATGTTCAGACCTCTCTTCGTATTCATTGGTACGCGCTACACCCGTGCCAAGCGTCGCAACCATTTCGTCTCGTTCATTTCCCTGACCTCGATGATCGGCCTCGCCCTGGGCGTGGTGGTGATGATCGTGGTGCTCTCGGTGATGAACGGCTTCGACCACGAGATGCGCACCCGCGTGCTCGGCATGATCCCCCACGCCACCCTTGAATCGGGCGAACCGATCGATAACTGGCCAGCGGTGGCCGAGCGCGTCAAGCAGAACCGCCAAGTGCTGGCAGTGGCGCCGTTCACCCAAATGCAGGGCCTGCTGACCCACGACGGCAAGGTGCAGAAAGTGCTGCTCAACGGCGTCGATCCGGGCCTGGAAAAACAGGTGTCGATCATCGATCGCTTCACCTTGCAGGGCGGCCTGGAACGGCTGGCACCGGGCGAGTGGGGCATCATGATCGGCGACAAGGCTGCCGCCAAGCTGGGCGTGGGCATCGGTGACAAGCTGACCTTCGTCGCCCCCGAGGTCAGCGTCACGCCAGCCGGCATGTTCCCGCGCATGAAGCGCTTCACCGTGGTCGGCACTTTCCATGTTGGCGCCGGCGAGATCGACGGCTACCTGGGCATCACCAACATCAGTGACCTGTCGCGCCTGCACCGCTGGAAAGCCGATCAGGTGCAGGGCCTGCGCCTGAAATTCGACGACCTGTTCGAGGCGCCACGGGTGGCCATGGACATCGCCGACAGCCTCGACCAGCGCTTCTATTCACGTGACTGGACCCGCACCCACGGCAACCTCTACCAGGCCATTCGCATGGAGAAATCCATGATCGGCCTGCTGTTGCTGCTGATCGTCGCGGTGGCGGCGTTCAACATCATTTCTACCCTGGTGATGGTGGTCAACGACAAGCGCGGCGACATCGCCATCCTGCGTACGCTGGGCGCCACGCCGCGGCAGATCATGGCCATCTTCATGGTCCAGGGTACGGTCATCGGGGTGGTCGGCACGCTGATCGGCGCGGTGGTGGGCATTCTTGCAGCGCTCAACGTCAGCGCCGCGATCGCCGGCATCGAGCGCCTGATCGGGCACAAATTCCTCAATGCCGACGTGTACTTCATCGATTACCTGCCGTCGCAGATCCTCGCCGAAGACGTGTGGATGATCTGCGGTGCGGCGCTGGCCCTGAGTTTCCTCGCCACCCTGTATCCGGCCTGGCGTGCCGCGCGCACCCAGCCTGCAGAGGCGCTACGTTATGAGTGAGTCGCCCATGAGTGATAAAGCCGTATTGAGTTGCCGCAACCTGGGCAAGTCCTACGAAGAGGGTCCTGAGTCGGTCCAGGTGCTGGCGAACCTGCAGCTCGAATTGCTGCCGGGCGAGCGCGTGGCCATCGTCGGCAGTTCCGGCTCGGGCAAAAGTACCTTGCTCAACCTGCTCGGCGGCCTCGACACGCCGAGCCAGGGCAGCGTCTGGCTGGCCGGTGAAGAGCTGTCGGCACTCGGTGAGCGGGCCCGCGGCCTGCTGCGCAACCGAGCACTGGGCTTCGTTTATCAGTTCCACCACCTGCTGGCCGAGTTCACCGCGCTGGAGAACGTCTGCATGCCGCTGCTGATCGGCCGCACACCGATCCCCGAGGCGCGCGAGCGTGCCGAAGCGCTGCTCAAGCGCGTAGGTCTGGGGCACCGACTCAGCCATAAGCCGGCCGAGCTGTCCGGCGGCGAGCGCCAGCGCGTGGCGATTGCCCGCGCGCTGGTCAATCGACCTGGGCTGGTGATGCTCGATGAACCGACCGGCAACCTCGACCATCACACCGCACAAGGTATTCAGGAACTGATGCAGGAGCTGTCGAGCGCTTCGCGCACGGCCTTCCTGGTGGTGACCCATGACCTGAACCTGGCGCGGCAGATGGATCGCGTGCTGCGCCTGGAAGACGGTCACCTGGTACCGATCTGACCCTACCGTGCGGGGCCTGGCACAGGCCCTGTTGTCCTTTTCTATTGGGTATCCCTGTCCATGTTCAGACCCTTGCCCCTGTTCCTCGGCGCTCGCTACACCCGCGCCAAGCGGCGCAATCACTTCATCTCGTTCATCTCCATGACCTCGATGATCGGCTTGTCCCTGGGCGTGCTGGCGATGATCGTGGTGCTGTCGGTGATGAACGGCTTCCAGCGCGAGATGAGTTCACGGATTCTCGGCCTGGTGCCGCACGCCAGCCTGCTCGGTGACCAGCCGCTGCAAGAGTGGCGCAAGGTCGCCGATGTCGCGCTGCGCAACCCGGCCGTGGTTGCCGCTGCGCCACTCACCGAAATGGAAGGCATGCTTTCCTACAAGGGGGCGATGCAACCGATTCAGGTCAGCGGCATCGACCCGGCCGAAGAAGGCAAGGTGTCCATCGTCGGCCAGCACATCATCCAGGGCAGCCTGCAGGATCTGGTGCCCGGTGAGTTCGGGGTGGTGATCGGCGAGCTCAGTGCGAGGCGTTTTCGTCTGAATACGGGCGACAAACTGACCCTCATCGTGCCGGAGATCAGCAAGGAGCCGGGTGGCATCACCCCGCGCATGCTGCGCCTGACGGTGGTCGGCATCTTCAAGGTCGGCGCCGAGCTGGACGGTGCCCAGGCGTATATCAACGTGGCCGACGCTGCCCAGATGCAGCGCTGGGCGCCGGGTAGCGTGCAGGGCGTGCGCATCAAGCTGCAGGATTTGTACGCCGCGCCGCAGGTGTCCAAGGCCATTGCCGCCGAGCTGGGCGAGGGTTACCACGCCGACGATTGGTCGCACACCCAGGGCAGCCTGTTCAGCGCCATGAAGATGGAAAAGACCATGATCGGTCTGCTGTTGATGATGATTATCGCCGTGGCCGCGTTCAACATCATCGCCACCTTGATCATGGTGGTGAACGACAAGGGCGCAGACATCGCCATCCTGCGCACCATCGGTGCCACGCCGGCGCAGATCATGGGCACGTTCATGGTTCAGGGGTCGTTGATCGGTATCGTCGGCACCTTGATCGGCGGCGCGCTGGGGGTGGTGGCGGCGCTCAATGTCAGCCAGATCGTCGGCTGGATCGAGCGGGTCAGCGGGCAGCATATCTTCACCTCCGACGTGTACTTCATCAGCAGCCTGCCGTCGGAGTTGCAGTGGGGGGATGTCGGCATGATCTGCACCGCAGGCCTGGTGATGAGCTTCCTGGCGACGGTGTACCCGGCGTACCGGGCTTCTCAGGTCGAGCCGGCGATGGCGCTACGTTACGAGTAGGGGCGGGTTCACCGCTGCGGCAGAGCGTCCGCTCCACAGGAGTTGCAGTATCTCCATAAGCACAAAAGCCCCGGCATCACTGCCGGGGCTTTTGCGTTACAGCGGGTGGCTTACGCCTGGACTACCGGAATCTGCGCGGCCTTGGCGGCGTCGCGGAATTCGGCGATCTGGTCGAAGCTCAGGTAGCGGTAGACGTCGGCAGCCATGCTGTCGATGCTCTGCGCGTACTGCATGTACTCTTCGACCGTCGGTAGCTTGCCGATAATCGAGGCCACTGCCGCCAGCTCCGCCGAAGCGAGGTAGACGTTGGTGGCATCGCCCAGACGGTTGGGGAAGTTGCGGGTCGAGGTGGAAACCACGGTCGAACCGGTCTGCACGCGAGCCTGGTTACCCATGCACAGCGAGCAGCCTGGCATTTCCATGCGTGCGCCGGCTTTGCCGAAGATGCCGTAGTAGCCTTCTTCGGTCAGCTGGTGAGCGTCCATCTTGGTCGGCGGGGCCAGCCACAGACGGGTTGGAATACCGCCCTTGACCTTGTCCAGCAGCTTGCCGGCAGCGCGGAAGTGACCGATGTTGGTCATGCACGAGCCGATGAACACTTCGTCGATCTTCTCGCCCTGGACGCTGGACAGCAGGCGGGCGTCGTCCGGGTCGTTCGGCGCGCAGAGCACAGGCTCCTTGACGTCGGCCAGGTCGATTTCGATGATTTCGGCGTATTCGGCATCGGCGTCGGCCGACAGCAGCTCAGGGTTGGCCAGCCAGGCTTCCATGGCTTGCGCACGGCGCTCGAGGGTGCGTGGGTCACCGTAGCCTTCACCGATCATCCAGCGCAGCAGGGTGATGTTCGATTGCAGGTACTCGGCGATGGCTTTCTCTGGCAGCTTGATGGTGCAACCGGCAGCCGAGCGCTCGGCCGAGGCGTCGGATAGCTCGAAGGCTTGCTCGACGGTCAGCTCGTCGAGGCCTTCGATTTCCAGGATGCGGCCGGAGAAGGCGTTCTTCTTGCCTTTCTTCTCGACGGTCAGCAGGCCGTTCTGAATGGCGTAGTAAGGAATGGCATGGACCAGGTCACGCAGGGTGATGCCAGGCTGCAGCTTGCCTTTGAAGCGCACCAGGATCGACTCGGGCATGTCCAGCGGCATGACACCGGTGGCAGCAGCGAAGGCGACCAGGCCGGAGCCTGCCGGGAACGAGATGCCGATCGGGAAGCGGGTGTGCGAGTCGCCGCCGGTGCCGACGGTGTCGGGCATCAGCATACGGTTCAGCCAGCTGTGGATGATGCCGTCACCCGGACGCAGCGACACGCCGCCACGGGTGCGGATGAAGTCGGGCAGGGTGTGGTGGGTGGTGACGTCGATCGGCTTCGGATAGGCCGCGGTGTGGCAGAACGACTGCATCACCAGGTCGGCGGAGAAGCCCAGGCAGGCGAGGTCTTTGAGCTCGTCGCGGGTCATCGGGCCGGTGGTGTCCTGGGAGCCGACGGTGGTCATCTTCGGTTCGCAGTAGGTGCCAGGGCGCACGCCCTCGACGCCACACGCCTTGCCGACCATCTTCTGTGCCAGGGTGTAGCCCTTGCCGCTGTCGGCCGGTTGCTCCGGCTTCCTGAACAGGTCGGAGCTTCCCAGGCCCAGTTCGGCACGGGCCTTCTCGGTCAGGCCGCGGCCGACGATCAGCGGAATACGCCCGCCAGCACGCACTTCGTCGAGCAGCACTTCGGTTTTCAGCTCGAAGGTGGTGACCAGCTCGTCGCTTTCGTGACGGCGCACTTCACCTTTGTACGGGTAGACGTCGATGACATCGCCCATGGCCAGGTCCGTGCAGTCGAATTCGATCGGCAGGGCGCCTGCGTCTTCCATGGTGTTGTAGAAGATCGGGGCGATCTTGGTGCCAAAGCAGAAACCGCCAGCACGCTTGTTCGGCACGTTGGGGATGTCGTCGCCGAAGAACCACAGCACCGAGTTGGTCGCCGATTTACGCGAGGAACCGGTACCGACCACGTCACCGACGTAGGCGACCGGGAAGCCTTTGGCGCGCATGGCTTCGATCTGCTTGAGCGGACCGACCGAACCGGGCTGCTCGGGCTCGATGCCATCGCGGGTCATTTTCAGCATCGCCAGGGCGTGCAGCGGGATGTCCGGGCGCGACCAGGCGTCGGGCGCCGGGGAGAGGTCGTCGGTGTTGGTTTCGCCAGGCACCTTGAATACGGTCAGGGTGTACTTGTCGGCGATGGCCGCACGCTTGGTGAACCACTCGCCCGCGGCCCAGGATTCGAGCACGGCCTTGGCGTTGGCATTGCCGGCCTTGGCTTTTTCGGCGACGTCGTGGAAGGCGTCGAACATCAGCAGGGTGGACTTGAGCTGTTCGGCCGCGACGGCGCCGAGGGTGGCGTCATCCAGCAGCTCGACCAGCGTGGCGATGTTGTAGCCGCCCTGCATAGTGCCCAGCAGCTCGGTGGCGTGCTTGCTGTCGATCAGGGGGGAATGGGTTTCACCTTTGGCGACGGCGGAGAGGAAGCCGGCCTTGACATAGGCAGCTTCGTCGACCCCAGGCGGGACGCGGTCGGTGATCAGTTCAACGAGAAAGGCTTCTTCGCCGGCCGGCGGATTCTTCAGCAGCTCGACCAGGCCTGCGGTTTGCTCGGCGTTCAACGGCTGGGGCACGATGCCCAGTGCGGCACGCTCTTCGATGTGTTTGCGGTAGGCTTCAAGCACAGTTATTACCCTCATCAGTGGTCCCTAAAGGGAGTCCGGGACGCTCATCCAGCACTTCCGGCACCCAAGCGCCGCAGCGGCTTTTTGAGCCGCCCAGCCAGGGTCGCTGGAAATCCTTGCAGAAGCTGTTTTCAAAGTTTTACGCCTGTAGAACGGAAGGCTGATGAGGGGTTGGTCGGCACATGCGGGGGAGGGCATGCCACCGGCCAACGCCGTTCTACCGGATTGACTGTGCTCGTGACGCTTTGAAAACAGCTTCCAACGGACATGGTTGCCTTGAAAAGGCGGAGTGATTCTACGGGAAAAACCGGCCGATGGTAAGGCGAGCGAATCGACTTTAGCGAGTGACCCTGGTTAGACAAAGGGCTAACATGGCCCGGTGTCTGTTTCAGAAGCTGTACCTCTGCCATGTCCAGCAACACTATCAAGACCCCCTGTGTCGGCCTCTGCTCCACGGTCTACGGCGACCTCGTGTGCCGCGGTTGCAAGCGCTTCCACCATGAAGTGATTCACTGGAACAGCTACGACGAAGAGGCCAAGCGCGCCGTCTGGCTGCGTCTCGAGCAACTGCTGGCGCAGGTGATGATGGCCAAGCTGGAAGTGTTCGACGCCCAGCGTCTGCGTCAGCAACTGGAACAGCGTTCGATCCGCTTTCTGGCCCGTCAGTCGGAGTATTGCTGGGCGTACCAGTTGATTGCCCGCGGCGCGCGCATGATCCGTGACCTCGATGCCTACGGCGTGGCGCTGTTGCCGGAGTTTCGCGACTGGGAGCTGCCGCCATTGCGCGACGCCATCGACCGGGAGTTCTTCCTGCTTTCCGAAGCGCACTACGAGCGCTATATCGCGCCGGGTTTTCTCCAGCAGGGGCTGGATACGGAGCCTGTTTCCGGCTGAAAGTGCTGTCGTCGGCTCATTAAGGTCGCGTGGATCTATCCATAGCCACGGAGCACCACGATGGCCAGCTATCAGTTCAATCCCGCCAAAAGTTTTACCGCCAAGCTCTACTGGCAGGAAGTCCCCATGCCCAGTGAACAATGGGACTTCTCGCGCTTGCACCGCATCGGCGGCACTCTCAATGGTGACGCACCCTGGAGCAGCGAAGGCTGGCTGCATGCCGGGCCTGATGATTACACCGACCACAAGGCCGCCGGCTACGTGATCTCGCGCCGCAAGTTCGCCACACAGTTCTGGTTCGGTTGTTATGAAACCGATGGCGAATACGACTTCGAAATCCGCGCTGCCGGGGTCGATGACGACCATCCGCACTGGTCCTACGCCAACCGGCGGCTGGACATCAGTCGCAACGGCTATCTGGGGCTCTACAAGGCCGCAGAACCGGTCGGACATCCCGCTGCGCAAAACGCCACCATGCTCTGGCGCTTCGACTCGCTCCCAGTCGATCAATTGGTAGCCAACAGCCTCTATGCCCAACTACAGCTCTATAGCCTGCACGGGCTAAGGATCAACCGCCATTACGAGGACGGCTTCGCTTATCTCAATGAGCAGCAGGGCGAGTCGGGTTGGGTCGCATTGAAGCTGATCAGGATGGGGGTCGCGCACCCCTGACGCAAAACGCCCCGGCAGCCCAATAGCTGCCGGGGCGTTTTGGTGTGCGCAGGTTCAGTCGCCGGTATATTCGCAGCCGCTGGTGCAGGTCTCGTGGATACGCACCTTGGACAGCTCGGGGAGCAAAGGCTTGACCTGATCCCAGATCCACTTGGCGATGACTTCGCTGGTGGGGTTTTCCAGGCCAGGGATGTCGTTCAGGTAGTTGTGGTCGAGCTGATCGTAGATCGGCTTGAACACGGCCTTGATCTCGCTGAAGTCGCGAATCCAGCCGGTGTGCGGGTCGAGCGGCCCGGTCAGGTGCAGGGCGACCTTGAACGAATGGCCGTGCAGCCGACCACATTTATGCCCCGCTGGCACATTGGGCAGGCGATGGGCCGATTCGAATGTGAATTCCTTGAAGATTTCCACGCGTAAACACTCTTGAATAACGATGCCGGGCGGCAGTTTACAGCATGTTCGCGTTCACGGTTGCAGCCGTTGGGCGCTGGCTGTGGTCAAAGCGCAGGCGTGACCTTGGCCAATGCCGCGCTATGATGCTGCGGCTTTTTTCAGTTTCAGTTAAGGCCTGGGCGCTACTGTTGTTTGCGTAGACCACTTGTAGACCCATTGGAGAACACCCCATGAAAACGTTGACTGCCCTGTTTACCGCCGCCGCCCTGACCTTCGGCAGTGCCGCCGCTTTCGCCAAGGACGTACAGCCCGACGAAGTGGTGAAACTGGTCAACAACAAGACCATCAAGTCGCTCGATGAGCTGAAGAACGCCGCCATCGCCAAGCACCCCGGGTCCACCGTTACCGACAGCGAACTGGAAGACGAATACGGCCGCTATATCTACAAGGTCGAACTGCGTGATGGTAATAACGTGGAATGGGATGTGGCGCTCGATGCCAAGACCGGCGAAGTGCTGAAGGACGAACAGGACCGCTGATGCGTTCCCTGTCCCGGCCCGCACGCTACCTGGCTGCGTCACTGCTGGTCGTCAGCGCGCTGGCGACCGCCCGCGACCTGGATCAGGACGAAGCGCTCGAGTTGCGGCATCGGGGCACCATCATGCCCCTTGAGCAACTGCTCGAAGCCGCCCTGGGGCGTTACCCCGGGGCTCGCTTGCTGGAAGCCGAACTCGAGCAGGAACATGACCGCTACGAGTACGAAGTGGAAATCCTGACCCCCGAAGGGGTCGTGCGTGAAATCAAGTTCGATGCTGCGACAGGTGAGCTGCTCAAAGACGAGGAAGATGACTGAATGCGCCTGTTGCTTGTCGAAGACAACGTTCCGCTGGCCGATGAACTGACGGCCGCGTTGCAGCGCCAGGGCTATGCCGTCGACTGGCTGGCCGATGGCCGCGACGCGGTCTATCAGGGCCAGAGCGAACCTTATGATCTGATCATTCTCGACCTGGGCCTGCCCGGGTTGCCGGGGCTGGACGTGCTCGCGCAGTGGCGGGCCGGCGGGCTGGCGGCGCCTGTGCTCATTCTCACCGCGCGCGGTTCTTGGGCCGAGCGCATTGAGGGCCTGAAGGCCGGTGCCGACGACTACCTGAGCAAGCCGTTTCATCCCGAAGAGCTGCAACTGCGGCTGCAATCGCTGCTGCGGCGGGCTCGTGGTCTGGCCAATCAACCGCGTCTGGAAGCGGCGGGTTTGCACCTGGACGAAAGCCGTCAGTGCGTGACCCGCGATGGCGACGACATTCAACTGACCGCTGCCGAGTTTCGCCTGCTGCGCTATTTCATGCTGCATCCCAGGCAGATTTTGTCCAAAAGCCATCTCGCCGAGCACCTGTACGACGGCGAGACCGAGCGCGACTCCAACGTGCTCGAAGTCCACGTCAATCACCTGCGTCGCAAGCTCGGGCGCAGCGTGATCGAAACCCGTCGTGGACAGGGTTACCTGTATGCCGGGAGTGGTGCTTGAAATCGATTCAGGGGCGCCTGAGCCTGGGACTGGTGGCGGTGCTGGTGGCCGTCGGGCTGATCCTCGCCCAGTCCACGCTGTGGCTGTTCGAAGCAGGGTTGCAGCGCTACCTGCAAGCGGGACTGCGCAAGGAAAGCGAAAATCTGCTGGCCGCGCTGGTGCGTGGCAATGGTGGTATGCAACTGGATGAGCGGCGTATCTCGGCGGCTTATCACCGGCCATTTTCCGGCTACTACTTTCGCATCGACTTCGCCCAAGGCCACTGGCGCTCGCGCTCGCTGTGGGACCTGGACATGCCGATACCTGCCAGTGCCGGCCTGGAAAAAAGCACGGAGCCTGGGCCCGACGGTCAGCAACTGCTGATTTTTCGCGGTGATTACCGACGGCTTGGGCAGACTATTTCCATCAGCGTGGCGCAGGACTACTCGCCAGTGCGCGACGGCTTTCGCCGTATGCAGCAGATCGGCCTGGGCCTGGGCGCAGTGGCGCTATTGCTGATCCTGGTACTGCAGCGCATCACCGTGACCCGCTCGTTGCGGCCACTGGAGCGGGCACGTCGGCAGATCGCTCAGTTGCAGCAGGGACAGCGCTCGCAACTCGACACCCAGGTTCCGGTAGAGCTCGAGCCGCTGGTCGCGCAGATCAACCATCTGCTCGCCCACACCGAAGACAGCCTGCGCCGTTCGCGCAACGCCTTGGGCAACCTGGGCCACGCCCTGAAAACTCCGCTGGCGGTGCTGATGAGCCTGGCCAGCAGCCCGCAACTGCGCGACCTGCCGCACGTCAGCGCGCTGCTGCACGAACAGCTCGAACAGATTCAGCAGCGCCTGACCCGCGAGCTGAACCGTGCGCGGCTGGCCGGAGATGCGCTGCCGGGTGCGCAGTTCGACTGTGATGCCGAACTGCCAGGACTGCTGGCCACCCTGGCGCTGATCCACGGTGAAGGCCTGTCGCTGGCGCGTGACATGCCGGCTGGGTTGCTGCTGCCGTGGGATCGCGAAGATCTGCTCGAGTTGCTGGGCAATCTGCTGGACAACGCCTGCAAGTGGGCCGACAGCGAAGTGCGGCTGGGCATCGCCGAGCAGCCCGAGGCTTACCAGCTTTGGGTCGACGACGATGGCCCAGGCATCCCGCAGGATGCCCGCGAGCAGGTGCTCACCCGGGGTTCGCGACTGGATGAGCACGTGGCCGGGCATGGCCTTGGCCTGGGTATCGTGCGTGACATCGTCGACGCCTGGGGCGGACAGCTCGATCTGCACCAGAGTCCGCTGGGGGGATTGCGGGTCAGTATCGAGCTGCCGCGCAAGGCGCATTGACCGAGCAGTCGGCCGACCCTGCAAAAAAACTGCAGCCTGCGCGCAGTTTTTTGAATTGGCCGAACGCTGTCCAGGGATGGACAATTGCCGTCCGCACGCACCCTCCACTCTGACGACCGCACATCCATGCCCTCTACGACGAGCCTCCTGCAGCGCCTGCTTCCGCCAGCGCTGGCCATCCCACCGCAGCAATGGCTGCGCGCCGGTGTCGGCGCGCTGGCAGGGCTGTTTCTTGCCGGCTATCTGTGCAGCTTGATATTCGGTACCGGGATTGCCCTGCACCTGCTGGGCCCTTTGGCAGCCACCGCCGTGCTGGTGTTTGCGGTGCACTCCGGGCCGCTGGCGCAGCCATGGCCAGTGCTGGGCAGTTACGCGGTGGCGTGCCTGGTTGGTCTGGCGTTGCGCCATGGGCTGGGGAGCGGGTTGTGGGTCGCCGCGGCAGCGCTGGCGCTCTCGCTCCTGCTGATGTGCGCACTGCGCTGCCTGCATCCGCCCGGTGGGGCCATGGCGGTGACTGCGGTGCTGGCCGACCCGGGCCTGGTTGCCTTGGGCGATCACTTGCTCGAACCGGTGCTGCTCAATGTGCTGGTGCTGCTGGCCGTGGCGATTGTCTATAACCGGCTGACAGGTGTCGCCTATCCCAGGGCCGCGGTGATGGCGAAAGATGCCCATCACACCCGCGATCCACTGCCCAGCCAGCGAGTCGGGGTCAACGACCAGGATTTGGATCAGGCCCTGCTGGAGCTGGGGGAGTTCGTCGACGTCGGCCGTGATGAGCTGCAGCGCATCATTCAGGCTACCGAACGACAGGCCTTGCAGCGCAGCCTGGGCGGCCTCACTGCTGCAGCGGTGATGTCTCGCGATGTGCAATTGGTGACCCCTCAAACCACCTTGGAACAGGCCTGGTCGATGCTCGCCGAGCACCGTCTGAAGACGTTGCCGGTGGTCGAGGGCGGCAAGCTGGTCGGCATCGTCAGCCTCAGCGATCTGGTCGCACCGGCCATGGCCCGCGGACGTCCGAGCTGGCGCTGCATGTTTCGCCGCGCGCCGGTGCGCATGGCCGAGGTCATGAGTCGGCGGGTGGTCAGTGTCGCCAGCGCAGACCCGTTGCATCATCTGTTGCCGCTGCTGTGCGAGCAGGGCCTGCACTGCCTGCCGGTACTCGACGGTGATGCAGTGGTGGGAATCATCACCCAGACCGACCTGATCGCCGGTTTGCAGCGCCAATTGCTCGACGTCCAGCCGCAGCGCTCAGAGCAGCGGGTCCCAGCGTTGTGACCAGTCGCTGGTGCCGCCGACCGCCAATCCACGGATGACGTCCATGGCGCTTTGCAGCGCATCGTCGGCAGGGGTGCGCCGATACACCAGGAAGGTTGGATAGGTGAATTCTGGCGCCTGGGGCACCCGCTCCAGCACGCCACTGTCCAGATACGCCTGGACCACGCGGGTACGGAAGTAGCCGCTGCCGCCGCGCTCGAGGATGAACTGCAAAGCCAGTGGGCCCAGATTGAACGAAAGTGCAGCCTGTGCGCAGTCGGGCAGGGCCGCGTCATGCTGACGACGGAACGCCTCGCCCCAGTCGATGTAGATATACGGCTCAGGTCGACCGGCGCGACGCACGCGGACCAGCTTTTCTTCCAGCAATTGTTCGATCTGCAACCCAGCGGCGTAATCAGGCTGGTACACCAGCGCCGCGTCCAGAGTGCCCAGTTCGATCTTTCGCAGCAGCGCCTGGCCTTCGCCGACCTCACTGCGGATGCCATGATCGGGCAGCGCATCGTGCAGTGCGCTGACCCAGTCCAGCAGCAGCGGGTTGCCCAGGCTCACCTCGCTGCCCACCCGCAGCAGTGGCTGACGTTCGCCCGACAGCGGGAGTTCACGGCGCGCCGCTTCCCAAGTGTGCACCAGCTGATTGGCATAGCTGACGAACGCCTCGCCGTCGGCTGTCAGGGTCACGCCGCCAGGACCGCGCAGGAACAGGCGGCAATCGAGCTGGCGTTCCAGGCGCTGAACCCGCGCGCTGATGGCTGTTTGCGACACGCACAACCGCTCGGCAGCGGCCACCAGGCTGCCGCAGCGGATGATTTCCAGAAAGGTTCGGGCCTGATCGATGTCCATAGACGCTCGCTGAGAGAAACGGCTGCAGGAAGTGGCCGCTGATGATACCGACAACGGGTCGAATCAGCCGACCTGCTGCAACTGCCCGAGGCGACTGCGGGTTCTCATCAGGTCGGCCAGGCCACCGTCCAGTGACTCGGCCAGCGGCTTGCGGCCGATCACCAGCACCTCGATGTCCTGGTCATACAACACATCCACCAGGTTGACGAAACGCTGCTGGGCGGCCAGCGAGCACTCATTCAGGTCGTCCAGGCCGTCGATGATCCAGCGCGGGTGGTCGCGGGCCAGCACCAGGTAGTCGATTACCGCGGTCGGCTGCTGGCACAGATCATCGAAGGCGAACATGACCTGCCCGGGCTCACAGGCCAGCGCCCGCAGCGGACGACGATTGACGTGCAGCGTGCACGGCGACGGCAGCGGTACATTCAGCCGCTCGCGCTGTTCGCAAGTACCAGGGTAGAGGTAATGACCGCGGGTGAAGCGCTGGTGCGCGTGGTTGGCAGGCAAGCTGCGAAAGTCGGTGTCGCCATCGAGCTCGAGCACCTGCATGCGCTCGCCGATCAGCTCGATGACGGGCAGGAAGCGTTCGTGGTACAGCGGGTTGGGCAGCAGTTGCGCGGGTGCGTAGTTGGACGTCAGCACCACGAGAATATGGCGCTCGAACAGGGCGCTGAACAGTCTTTTGAGCAGCATGGCATCACCGATGTCATGCACGTGGAATTCATCGAAACACAACACGCGGCAGTCGCCGAGCAGCTCGTCGAGGGTTACCGCGAGGGCATCGGCGTTTTCGCGATGGCGAAACATGCCTTGATGCAGGCGGGCGAAGAAGTCGTGGAAGTGCAGGCGACGTTTGCCGGGCTCGGCCAGCGCCTGATAAAAACCATCGAGCAACCAGCTTTTGCCACGCCCGACTGCTCCGTGAATGTAAAGGCCGCGCACCTTGCCTTTATGGCGGTCAACCAGGCGCTCAGCCATGGCCTGTATCACCCGCTGCTGACCGGCGCTCAAAGTGTAGCCGCGCGCCGCAGCCTGGGCGTTGAAGACCTGCAGTAACTCAGGGTCAGCGCTGGTTACGGGTTGGGCAAAGCGGTTCAGCGTGTGACGCATCCATTCAGACACGGGCAGAAGCTCCTCAAGACGGCGACCACCGGACGGGCGCGCAGAGCATTCTGACCAATTGCCACATGCGCCGGCAATCCGAGCAGCGTATCACTGCACGGTACCCGGCGAACCTGAGCGGTTGCGGCTCACGCTTTGCGTTCGAGTTGTTGCTCGATCAGGTACTTCACGGTCAGACGTTTTTCCTTGAGATGCAGCAGGTCTTCATCGACGAAGTTGCCTGCCGAGATCGCCTCGGCAGCCAGCACCTGATTGTCGATGTCTACGTACTCATCAAGCAGGCTGTCCAGTTTGTCGTCCACCTTGCGCCGCTGCTGGACGATTTCGCGTGGGTAGTGCAGGTCCTGATACAGATCGTGTGAAACGGGCATGGCATCCTCCTGATGGGGCACTGGGGCAGTCATGGTGTTGGAATCGACAAATCGAGCATTGTTAAGCGAAGCGGAGAAGAAAATCGACGAACGGTCAATGTGCGTACGCCGACGTTTGTGACGGCCAGTAACTTGCTGTTTTCTGGAAATATTTTTTTAGCATGGGGTTCCCATGTGAGCACATTGTTGATAAAGTGCCGCGCATTCCTCGACAACATCCCCGTTGTCATTCGTCAGGAAGCATCTGGTCGATAGCGCTTGCCGCCATCGAATCCGATACAGGGGCGTCGCCAAGCGGTAAGGCAGCAGGTTTTGATCCTGCCATGCGTTGGTTCGAATCCAGCCGCCCCTGCCATTTTTTTCAAATCTCTTGAAATCGATAGTCACCCGGGCTGAGCCTGCGGTGGGTTTTTCTGCGTCTGGGTTTCAGGGTCCGTTGGGCCTGAACGTGGCGTAAGATAGCTGCTTTTGCCGAGACCCCTGCAATGGCTGTTGACCTCACCTGCCGCTACCACCAGGCCCTCAGCAGCGGCCAGATCGTGGCCGACCCTGCCCAGGCGCGAGCGGTCGAGGTGTTGCAGCGCTGCTGTGAAGGCGTGCAGCGAGGCATTGCCACTGAAGGCGTGTACCTGTGGGGGCCGGTTGGCCGGGGCAAGACCTGGCTGATGGACCTGTTCTACCGCAGCCTGCAGGTGAGTGCGCGGCGCCAGCATTTCCATCACTTCATGGCCTGGGTGCACCAGCGACTGTTTCAGCTCAGCGGCACTGCCGACCCACTGACGACCCTGGCCCGGCAGTTGGCCGAAGACATTCGGGTCTTGTGTTTCGATGAGCTGTTCGTCAGCGACATCGGTGACGCGATCATCCTCGGGCGCTTGTTCCAGGCGCTGTTCGCCGAGGGCGTGGTGATTGTCGCGACCTCCAACCAGCCTCCTCAGCAGCTCTACGCCGAAGGTTTCAACCGTGAACGCTTCCTCCCCGCGATTAGCGCCATCGAGCGTCATATGCAGACCGTCGCGGTGGCCGGCGAGCAGGATCATCGCCTGCACCCAGGCACGGCGTGTCAGCGCTATTGGGTTGCAGAGCCGCGGCAATCGGATCCGTTCCCGGCGTTGTTCCAACGTTTGAGCGAGGGCGCAGCCGCCAGCCTCGAGCCGGTACAGTTGGGCCAACGCTGGCTGCAGCCTCGGCGTCACAGCGCGGGCGTGCTCTGGTGCAGTTTCTTTGAACTGTGCGAACAGCCGTTTTCAGCGCTGGAATTCATGGCCCTGTGCGACCGCTTCAGCGCACTGATGCTCGATGGCGTGCCGCAGCTCGGCGGCGTGCAGCGAGCCGGGCGTATCGCACGCGGCACCGAAGACGGCGCGTGCCGGGTCGAGGCGGGTGATCGTCAGTTGCCGGCGCTGGCGCCTCGCGATGACAGCGTACGGCGTTTCATCGCCTTGGTGGACGAATGCTACGACCGGCGCGTGGCGTTGTACATACAGGCCGAGGTGCCGCTGGAGTCGCTGTACACCGAGGGCTACCTGGCCTTTGCCTATCAGCGAACCTTGAGTCGGCTGCGCGAGATGCAGCTCGAGCGTTTTGCCTGAGTCTGCTTCAGGCCACGCCAAAGCCGCCCAGGGTGACAGCTACCAGTACCGCATAGCGGCCAGCTTTGGCCAAGGTCACCAGCAAGATGAAGCGCCACAAGGGCTCGCGCATCAGCCCGGCGATCAGGGTCAGCGGGTCGCCAATGATCGGCATCCAGCTCAACAGCAGCGACCAGGCGCCCCAGCGCCGATAGTGTTGCTGTGCACGCGCCAGTTGCGCAGCATCGAAGGGAAACCAGCGTCGATCACGCAGGCGGTCAATGCCCCTGCCCAGCAGCCAGTTGATCAGTGAGCCCAGCACATTGCCTGCGGTTGCCACCACCAGCAGGCTGAGCCAGGCCTGGGGCTCGCGCAGCAGCAGGGCCACCAGTACCGCCTCCGATTGCATCGGCAGCAGGGTGGCAGCCACCAGGGCGCTGAAGAACAGCGCCGTGTAGCCAAGCATCAGTATTGGGCGACAACGATGTCCTGACCCTCATGGGTCAGCCCGATGACCTGGTAGGCGTCCTTGCGATCACCCATTTCCATGCCGGGCGAGCCCACCGGCATGCCCGGTACGGCAATGCCTTTGAGGTCACTGCGGGCAGCGAGGGCGCGGACCTGCTCGGCGGGTACATGGCCCTCGACGAACTTGCCGTCGATCACGCCGGTGTGGCACGACCCCAGTCGCGGCGCGACGCCCAGACGCTGCTTGACTGCACTCATCTGCGGCTCGACATGGTCGTTGACGGTGAAACCATTGTCACGCAGATGCTGGATCCACTGTTTGCAGCAACCGCAGTTGGGGTCGCGGTAGACGTCGAGGGTGTCGCCGGCATGGGCCAGTCCACTCAGGGCCAGCAGGGTCAGGGGCAACAGGTGTTTGCGCAGCATGGTCGATGCGCCTCCGGGCGCGGGCAGTGGCCATGGCCCGGTCGGGCAAAGGGGAATAGATGCAGCTTAGGGAGCCGATGCACGATTGTCACCTGCCCACGCTGTCAGCCAGCTGAGGGCAAGATGACAGTTTCGTCAGCTTTGCAGATCACGCAGCAGCAGGCCGAATGCCAGCGAGACCTGCTCGGGGATCGGCAGGTACACCACGTGTCCGTCGCCAGGGGCGGTGTCGATGCTCAGGCGCTGGGCGTCGCGCAAGGTGTGCAGGTCAAACGGGTAATTACCGCCCGGTGTCATCAGTTCCATATGATCACCCACGGCGAAACGGTTCTTCACCTTGACCTCGGCGAGCCCCTCGACGCGCACTCCGGTCAGCTCGCCAACGAACTGCTGGCGCTCAGACACCGAATGGCCATGCTGGTAGTTCTGGTACTCGTCATGCACGTGGCGGCGCAGAAAACCCTCGGTATACCCGCGTCGGGCCAGTGATTCGAGGTTGTCCATCAAGCTGCGGTCGAAGGGTCGGCCAGCGGCCGCGTCGTCGATGGCCTGGCGGTATGCCTGCACGGTACGGGCGCAGTAGAAATGCGATTTGGTGCGCCCCTCGATCTTCAGCGAGTGCACGCCCATTTCGGCCAGTCGCGCCACATGCTGCACGGCGCGCAGGTCCTTGGCGTTCATGATGTAGGTGCCGTGTTCGTCTTCGAAGGCCGGCATGTCTTGATCGGGCCGTTGGCTTTCCTGCAACACAAACACCTGGTCAGTGGGCGCGCCGATGCCCAGGGTCGGATCGACCTGACGCACGATCTGGCCAGTGACATCTTCCGTGGCCGGATTGGCCTGGTACTTCCAGCGGCAGGCATTGGTGCAACTGCCCTGATTGGCGTCACGCCGGTTCAGGTATCCCGACAGCAGACAGCGCCCCGAATAGGCCATGCACAGCGCACCGTGCACGAACACCTCCAGTTCCATGGCCGGCACCTGCTGGCGAATCTCGGCGATTTCCTCCAGCGACAACTCGCGTGACAGGATCACCCGGCTCAGCCCCAGTTGCTGCCAGAATTGCACGCTCGCCCAGTTGACCGTATTGGCCTGCACCGACAGGTGCACGGGCATGTCGGGGAAGTGCTGGCGCACCAGCATGATCAAGCCGGGGTCTGACATGATCAGTGCATCCGGGCCCATGGCGATCACCGGGGCCAAGTCCTTGAGGAAGGTCTTGAGCTTGGCGTTGTGCGGGGCGATGTTGACCACCACGTACAGGCGCTTGCCCAGCGCATGGGCTTCTTCGATGCCCTGGGCCAGGGTGGCGTGGTCGAAATCATTGTTACGCACCCGCAGGCTGTAGCGCGGCTGGCCGGCGTAGACCGCATCGGCGCCGTAGGCGAAGGCATAGCGCAGGGTCTTCAGGGAACCTGCGGGGGCGAGCAGTTCGGGTTTGCCGGGCAGCGTCATGGGGCACCTGGAAAAGCGGCGGATGCTACGAGGTGCAAGGTCGATGAGTATTGATCTGCATCAACGGCACTTTTGCCCGCTCGGCGCGCACTAAAGGGGTGAATTCTCGAGGAAACCCCATGAACGAAACCGTTTTGCAGAACAAGGCGCTCACCGTTTTGCTCGCCGCGGTCACCATCGCCTTCGTCTGGATCCTGCTGCCGTATTATGGCGCCGTGTTCTGGGCGGTGGTTCTGGCGATCATATTCGCCCCCATGCAACGCAACATGCTCATCCGCTTCGGCCGCCGGCGCAACCTGGCGGCCGGCGCCACGTTGATGGTCTGCCTGACTATCGCCATCTTGCCGGTGATCATCATCAGCGTGCTGCTGGTACAAGAAGGCGCCTCGCTGTATCAGCGCATCCAGAGCGGCAATCTGGACATTGCTGGCTACATCGAACACGGCAAGAACATGCTGCCGGCCTTCGCGCAGAATGGCCTGGATCGCCTGGGCGTCGGCAACCTCGACGGCTTGCGGCAGAAGATCACCCAGTTCGCCGGCCAGGGTAGTCAATACCTGGCGACCCAAGCCTTCAGTTTCGGCCAGGGCACGTTCGACTTCGTGGTGAGCTTCGGCATCATGCTCTACGTGCTGTTCTTCTTTCTGCGCGAAGGGCCGGAAACCGCCCGCAAGGTGCGGCAGGCCGTGCCGCTGCCAGAAGAGCAGAAGCGTCGTCTGCAGCTCAAGTTCAACCGCGTGGTGCGGGCCACGGTCAAGGGCAACCTGCTGGTGGCCATCACCCAGGGTGCGTTGGGCGGCATCATCTTCTGGATCCTCGGCATTCCCAGCGCGTTGGTCTGGGCCGTGCTGATGGCATTCCTTTCGCTGTTGCCTGCGGTGGGAGCGGGGCTGGTATGGGGGCCGGTGGCGGTGTACTACGTGGCCACCGGCATGTACTGGCAGGGCATCATCCTCACCGCCTATGGCGTGCTGGTGATCGGCCTGGTGGACAACGTGCTGCGTCCGATTCTAGTGGGCAAGGACACGCGCATGCCCGACTACTTGATTCTGGTCTCGACCCTGGGCGGGATGGCGGTGTTCGGCCTCAACGGTTTCGTCATCGGCCCGCTGATCGCCGCGCTGTTCATCTCCAGCTGGGCGATCTTCGCTTCTACCAAACCCAAGGTGCAGTTGCCCGACTGAGGCCGTTGAGCAGAGTCCCGCGCCGCTGGCCGGCGCGGGGCCAGGTCATCCCTACCTGAAGCTGTAGGCAACGCCTACATAAGCGGCGAACCCTTCGCCGGGCGTCGAGCGGGCCACATCCTGGCCGCGATCATCGAAGCCCGGTGTTACCGTTGCCGAGTATCGCTGGTTCGTGAGATTGCGCAGGTCGAGCCAGGTCTGCCAGTCCTGTTTAGGCGAATTCCACCCAAGCCGCGCTCCGAACAAGGTGTAGGCATCGGCATGCTGGCTGTTGGCGTAGTCCACTTGTACCTTTGAAGCGAGCTGCGTGTTCAGCGCGGCGTATACGCCATTTACCCAGTCATAGCGCACTTCGGCCTGGTAGTAATGCACCGGCAGGCCCGGCAGGCGGTTACTGCCAAAGCGTGGGTCATCGCGATAGTGGAAATCGCTGTATGTGTAGGCCTGGCGCAGGCTCAGGCGGCCACCGCCGTCGCTGCGCCACAAGGTGCTCTGCAGCCCGGCTTCCAGGCCCTGATGCACGGTAGCGCTGGCATTGAATTCGGCCGTGCTGATGTTCGGCACCAGCTCGACTGCCAGCAGCTCATGGCGCACCTGGGCGTAGTACCAGGCCAGATTCCATTCACCCAGGGAGGAATCGCCGCGGCCACCGATCTCCAGGGTAGTGGCGGTCTGATTACGCATTTCAATGGGCTGGATCTGGCCGCCGGCAACCGGTGGCGAACTCCAGATCAGTGCCCAGGGATGCGGCGGCTCGACCGAGCGACTGAGGGTGCCGTACACCTGCAGATCAGGATTGACGTCGTAGCGCAGGCCCAGGTGCGGGGCGTAGTCCCAGTCGTGCTGGCTGACGTTGCCGCCTTGCTCGGGGTAGCTGACATCGCTTTCCCGGCGCGTGTAGATCAGGGCCAGGCCGCTGGTCAGCCACAGGTCGGGGCTCAGTTCCAATTCGTTGTTCAGGTGCACTACGGTGTCCGAGCCCTGGTAACTGAAGTCGCGGGTGCGGGTGCCGACCGGGCGCATGCCGTTGCCAGGCTCGGGTACCCGGACGAATTCCGAGGCGCCGGTGTTGGGCAAGTGCTTGGTGGTGCGCCAGCCCAGGCTGGTGCGGCTGTCGCGACCGGCCAGGGTGTCTCGACGCTGGTAATCCAGGGTGCCGCTGACATCGGCGTAAGCCACCTTGAGTCGATTAGGCCCTTCACGCAGATCCATGGGGAAATCGTGATAGACCAGGCCGGCCACCAGGCGCGAGTCATCGTCGAAGGTGAAGGTGGTCTTGTTCGCCAGCCAGGTGCTGCCCGGTTGCGGGCGGCTGGCATCGCGGCGCAGGTACACCGGATTGGCGGCGCGCGGGTCATGCTTGATCTGCGCCTGGGTCAGGCGTCCTGCCAGCTCGTTGTCGGTTTCCCGGTAGCGCAGGTAGAAGCGCGTTTCCAACTGTGGGCTGAAGCGGTAGCCCAGGTTGGCCGCAACGCCCTTGGCACGACCGCCGCTGTGGGTCTGGTAGCCATCGTACTCACTGTCGGTCAGCGCCACGTAGTAATCCAGATCACCCAGTACCTGCCCCGAGCTGACCTGACGGTGCGCGTAGCCGCGGCTGCCCAGCTCGTAGCGCACCTGCAAGGGGGCAGCGTCGTAACCGGTGTGCGTCACGTAGTTGACCGCGCCACCCAGTGCCAGGGCGCCGCGCTGCAGGCCACTGGCCCCGCGCAGCACCTCGACCCGGCTCAGCCACAGCGGCTCGAGCAGTTCGTAAGGTGTGCCGCCCGGCCCCGTCAGTGGCAGGCCGTCGAACATCGCGTAAACCCCAGAGCCATGGGCGCCGGGCGCGCGGTTGATGCCCGAGCCGCGGATGGACAGCTTGATCCCGTCGTTGCCTGCTGACTGGGCGAAAACGCCTGGCTGATAAGCCAGCACGTCCTGACCGCTGGCCACGCGACCCTGATCGACCGCGTTCATGTCCACCAGGTTGCTCGCGCCAGCGACGGCCCGCAGCCGCTGCTCAGCGCGTTCCAACTCGCTGGTCGGTTCGTTGATGAGCAACTGATCGAGCTGGACAGGCACGGATTCAGCGGCACCGGCGGGCAATAGCACCAACAGCGTCAGGTAGGAAGGAAGGTGTAAGACGCGACGCATCAAGCTACTCCATCGGTAAGGCAAGCGGGCGATCGCAGTGAGACGCACGAAACCTCCCACGAAGCACGGGCACTTCGCTGTCATGCGAATACCATTTGGGACGTAGTTGTCAGGACGCTCTTTACAAGTCGCGTCGATGGAGAGGACAGGGCGCTGTTCGTAAGGTGAGGCCTCCGGCACTGATCCCTGCAAGGGACGGCCTTCACGCTTGCGGAGCTTAGACGATGAACACAGCAGTGACCTTGCCCCCTGACGCAAAAAACGCACCGGCCATTCACCTGACCCCGCGAGAGCGACAAGTCTTGCTGTGGTGTGCCTATGGCAAGACATCTTGGGAAATTGGCCGAATACTGGAATGCAAGGAATCGACGGTCAATTTCCACGTTGGCAACATTCTGCGCAAATTCGACGTTGAAACCCGTGTGGCGGCGGTCATCAAGGCGATCCGCTACAACCTGCTGGCCGAGGATGTGTGCCATGCACAGTGAGTCATCTGCCGAGCACCCCCAGAGGGGGCACCTTGATCCCTGCGCCGATATCTACGATCCCTTCTGGCCGCGGATCAAACTGAATGATCTACGCAACAGGCTCGCCTTGGGCGACGAGGTCAGTGAGGCGCAGTTGCTGGTGGCTGCGCGAGGCGCCGCCATGACAGCCGCGCGGGAATTCGCGCAGTGGCGGTATTGTCTGCGTGAGCGCGGAATCAGACGCCTGGAGACACTGGTCGGCCATGCGCCTGGTCGAGCATTGCAGCGCTGCTACCTGCGCTGCGTGGAAATGGCCACCCGCCGCGCATTGCTCAAGGGCATCGAGCGCACCGGGCGGCACGTCGAGGTCAGGTCATGAGCGGTCCTTCTCTGCTGCAAACCTGCTGCAACGTCATCCAAGCGGGGCTGGGCATCGATCCTGAGGTGCTGTTCGGCGCACTGCTGGGCTCGCTGCTGGTCAGTCTGGCCCGAGGAAGAATGAAGGTATGGCTGATGCTCGGCGCCGACGACCGATTGTCACTGCGCAAAAGCAGTCTGCTGGTGGTCCTGAGTGCAGGCGTAGGGTGCCTGTTCGAACCGTTGATACTGACGTTGGCCCCGCTACTGTCCAGTGGCATGGCCGCCTTCTCGGCAGCGGTGGTGGTCATCCCGATCAGCCTGAAGATCATGGTCTGGCTCGATGGACTCGACCTGCGCGACCTGTTGCAGCGACTGCGTAGGCGTGGTTGAGGCGCTGGCAACGGGGTGTTGGCGCTCCCGGCCTCACCCATGGATCAGGCATGAGCCACCGGTGCTTGCTCGAGCAGTTGCTGAAGTTGGCTTTCGAGTTGTTTCAAACGCTGCTTGTCCTGCACCTGCAACAGAATCGCCTGACGATCAGCACCGGCCATTTCGCGCAATTGTGCCAGCAGTCCCACCTCCCACTCGCTCAGAGCCACGGGTGATCGGCGCTGCTCGCCTTCGCCGAGCAACAGCCAATCCAGCGAGCATAGATGAGTACGGGCGAGATCTACGCATAATGCGTAGGGAATGCTCTGGCGCACCTTCCAGCTGCTGAGGGTCTGCGGGCTGATGTTCAGCGCGCGAGAAAGCTCTGCGTCAGAGTGCGAGCGCGTCAGTTGCTTGAGACGGGTGAGTACTTCACCCAAGGGGTTGTTACTCATTTCGAATATCCATGACTAGTTTACTGGCGTTATCTAAGCGTAAACTACTCGTTACAAATACCGGCCTGTTATTAAATGAGAGCTTCTGCCATGACAGTCAATCAGCTAATTATCACCCACAGAAGAGTAGATAAGTCTGACACATACTGCGGAAAAAACTTACATAGCATTTGTACGGCATGTGCCAGGTGCGGGCTGTGAGCGCGTACAAACTGGTGTGCCCCCATTGCCACGGTCGCATGCGTATCCGGACGAGCGAGGGACGTCATATCTTTCTGCGCATTGCCTACCTGCAGTGTTGTTCCGAGGCCTGTGGCTGGTCAGTCCGTGCGCAGTTCGAAATGACCCATGAACTATCACCCAGCGGTATGCCCAACCCGGAGGTCAAGTTGCCCAAGGCTGATCGCGCGCTGCGTCAGGCGGCGATGAGCAGGGGCATGGATGAAACGGTCCACAGTGATTGAACGGTGCAGGAAACAAAACACCCCGCCAAGGCGGGGTGTTTTCGTTGCGCAGAGCCAGATCAGCCCAGCAGCGGCAGACCTGCGTGCTGTACCAGGTCCAGCAACGGCTGGGGGTAGACGCCAAGGACGAAGGCCAGGATGGCGATGGCCAGCAGCATGACGCCACCGGTGCGCTGTTCCCACTTCAGCGGCGCGTCATGGCGGCGCAGGTTCGGCTCGGCCAGGTACAGCGTCACCATCACTCGCAGGTAGTAGTACACGCCGATGGCGCTACCGACCACCAATGCACCGACCAGCCACCATAGTTGCGATTCGACGCCGGTGGCGATGATGTAGAACTTGCCGATGAAGCCTGCGGTCAGCGGAATGCCCGCCAGCGACAGCATCATTACGGTCAGCACTGCGGTGAGGTACGGACGGCGCCAGAACAGGCCGCGGTACTCGTACAGCGCATCGGCATCGCGACCGGCGTAAGGCGACGACATCAGGGTAATCACGCCGAAGGCGCCGAGGCTGGTAATCACGTAGGTGACCAGGTACACGCCCATGGCCTCCATGGCCAGCCCCTTGCTCGCCACCAGGGCGATCAGCAGGTAGCCGAAGTGGGCGATCGACGAATAACCCAGCAGGCGCTTGAGGTTGCTCTGGGTCAGCGCCAGCAGGTTGCCGACCAGAATCGAGGCCACGGCAATCACCGCCAGGACAGTGCTCAGCACGCCACTGCTGGCAGCAGGGGAGAGCATGAACAGGCGCACGACGACGGCGAACACCGCGACCTTGCTGGCTGTGGCCAGGAACGCCGCGACTGGCGCCGGAGCGCCTTCGTAGACGTCCGGCGTCCACAGGTGGAAGGGCACCAGCGACAGCTTGAAGGCCAGGCCCACCAGCATCATGCCCAGGCCCAGTTGCGCCAGCAGGCTGGGCATGCCGGTACTTGCCAATGCCTTGCCGATACCGTCGAAGCTCAGGCTACCGGCATCGGCATAGAGCAGCGCCATGCCGAACAGCAGGAACGCCGAGCCGGCAGCCGACAGCACCATGTACTTGATGCCGGCTTCCAGGGAGCGCTTGTTGAAGAAGGCGTAGGCCACCAGGCCATAGACCGGCACCGACAGCAGTTCCAGACCGATGAACAACCCGGCCAGGTGGTTGGCGCTGACCAGCACCAGGCCGCCCAGGGCCGACATCAGCAGCAGCAGGTACAGCTCTTCACGGTTGCCCGGGTAGCCGGTGGCGCCTTCGCCCAGATAGGCATGGGCCAGCGTGACGCACGCCAGGGTGGCCACCAGCATCAGCGCCATGTACAGACAGGCGAAGTAGTCGATGGTGATCAGACCGGTCACCGGCAATGGCGCGACCTTCATGGCCGGGATGATCGACAGCAGGGCCAGGTTCAGACCGATGGTCGAGAGCAGGAAGGTCTGCGAGTGATTGCGCTTCCAGGCGATCGCCAGCATCACCACCACCGTGGTCACGGTGGTGATGAGCATCGGCGCCAGTGCGATGAAGTGTTGAGTGGTGAATTCCATAGCGCTCTTACCGGGCCGAAGCGAGTTGAGTGAAAGCGGAACCGAGCCATTGCTGCACACCGCTCATGGTGGCGGCAGAGGTATCGAGGAACGGCTGTGGGTACACGCCAAGCACGATCAGCAGGACCGCCAGGCCCAGCACCATGGTCAGCTCGCGGCCGTCCATGCCAGCCAGAACGGTGTCCGACTTGGCCGGGCCGAAGTAGGCGCGGTGGATCATGATCAGCGAGTACACCGAGCCGAATACCAGGCCGGTGGTGGCAATCACGGTGATCCATGGAACCTGGGCGAAGCTGCCGATCAGGATCAGGAACTCGCCAACGAAGTTGCCGGTGCCTGGCAGGCCCAGCGACGCGGCGGCGAAGAACAGGCTGATGGCCGGCAGGTAGGCGATGCGGTGCCAGACCCCGCCCATTTGCCGCATGTCACGGGTGTGCAGGCGCTCGTACAGCTGACCGCTGAGGATGAACAGCGCGGCGGCCGAGACACCGTGGGCGAGCATCTGGATCACCGCGCCTTGCAGGGCCTGCTGGCTGCCGGAGTAGATACCGATCAGCACGAAGCCCATGTGCGAAACGCTGGAGAAGGCGATCAGGCGCTTGATGTCGGTTTGCGCGAAGGCCAGGAAGGCGCCGTAGAAGATACCGATCAGGCCCAGGGTCATGGCGATCGGCGCGAACTCGGCCGAGGCGTTGGGGAACAGCGGCAATGCGAAGCGCAGCAGGCCGTAGGCGGCGGTTTTCAGCAGGATACCGGCCAGGTCCACGGAGCCGGCAGTGGGCGCCTGGGCGTGGGCATCGGGCAGCCAGGAATGGAACGGCACCACCGGCAGCTTCACCGCGAAGGCGATGAAGAAGCCCAGCATCAGCAGGTACTCGACACCGGCGGGCAGCTCGGCCTTGAGCAGGTCGCTGTAGTTGAAGGTGATGACCCCGGTGCTGTTGTAGTTGACCAGCACCAGACCCAGGATCGCCACCAGCATGATCAGGCCGCTGGCCTGGGTGAAGATGAAGAACTTGGTCGCCGCATAGATGCGGGTCTTCTTGCCGTCTGCCGAGCTGTGACCCCAGAGCGCGATGAGGAAGTACATCGGCACCAGCATCATTTCCCAGAAGAAGAAGAACAGGAACAGGTCCAGGGCCAGGAATACCCCGACCACGCCGCCCAGAATCCACATCAGGTTGAGGTGGAAGAAGCCGACGTGGCGCTGGATCTCGTTCCACGAGCACAGCACCGACAGCACACCGAGCAGGCCGGTGAGCAGGATCATCAGCAGCGACAGGCCGTCGAGGGCCAGGTGCAGGCTGATGCCGAAGCGCTGGATCCACTGGACCTTGAATTCCAGCGCCCAGGCCGGCTCAGCGCCCGGAGCAGGGGCGAGGGTGTAGTCGCCGTGGGCCCACAGCCACAGGCCGATGCCGAGCAGCAGGGACATGGTCAGCAACGCGATCCAGCGTGGCAGGGTGGCGCCGAAGCGCTCGCCCAGCCAGCACAGAAGGCCGCCGATGAAGGGAATCAGGATCAGCCAAGGCAGAATCATGACGGGTTCGTTTCCTTTTGCAGAGTCGCAAGGTTCGCAAGAGTCAGGGTCATACCGCGGCCACCAGGACAGCGCCAAGCACCAGCACGGCGCCCAGGGCGATGGAGGCGGTGTACCAGCGCAGCTGGCCGGTCTCGGTCTTGCTCATGGCCACGTGTCCGCCACGCGCCAGGCGCGGGATCAGACCGATGGTGCGGTCGACCGGGTCCTTGCGCAGGACATGACAGATCAGCAGGTACGGCTTGACGAACAGCTTGTCGTACAGCCAGTCGAAGCCCCATGCGGCATACCACCAGGCCGACAGGAAGCGGCCGATACCGCTGTTGGCGATGGCGCTGACCAGACGGCGCTTGCCCAGGAACAGCATCGCCGCCAGCAGGATGCCGGCGATGGCGATGGCGCCCGAGGCGATTTCCAGGCTGTGCTGGGCTTCGCCGCCGGCATGCCCGGCGCTTTGCGGCAACACACCGGCCAGCGGTGGGTGAATCCAGGCGCCGATGAAGGTCGACAGCACGATCAGCACGCACAGCGGCAGGCCGTGAGCCAGGCCGTGGCCGGCGTGGGCTTCGGTCTTGGCTTCGCCGTGGAAGGCGATGAAGATCAGGCGGAAGGTGTACAGCGAGGTCATGAACGCACCCACCAGGCCGGCGTACAGCAGGTTGCTGTTGCCGCTGGCGAAGGCCTCCCAGAGGATTTCATCCTTGGAATAGAAGCCCACGGTGATGATCGGCAAGGCCGCCAGGGCCGCGCCACCGACCAGGAAACTGGCATAGGCCAATGGCAGCTTCTTCCACAGGCCGCCCATCTTGAAGATGTTCTGCTCGTGGTGGCAGGCGTTGATCACCGAACCGGAGGCCAGGAACAGCAGCGCCTTGAAGAAGGCGTGGGTCATCAGGTGGAAGATCGCCGCTTGCCAGGCACCGACGCCCAGCGCCAGGAACATGTAGCCGATCTGGCTCATGGTCGAGTAGGCGAGGATACGCTTGATGTCGGTCTGCACCAGCGCGGCGAAGCCGGCCAGCACCAGGGTCACACCGCCGACCACACCCACCAGGTGGAGGATGTCCGGGGCCAGCAGGAACAGGCCATTGGTGCGTGCGATCAGGTAGACACCGGCGGTGACCATGGTCGCGGCGTGGATCAGTGCCGAAACCGGAGTCGGGCCGGCCATGGCGTCTGCCAGCCAGGTCTGCAGCGGCAGCTGCGCCGATTTACCCACCGCACCGCCCAGCAGCATCAAGGTCGCCAGCACCATCCAGGTGTCACCGGCCTGGAATTTCTGCGGCGCCAGTACCAGCAGCTCCTGCACGTTCAAGGTGCCGAGCTGGGCGAACAGGATGAACAGGCCAATGGCCATGAATACGTCGCCGATCCGGGTGACGATGAATGCCTTGAGCGCGGCGTTACCGTTGTTGCGGTTGCTGTAGTAGAAGCCGATCAACAGGTACGAGCACAGGCCTACGCCTTCCCAACCGAAGTAGATGAACAGCAAGTTGTCGCCCAGGATCAGGAATAACATGCTGGCGATAAACAGGTTGGTGTAGGAGAAGAAGCGTGAATAGCCGGTTTCGCCGCGCATGTACCACGAGGCGAACAAGTGAATCAGGAAGCCCACACCGGTGACCACCCCGAGCATGGTGACCGACAGGCCATCCAGGTACAGGGTGAAGCTCGGCGCGAAGCCATCCACCGACATCCACTGCCACAGCAGCTGGCTGTACGCGCCGCCTTCAGGCGGCGCGACGTTGAACTGCCAGATCACGTAGGCAGCGACGGCCGCCGAAAGACCGACCGAGCCGACGCCGATCAGCGCGGACAGGTTCTCGGAGAACCGCCCGCGGGAGAACGACAGCAGCAGGAAGCCGATCAGGGGGAAGACGAAAGTCAGAAAGAGAAGGTTCATCCGCGCATCTCACTGGCAGCATCGATGTCGAGAGTGTGGAAGCGGCGATACAGTTGCAGCAGGATCGCCAGGCCGATACTGGCCTCGGCGGCTGCCAGGCTGATCACCAGGATGAACATCACCTGGCCGTCGGGTTGTACCCAACGTGCGCCGGCGACGATGAACGCCAGGGCAGAGGCGTTCATCATGACTTCCAGGCTCATGAGCACGAAGAGAATGTTGCGCCGGACCATGAGGCCGACCAGTCCTAGACAGAACAGGATGCCGGCGACCGCCAGACCATGCTCGAGAGGGATAGCACCCATGATTTACTCCTTCGCCTCGTTACGGCCCAGGTGGAAGGCGGTGACCGCTGCGGCGAGCAGCAGCATCGAGGCCAGCTCGACCACCAGCAGGTAAGGCCCGAACAGGCTGATGCCCACGGCCTTGGCGTCGACGGTGGTACCGCTGATGCCGGCACCGCTCGAGGTGGTGAACAGCACGTACAGCAGCTCACCGAGCAGCAGTGCCGCGAGCAGCACCGGACCCGCCCAGATGCCCGGCTTGAGCCAGCCGCGCTCCTGGGCGACCGAGGCCGGGCCCAGGTTGAGCATCATCACCACGAAGACGAACAGCACCATGATGGCGCCGGCGTAGGCGATCACTTCCAGGGCACCGGCGAACGGGGCGCCGAGGGAGAAGAAGATCATCGCTACCGAGATCAGGGAGATGATCAGATACAGCAGCGCATGCACGGGGTTGGTCCCGGTCACCACCCGAAGGGTGGAGACCACGGCGATCCCGGATGCGAAGTAGAACGCGAATTCCATCTTTCTGTCCTTATGGGAGCAAGCTCTTCACGTTGATCGGCTCGGCTTCGTTCTGCGCAGCGCCTTTCGGCTTGCCAGCGATCGCCATCCCGGCAACCCGATAGAAGTTGTAGTCAGGGTTCTTGCCCGGTCCGGAGATCAGCAGATCTTCCTTCTCGTACACCAGGTCCTGACGTTTGAACTCGGCCATTTCGAAATCCGGCGTCAGCTGGATCGCAGTGGTCGGGCACGCTTCCTCGCACAGACCGCAGAAGATGCAGCGTGAGAAGTTGATGCGGAAGAACTCGGGGTACCAGCGACCGTCGTCGGTCTCGGCCTTCTGCAGCGAAATGCAGCCGACCGGACAGGCTACGGCGCACAGGTTGCAGGCCACGCAGCGCTCTTCGCCGTCGGGATCGCGGGTCAGGACGATGCGGCCGCGGTAGCGCGGCGGCAGGTACACGGGTTCTTCGGGGTACTGCAGGGTGTCGCGCTTGCGAAACCCGTGGGAGAACACCATCGCCAGGCTGCGCAGCTGGGTGCCGGTGCCCTTAACGATGTGGCCGATATACTTGAACATGGGTCAAATCCTCACTGGGCCGCGACGGCTGGCGTGTTGTAGAGCACGATCGCAGCGGTCACCAGCAAATTGATCAGGGTCAGCGGCAGGCAGAATTTCCAGCTGAAATCCATCACCTGGTCATAGCGCGGGCGCGGAATCGAGGCGCGCAGCAGGATGAACAGCATGATGAAGAACGCGGTCTTGAGCGCGAACCACAGGAACGGCACCTGCGGCAGCAGATCGAACGGACCATGCCAGCCACCGAAGAACAGCGTCACCAGCAGCGCCGACACCAGGATGATGCCGATGTACTCACCGACGAAGAACATGCCCCATTTCATGCCGGCATACTCGATGTGGTAGCCGTCGGCCAGTTCCTGCTCCGCTTCCGGCTGGTCGAAGGGGTGACGGTGAGTCACGGCCACGCCTGCGATGAAGAAGGTACAGAAGCCGAAGAACTGCGGAATGATGAACCACAGGTTCTGCGCCTGGTACTCGACGATATCGCGCATGTTGAACGAGCCCACCTGCACCACCACGCCCATCAGCGCAAGGCCCAGGAACACTTCGTACGACACGGTCTGCGCCGAGGCCCGCAGGCTACCGAGCAGGGCGTACTTGTTGTTCGAGGCCCAGCCGGCGAACAGCACCGCATAGACCGAAAGACCGGCCATGGCGAAGAAGAACAGCAGGCCGATGTTCAGGTCAGCCACGCCCCACAGCGGGGTGATCGGAATTACCGCAAAGGCGATCAGCAGGGCGCTCATCGCTACCACGGGTGCCAGGGTGAAGATGAAGCGGTCGACGAAGGGCGGGTTCCAGTCTTCCTTGAAGAACATCTTCAGCATGTCGGCAGCGATCTGGAACATGCCGAACGGGCCGACCCGGTTCGGGCCATAGCGGTCTTGCCACCACCCCAGCAGGCGGCGCTCGACGAAGCTGAGCAGCGCGCCGCAGACGACCACGGCGAGCAGCACCACGATGGCCCGGACGACGCTGAGGATCACATCGATCACTTCGGGTGTGAACCAGCTCATTGTGCTGCCTCCTGCAGGCCTTCGACGGTGGCGCCGAAGATCGCCGGCGGAATCCCGTCCAGGCCCTTCGGCAGGGCAACCAGGCCAGCGCCCAGCTCCTCAACGATGCGCAGCGGCAAGCGCAGCGACTGACCGGCCACGTTCAGGCTCAGCAGAGCACCGTCATTGACCCCCAGGCGATCGGCCTCGGATTTGGCCAGGCCCACGTAGGCCTGCGGAATGCGCGTCTGCACCGGCGCGGCGCGTGAGGAGTTTTCCTCGCTGCCGAACAGGTGGAAGAATGGCACCACGGTCCAGGTGCCACGGGCCGGGTTGTAGGCGCCGGGAATGGCGCTGAACCAGCTCAGGCCATCGCCCTGGGTTTCGATCAGGCGCACGCCCGGATCACCTGCACGCAGGTGACCACCGACTTCATCCTGAAACTTGTTCCACGCCTGTGGCGAGTTCCAGCCCGGCGACCAGGCGAACGGCACCTGCTGGCGCGGTTCGGCCGACCCCGAGTAGCCCTCCATGGAGAAGGCGAATGCGGTGTCTTTGTCTTGCGGGGTGCGCGGCTCGTGCACGCTGATGTTGGCGCGCATGGCGGTTCGACCGGAGTAGCGCAGTGGCTCACGGGCAAGCTTCAGGCCCTTGATGCGGAAGGCAGCGCTTGGCGCAGCATCGACGATGCCGGCCAGTTGCGGCGAAACCTGCGCGCAAGCCTGGGTGACGTGGTCGAGTTGGGTCCAGTCCACCGGCTTGTTCAGCAAGGTGGCGCGCAGGGCGTGCAGCCAGCGCCAGCCTTCGTGGATCTGGATGCTGCTGTCCAGGTACTGCGGGTCGAAGACCTGGAAGAAGCGCTGGGCGCGGCCCTCCTGGCTGATCAGGGTGCCATCGCCTTCGGCGAACGAGGCGGCCGGCAATACCAGGTGCGCACGATCGCTGGTGGCGGTCTTGCTGTGGTCGGCGACGATCACCACCTTGGCCGCAGCAAGGGCCGCATCGACCTTGGCCGCCGGCAGACGGGCGTACAGGTCGTTCTCCAGCACCACGATGGCATCGGCCTTGCCGTCGATCACCGCGTCCAGCGCCGCGTCGGCGCTGTCACCACCGAACATGGCCATGCCCAGACTGTTGGCTTCGGGCACCACCAGGCTCAGCGAGCCGTTCTTGTCGCGCAGTTTCAGCGCCTTGGCGATGTTCGCCGCCGCTTCGATCAGTGCCGGGTCGGCCAGCGAGGTGCCGGCAACTACCAGTGGACGTTGCGCCGCGACCAGGGCGTCGGCGATGCGCTGGGCAAGGGCCAGGGCGTCGCTGTCCAGGCCATTGACGGCCGGGGCGCTCGGGTCGATGGCGTGGGCCACGGCAAAGCCGAGACGGGCGAGGTCGGCCGGTGCGGCGTGTACGCATTCTTCGGCGACGTCATCGAGCTTGGTCTCGGCCAGCGAGGCGATGAACAGCGGGTACAGCGCGTGCTGACCGATGTTCTTCACCGCCGCATCCAGCCACGGCTGGACCTTCATCGCTTCGGCCATGGCCTCGGCCTTGCCCTTGGTGGCCTGGCGCACGGCCAGGGCGACGCGTGCAGCGGTCTGGGTGAGGTCTTCACCGAGCACGAACACGGCGTCGTGGTCTTCGATGTCGCGCAGGGTCGGTACTGGCAGCGGGCTGTTGTTCAGCACCTCCAGCACCAGGCGCACGCGCGCCAGCTCGCCGGCTTCGATGCCTGAGTAGAAGTACTCGGCGCCGACCAGTTCACGCAGGCCGTAGTTGCTTTCAAGGCTCGCGCGGGGCGAACCGATACCGACGATGGTGCGCCCGCGCAGCAGATCGGCGGCCTTGTCCAGCGCAGCGTCGAGACCAAGCTTGCTGCCGTCGGCCAGTAGCGGCTGGCGTGGACGGTCCTTACGGTTGACGTAGCCATAGCCGAAGCGGCCACGGTCACAGAGGAAATACTGGTTCACCGAACCGTTGAAGCGGTTCTCGATGCGCCGCAGTTCGCCGTAACGCTCACCAGGGCTGATGTTGCAGCCGCTCGAGCAGCCATGGCAGATGCTTGGGGCGAACTGCATGTCCCACTTGCGGTTGTAGCGCTCGGAGTGGGTCTTGTCGGTGAACACGCCGGTCGGGCAGACCTCGGTGAGGTTGCCGGAGAACTCGCTTTCCAGCACGCCGTCTTCGACGCGGCCGAAGTATACGTTGTCGTGGGCGCCGTAGACGCCCAGGTCGGTGCCGCCAGCGTAGTCCTTGTAGTAGCGCACGCAGCGGTAGCAGGCGATGCAGCGGTTCATCTCGTGGGCGATGAACGGGCCGAGGTCCTGGTTCTGGTGGGTGCGTTTGGTGAAGCGATAACGGCGCTCGTTGTGGCCGGTCATCACCGTCATGTCTTGCAGGTGGCAGTGACCGCCTTCCTCGCACACCGGGCAGTCGTGCGGGTGGTTGGTCATCAGCCATTCGACGACGCTGGCGCGAAACGCCTTGGATTCGTCGTCTTCGATGGAGATCCAGGTGCCGTCGGAGGCGGGGGTCATGCACGACATGACGATACGACCCCGGGTGTCGTTCTCGTCGGTGTACTGCTTGACCGCGCACTGGCGGCAGGCGCCGACGCTACCGAGCGCCGGGTGCCAGCAGAAATAAGGGATGTCGAGGCCAAGCGACAGACAGGCCTGTAACAGGTTGTCCGCACCGTTGACTTCGAGCGCTTTGCCGTCTACGTGGATAGTGGCCATGGTTCAAAGTTCTTCGTTGGCCCGCGTGAGCAGGCGTGGCTAATGGAAATCGGTGTGCCTGCGGCCTGCCTCGAGATGCTCGGGTCGGCCTGCAGGCGAGCGGATGGCACGGACCATCCGCTGTTCATCTTGTTATGCGCCGACCACGACCGGACCAGCCGGCACGGGTTTGGCCAGGTTCGGGCTCAAGGCGGCGCCTGCAACTGCAGGCGCGACACCGGCCTCGAACTCTTCGCGGAAGTATTTGATGGCGCTGCCCAAGGGCTCGACGGCACCGGGTGCGTGAGCGCAGAAGGTTCGGCCAGGGCCGAGGAAGTTGACCAGACCCAGCAGGGTCTCGATGTCCTCGGCGCGGCCCTGGCCTTTTTCCAGGGCGCGCAGCATCTTCACGCTCCACGGCAGGCCGTCGCGGCATGGTGTGCACCAGCCACACGACTCTCGAGCGAAGAACTCTTCCATGTTGCGCAGCAGCGAAACCATGTTGATCGAATCATCGACCGCCATCGCCAGGCCCGTACCCATGCGCGTGCCCACCTTGGCGATGCCGCCGGCGTACATCTGTGCGTCGAGATGCTCGGGCAGCAGGAAACCAGTACCGGCGCCGCCTGGCTGCCAGCACTTGAGCCGGAAGCCATCACGCATGCCGCCGGCGTAGTCTTCGAACAGCTCGCGGGCGGTGACGCCGAACGGCAGCTCCCACAGGCCAGGGTTCTTCACCTTGCCGGAGAAGCCCATCAGCTTGGTGCCGTGGTCTTCACTGCCGGCGCGAGCCAGCGACTTGTACCAGTCATTGCCGTTGGCGACGATGGCCGGCACGTTGCACAGGGTCTCGACGTTGTTCACGCAGGTCGGCTTGCCCCACACGCCCACGGCGGCAGGGAAGGGCGGCTTGGAACGCGGGTTGGCACGGCGGCCTTCGAGGGAGTTGATCAGTGCGGTTTCTTCGCCGCAGATGTAGCGACCGGCGCCGGTGTGGACGAACAGCTCGAAGTCAAAGCCCGACCCCAGAATGTTCTTGCCCAAGAGGCCGGCGGCCTTGGCTTCATCGATGGCGCGGTTGAGGTTCTTCGCCGCGGTGGTGTATTCGCCACGCAGGAAGATGTAGCCGCGGTAGGCCTTGAGCGCACGGGCGCTGATCAGCATGCCTTCGATCAGCAGATGGGGCTGCTGCTCCATCAGCATGCGGTCTTTCCAGGTGTTGGGTTCCATTTCATCCGCGTTGCACAGCAGGTAGCGGATGTTCATGGATTCGTCTTTGGGCATCAGGCCCCACTTCACTCCAGTGGGGAAGCCTGCGCCGCCGCGGCCCTTGAGGCCGGAGTCCTTGACGCTCTGCACGATGTCGTCGGGGGCCATCTGCGCCAGCGCGGTACGCGCGGCGACGTAGCCGTTCTTCGACTCGTACTCGGCAAGCCACACCGGCTCGCCGTCGTCACGCAGGCGCCAGGTCAGCGGATGGGTTTCGGCTGCACGCGCGATGCGGTTGGCCGGGCCGAAGGAAGTGATGGTCATGCGTAACCCTCCAGCAGTTTGGCGACGCCGGCAGGTTGCACGTCGCCGAACGTGTCGTCGTCGATCATCAACGCCGGGGCCTTGTCGCAGTTCCCCAGGCAGCACACCGGCAGCAGGGTGAAACGCCCGTCTGCGGTGGTCTGGCCCAAACCGATGCCCAGTTCGCTCTGAATCTGGCCGACCACCGATTCATGGCCGCCGATGTAGCAGACCATGCTGTCGCAGACGCGGATGATGTGGCGACCGACCGGCTGGCGGAAGATCTGGCTGTAGAAGGTGGCGACACCTTCGACATCGCTGGCCGGGATACCGAGCACCTCGCCGATGGCGTGGATGGCGCCATCGGGCACCCAGCCACGGGCCTTCTGCACGATCTTCAAGGCTTCGATGGACGCCGCGCGCGGGTCTTCGTAGTGGTGCATCTCGTGCTCGATGGCCGAGCGCTCGGCTTCGCTCAGGGCGAAGCGGTCAGTCTGGATAAGCGTGCTGTTCATGCTTAGCGGTCCACGTCAGCCATAACGAAGTCGATACTGCCCAGATACGCAATGAGGTCGGCGACCATGCTGCCTTTGATCACCGAGGGGATCTGCTGCAGGTGCGGGTAGCTCGGGGTGCGGATGCGGGTGCGGTAGCTCATGGTGCCGCCGTCGCTCGTCAGGTAGTAACTGTTGATGCCCTTGGTCGCTTCGATCATCTGGAACGACTCGTTGGCCGGCATGACCGGGCCCCACGAGACTTGCAGGAAGTGCGTGATCAAGGTCTCGATGTGCTGCAGGGTGCGCTCTTTGGGTGGCGGCGTGGTCAGCGGGTGGTCCGCCTTGTACGGGCCTTCGGGCATGTTGCGCAGGCACTGGTCGATGATGCGGATGCTCTGGCGCATCTCTTCGACACGGACCATGCAGCGGTCGTAGGCATCACCGTTGTGCGCCAGCGGCACTTCGAACTCGAAGTTCTCGTAGCCCGAGTACGGGCGCGCTTTACGCAGGTCGAAGTCGCAACCGGTGGAGCGCAGGCCGGCACCGGTGGTACCCCATTCCAGCGCTTCCTTGGTGTTGTAGGCGGCGACGCCGATGGTCCGGCCCTTGAGGATGCTGTTCTGCAGAGCGGCCTTGGTGTACTCGTCGAGGCGCTTGGGCAGCCAGTCGACGAAGTCCTTGACCAGCTTGTCCCAGCCGCGCGGCAGGTCGTGGGCGACGCCGCCGATGCGGTACCAGGCCGGGTGCAGACGGAAACCGGTGATGGCTTCGATCACGGTGTAGGCGCGCTGACGGTCGGTGAAGGTGAAGAACACTGGGGTCATGGCGCCGACGTCCTGAATATAAGTACCCAGGAACAGGAGGTGGCTGGTGATGCGGAAGAATTCGGCGAGCATGATGCGAATCACGTCGACCTTCTGCGGCACCTGAATGCCGGCCAGCTTCTCCACCGCGAGCACGTACGGCAGGTTGTTCATCACCCCGCCGAGGTAGTCGATCCGGTCGGTGTAGGGAATGAAGCTGTGCCAGGACTGGCGCTCGGCCATTTTCTCGGCGCCACGGTGGTGGTAGCCGATGTCGGGCACGCAGTCGACGATCTCTTCACCGTCCAGTTGCAGCACGATACGGAACGCACCGTGCGCGGACGGGTGGTTGGGGCCCAGGTTGAGGAACATGTAGTCCTCGTTGGCGCCCTGGCGCTTCATGCCCCAGGCCTCGGGGTTGAAACGCGCTGACTCTTCTTCGAGCTGCTGCTTGGCCAGGGTCAGGCTGTAGGGGTCGAACTCGGTGGCGCGCGCCGGGTAGTCCTTGCGCAGCGGGTGACCTTCCCAGGTCGGCGGCATCATGATGCGGCTCAGGTGCGGGTGGCCGGCGAAATCGATGCCGAACATGTCCCACACTTCGCGCTCGTACCAGTTGGCGTTGGGCCAGATACCGGTCACCGACGGCAGGTTCAGGTCGCCCTCGCTGAGCGAGACCTTGATCATCACGTCGCTGTTACGTTCTACCGAGAGCAGGTGGTAGAACACGCTGAAATCGGCGGCAGGCAGGCCGCGACGCTGGGTGCGCAGGCGCTCGTCGACGCCGTGCAGGTCGTACAGCATGCTGTAGGGCTTGGCGACATTGCGCAGGAAGCTCAGGACTTCCTTGAGCTGGGCACGCTTGACCCACAGCACCGGCATGCCGGTGCGGGTTTCCTGGGCGACGAAGGCGTCGGCGCCAAAGCGAGTGTGCAGTTCGACGACCACGTTCTGGTCGTCAGCCTTGTAAGGCGGAATGTAAATAGCGGTGTCCGCTGTCATGGTCTCGGTCGCTTTCGGTCAACGTAGAGAATGAAGCCAGGCCGCCGGCTCCAGGGGAGCGGGCGGCAGGTCGCTGGATCAGACTTCGTCGGGGCTGCGCAGGTTGGTTACCGCGATTCGCTGTTCGCGGCGCAGGTCCTTCTGGGCAGGCATCTCGGCACGGTAGATGCCTTGATCGCCCACCACCCAGGACAGCGGGCGACGCTCTTGCCCGATCGACTCCTGCAACAGCATCAGCCCTTGCAAGAAGGCTTCGGGGCGAGGCGGGCAGCCCGGCACGTAGACGTCCACGGGGAGGAACTTGTCGACCCCCTGAACGACCGAGTAGATGTCGTACATGCCGCCGGAGTTGGCGCACGAACCCATGGAGATAACCCACTTGGGCTCGAGCATCTGCTCATACAGGCGCTGGATGATCGGCGCCATCTTGATGAAGCAGGTACCGGCGATGACCATGAAGTCGGCCTGACGCGGCGAGGCCCGGATGACTTCGGCGCCGAAGCGGGCGATGTCGTGGGGCGCCGTGAAGGCCGTGGTCATCTCCACGTAGCAGCAGGAAAGGCCGAAGTTGTACGGCCACAGGGAGTTCTTGCGACCCCAGTTGACCGCGCCCCGCAGAACATCCTCGAGTTTCCCCATGTAGATGTTCTTGTGGACCTGATCTTCCAGCAGCTGGTCGGTTACGGTTTCCCGCTCGCCGACCGGATACTGCTCGTTGGGCGCGTCCGGATCGATTCTGGTGAGATTGTATTGCATTGCCAAAGCCTCATTGTTTCAGCTTCGCTTGCCGCTTGCGACGTGCTTCCGGCGCCCAGTCAAGGGCCCCCACACGCCATAGGTAGACAAGACCTGCCAACAGAATTGCTATGAAAACGAGTGCTTCGACGAATCCGGTCCAGCCGCTTTCGCGGACGGACACAGACCAGGCAAAGAGAAAGAGGGCTTCGATATCGAAGATCACGAACAGCATCGCGACCAGATAGAATTTGGCGGACAGGCGCAGGCGGGCGCTGCCAGTGGGCAGCATGCCGGATTCGAAAGGTTCGTTCTTGGCGCGGCCCCAGGCCTTGCTGCCCAGCAGGCTGGAAAGACCGAGCATGAAGGCGCACAGGCCAACGACACCGAGAAGGAAGATGGCCAGGCCCCAGTTGTGGGCGATCAGTCCTGTCGAATCGGGCATGCTCAAGTCCTTATACAGAGCCCAGGCTCTGCGTTCTGAAAATAATTAAAGCGGCGACGTGGTGTCGCAGGCGCAGTGACCAAATGTCGCAGCTGGATCAATCCGGCTGATTTTATGGGTAAACCCTATGCAAGTAAATTTACCCAGGCAAATTTATTCGTAGGATTAAGAACAAAAATCGCTCCTAACTCGCTGAAGCCCTTGAATTTCGGGCATTCGCGCAATTCTCTCAATTATGTTTATTGTTTCCGGTAACGTTCGTCTTGTTTGTAATGATAATTACTATCATCTAAATAAGCCTGATCGTTTTAGTTGGTTTTTAATGCATTAACTGCGCATCATCCAGCCTCACGCTGAGCGTGCAGGCAGCCGACTGTTGTACGCAAAAATGGGCTGGGGTGCGCGGTGCTGGATCAATGAATCGACGATGGACCGCCGTCTCGGTGCGAAGGGGTGCAGGTGCGCAGGCCAGTGAGCGGGACATGTATCCGTCCTTGCTTCTTTATTGTCTGCCAAGCATAGCCCGTATTTCCCTGTGCGCACGGATCGATTCGGCAAGCCCGAGCGCGTGCGCGGTTGTCGTACGGCCGCATCACCTTGCGCGCACAGCACGAGGCCCGGAGCGCTGGCGCGGTCCGGGCCTCGATGATTGCCAGGCGAATCAGTGGAACTGTTCTTCCTCGGTCGAGCCGGTGAGAGCGGTGACCGACGATGCGCCGCCCTGGATCACGGTGGTCACGTCGTCGAAGTAGCCGGTGCCCACCTCCTGCTGGTGGGCGACGAAGGTGTAGCCCTTGCTGGCGTCGGCGAACTCCTGTTCCTGCAGCTTGACGTAGGCGGTCATGTCGTTGCGGGCGTAGTCGTGCGCCAGGTTGAACATGCCATGCCACATGTTGTGGATGCCGGCCAGGGTGATGAACTGGTGCTTGTAGCCCATCGCCGACAGCTCACGCTGGAATTTGGCGATGGTCGCGTCGTCGAGGTTCTTCTTCCAGTTGAACGACGGCGAGCAGTTGTACGACAGCAACTGATCTGGGTATTCCTTCTTGATCGCCTCGGCGAAGCGACGTGCCTCGTCCAGGTCAGGTTTGGCGGTTTCACACCAGATCAGGTCGGCGTAGGGCGCATAGGCCAGGCCGCGGGCAATCGCCTGGTCGAGACCGGCACGTACCTTGTAGAAGCCTTCACGGGTGCGCTCGCCGATCACGAACGGTTGATCGTATGGGTCGCAGTCGCTGGTCAGCAGGTCGGCGGCGTTGGCGTCGGTACGGGCGAGGATGATCGTCGGCGTACCGGCAACGTCGGCCGCCAGGCGCGCGGCCACCAGTTTCTGCACCGCTTCCTGGGTCGGCACCAGCACTTTGCCGCCCATGTGTCCGCATTTTTTCACCGAGGCCAGTTGGTCTTCGAAGTGCACGCCAGCAGCGCCGGCTTCGATCATGCTCTTCATTAGTTCATAGGCGTTGAGCACACCGCCAAAGCCGGCTTCGGCGTCGGCGACGATCGGCGCGAAGTAGTCGATGTAGCCGTCGTCCCCCGGGTTCTTGCCGGCTTTCCACTGGATCTGGTCGGCGCGGCGGAAGGAGTTGTTGATGCGCTTGACCACCGTCGGCACCGAATCGACCGGGTACAGCGATTGGTCGGGGTACATCGATTCGGCCGAGTTGTTGTCGGCGGCGACCTGCCAGCCCGACAGGTAGATGGCCTGGATGCCGGCTTTGACCTGCTGTACGGCCTGGCCGCCGGTCAGGGCACCCATGCAGTTGACGAAGTCTTTCTCGGGGCGGAAGGAGGGGTGGGCGCCTTGGGTGACCAGCTTCCAGAGTTTCTCGGCACCGGCGCGGGCCAGGGTGTGTTCCGGTTGCAGCGAACCGCGCAGGCGCACGACATCGGCGGCGGTGTAGGTACGGGTCACGCCTTTCCAGCGCGGGTTCTCGGCCCAGTCTTTCTCGAGGGCTGCAATTTGCTGTTCGCGTGTCAGTGCCATGGAAATAACCTCGTCGCATCAGTCGGTGAAGTAGGTACTGGGCTCGGCGCACGGCTCAGGGGGCGTGGCGGCTGTCCTGCGCGAGGAAGGTGGTTGCGGCGAAGGGGCGAGGGCGGAAGAAAGCAGGCGCGGTGGACCCGCCGGCAGCGTGGCTCGTGGATGCCGTGCTGCACAGGCGACGTCGGTGGCCGTGGCTGCGGTCAAGCGCTTCCGTCCCTCGGGACAACTTCTTCGTTGCAGTCACCATCGCGTCGCGCTGCCTTTTGGGCTGCATGGACACGGAGCGCCTCCACAGGTGGCGGGAGTGCGCCCCGCAGGCCCGGTCAGGGCCCCTGATCAGCGGGAGCGAGGCAATCATGCCCAGTGCAAAAAGCGCCTGTCAACGACTTTGTAGTGGTTTTATGCGCTCACTACATCTTTGGTCTAATACGACTTGTCAGTCAGTTTCAGGGTCTCTGGTCGTAGGTCGATGGGGTCGATATCAGTCCACCAGGTCGACTTTTACCCGCAGGGTCATGCTCTCGCCCCGCTGGGTGCCGTAGCTGTACCCTCCAGGAGTGCGGTCTGCCTGGCTTTGCGGGTTGAATCCGGCCAGGGTGATCCAGGTGCCGAGCTCGCCGCTGACCGTCGTGTCGGTGCTCTGGACGTTCACTACATCTGCGCGTTCACGGCTGATGCGGTCATGATTGCTGCTGATTTGCAGCTGAACCGTACTACCCATCACCTGCGGGGTGACATAGAAACCCTGGGTGACGTTGCGATATTCAGTGTCGCTCTGCACGCGTCCATAGCCATCGCTTGAGGTGCTGGTGAACGGGACGCTCTGGCCGACCTGAATCAGTGCCGGCTGGCCTTCGCTGGCGCGAATCTGCTGCAGGCCGCCCTCGCGGTTGCGGGTGCCGTGGCGAATGATCCTGGCGTTGCCGCGGGTGTCCTGGACGTTGCTGTCCTGGGTATCGACGCTGATCAGCAAGCGCTTGGGGGCCGTGTCGAGCTGCAGCAGCAGCGTGCGCAGCTCGTCGATGCGCGGCTGGCTGGCATTGACCACCAGCTTGTTTTCGAAGGCGCTGACGCTGCCTTCGCTGCCGATGAAGGCCTGGGCGGTGGGCAGCAACTGGGCGCTGGTACGGTTTTGCAGGGGCAGTACGGCGGTGGCTGCCTGGATGGCGAAGCTGCTGCATAGCAACAAGGTGGCGACTAGGGGGCGTAGTGGCATGGCGGCGATCTCCGCGAGTGAAGTCAGCATGATGGCAAATTTGGCGACGGTCTGCCGCCTGGTCTCTGGCAGGCAGCGGCTGGCAGGGTGGGCATAAATTCCGTACCATCGCGCCTCTTTTTCCGCTTGCGTCATCCGCTCACTGCTGTTCAAGCACAGCCGAACGCTGGCCTGACCACAGGACCTTCATGAAACCCGTTCGTCTTCGCGCCGACTTGCTGGCCGGCCTGACCACTGCCTTCGCCCTGGTGCCCGAGTGCATCGCCTTCGCCCTGGTGGCTCACCTCAACCCGCTGATGGGCCTGTATGGCGCGTTCATCATCTGCACCCTGACCGCGCTGTTCGGTGGTCGCCCAGGGATGATTTCCGGTGCTGCAGGGTCGATGGCGGTGGTGATCATCGCGCTGGTGGTGCAGCACGGGGTCGAGTATCTGCTGGCGACCGTGCTGCTGGGTGGCGCGTTGATGGTGCTGTTCGGCGTGCTGCGCCTGGGCAAGTTGATTCGCCTGGTGCCGTATCCGGTGATGCTCGGCTTCGTCAACGGTCTGGCCATCGTCATTGCCATGGCGCAGCTTGAGCACTTCAAGCGCGGCGAACAGTGGCTCAGCGGTACGCCGCTGTACCTGATGATTGGCCTAGTGGCGTTGACCATGCTGGTGGTCTACGTACTGCCCAAACTCACCCGCGCCGTACCGCCGGCACTGGTGGCAATTGTGGGTGTAGGCTTGCTGGTGTATGGCCTTGAGCTGCCAACCCGCACCCTTGGGGACATGGCGCAGATCGCTGGCGGCTTGCCGGCGCTGGCCTGGCCGCAGGTGCCGTGGAGCCTGGAAACCCTGCGCATCATCGCCCCCTACGCGTTGCTGATGGCCATGGTCGGTCTGCTGGAAACCTTGCTGACCCTCAACCTGACCGACGAAATCACCGAAAGCCGCGGCTTCCCCGACCGTGAATGCGTGGCGCTGGGGGCGGCCAACATGGCCTCGGGCCTGTGTGGCGGCATGGGCGGCTGCGCGATGATCGGGCAGACGGTGATCAACCTCAGCTCGGGTGGCCGCGGGCGGCTGTCCGGGGTCACTGCGGGGGTGATGATTCTGCTGTTCGTCCTGTTCCTGTCGCCGCTGATCGAGCGCATTCCGTTGGCGGCGCTGGTGGGGGTGATGTTCGTGGTCGCGCAGCAGACCTTCGCCTGGGCCTCGCTACGGGTGCTGCACAAGGTGCCGGCCAGCGATGTGCTGGCGATCGTCGCGGTGACGGTAGTTACGGTGCTCACCGACCTGGCTGCGGCGGTGCTGTTCGGTATCGTCATCGCCGCGATCAACTTCGCCTGGCAGCACGCCCGCGAGCTGTACGCCGACAGCCGTATGGAGGAAGACGGGCACAAGCATTACCAAGTGCACGGCACGCTGTTCTTCGCCTCGACCACGCCGTTTCTCAACCAGTTCGACCCGGCCAACGATCCGGCCAGCGTAACCTTGGATTGCCAGCACCTGAGTTTCGTCGATTATTCAGCCATCGCCGCCCTGAAGACCCTGCGCGAACGCTATGCCAAGGCGGGCAAGCACTTGCGCGTGGTGCATCTGTCAGAGCGCTGCAAGAAACTGCTCAAGCGGGCGGGCGAGCAGCATTGAGTGCGCTGGCCCGAGGGCTCGGGCCAGCATAATCGGAGACGCCTCGACTCAGTCGGCCAGCGCCTGCAGGTGCCATTGGCCGTCTTCTTCGCGGGCCAGGCCACTGGCGCCGAGCAGCGCGAACAGGCGTGGGTGCAGGGCATCGTCGGTGAAGGTTTTCAGCGTATCGAGGTCGATCAGGCCAAGGCTTTGCAGCTCGGCCTGAGTGTATGACAGCCAGGCTTTCTTGAGCTTTTGCAGCACGTCGCTGGCAGCGGTGCTGGCAAAGCGTCGGTGGCTAGGCTTGCCGTCGAATTCGAAGGTGTGCAGGTGGCTGTAGTCGGTCTGTTCGCCGCTGTTCTCGGTGCAGCGATGGCAAGTGCAAGGGCCGTCGCCGAAGGCGCTGCGCAGGTAGCCGTTGAAGTCGGTGACTGGCTTGAGGCTCAGGCGTTTGTCGACTTCGAACAGGTCGGCGGTCATGGGTTGCTCGGCGCTCACGGTCGGCTCCTGGTGTGGTAGGGCGGGTATCGGCGGGCACCCTAACAGATCGGCCCCCTCCAGGCCATCGGTGCGCTAGAGACAAGCGCCCAGTCGTGCCGTACCCTACGCGCCCCTGAACTTGCGAGGTTATCGGCTTGAGCACCTACCCCTACATCGCCACCATCACCGTCAGCACCGAGAATTTCGGCGGCGATGTCGAGGCCACCGAGAACCCAGGCATCCGCGTGGGCCTGGAAGCGGTGACCGAAACCTTGAAGAAAGTGCACTTCGTCAACACCCTGGCGGCCCCGGATGGTGCTACCCATATCTGCGTGACCCTGGACAACGGCCTGAGTTACTACGGCCCCATCGTCAACGGTCACGCCGAGCTCGAAGGCGGCTGGATCGCCTTCGAATGCGACATGCTCACGCCCCAGGAGCTGGGGCTCTAAGCGTCGGCTGCAGCGCTAGCGCAACGCCGCCAGGCAGCGCTCGAGAATATCCAGCCCTTCCTCCAGCACCTTGCCTTCGATGGTCAGCGGTGCCAGCAGACGCACGATGTGCCGCGCCTTGCCGCTGGGCATCAGCAGCAGGCCCTGGGCGCGGGCCGCGTCGAGCAGCGCGCTCAATTGCGCCGTGGCCGGACTGCCGTCCGGGTTGATCAGTTCGATACCGCGCATGGCACCGACGCCGGTCAGGCGCCCGATGAACGGGCTCAGGCCTGCGGCCTGCCAGCGCGAGTAGCGGGCAAGCAACGCCTGCTCTTGACGCTCGCCCCAGGTGGCCAGATTGTCGTCGCTCATCTGCGCGAGGCTGGCCAATGCCGCGGCGCAGGCGATGGGGTTGCCTGAGTAGGTGCCGCCCAGCCCGCCCTTGGGCAGCGCTGACAGCAGTTCGCGTCGGCCCACCACCGCGCCCAGCGGCATGCCGCCGGCGATGCTCTTGGCCAGCAGCAGCAGGTCGGGCTCGATGCCCAGTCGCGAGAAGGCGAAGCGCTGGCCGGTGCGACCGAACCCCGACTGGATTTCATCGACGATCAGCACGATGCCATGGCTGTCGCAGAAGCGGCGCAAGGCCTGGGCGAAGGTCGGATCGAGGGCAAGGAAGCCGCCTTCGCCCTGCACCGGTTCGATGATGAACGCTGCCACGTCCTCCACTGCCAGCTCGACACTGAACAGCCGCTCCAGCGCCTTGAGCCCTTCGGCGCAGCTGACGCCGTTGTCGGCGCTGGGGTAGGGCAGGTGATACACCGGGCCGGGCAGATCGCCCACGCGCTGCTTGTAAGGCGCGACCTTGCCGTTGAGGTTGAGGGTGGCCAGGGTGCGGCCATGGAAGCCCCCGTCGAAGGCGATCACCGCGCGCTTGCCGGTGGCGCCACGGGCGACCTTCAAGGCGTTCTCGGCGGCCTCGGCGCCACTGTTGGTGAGCATGCCGGCGATGGGGTAGCTCAGGGGCACGAACTGGCTGAGGCGCTCCATCAACTGCAGGTACGGCGCGTGGGGCGCTGCGTTGAACGCCGAGTGGATGAGCCGGGTGGCCTGGGTGCAGATCGCCTCGACCACTGCCGGGTTGCAATGACCCAGGTTGAGCACGCCAATGCCGCCGACGAAGTCGATATAACGGTTGCCGTCGGTGTCCCAGACTTCCGCATTGAGGCCATGGGAAAGTGTAATCGGGTGAACGATAGAGATGGAGTGGCTGATACTTTCCGGATTCATCTGCGCGCAGGCCTGTGGTCAAGTTTCTTATTATCCAAACGCTTCGCGCAGCCCATGCGCAAACGAATTATCCGATTGGCTTCATTCCCTCAACTATGGAAGTGGCGGTTCACACACCTTCCGCGACCCGCTCGCGTATCCACTGCACGAAGGCGCGCACCTTGGGCACCTGCGCTGCATGCTCGGCGTGTGCCATGAAGTGCCGGCCATTGCTGGGCACCGGATGATCCCACGCCACCATCAGTTTGCCCTCGGCCAGTTCTTCGGCCACCAGGTAACGTGGAATCAAGGCGATGCCGCAGCCGGCGATGGCTGCGCGAATGCACAGGTAAAACGTATCGAAGCGTGGGCCGTGGTAGCTGTTCTGGCTGTGCAGGCCCTGGCCGAGGAACCACTCGTGCCAGGCCTCCGGGCGCGAGGCGCATTGCAGCAGGCGGTGCTCGATCAGCGCCTCGGCACTGGCGAAGCGCTGCTGCTCGAGCAGCTGGGGCGCGCACACCGGCAACACTTCTTCACTGAACAGCTCGATGCACGTGGCCCCGGGCCAGGTGCCCTGGCCGAAGAAGAAGGCGACATCAGCCTTGGCCTGCACCAGGTCGAAGGGCTCGAGTTCGTTGCGAATGTCCAGGTGAATGCGCGGGAATTGTTCGCCGAAACCCTTGAGCCTTGGCACCAGCCAACGTGCGCCAAAGGTCGGCTGGGTGGCAATGCGCAGCACTTCGGTTTCATCACCGTAGCTGAGGATGTAGCGGCTTGAGATGTCGATCTGGGTAAGGATCTTGTTCACCTCTGTCAGGTACAGCGCCCCGGCCGGGGTCAGGTGCAGGCGCCGACGAATGCGCTCGAACAGTGGGTGCGAGAGCATGTCTTCGAGCTGCGCGACCTGCTTGCTGACCGCGCTCTGGGTCAGGTGCAGCTCTTGCGCGGCGCGGGTGAAGCTCAGGTGGCGGGCGGCCGCTTCGAAGCACTGCAGGGCGGTGGTCGAGGGCATCAGGCGTTTGGACATGGCGATGGCGTACCCAGCGAAAAGTCAGGAGTTCATTCTCTAATGGAATCATGTGCTGCAAAAAGGTCGTTTGTTGACGACCCGCGGGTAGATTAATACTGACCTGCATCAATGAAGGCAAGCCGGTATTGAACGAGGAGGAAAGTGCGCGTCGCCGGCATCGGCAGAACAACAAAAACATGCGTTCGAACTTGAGCTGAATCTGCTCCAACAGTCAGTCGCCCACTGCGCGACAACCCAGTCGAGGGTTTTTCATGGCGTCCCCCCACAATAAAAAACAACGCGCTTTGCAGCATGGCCTGAGCTCGCGCCAGGTTTCGATGATTTCCATTGCCGGCATCATCGGCGCCGGATTGTTCATCGGCTCGTCCAATGCCATCGCCACAGCCGGCCCGGCCATTCTGATTTCCTACGCCATGACCGGGCTGCTGGTGTTGCTGGTCATGCGCATGCTGGGCGAAATGGCCATCGCCAACCCCAACAGCGGCTCGTTCTCCACCTACGCCACCGAAGCCATCGGCCCTTGGGCCGGATTCACCATTGGCTGGCTGTACTGGTGGTTCTGGGTGCTGATCATTCCAGTCGAGGCCATTGCTGGCGCCGACATCCTGCACGCGTACTTCCCGGCAGTGCCCTCGTGGTTGTTCGCCTTCCTGATCATGGTGTTGCTGTCAGGCACCAACTTGATCAGCGTGCGCAATTTCGGCGCGTTCGAGTACTGGTTCTCGCTGGTCAAAGTGATCGCCATCATCGCCTTCATCGGCATCTGCAGCCTGGCGGTACTGGGTTTCTGGCCACTGGCCGACACCTCCGGGGTCAGTCGTCTATGGGACAACGGCGGCTTCATGCCCAATGGCTTCGGCACGGTGCTGGGTGGGGTGCTGATTACTATCTTCTCGTTCTTCGGCGCCGAGATCGTGACCATCGCTGCCGACGAGACCGCCAATCCCAAGGAGAAGATTCGCCGCGCTACCAACCTGGTGGTGTATCGCATTGCCATCTTCTATCTGGCATCGATCTTTCTGGTGGTGTCGCTGGTGGCGTGGAACGATCCTGCTCTCAAGCAAGTGGGTTCGTTCCAGCGTGTGCTGGAAGTGCTCAACGTACCGGGCGCCAAGTTCGTGGTCGATATGGTGGTGCTGGTGGCCGTGACCAGTTGCATGAACTCGGGGCTGTATACCGCTTCGCGCATGCTCTATTCGCTGGGCGCACGAGGTGAGGCGCCGGTGATGACCCGGCGTATCTCTGGCGCGGGCGTGCCGACGGTGGCAGTCATGCTGTCGACGCTGGCCGGATTCGCAGGCTGTCTAGTCAACTACGTGTTCCCCGGCAAGGTCTTTGGTTTCCTGCTCTCGACCACGGGTGCGATCGCGTTGCTGGTGTACCTGGTGATCGCCGTTTCGCAGTTGCGCATGCGCGCTCGCGCCGACCGTGACGGCGCCGTGCTGGAGCTGAAGATGTGGCTGTTCCCCTGGCTCACCTGGCTGGTGATCGGCACCATTGTCCTGGTGCTGGGCTACATGCTGTTCAGCGATGCCTATCGTTACGAGACGCTGATGACTGCTGCGGTGGCTTCGATCATTCTGCTGATTTCGCTGAGTCGGCGGCGTGCCACGGAGACTTCTCTGCCGGCCAGTGTGCAGGGCGGTGAATGACGCACCGAGACTGACCCAAGGCCAAGCCCGCGGCACCTGCCGCGGGCTTTTTCGTGCTTAGGGGGTGGCAGTCTTGCGCCGCGGCTGACGGGGTTTGCCGGCAGCTTTGCTGGCGCCTTTGCTGGCGCTCTTGGCCTTGCCTGCGCCGCTGCGCTTGTTCTTCCACGCAGGCGCCTTGCTGCCGCTGCCCGAAGGCGGTCCACTGATAGCCAGGCGCATGCCCACGCAGCGCTGCACCAGCTTGCTCATCCACGCCGATTGCCGGGCAACGAATTCTTCCAGGCTCATTTCACCGCTTTGCACCATGTCCAGCGCCTGCTCCCAGATCGCCGTGGTGCCAGGGTCGGCGATCGCCCGGGGCACGGCATCGATCAGGCTGAAGGCGGCGGGTGTAGCGGCCAGCGCCTTGCCGCTCTTGCTCAGGTAACCGCGGTCGAGCAAGCCCTGAATGATGCTGGCGCGGGTGGCCTCGGTGCCGATCCCGGTGGTGTCCTTGAGCTTTTGCTTGAGCAGTGGGTCTTGCACCAGCTTGGCGACGTTCTTCATCGCTTTGATCAGGTCGCCTTCGGTGAAGGGTTTGGGGGGCTGGGTCCACAGGTCTTTGAGGTTTACCTGCTCGACAGGGCACCGCTGGCCTTGCTCAAGGGCCGGCAAGACCTGTACCGCTGGCGCTTCGCGGCCTTTGCTTGGCGTCAGCGCTTCGGGCAGGGCGCGCCGCCAGCCCGGCTCGATGATCTGCTTGCCCACCGCCCGCAGGTGATGGCCGGCGCAGTCGAAGTCGGCCTGGGTGCGATCGAAGCTGTGCTGCGGCAGAAACTGGGCCAGGTACCGGGCGCGGATCAGCGTGTAGACCGCCTTGTGTTTGCTCGGCAGGCGGTTCGGGTCGCTGGCGGCGATCGTGGGAATGATGCCGTGGTGAGCGCTGACCTTGGCATCGTTCCAGGCCCGCGAGCGGCGACTGGCATCCAGATGGGCCTGCAACGGCGCCAGGGAGGCGTCGGCACGCTGCAGGGCGGCGAGGATAGACCCTGCCTCGCCATGCTGGCTGAGCGGCAGGTAGCCGCAGTCGCTGCGCGGGTAGGTGATCAGCTTGTGGGTTTCGTACAGCGCCTGGGCGATGTCGAGGGTTTCCTGGGCGCCCAGGCCGAGCTTTTTCGAGCACAGTTCCTGCAGGGTGCCGAGGTCGAACGGCAGCGGGGCGGCTTCGCGGACGCGCTCGGTTTCAATCTTCAGCAGCACTGCCTGGGCCGCGCTGCGCATGCCCTCGGCTGCCTGTTGTGCCAGCGCTTGCTGCAGGCAGCGGCCTTGATCGTCGCAGGCATCGTCCGGCGCCCGCCATTGGGCCATGAACGACTGCCCTGCATGGCCGAGCTGAACCTCGATGGCCCAGAACGGCACCGGCACGAAGTCGGCGATGCTGCGGTCGCGGTCGACCACCAGGCGCAGGGTCGGGGTCTGCACCCGGCCGACCGGCAATACGCCCTGATAACCCGATTGCCGGCCCAGCAAGGTGAACAGACGACTCAGGTTCATGCCAATGAGCCAGTCGGCACGTGAGCGACCGAGCGCCGAATGATAGAGCGTGAAGGTTTCCTGGCCGGGCAGCAGGCGGGCCAGGGCCTTGCGAATGGACGCCTCGTCCAGTGCCGACAGCCACAAGCGCTGCACCGGACCTCGGTAGCGGCAATGCTCCAGCAGCTCACGGGCGATCATTTCCCCTTCACGGTCGGCGTCGGTGGCGATCACCAACTCCTGTGCTTCGCCGAGCAGGCGCTTGACGGCCTTGAACTGGCTGGCGGTCTTGGCCTTGACCAGCATCTTCCATTTTTCCGGAATGATGGGCAGGTCGTCGAGCGCCCAGCGCTTGTAGCGGGCGTCGTAGCTGTCGGGCGGGGCGGTTTCGAGAAGGTGGCCGATGCACCAGGTGACGCACACATTGGTGCCTTGCCAGCAGCCGTCGCCCTTGCGCGTGGCGCCGAGGACTTTGGCGATGTCTTTGGCTTGTGAAGGCTTTTCGCAGAGAAACAGGCGCATGGCCGGGCACGCTTGGTCGCAGGTGATGGGCGACAGGATGCGCAACTGAGGAGCGAGAGGCAAGCTTTATCTGTATGGATGTACAGTCTTACGGGTTTTTGCAGGAGCGGGCTGTCCACTCCTGCAATTGTCGCCTACGACAACCCCGCGAAAGCCCGGTCAATCGCGAACCATGTCCACATGGGGAATGCCGGCTTCGAGGAATTCCTCGCTCACGACATGAAAGCCCAGGCGCTCGTAGAACGAGGTGGCGTGTACTTGAGCGCTGAGGCGCTGTGGCGTCAGTCCGCGGCGCTGGGCTTCGGCGATCACCGCCTGCATCAGCGTGTCGCCGACCTTCAGGCCGCGCCAGTCCTTGAGCACCGAAACCCGGCCGATGGTGCCGTCCGCCAGCAAGCGGGCGGTACCGATCGGGTAGTCGCCTTCCAGGGCCAGGAAGTGCACGGCGCTCTGATCGTCGGCATCCCACTCAAGCTCGGGAGGTACCTGCTGCTCGGCGACGAACACGGCTTCGCGGATGCGACGGATGTCGGCGTTGTCCTGCTGCCAGTCGGCCAGGCGCACGCGGATTTTATTCATCGGCGAACCCCAGGCTGCCCTGTTTGACCAGTTGGCAGATCAGCAGCATGGCTTCCTCGTCTTCGGACCATGGGGCAAGGTTGTCACTGTGCAGGGCGTCTGCCGCGCAGATCAGCTTCAACAGATCGCGCAGGTGGCCGGAAAGCAGACGGCTCTGGCCGCTGGCGAACAGCACCAGGTTGTCTTCCATTTCTGACCAGGCCAGACGTGCACTCGGGTTGCGAATCAGCAGCGCGCCTTGCTCCAGGCCCTGGCGCAGGTCGTCTTCGCTGAGCGCTTCACCCGCGACCTGCTCGGGGTAGCGCGGCTCGGTCATGAACTGGCCGAACCAGGTCAGCAGCAGGCGCTCGTCGCCCATGTGCTCGGCCAGCAGCGCCTTGAGGCGATCCAGAGCATCGTGCTGAATCTGGTGCGGGTCGCTGACCGGCTGCGCATCGGCATCGCTGTAGCGCTCTTCGTCGGGCAGGAACTGGCTGAGAAAATCGGTGAAGTGGGTCAGCACTTCAGCGGCGCTCGGGGCGCGGAAGCCGACCGAGTAGGTCAGGCAGGCATTCTCGGCAATGCCGTAGTGAGCCAGGCGCGGCGGCAGGTAGAGCATGTCACCCGGTTCGAGCACCCATTCCTCACGCTGCTCGAAGTCGGCCAGGATGCGCAGGTCGGCATGGTCGAGCAGGGCGCTGTCGCTGTCGCACATCTGGCCGATCTTCCAGTTGCGCTTGCCGTGGCCTTGCAGCAGGAACACGTCGTAGTTGTCGAAATGCGGACCGACGCTGCCACCGGGGGCGGCGTAGCTGATCATCACGTCATCGATGCGCCAGCTGGGCAGGAAGCGGAAGTTTTCCAGCAGCTCGGCCACTTCGGGTACGAACTGGTCGACGGCCTGCACCAGCAAGGTCCAGTCACGCTCGGGCAGGTCGGCGAAGGCGTCCTCGGCGAACGGTCCGCGGCGCAGTTCCCACGGGCGCTCACCGTGCTCGAGCACCAGGCGCGACTCGACTTCTTCTTCCAGCGCCAGGCCGGCCAGCTCATCCGGGTCGATGGGGCTTTCGAAATCGCTGAATGCCTGGCGCACCAGCAGCGGCTTTTTCTGCCAGTAGTCACGCAGGAATTCACGGGCCGTCAAGCCGCCAAGCAGCTGCAGTGGAGTATCAGGATTCATCTTCAACCTATTGAAAAAATGTAGTTTTCGTCCGCGAATAAAAACGCCCGGCTAAGCCGGGCGTTGGCCGCATGGCGAGCGTCAGACGCGCTTGGCCTGGGCCACGGCATTGCCGATGTAGCTGGCAGGGGTCAGTTGCTTGAGCTCGGCCTTGGCCTCGGCCGGCATGTCCAGGCCATCGATGAAGCTCAACAGGGCATCGGGGGTGATGCCTTTGCCACGGGTCAGCTCCTTGAGCTTCTCGTAGGGGTTTTCGATGTTGAAACGGCGCATGACGGTCTGGATCGGCTCAGCCAGTACTTCCCAGCAGGCGTCCAGATCGGCGGCGATGCGTGCGGTGTTGATTTCCAGCTTGCCGATACCTTTAAGGCTCGCCTCGTAGGCGATCACGCTGTGGGCGAAGCCGACACCGAGGTTGCGCAGCACGGTGGAGTCGGTGAGGTCGCGCTGCCAGCGCGAGATCGGCAGCTTGCTCGCCAGGTGCTGGAACAGCGCGTTGGCGATGCCCAGGTTGCCTTCGGAGTTTTCGAAGTCGATCGGGTTGACCTTGTGCGGCATGGTCGAAGAGCCGATTTCGCCGGCAACGGTCTTCTGCTTGAAGTAGCCCAGCGAGATGTAGCCCCAGACATCGCGATCGAAGTCGATGAGGATGGTGTTGAAGCGGGCGATTGCATCGAACAGCTCCGCGATGTAGTCGTGCGGTTCGATCTGCGTGGTGTAGGGGTTGAACTGCAGGCCCAGCTCGTCCTCGATGAAGGCGCGGGCGTTGGCTTCCCAGTCGATCTGCGAGTAGGCCGACAGGTGCGCGTTGTAGTTGCCCACGGCGCCGTTGATCTTGCCCAGCAGCGGCACGGCTGCGACCTGGGTGATCTGCCGCTCGAGGCGATAGACGACGTTGGCCAGTTCCTTGCCCAGGGTGGTCGGCGAGGCCGGCTGACCGTGGGTGCGCGACAGCATCGGCACATCGGCGTACTGATGGGCGAGGGCGCGGATGGATTCGGCGATCTGGCGCATCAGCGGCAGCAGCACGTCGTCACGGCCGGCGCGCAGCATCAGCGCGTGAGACAGGTTGTTGATGTCTTCACTGGTGCAGGCGAAGTGGATGAACTCGCTGACTTTGGCCAGCTCCGGCACGCCGGCGGCCTGCTCCTTGAGCAGGTACTCGATGGCCTTGACGTCGTGGTTGGTGGTGCGCTCGATTTCCTTGACCCGCTCGGCGTGGGCCAGTTGGAAATCGGTGGCCAGGGTGTCGAGTACGGCATTGGCCTGGGCGGAGAAAGCCGGCACCTCATCGATCTGCGGGTGGGCGGCCAGGCGCTGCAGCCAGCGCACTTCCACCAGGGCGCGGAAACGGATCAGGCCGTATTCGCTGAAAATGGGGCGCAAGGCCTGGGTTTTGCCGGCGTAGCGGCCGTCTACAGGGGAAACCGCAGTGAGCGAGGAGAGCTGCATGGCGTGTTCTCGGACAGTCAGGCTTTTGGGGGCGCGTATCATACACGAAAAAGCAGCTTTGAGCTGTGAGCGATGAGCTGCGAGCCCCAAGCATCACGGCAACACTGCGTGCGCGCTTCAACCGCGCATCAGGTCGTACAGGGCGTTGAGCAGTTTGCGGCGGCTGAATACCAGCTGCCAGCGATGGCCGCCCAGCTGACGCCACAGGCGTGCAGAACGAATGCCAGCGAGCAGGATGGCGCGGATCTTCGAGGCGTTGTTGGCCTGTTGCAGGAAGCGCGTATCGCCGTGCACCTGGATGCGCTGACGGAAGGTGCTGAGGGTGTCCTGGTACAGCGCGCCGCACGAGGCGATCACGTTGTCGTGGACCAGGCCGAAATGGTCGGCCTGGGATTGCACTTGCGGCAGGCGCTTGCCGATCACTTCCAGCAGGTCGCCGCGCTTGGCCAGTTGCCGCTCCAGGCCCAGCATCGCCAAGGCGTAGCGCAGGGGTTCGCGCTGCAGAATCGCCGGGTCGCGCTCCAGGGCGCCGACCAAGGCGCGGTAGCCGTCGCGAAGTTGCTGGTCGTTACCGCCGAACACGTCCAGCGTGTCCTTGGGGTCGAGCACCAGCAGGCTGCCGAGCATGCAACCCAGCGGCGCCTCGCCGACCTGGCCGGTGCGGGCGATCTGATCGACCAGAACGGCGGCCTGGAATACCCCGCCCAGCGCGACCAGTTGATCGTCGAGCTGGCTCATGGGCGCGGACTCCAGGCGTCGGCCGCTTCGATGACGCCGCCGCCCAGGCACACTTCACCGTCGTAGAACACCACCGACTGGCCCGGTGTGACGGCGCGTTGCGGCGCGTCGAACACCGCGCGGTAGCCTGCTTCTGTGCGCTCCAGCACGCAGCGCTGGTCGCCCTGACGGTAGCGCACCTTGGCGCTCAGCTGGCGCGGTGCGCTGAGGTCGACGGGGTTGACCCAGAAGATGTCCGAGGCCAGCAACGCCCGTGAGAACAGCCATGGATGCTCGTTGCCCTGGCCGACCACCAGCACGTTGCGGGTGAGGTCTTTTTCCAGCACATACCACGGCTCGTCGCCAGCATCCTTGAGACCGCCGATGCCCAGCCCCTGACGCTGGCCGATGGTGTGGTACATCAGGCCGTGGTGCTGGCCGATCACCTCACCCTCGGTGGTCTGGATTTCACCGGGCTGGGCGGGCAGATACTGCTTGAGAAAGTCGCTGAAACGGCGCTCGCCAATGAAGCAGATGCCGGTGGAGTCTTTCTTCTTGGCCGTAGCCAGACCGTGCTTCTCGGCGATGGCGCGCACTTCAGGCTTTTCCAGCTCGCCGACCGGAAACAGGGTACGGGCGATTTCGTTGCCGCCCACGGCATGCAGGAAGTAGCTCTGGTCCTTGTTCGGGTCCAGGCCCTTGAGCAGCTCGGTGCGGCCATCGGTGTCGCGGCGGCGGACGTAGTGGCCGGTGGCGATCAGGTCGGCACCCAGCGACAGGGCGTAGTCGAGGAAGGCCTTGAACTTGATTTCGCGGTTACAGAGGATGTCCGGGTTGGGTGTGCGCCCGGCTTTGTATTCTTCGAGGAAGTGTTCGAAGACGTTGTCCCAGTATTCGGCGGCGAAGTTGGCGGTGTGCAGTTTGATGCCAATGCGGTCGCACACGGCCTGGGCATCGGCAAGGTCTTCGCGGGCGGTGCAGTATTCGGTGCCGTCGTCTTCTTCCCAGTTCTTCATGAACAGCCCTTCCACCTGGTAGCCCTGCTCGAGCAACAGGACGGCGGAAACGGACGAGTCCACACCGCCGGACATGCCGACGATGACGCGGGTCTGGGCGGGTGCTTTGAGTGCTGGGTTGGTCATGATTACCGGCGTGTATCAGGGAAAAAACGCCGATTCTATCAGGCTGCTGGCTGCCCGTCAGTTGCGCAGCAGCTCCAGGCTGTGCAGCGGGCCTGCCAGATAGTCGTCCAGGCAGCGTGGCACCAGCTCGCTACGCCAGCGCTGTGGCTCGGCGAGCAATTGCTCGCGGGTCAGCCACACGGCGCGGGTGATATCGCTGTCCAAGGGGCGATCAGGGTGATGGCGCACAGGCTTTGCGGCAAAACAGATGCGCTGGTAGGTCACGCCGTTGCTCGGCGCGGTGTACAGGTAAATGCCCACTACGCCGGTCAGTTCGACCTCCCAGGCGGTCTCTTCGAGGGTTTCGCGCAGCGCGGCTTGGCTCAGGGTTTCATGGGCTTCCAGGTGCCCGGCCGGTTGATTGAGAACCTGGCTGCCTGCCTTGAATTCTTCGACGAACAGAAACTTGCCATCGTCTTCGACGACGGTGGCGACGGTGATATGCGGTTGCCAGTTCATGGGGACACCTTGGGCGCGTGAGTGTAAGAATCGTGTGCAGCGTTCGCTGATAGAGGGCCCATAACGCACGAACCCCGGTGCGTGGCCGGGGTTCATGGTGTTGCAGCTCAGGTTTACAGGGCGGCGAGCGCGCTGTTGAAGGTCTGGCTTGGGCGCATCACTTTCTGGGTCAGCTCAGGGCTTGGCGCGTAGTAGCCGCCGATGTCGGCCGGCTTGCCTTGCACGGCGTTGAGCTCGGCGACGATGGCGGCTTCGTTCTCTCCGAGCGCCTTGGCCAGCGGAGCGAATCGCGCTTGCAGGGCGCTGTCGTCGCTTTGCGCTGCCAGGGCCTCGGCCCAGTACAGGGTCAGGTAGAAGTGGCTGCCGCGGTTGTCGATACCACCGACCTTGCGCGAAGGCGACTTGTTGGTGTCGAGGAACTTGCCGGTAGCCTTGTCCAGGGTGCTGGCCAGCACCTTGGCGCGGGGGTTGTCGTAGACGTTGCCCAGGTGCTCCAGCGAGGCTGCCAGGGCGAGGAACTCACCCAGCGAATCCCAGCGCAGGAAGTTCTCTTCGACCAACTGCTGCACGTGCTTGGGCGCCGAACCGCCAGCGCCGGTTTCGAACAGGCCGCCACCGCTCATCAGCGGCACGATCGACAGCATCTTGGCGCTGGTGCCCAGCTCCATGATCGGGAACAGGTCGGTGAGGTAGTCGCGCAGCACGTTGCCGGTCACCGAAATGGTGTCCTTGCCTTCGCGGATGCGCGCCAGGGAGAACTTGATCGCCTCGACCGGCTCCAGGACACGAATGTCCAGGCCGCTGGTGTCGTGGTCCTTGAGGTATTTCTGGACCTTTTCGATCATCACCGCGTCATGGGCGCGTGCCGGGTCGAGCCAGAACACCGCAGGGGTGTCGCTCAGGCGGGCACGGTTGACGGCCAGTTTGACCCAGTCCTGGATCGGTGCGTCCTTGGTCTGGCACATGCGGAAGATGTCACCGGCTTCGACGTTCTGTTCGAGAATCACCTTGCCGCTGGTATCGACCACACGAACCACGCCATCGGTCTTGATCTGGAAGGTCTTGTCGTGGGAGCCGTACTCTTCGGCCTTTTGCGCCATCAGGCCGACGTTCGGCACGCTGCCCATGGTGGTCGGGTCGAAGGCGCCGTTGGCCTTGCAGTCTTCGATGGTGGCCTGGTAGATGCCGGCGTAGCAGCGGTCAGGAATGATCGCCTTGGCATCCTGCAGTTCGCCTGCAGCGTTCCACATCTTGCCCGAGTCGCGGATCATGGCCGGCATCGAGGCGTCGACGATCACGTCGCTCGGCACGTGCAGGTTGGTGATGCCCTTGTCGGAGTTGACCATGGCCAGGGACGGACGGTCGGCATACAGGGTGTTGATGTCGGCTTCGATCTGCGCTTGCAGCTCGGCCGGCAGCTCCTTGATGCGTGCGTAGAGGTCGCCGATGCCGTTGTTGGGGTTGAAGCCGACGTCGGTCAGGGACGAAGCGTACTTCTTAAGCACTTCGCCGTAGAAGGCTTCGACGATGATGCCGAACATGATCGGGTCGGAAACCTTCATCATGGTCGCCTTCAGGTGTACCGAGAGCAGCACGCCGGCGGCCTGGGCATCGGCGATCTGCTCGACGATGAAGGCTTGCAGGGCCTTGCGGCTGAGGGTGGCGCAGTCGACCACTTCAGCGGCCTTGACCGCGGTTTTTTCTTTCAGGACGGTGGTGTTGCCATCCTTGCCGACCAGCTCGATGCGCAGGCTGCCATCGGCTTCGATCAGCGCGGCTTTTTCGCTGCCGTAGAAATCGCCGCTGGTCATGTGCGCGACGTGGGATTTCGAATCGGCGCTCCAGGCGCCCATCTTGTGCGGGTGCTTGCGGGCGTAGTTCTTCACCGACAGCGGCGCGCGGCGGTCGGAGTTGCCTTCGCGCAGTACCGGGTTGACGGCGCTGCCCTTGATGCGGTCGTAGCGAGCACGCGACTCTTGCTCGGCCTCGGTGGACGGCTCGTCGGCGTAGTCGGGGATGGCGTAGCCCTGGGCCTGCAGTTCCTTGATCGCGGCCTTGAGCTGCGGGACCGACGCCGAGATGTTCGGCAGCTTGATGATGTTGGCTTCAGGCGTGGTTGCCAGTTGGCCCAGTTCCGCCAGGTGATCGCCTACCTGCTTCTCGGCACCCAGTTGCTCGGGGAACGCCGCGAGAATACGACCGGCCAGGGAGATGTCCCGGGTTTCGACGGCGATGTCGGCACACGCGGTGAACGCCTCGATGACGGGCAGCAGTGAGTAGGTGGCGAGGGCGGGGGCTTCGTCGGTGAAGGTATAGATGATCTTGGAACGGGTGGGCATGCGGGTTAACTCTCTGTGTTGCTGCGCGAGCCCGTGTCTCGAAGTGCGCTGGGTAGGCGCAGCGCCCAGCGAGGGCGTGGTCGAGCGGCCGCGAGCGGTGATGGTGGATGCATCATTCGAGCGTCAATGCTGGCGTGCGGTAACACGTCAGGCTTGTCCAGGTCAGGCGGCCATTGCCAGCCGGCCCGGGGTGGAGCGAGCCGCATATTCCAAGGGTTCGCCCCGATGACCCTACGGTCAGCGCCGGAGTATATCAAACCCATCGGCGTAATCAGCAAGGCCAAGTGCGATCAGGCTGCATATGCGACCAAAGACTGAGAGACAATGCGGTGCGTTGCCGCAGCGAATGCGCGGGTTCGGAGGGGCGTGTGGAGGGCTGGAACTGAAGGAAACGGCACATGAGCAAGGGCGGTGGTGACTGGCCAGCGATCGCCACTGGCCAGTCTGGCAAGGCTCACGCTTTGACAGTGTCTTGCTGAGTATGAGCCTGAGCGCCCGTGGCCTGGGTTGCGTTCGCCTCGGACCGGATCGAGCAAGCATGCGGTCCTTTCGGGCCTTCGATGATGTCGAAAAGCACTCGGTCGTTGGCTTTCAGAGATTTGTAACCCTCGCCTACGATTTGGCTGTAATGGGCAAAGATGTCTCCCATTTCTTTCCCATCGGCTATCAGGAAACCAAACCCTTTGGCGTTGTTGAACCACTTGACTTTACCGCTCGCCATCCCTACGTCCCTCTGCAAAGGACTCCATCACTGGAGTATCATCCCGGTATCCGCCAGCCGATCCGCAAAAAACTGATTGACTGTACGGAGCTTTTTCCACCACGGTGAGTTCATATTGGTTGTAACACCGATTCAGCGTTAGTCAAGGTCACTCGGCGGCGCCTGTGCGGGCCGTCTGGGACGCGGACTCAACCCTCCAACCTGTCGATGTGATGAATTTCTTTCCATGCATGCACACAGCCAGACTCGTCTAACATTCAATCAGGATCCTCCGCACGAGCAGGAAGACGGCGCCTCGGGCCTGGCTGTCGAAGAGGCCAAGCCGATCCTGCAGGCGCCACCGATGTACAAGGTGGTCTTGTTCAATGATGACTACACACCAATGGATTTCGTCGTCGAGGTGCTCGAGACGTTCTTCAGTTTGAATCGGGAGTTGGCCACCAAGATAATGCTGACCGTCCACACCGAAGGGCGCGCAGTGTGCGGCTTGTTTACCCGCGATATCGCCGAAACCAAGGCGACGCAGGTCAACCAGTACGCCAGGGAGAGCCAGCATCCGCTACTCTGTGAAATCGAGAAGGACGGTTAATCGCCGACCACTTGGGTATGAGGTGAAGCTATGTTGAACCGCGAGCTCGAAGTCACCCTCAATCTGGCCTTCAAGGAGGCCCGCTCGAAGCGTCATGAATTCATGACCGTCGAGCATCTGTTGCTGGCGCTGCTCGACAATGAAGCTGCCGCAACCGTGCTGCGCGCCTGTGGCGCCAACCTGGACAAGCTCAAGCACGATCTGCAAGAGTTCATCGACTCCACCACCCCCCTGATTCCGGTTCACGATGAAGATCGTGAAACGCAGCCGACCCTGGGCTTCCAGCGGGTCCTGCAACGTGCCGTATTCCATGTACAGAGCTCGGGCAAGCGTGAAGTGACCGGCGCCAACGTGCTGGTGGCGATTTTCAGTGAACAGGAAAGCCAGGCCGTGTTCCTGCTCAAGCAGCAGAGCGTGGCCCGTATCGATGTCGTCAACTTCATTGCCCACGGCATTTCCAAGGTGCCTGGGCATGGCGCCAGTTCCGACAGCGAGCAGGACATGCAGGACGAAGAAGGCGGCGAAACCAGCTCGTCGAGCAACCCACTGGACGCTTACGCCAGCAACCTCAACGAGCAGGCCCGCCAAGGGCGCATCGACCCTCTGGTAGGGCGTGAGTCGGAGGTTGAACGGGTCGCGCAGATTCTCGCCCGGCGGCGCAAGAACAACCCGCTGCTGGTCGGCGAGGCCGGAGTGGGTAAAACCGCTATCGCCGAAGGGCTGGCCAAGCGCATCGTCGACGGTCAGGTGCCTGACCTGCTTGCGCAGAGCGTGGTGTACTCGCTCGATCTTGGCGCGCTGTTGGCCGGCACCAAGTACCGCGGCGACTTCGAAAAACGCTTCAAGGCGCTGCTGGGTGAACTGCGCAAGCGGCCCCAGGCAATTCTGTTCATCGATGAGATCCACACCATCATCGGTGCCGGGGCGGCTTCCGGTGGCGTCATGGATGCTTCCAACCTGCTCAAGCCGTTGTTGTCGTCCGGTGAAATCCGCTGCATCGGCTCGACCACCTTCCAAGAGTTTCGCGGCATCTTCGAGAAGGATCGCGCACTGGCGCGGCGCTTCCAGAAGGTCGATGTGTCCGAGCCATCGGTCGAGGACACGGTCGGCATTCTGCGCGGCCTGAAGGGGCGCTTCGAGAGTCACCACAACATCGAGTACAGCGATGAGGCACTGCGTGCTGCCGCCGAGCTGGCTGCCCGTTACATCAACGATCGGCACATGCCCGACAAGGCCATCGACGTCATCGATGAAGCCGGTGCCTATCAGCGTCTGCAGCCCGAGGCCAATCGGGTCAAGCGCATCGATGTGCCCCAGGTCGAGGACATCGTCGCCAAGATCGCGCGGATTCCGCCGAAGCATGTCAGCAGTTCCGACAAGGAACTGCTGCGTAACCTGGAGCGCGACCTGAAGCTCACGGTATTTGGTCAGGACCAGGCCATCGATGCCCTGGCAACGGCAATCAAGCTGTCGCGGGCGGGTCTCAAGTCGCCTGACAAGCCGGTTGGCTCGTTCCTCTTTGCTGGTCCTACCGGGGTGGGCAAGACCGAGGCGGCACGGCAGTTGGCCAAGTCTCTGGGTGTCGAGCTGGTGCGCTTCGACATGTCCGAATACATGGAGCGCCACACCGTGTCGCGCCTGATCGGTGCGCCGCCGGGCTACGTCGGCTTCGACCAGGGTGGTCTGCTCACCGAGGCGATCACCAAGCAGCCCCACTGCGTGCTGTTGCTCGACGAAATCGAAAAGGCCCACCCGGAAGTCTTCAACCTGCTACTGCAGGTCATGGACCACGGTACGCTGACCGACAACAACGGGCGCAAGGCCGACTTCCGTAATGTGATTCTGATCATGACCACCAACGCCGGGGCCGAGACCGCAGCGCGGGCCTCGATCGGTTTCACCCATCAGGATCACGCGTCCGATGCCATGGAGGTCATTCGCAAGAGCTTCACGCCGGAGTTCCGCAACCGTCTGGACACCATCATCCAATTTGGTCGTCTCTCCCACGAGACCATCAAGAGCATCGTCGACAAGTTCCTCATCGAACTTCAGGCGCAACTGGAAGACAAGCGCGTTCTGCTGGAGGTTAGCGAAGAGGCGCGGGGCTGGCTGGCGAGTTCTGGCTACGACGTGCAGATGGGCGCGCGGCCGATGGGTCGTCTGATTCAGGACAAGATCAAGCGGCCGCTGGCCGAAGAGATCCTGTTCGGCGAATTGGCCGAGCACGGGGGTGTGGTTCACGTCGAGCTGCGTGACGGCGAGCTGGTCTTCGACTTCGAAACCACCGCTGAAGTTGCCTGACGTGCTACCGGGGCTGTTCCAGCTCCGGTACAACCTCGTATCGATAGCGCACAAAAAACCCGGCTCGATGGCCGGGTTTTTTTAGGCTTGGCTTAGCGGGCGCGGTAGGTGATGCGACCCTTGCTCAAGTCATATGGCGTCAGTTCGACGCGCACTTTGTCGCCAGTAAGAATACGGATGTAGTTCTTGCGCATCTTTCCGGAGATGTGCGCGGTCACGACGTGCCCGTTTTCCAACTCCACGCGGAACATGGTGTTGGGCAGGGTGTCGACGACAGTACCTTCCATTTCGAAGCTGTCTTCTTTCGACATGCAGTAGAGCCCTCGGTATACAGTTGACCGCCCCCTGCATGAAGGCAGCGGGCAAAAAAGTGGCGTGGATTATGCCCGAAAAGTGCAGTTGCAGCCACTGCTTTCAATTGACGGTGACCCAGCGCTGGTTAATGAGCAGTTCGATAGGTCGATACTGCGTCTTGTAATTCATTTTCTTGCAGTTCTTGATCCAGTAGCCCAGATAGACGGCTTCCAGGTTTTGCCGCAGGCTTTCGCCGATCTGCCAGAGGATGGCGAAGCGACCCAGGCTGCGGCGCTCCTCGTCCGGGTCGTAGAAGGTGTAGACCGCTGACAGTCCATTGGGCAGCACATCACAGACTGCGACCGCCACCAGGCGGCCGTGCAGGCGAAATTCGTAGAACCAGCAAAACGGCAGGTCACGCACCAGAAAGGTGGCGAACTGCTCGCGACTGGGTGGGAACATGTCGCCGTCGGCATGGCGCTGTTCGATGTAGCGCCGGTACAGCTCGAAGTATTCGTCTTTCAGGGCAGGGCGCGTGGCATACACGGTAATGTCCTGGTTGCGCTTGAGAATACGCCGCTGCTGGCGGTTGGGCGCGAAGCGGGCGGCCGGAATGCGTGCCGGCACGCACGCATTGCATTGCTGGCAATGCGGGCGGTAGAGGTGATCACCACTGCGGCGAAAGCCCATGTCCGACAAATCGGCATAGACATGCACGTCCATTGGCTGGCTCGGATCGAGGAACAGCGTGGTGGCCTGTTGCTCGGGCAGGTAGCTGCAGGAATGAGGTTGAGTGGCATAGAATTTCAATCGCGCCAGCTCTGTCATGATCGCCTCCTCCTGTGTGATGCCGTCGGTTAAGTGTATGTCAGGCGCAGGGCCGATGCTCAGTCGCGCCAGTGCATGCCACTGGGCTGATCGCAATGGTCGCGCAGGTACTGGGCGAACGCGTCGCGGCTGATGGCGCGGGCGCCGAAACTGTGCAGATGCTGGGAGGGCATCTGGCAGTCGATAAGTATGAAACCTGCAGCGCGCAGGTGTTCAACCAAGGTTGCGAAGCCCACCTTGGAGGCGTTGTCGGCGCGGCTGAACATCGACTCGCCGAAGAACAGTTGGCCAATGGCCAGACCATACAATCCACCGACCAATTCGTTGTCTGCCCAGACCTCCACCGAGTGGGCAACCCCCTGGGCATGCAGCTGGCAATAAGCTGCCTGCATGCTGGAGGTGATCCAGGTGCCATCAGCGTAGCTGCGCGGCGCGGCGCATGCGGCGATGACGGCAGCGAAGTCGGTGTCGAAGGTCACCCGATAGCGGCCCTGGCGCATGAGCTTGGCCAGCGAGCGAGACACGCGCAACTCGTCGGTGAACAGCACTGTGCGCGGGTCGGGTGCCCACCAGAGAATCGGCTGACCCTCCTGATACCAGGGGAAGCAGCCATGCCGATAGGCTTGGATCAGGCGCTCGGCGCTCAGGTCGCCGCCGGCTGCCAGCAGGCCGTTGGGTTCGCGCAGTGCCTTTTGCAGCGCAGGGAAGCTCAGGGAATCGCGTTTCAGCCAGGTCAGCATGGTCGGTAGGGCGGCAGGGGAGGGGAGGACTTGCAGCATGGCCGCAGCGGCGGCACAGGTCAATGTCTGGGCCGGCGACGGTTGCAGAGGCTCTAGGCTGGGGATTGTTCCTACTTCGCCAAGGTAATCGGCACCATCTGCCACATTTGCTGTCACACCTGTGCAAAAACACAGCATAAGCCTTTGTCACGCAAGGCAATGCGTGCTCAAATTGGTCCTTATCGGAAATCGTTCACCGTTGATGCCCCGTTGGCGACCTGTCATGGCGGCAGGTGGGCAGTAATGTTAAAAGTAGTGGACATCGGCCAGTGCCCGGCTGAGCACTAGTGAACGCGCAGCCTGCGCAGGAATACACGCGTTTTGAAAAAAACCACCGCAACCCCGACCCCTCTGCCCGTGCCGCAATGGCGCCAGCAGATGCATTACCGGCTCAAGGAAGGTGCACTGATTGCCGTCGGCGCGCTGTGCCTGTACCTGTGGATGGCGCTGCTGACCTACGATGCCGCCGACCCCGGCTTCAGCCATACCAGCAATGTCGACCAGGTGCAGAACGCCGCTGGCCGCGCCGGCGCCTACTTCGCCGACGTGATGTTCATGGTACTGGGCTACTTTGCCTACATCTTCCCGCTGCTGCTGGCGATCAAGACGCTGCAGATCTTCCGCGACCGTCACCAGCCCTGGCAGTGGAGCGGCTGGCTGTTCTCCTGGCGCCTTATCGGCCTGGTGTTTCTGGTGCTGTCGGGCGCGGCGCTGGCGCACATTCACTTCCACCCCACGGCCAACCTGCCATTCGCGGCAGGCGGGGCGCTGGGTGAGGGGCTGGGCGAGCTGGCCCGCAGCCTGCTGAACGTGCAGGGCAGCACCCTGATGTTCATTGCCCTGTTCCTGTTCGGCCTGACCGTGTTCACCGACCTGTCCTGGTTCAAGGTGATGGACATGACCGGCAAGATCACCCTCGACCTGTTCGAGCTGTTGCAAGGCGCGGCCAACCGCTGGTGGGAGGCGCGCAACGAGCGCAAGCGTCTGCACGCGCAGTTGCGTGAGGTCGACGAGCCAGTACTGAACACGCCCGCAGAGCGCCGTGAGCCGAGCAAGGCACGGGAGCGCGTGGCCGATCGCGAGCCGGTGCCGAGCAAGCCCGTTGCCGCCATCGCCAGCGCCGCTGCCAAGGAAACGCCGGCGGCCCGCGAGGTGGTGGTGGCGCGCGAGACCGTGGTCGCCCGTGAGCCTGCGCCGGTCGTGGCCCGCGAGCACAAACCGGCACCGGTGATCATCCCGCCGTCGAGCAAGGCACCCGAGCCAGTCAAGCGTGTCGTGGCCGAGAAGCCCCAGGCGCCGGTGGTCGACACCGCCATGCAAGGCACCTTACCGCCGATCTCCATCCTCGATCAGGCCGAAGAGAAAAAGATCGAATACTCGCCCGAGTCGCTGGCCGGGGTGGGCAATCTGCTGGAAATCAAGCTCAAGGAATTCGGTGTCGAGGTCACGGTGGACTCGATCCATCCGGGCCCGGTGATTACCCGCTACGAAATTCAGCCGGCCGCCGGGGTCAAGGTCAGCCGCATCGCCAACCTCGCCAAGGACCTGGCGCGCTCCCTGGCAGTGACCAGTGTGCGGGTGGTCGAGGTCATTCCTGGCAAGACCACGGTGGGCATCGAGATTCCCAACGACAACCGGCAGATCGTGCGCTTCTCCGAGGTGCTGTCGTCGAACCTGTTCGACGAGTCGAAATCGCCGGTGGCCCTTGCCCTTGGCCACGACATCGGTGGCAAACCGGTGATCACCGACCTTGCGAAGATGCCGCACCTGCTGGTGGCCGGTACCACGGGCTCCGGTAAATCGGTGGGGGTCAACGCGATGATCCTGTCGATCTTGTTCAAGTCCGGCCCTGAAGATGCGCGGTTGATCATGATCGACCCCAAGATGCTCGAGCTGTCGATCTATGAAGGCATTCCGCACCTGCTGTGCCCGGTGGTCACCGACATGAAGGACGCCGCCAACGCCCTGCGCTGGAGCGTGGCCGAGATGGAACGCCGCTACAAGCTGATGGCGGCCATGGGGGTGCGTAACTTGGCCGGCTTCAACCGCAAGATCAAGGATGCCGAGGCAGCCGGTGAAATCATCCATGATCCGCTGTACCGCCGCGAAAGCATGGACGATGAGCCGCCAGCGCTGAAGAGCCTGCCGACCATCGTCGTGGTGGTCGACGAATTCGCCGACATGATGATGATCGTCGGCAAGAAGGTCGAAGAGCTCATCGCGCGCATCGCGCAGAAGGCGCGGGCTGCAGGTATCCACCTGATTCTGGCCACCCAGCGGCCGTCGGTCGATGTCATCACCGGCCTTATCAAGGCCAACATCCCTACGCGGATGGCGTTCCAGGTGTCGAGCAAGATCGACTCGCGGACTATCATCGACCAGGGCGGTGCCGAGCAGTTGCTGGGCCATGGCGACATGCTTTACATGCCACCGGGCACCAGCCTGCCGATTCGGGTACACGGCGCTTTCGTCTCCGATGACGAGGTGCACCGCGTGGTCGAGGCGTGGAAACAGCGTGGCGCCCCGGATTACAACGACGACATCCTCAACGGCGTCGAGGAGGCCGGCAGCGGCTTCGAAGGCGGCGGCGGTGGCGATGGCGACGATGCCGAGACTGACGCGTTGTACGACGAAGCCGTACAGTTCGTGCTGGAAAGCCGCCGTGCATCGATTTCCGCCGTGCAGCGCAAGCTCAAGATCGGTTACAACCGCGCCGCGCGGATGATCGAATCGATGGAAATGGCCGGAGTGGTCACGCCCATGAACAGCAACGGCTCGCGGGAAGTGATTGCCCCTGGCGGCCCCCGCGATTGATGATCTACCTGCCGGGCGTTCTCAAGAGCCCCGGCCCCTTCACTGTTCGACGAGGATTTCCATGCCCGCGATTCGCATGCTGTTGGTTTCTGCCCTGACTGTAGCCAGCGTACCGGCCATTGCCGGTGAAAAGGACGTATCCCGCCTGACCCAGTTGCTGGAAAAGTCCCAGACCATCGACGCCAGCTTCTCCCAGCTCACCCTCGATGCCAGCGGCACCAGCCTGCAGGAAACCACGGGCAAGATGACGGTCAAGCGCCCGGGCCTGTTCTACTGGCACACCGATGCGCCCCAGGAGCAGGTGGTGGTGTCGGACGGCAAGAAGGTCACCCTGTGGGACCCTGATCTTGAACAGGCCACCATCAAGAAGCTCGACGTGCGTCTGAACCAGACTCCGGCCCTGTTGCTGTCCGGCGATGTGTCGAAGATCAGCCAAAGCTTTGACATCACCTCCAAGGAAGAAGGCGAGGTGATGGACTTCACCCTCAAGCCCAAGACCAAGGACACCTTGTTCGATTCGCTGCGCGTCTCGTTCCGCAAGGGCCTGATCAACGACATGCAACTGATCGACAGCGTCGGCCAGCGCACCAACATCCTGTTCAATGGGGTCAAGGTCAATCAGCCCGTGGCCGCCGACCGCTTCGTCTTCAACGTGCCCAAGGGCGCGGACGTCATTCAGGAGTAACCCGAGCGCGCCATGGACCTGTTTCGAAGCGAACCTGTCGCCCAGCCCCTGGCGGCCCGCCTGCGTGCGTCGAATCTGGACGAGTACGTCGGCCAGGAGCATCTGCTGGCACGTGGCAAGCCGCTGCGTGAAGCGCTGGAACAGGGTGCGCTGCACTCGATGATCTTCTGGGGCCCGCCGGGGGTCGGCAAGACCACCCTGGCGCGGCTACTGGCGCAGTTCTGCGATGCGCATTTCGAAACCGTTTCGGCCGTGCTGGCAGGGGTCAAGGAGATTCGCCAGGCGGTGGACGTCGCGCGCCAGCAGGCGGCGCAGTACGGCCGCCGCACCATCCTGTTCGTCGATGAAGTGCACCGTTTCAACAAGTCGCAACAGGATGCCTTCCTGCCGTTCGTCGAGGACGGCACGCTGATTTTCATCGGTGCCACCACCGAGAACCCCTCCTTCGAACTGAACAACGCATTGCTGTCGCGGGCGCGGGTCTACGTGCTCAAAAGCCTCGACGAAGCCGCTCTGCGGCGCCTGGTGCAGCGCGCCCTGAGCGATGAGCGTGGCCTGGGCAAGCGTCACCTGCGGGTAGGTGATGAGGCCATGCAGATGCTCATGGCCGCCGCCGATGGCGATGGCCGGCGCATGCTCAACTTCCTGGAGAACGCTTCGGACCTGGCCGAAGATGGCGAGGAAATCGACGTCGCCATGCTGCAGAGCCTGCTGGGTGACGGTCGTCGGCGTTTCGACAAGGGCGGCGAGGCGTTCTACGATCAGATTTCGGCCTTGCACAAGTCGGTGCGCGGCTCCGATCCCGACGCCGCGCTGTATTGGTACGCGCGCATGCTCGACGGTGGCTGTGATCCGCTGTACATCGCCCGGCGCGTGGTGCGCATGGCCAGCGAGGACATCGGCAACGCCGACCCGCGAGCGCTGAGCCTGTGCCTTTCGGCCTGGGATGTGCAAGAGCGCCTCGGCAGCCCGGAAGGTGAGCTGGCGGTGGCCCAGGCCATTACCTACATCGCCTGTGCGCCCAAGAGCAATGCCGTCTACATGGGCTTCAAGGCCGCGATGCGCGAGGCCGCCGAGCATGGCTCGCTGGAAGTACCGCTGCACCTGCGCAACGCACCGACCAAACTGATGAAGCAGCTCGGCTACGGTGACGAGTATCGCTACGCCCACGACGAGCCCGACGCCTACGCTGCCGGGGAAGACTATTTTCCAGAGCAGTTGCCACCGCGCCCCTACTACCAACCGGTGCCCCGCGGTCTTGAGTTGAAGATCGGCGAGAAGCTGCGGCACTTGGCCGAGCTCGACCGCAACAGCCCTCGTCAGCGGAGAAAACCATGATTGGACTCGTTGCAGCCGTTGCGGCGGGCGGTATCGCCGGTACACTGTTGCGCTTTGCCACTGCAAACTGGGTGGTGGCGCACTGGCCACGGCACTTTTATTTCGGCACGCTGGCGGTCAACTTGATCGGTTGCTTGCTGATCGGCGTGCTGTATGGCCTGTTTCTGCTCAAGCCATCGGTACCGATCGAGCTGCGTGCCGGGCTGATCGTCGGGTTTCTCGGCGGCCTGACCACCTTTTCATCGTTTTCGCTGGATACCGTGCGCCTGCTCGAAAGCGGGCAAGTTGCGCTGGCGCTGGGTTACACCAGCGCCAGCGTGGTGGGCGGGCTGCTGGCCACCTGGGCTGGCCTGGCCCTGACCCGAATCTGAACCAACCTATTAGATAACGAGAGAACGCTATGCTCGATGCCAAACTGTTACGCGGCCAACTCCAGGAAGTGGCGGACCGCCTGGCCTCCCGAGGCTTCAGCCTGGATGTCGCGCGCATAGAATCGCTGGAAGAACGCCGCAAGGCGGTGCAGACCCGCACCGAACAACTGCAGGCCGAGCGCAATGCCCGTTCCAAATCCATCGGCCACGCCAAGGCCAAGGGTGAAGACATCGTGCCGCTGATGGCGGATGTCGAGCGCATGGCCACGGAACTGGCCGAGGGCAAGGCAGAGCTGGACGCGATCCAGGCCGACCTCGATGGCATCTTGCTGACTATTCCCAACCTGCCCGATGCCAGTGTGCCGGTCGGTGCCAGTGAAGATGACAACGTCGAAGTGCGCCGGTGGGGCACCCCGGGCGAGTTCGATTTCGAGGTCAAGGACCACGTCGCGCTGGGCGAAATCAGCGGCGGCCTGGATTTCGAGACTGCGGCCAAGCTGTCCGGCGCACGCTTTGCCGTGCTGCGTGGGCCGATCGCCCGCCTGCACCGCGCCCTGGCGCAGTTCATGATCAACCTACATACCAGCGAGCACGGCTACGAAGAAGCCTACACCCCGTACCTGGTACAGGCCCCGGCACTGCAAGGCACTGGTCAGTTGCCCAAGTTCGAGGAAGACCTGTTCAAGATCAGCCGCGAAGGCGAGGCTGATTTCTACCTGATCCCGACCGCCGAGGTGTCGCTGACCAACCTGGTGGCTGGCGAGATTCTCGACGCCAAGCAGCTGCCGCTCAAGCTGGTGGCGCACACGCCGTGCTTCCGCAGCGAAGCCGGCGCTTCGGGGCGCGACACCCGTGGCATGATCCGCCAGCACCAGTTCGACAAGGTCGAGATGGTCCAGGTGGTGGCGCCGGCAACCTCCATGGAGGCCCTGGACAGCCTGACCGCCAATGCCGAGCGTGTGTTGCAAGCGCTCGAGCTGCCGTACCGCGTGCTGGCCCTGTGCACCGGCGACATGGGCTTCAGCGCAGTGAAAACCTTCGACCTGGAAGTCTGGGTGCCGAGCCAGGGCAAGTACCGCGAGATCAGCTCGTGCTCCAACTGCGGCGACTTCCAGGCCCGGCGCATGGGCGCGCGCTGGCGCAACCCGGAAACCGGCAAGCCGGAACTGGTGCATACCCTCAACGGTTCGGGGCTGGCGGTTGGCCGGACCCTGGTCGCGGTGCTTGAGAACTACCAGCAGGCCGACGGTTCGATTCGCGTGCCTGAGGTGCTCAAGCCCTACATGGCCGGCGTCGAGGTCATCCGCTAAATGGATTACCTGCCGCTGTTTCACAAGCTGCAGGGCGCACGGGTGCTGGTGGTGGGTGGGGGCGAGATCGCCTTGCGCAAGGCGCGCCTGCTCAGTGACGCCGGCGCCGAGCTGCGCGTCGTGGCGCCACAGGTCGATGGGCAACTGGTCGAGCTGGTCGCCCACAGCGGGGGCCAGGTGTTTCGCCGAGGCTACCAGGCCAGCGACCTGGCCGGTTGCCGGCTGGTGATCGCCGCCACCGATGACCCGCAGCTCAACGCCCAGGTCTCGAACGAGGCCCAGGCTATCAGCGTGCCGGTCAACGTGGTCGATGCCCCGGCGCTGTGCACGGTGATCTTTCCGGCCATCGTCGACCGCTCGCCGCTGGTGGTGGCGGTGTCCAGCGGTGGCGACGCGCCGGTACTGGCACGCTTGATTCGCGCCAAGCTCGAAGCCTGGATTCCGGCTGCCTATGGCGAGCTGGCCGGGCTGGCGGCGCGCTTCCGGCATCAGGTCAAGGCGCTGTACCCGGACGTCAACCAGCGTCGCGGCTTCTGGGAGAACGTCTTCCAGGGTCCGATCGCCGAGCGCCAGTTGGCCGGGCAGGGTGCTGAGGCCGAGCGGCTGCTGCGCGCCAAGGTCGAAGGCGCGCCGGCGCAGCAGGGTGGAGAGGTGTATCTGGTCGGAGCCGGCCCCGGCGACCCGGATCTTCTGACCTTCCGCGCCCTGCGCCTGATGCAGCAGGCCGATGTGGTGCTGTACGACCGCCTGGTGGCGCCGGCGATCATCGACATGTGCCGGCGTGACGCCGAGCGCATCTACGTCGGCAAGCGCCGCGCCGAGCATGCCGTGCCGCAGGATCAGATCAATCGTCTGCTGGTCGATCTGGCTCAGCAAGGCAAGCGCGTGCTGCGTCTGAAGGGAGGCGATCCGTTCATCTTCGGTCGCGGAGGGGAGGAAATCGAAGAGCTGGCCGAGCATGGCATCTCGTTCCAGGTAGTGCCGGGCATCACCGCTGCCAGCGGCTGCTCATCGTATGCCGGCATTCCGCTGACCCACCGTGATCATGCCCAGTCGGTACGCTTCGTGACCGGCCACCTGAAGGACGGCAGCAGCAACCTGCCGTGGCTGGACCTGGTGGCACCTAACCAGACCCTGGTGTTCTACATGGGCCTGGTCGGCTTGCCGACCATCTGCGCCGAGCTGATCGCCCATGGCCGGGCCAGTGACACGCCTGCGGCGCTGGTGCAACAGGGCACCACGCGCAACCAGCGGGTGTTCACCGGTACCTTGGCCAACCTGCCCGAGCTGGTTGCCCAGCATGAAGTGCATGCGCCGACCCTGGTGATCGTCGGCGAAGTGGTGCAACTGCGCGACAAGCTGGCCTGGTTCGAAGGCGCGCTGCAGTCTTGAACCCGATGCGCTGCTGCGACCGGCTGCTGGTCAGCCGGTCCGCCGCGCTTTGAAACATCACGAATTACCGCAACGCTCCTGGTAATCACTTCACAACGAACCTGTCAGCATTTCGGCCCTCCAAGGCAAATGCGCGCGTTTTCGTACATGAGGTGGAGTATGCGTCCTACATTGCCAAGCCTGACCGTCGGCCTGCTGCTGAGCCTGCTGGCCGCCGTCTGCGCAGCTGGCGCCCCGGTTCTTGTGGCCAAAGACGGGGTTCGCGCCAATAGCAGCAACCCCTACAACAGTCCCATCCAACGGGCCAACCCCAACAGTCGCCAGGGCAGTCTGCCGGCCACCCCGCCCGTGCGCGGTCCGTCGACCGAACCGCTGGTGCATCCACCAACCCTTCAAAACCGCGGCATCGGCAATGGTGACAACCTGCGCCAGCAACAGCAGGCGCCTGCGCTGGAGCCTTCCCGCCCGCCGCGTGACAGTTCACGCACGCCCTGAGCCCTGGCGCTACCGCCATTTCGCCCCTTTCCACGCCGAAGGAACCGAGCATGAAGCCACGCCTGCTGCTGAGCACCCTGACCGCCGCTGTGCTATTTCCCCTCCTGGCCCACGCCGCCGATGAGCAACGTCTGCCCAGCGAGGAGGGCGAACTCACGGTCAGCACCGTTGCCGATGGTCTGCGTTACCCCTGGGGCCTGGCCTTTCTGCCGGGCGGCAAGGACATGTTGGTAACCGAACGTCCCGGCAACCTGCGCCTGGTCAGCGCCGATGGCAAGGTCGGCCCGGCACTGTCGGGCGTTCCCAAGGTCTGGGCCGAGGGCCAGGGCGGCCTGCTTGACGTGGCGCTGTCGCCGAGTTTTCCCAATGACCGCACCGTCTACCTGTCGTTCGCCGAAGTCGGTGAAGACGGCAAGGCCGGGACAGCCGTGGGCCGCGGTCAGCTGTCGCCAGATCGCACCCGCCTGGAACATTTCACGGTGATCTTCCGCCAGCAGCCCAAGCTTTCCGTGGGCAACCATTTTGGTTCTCGGCTGGTGTTCGACCGTGAGGGCTATCTGTTCATTGCCTTGGGTGAGAACAACCAGCGCGCCACCGCCCAGGACCTGGACAAGCTGCAAGGCAAGCTGGTGCGGATTCTGCCAGATGGCGAAGTGCCAAAAGACAACCCCTTCGTCGGCCAGGATAACGTCAAGCCGCACATCTGGTCGTTCGGCCATCGCAACCAGCAGGGCGCTGCGCTCAATCCGTGGACCGACCAGATCTGGACCCATGAACACGGCCCGCGTGGCGGCGATGAGATCAACATTCCCCAAGCCGGCAAGAACTATGGCTGGCCGGTGGCGACCCATGGCATCGACTATTCCGGCCAACCCATTGCCGAAGCACAAGGTAAACACGTCGAAGGCATGCAGGACCCCCATCACGTGTGGGAGAGGTCTCCGGGTATCAGCGGCATGGCTTTCTACGACCACCCGGCCTTCAAAGCCTGGGACCACAACCTGTTCATCGGCGCACTGGCCACCAAGGAGCTGATTCGCCTGCAGTTGGACGGGGACAAGATTGTCCATGAGGAGCGTCTTCTGGGCGAATTGAATGCGCGCATCCGCGATGTGCGGGTAGGACCGGATGGCTATCTGTACGTGCTGACCGATGCCAAGGACGGTGCCCTACTCAAGGTGGGTTTGAGCACCGAGTGAGCCCCTGTTGACATGACCCTGGCCGCACTGGGGCGGCCGGGTCAGGCGCTAAGCGACTGTGCACCGCTTAGCAGATCTTTCAGCGCCTGGGCCAGTTGTTGGGGCTGTACGGGCTTCTGCATCACCACGCTGTCAGGCAGATCGAGGCCTTGCAGTTCGGCATAGCCCGTCAGAAACACCACCGGCAACTGTGGGAAACGCTCGCGCACCGCGTTGGCCAGTTGACCGCCGTTGAATTCCGGCATGGCGAAGTCGGTCAGTAGCAGGTCGATGCCCTCGTCCAGCAACGCCAGAGCCTGCTCGCCACTGTGCGCCTGGCGTACGCGGTAGCCATACTGACGCAGCACATCGCCCAGCAGGTCGCGTACTAGGTGGTCGTCATCGACCAACAGGATGGTGCGATCCAGTCCGCTGTCATCCAGGCTCAAAGGCGCGCTGACCGGCGCAGCTTCTACCCTCGGCACCTCACGCACGGCGGGCAGGTAGACACTGACCTGAGTCCCTTTGCCGGGCGCGGTATCGATGCGCACGCCGCCGCCGGACTGCTTGGCGAAGCCGAATACCTGAGCCAGCCCCAGACCAGAACCCTTGCCGATGTCCTTGGTGGTGAAGAACGGCTCGAAGACCTTGGCAAGCACCTCTTCACTCATGCCGCAGCCGGTATCGCGGATGGTCAGCACCACGTATTCACCCGGCTCGGGATCCTCCGGGCGCTGCGCCGGTTCCAGCAACTGGGTGTTGCGCGTGGTCAGCACCAGTTGGCCGCCGCCGGGCATGGCGTCGCGGGCGTTGATCGCCAGGTTGAGAATGATCATCTCGGTCTGGGTCGGATCGGTCATCGCTTGCCACAACTGTGGATCGAGGTCCAGGCGCACGGCGATGTTGCCGCCCAGGCTGCGTTGCAGGAGCTCCTGCACGCCATCGAGGGTGCGGTTGAGGTTCAGTGCGACGGGTTCGAGTCGTTGCCGCCTGGAAAACGCCAGTAACTGCGAAGTGAGCTTGGCACCCCGTTCACCCGCTTCGCGAATGTGCTGCAGCCGCGAGCGGGCCTTGGCCAGGTCTTCCTTGTGCAGGTCGCGCTCAAGGAAACTGGCGCCGGTGATGATGACCGTCAGCAGGTTGTTGAAGTCGTGGGCCACTCCGGCCGTGAGTTGGCCGACCGCCTCCAGGCGCTGCATCTGCTGCAGGGCGGCTTCGACGCGTTCGCGTTCATCGATCTGCTCGCGCAGGCGATTGTTCGCTTCGGCCAGGCCCATCGCCGATTCCCGCTCGCTGGTGATGTCGCGGGCGACCACATACAGCAGGTTTTCTTCACGCACCACCACCCACGACAACCAGCGCTGATTCCCGCTGACATGCTGGATACGCCCTACGAAGCGCGCACTGGTACGGCCCTGGGCGAGGGTCTTGAGTTCGTCGAGAAAGTGCGCCTGCTCAGTGCCTGGCACCAGGTGCAGCAGCGAGGTCTGGCTCAATCGTTCACGACTGATGCCCAGGGTCGCCTCCCAGGCAGGGTTGAGTGCAACGGGCGTCAGATCGTTGTTGAGTACTGCAAGCAAATCCTGGGACAGCTCCCAGGCGCGGTCGCGCTCGCGGGTCCGCAACTCGACGCGTTCGCCCAGCAGCTCATTGAGGTGCCTGAGGCCTTGGGTCGCCTGACGCTGCTGATGAATGTCCTGCAACACCCCGGAAAAGCGTACGCACTGGCCGTCGACGAAGCGTGCCTGACCCGTGCTTTGAAGCCAGTGCGGCTCCTGGCCATCTGCCATGTTGATGCGGAACTCGGCGCGATAGTGGCCGTCGCCTGTCGGGTCCATGGCCCGGCCTACGGCGCAGCGGACCGGTTCGACGTCTTCGTGATAGATGCCGCCATAGAACACATCGAGACTCACCTCGGTATTCGGCGCCAGGCCGAACAAGGTCTTGCTGCGCTCGTCCCAGTGCAAAGTGCCTTCGAGCGGACGCAGGTCCCAGCTACCCATGCCAGCCGCATCGATGGCGATGCGCGCGCGCGCCTCGACATCGGCCAGGGCCTCCTCGGCATGACGCCGACGCTGGCGTTCCTGCACTTCGGTCAGCGCCCGCCGTACCGCCTTGGGCAGCACCAGCAGGTTCTTCTTCAGCACATAGTCGGTGGCGCCCAGGCGGATCATCTCCACCGCATGCTCTTCGCCGTAGATGCCGGAAAGGAAGATGAAGGGGACGTCCGGGGCCAGGCGCTGGGCAATCTCCAGTACCTGGGTGCCGGACGAGCTGGGCAACACGCAGTCGCACAGAATCAGGTCGAACGGCTCGGCTGCAAGCGCCTGCTCCACGCCGACATGGTCGAACACCAGGCGCGACTGGATCTGTAGGCCACTGCGCTCCAGCCGCAGCAGAGTCAGCTCGGCATCCATCGAGCTGTCTTCCACCATCAGCAATTTCAGCGGCGTTTGCTGCATTGGGCGCGCCTCAATAGTTACCACGACGGGTCAGACGCAGCGAGCCGGGTGGTGGCTCGTTGACCACCGCCCAGAACACGCCGAGGTCAGAAATCGCGGTGACGAACTCCTTGAACTCTACCGGCTTGACCACATAGGCATTGACGCCCAGTTCGTAGGCGCGCAGCAGATCCGGCTCCTCGCGAGACGAGGTCAGCATGACCGTGGGGATGCTGCGCAGTTCTGGCGTCGAGCGCACGGCCTTGAGCACCTCAAGGCCATCGACCTTGGGCAGTTTCAGGTCGAGCAACAACACGGCTGGGTTACCGTCGTCACGGTCGCTGTAGGCGTTGCGACGCAGCAGGTAGTCCAGTGCGTCGGCGCCATCGCGCAGAATGATGACTTCATTGGCCAGCTGGCTGCGCTCCAGCGCGACGAGTGTCAACTCCAGGTCTTTGGGGTTGTCTTCTACCAACAGGATAGGTTTGAGCATGATCGGTGTGCTTCCCTCAGGATTGCAGGGGGTGTAGGGGGAGGGCGAAGTGGAACGTCGCGCCCTGGTCAATCTCGCCTTCAGCCCAGACTCGGCCCTCGTGCCGCTCGATGATGCGGCGCACGCTGGCAAGGCCGATGCCAGTGCCCTCGAAGTCTTCCATGCGGTGCAAGCGCTGGAACACGCCGAAGAGCTTGTTGGTGTAGGCCATGTCGAAGCCGACGCCGTTGTCACGCACGTAGATTTCCACCTCATCGGCATGCTCGCGCGCGCCGATCTCGATGCGTGCCGGCTGCCGACCGCGGGTATATTTGACGGCGTTGGACATCAGGTTCTGCAGCACCAAGTTGATGAACGCCGGGTCGGCGATGACCTTGGGCAATGGCTCGATCTGCCAGACGATGTCGCGTCCGGCGTAGTCCTGTGCCGATTCGGCCAGGATGGTGTCGATCAGTGCGTTGAGGTCGACATCCGACATGCGCAAGGCCGAGCGACCCATCTGCGAGAAATTGAGCAGGTTATCGACCAGTGTGCCGGCGAAGTGTGCAGCTTCTTCGATGTGATGCAGGAAACGCTGGCCGCGTTCCGACAGGCTCTGGCCTTCGATCTCGCCCAGCAGTTCGCTGTAACCGGCGATATGCCGCAACGGCGCGCGTAAGTCGTGAGAAACACTGTAGGAAAAAGCTTCGAGTTCCTTGTTCGAGCGCTTCAGCTCGCCGGCCAGTTGGGCCAGTTCCTCAGCCTTGCGCAGCACGATGCCGAGCACAGAGATGCGCAGCTCCAGCACACCCTCGATGATCAACGGGTCCCACGGCGTGCAGAAGCCGCGGATTTCCTCGTGCCAGCGCTCAAAACTGTGGCGCGGGCTGAGGTTGCCGGTGGCGCTGATCTGCTTTTCCGGGCGACCGGCCCAGTTGACCATGCGCGCTTGTTCCGGGCGGAACCACACCAGGTAATGGGAATGGATCTGCGAAATCGCCACCGCCAGCACTCCACCGACGTGTTCGGCCAGCTCGGGCAGCAAAGCGATATCGCGCTGGACATTGTCGCTGACGAACACACCTTCCTCATCCTGTTCGCCCAGCCAGTGCACCAGTGCGAGCACCAACGCCTCGGGTGGGGTCTGGCCGATCAGGTCGCAGCGCTCGGCGCTGATGATCGCAGCGCCCGAGGCCCCGGCGAATTCCAGCATGACGTCCGGCAGCGCCAGCAACCCGTCGCTGACACTGTCGCGGTCGGCCATGGCGGCGAGCATCTGCACGATGTGTCGGCGCAGGTCGAGGAGCATGCGCGTACTGGTGTGCGATTCGTGTGATTCGATCTGCAGCGACAGTACGCTGGCCAGCAGCTCGCAAGCGGTGCGGGTCTGGAAGTCGATGGCCCGTGGTACTTCATGGTGGCAGGACACCAAGCCCCACAGGCGGCCATCGACCACGATCGACAAGGACATCGAACCCAGCGTGCCCATGTTGCGCATGTACTGCAGGTGCACCGGAGAAACGCTGCGCAGCGAGGCGAAACTCATGTCCAGCGGTTTACCCGTGAGCGGGTTGTTGGCCGGCAGCAATGGCGAGGGCTGATAGTCGGCATCCTCGATCAAGCGGATACGGTTGATGCGGTACAGCTCGCGAGCCTGACGCGGGATATCGGACGCTGGAAAGCTCAGGCCGAGATAGCCGGCATAACCAGGGTCGGCGGCTTCGGCCATGACCGTGCCGTTGCCCTCGGCATCGAAGCGGTAGGCCTTGACCCGACCGTAACCGGTCAGGCGCTTGATCTGCTGTACCGAGCGCTCGAGCAGCTCTTCGATGCTGGCGGCATGGTGCAGGCTGCCGACGAAGCCTCGCACCAACGGGTAGTAATCGGCATGCACGCTGCTGCGACAGGGCTCGAACTCGACGATCAGCACCTGATCATGGCGGTGCGCCAGCAGGCGCAGGGGTTCTCTCCAGGCTGCGTCGGCGTGCAACATGACATCGCCAAGGTGGAACGGGAAAACGTCTTCTTCCGGCAAGAGCTGCAAGTGACTGCGCAGTTGGAATTGGCTGCTGACCAGTTCCTCGAACGGCCTGTCGAGTACGTGCTGCGTAGGAATGCCGAGCCAGCGCTGGACATTGTCGCTGGCCTGCACCACGCGCAGATCCTGTTCGTCCAGCACCAACATGAATCCATGGGGCTGGATGCTACCCGGCACCTGAATCGGCTCCTGGGCGCAGCGTTCGACGGCTTTGTCGAAGGCACTCTGGGCAGTTGTCAAGGAACACTCTCCGTTCATGGCCTGTGTTCAGGCCGCAAGCAGGTAATTAAGAGGGGAATTTAGTTACCTACGTTATCAGAAAAGTGCCAATCCATCGTTGGATTCTGGCCTTTTGAGGCCAATGAGACGAGTAGGTTCTACATTGCGAGGCGTTTTGTACAAGTTTTTTTTCGCTAGGGTGGATGGCGCACAGGCCGCTGCCCGTGTCATCCGGGGGGGCTGCACCCGCCCATGGCGGGCGGGTGCAGGTGCGCAGGCTCAGCGCAGGGCAGGGGCCATGGCGTGCAAGGTGTCCAACACCGCTGCTGCAAGGGCCTTGGAGCGTTCGCCTGACCAGCCCGTTTCAGGGTTGGGCGCGTCATCATGGTCCTTGAAGGGCATTTCCAGGGTCAGCGCCAGGCAATCGTGGGCCTGGCCAACCGCATTGCAGGCCAAGGTCATGTTGGCCTGGCCTGGCAAGCTGCGGGTGTAGCCGTGAACCTGCTGGAAATCTGCCGTGAGTTCGCACAGGGTGTCACGGAACTGGGCCTCCAGCGCTGCGAGACGAGGCGTGTAGCCGGGGTTGCCCTCGCAGGCGGCGGTGAATACATGGGGAATTTCTTCGTCACCGTGCACATCGATGAACGCATCCACGCCGTAACGCTGCATCTGCGTCTGGGCAAAGAACACCTCAGGGCTCAGCTCGACGCTGGCGTCCTGCCAGGCGCGGTTGAGGTCCTGGCCCTTGAAGTTGGTGCGCAGGTGGCCGTGGAAGGCCCCATCGGGGTTCATGTTGCAGATCAGGTAGAGGTCTGCGATCGCCAGCAACTGCTGCATCGAGGTGTCGTTGGCCTGCAAACGGTCGATGACGCCTTCCATGAACCATTCGGCCATATGTTCGCCGGGGTGCTGCTGGGCAATCAGCCACAGCTTGCGTTTGCCCGATGCGCCATCACCTGCACGAAGCAGCGGTACCTCGCGGCCTTCGACGCTACGGCCGCTGGCGAGCAACGCTACTCCCGGAATGTGTCGGGCGCGTTCGATCAACTGATTGTGGCGGGCACGCGGGTAGGGTTCGAAGTAGGCGAACCACGCTTGGGTTCGTTGGGCGTCGAGGGTGAAGTGCAGGGCGCTTCCATCGAACTCGCTGGGCACGCGGAACCAGCGCTGCTGATCGTAGGACGCCACGGCCTGATAGCCGCTCCAGGCGTGTGGATAGGACGATTGCCCGGCGTTCTCCAGGCTGAAGCGATGACGCTGGCCAGGGGTCAACCCGTTGCTTCGAAAGTGAAACCACTGGAAGTGCCCACTGTAGGTGTCAGGGCGAATCGCCAGGCGTACCTTGTACGGGTCGCTGGCATCGAGCACGTCGATGTTGCCGGAATCGAAATCGCAATCGATCTGTAGCGGGGTTGGCGTCACGGTCATTGCCCGGTTCCTCTGGCGTTGTTGTGACGCTACTTTACACCCCTGAGCTCCACAGACCGAAGGCCAGCAATGCAGCCGCGCCCAGACCCAGCGCCAGCGAGCAACCGCCCAGGGAAAACGCTGCACGGCCTGTGCGATACCAGCCCTGATCACCCAGTTCGCGAGCCGGCGCCAGCAGGCTGCGCCAATGCAGTTCGGTGGCATGGAAGGCTTGCAGGTGCACGGGCGAGGCGTCCAGCCAACGACGAAAATCGATGCGTTCGCAGGCGGTGGCGGCGGGGCTCTGCAGGCGTATGTACCAGCGCGTGGCCTGGGCATTGACAGCAAGCGGCTTGGCTGAAGTGCTGTGCAGTGCTTCGATCATCAATTGCTCGACCCTGGTCAGCGGCAGGTTGAGTCGCTCGGCGATTTGCGCAAATGTCAGCTGATCGAGACGATTGAGCAGAAATACCTGCTGCGCTCGTCGTGGCAGGCGGCGCAAGTCATGCAGCAACGCCGCTCTGGCAGGTTCATCGACGGCGCGCGGGCCGTGGTCAATTGGCAGCAGTAGACGGCTCATGGAGATTCCTTGCAGAAAGGGGGGCATCTTCCGTGACGTGGCGCCAGCTTAATCTTAACGAGATTGATTCTCAAGTGCTGATTCCGCAAAAGCGTTCAGTGACCTTTTAACCAGCGACATGGGTTTGCTATCATCGCCAGCATTACAGCGGTAACCCTTCTTCATTAGCCTGAAGAGCCAAAAAAAAGACCCAGCAAAAGCTGGGTCAAAAACCGTGATTAGCCTGATGAGGAGATAGTCTGAACGCCCGACCTGAGGGCCTTCGGATTATCCAGCGGGTCTCTCGACCTGCTGAGTGCAATAATAATCGTTATCATTTGGCAGTCAAATGATTTTTAGCGATCTGGCGAAAAAAACGCCTACGCACTTCCTGATCCTGGTTTTACACCTTCCTTTCTACTTCCCCTACGTCAGTTGAGCATGTTTCTGCTCGAGCAATGACCTGGCCATGTTGATCATGTGCATCAGAGCGTACATCACTTCCCGCACGTTGCCCTGCTGATGGCTGGCACTGTCACAGGCGGTGGCGGCTGCGCTGCGCAGCAGGTTCATGACATGGGCGTCGACCATTTCTGGTGTGGCATCTTCGCGCACGGCCCAAGGCGTGTTATCGACGCTGGTGCTGGAGGGGGTCGGATTGAGGTAATAATCGAGGGCGCGGCGCGCGGCTTCGCTGTCGAGATCCTTGTCTGAATATGTCGTGGGTTTCATCCTGTTACCAATCAGTTGTGAGTGAGACATGAATACCACACTCATAATAGTACAGGCCGTACTTGTAGGGTGGTTCACAAATACTACAATTTGTGTATTGAGCGCTGCAGGGCAGTCCGTATCGTGCGGGCGATGGATAAATGGATCGCGCTGGTAAAGCAAAAATTACGTGAACTCGGCCTTTCGCAAGAGCAGCTCGCCGAACGCATCGGTGTCACCCAGGGCGGGGTCGGGCACTGGCTGCGAGGCACGCGTACGCCGAAGGTCGACATGATGAACAAGGTTCTGGTGGCCCTTGGCATGCCGCACCTGCAGGTATCTCTGAAGATCGTGCCGGTCAATGCCGTCGGCGAGCGGGCAGGGGTCTACGGCGAGGCGACCGCCGAGTCGGACGTCGACAGTCACGGGCAATACCTGCTGTCATTCCGCTACCCGGTCCTGGCCTGGGCCGAACTCGACGGGCCGTTGCCGCTGACCAGTATCGTCACCGAGCAAACCGACTACTGCGCCCAAGGCAATGCGTTCTGGCTGAGGGTCGAGGGCGATCTGATGAGTTCGGCCACCGGCCCCAGCGTGCCGGAGAACATGCTGGTGCTGGTCGACCCCGGTGTACCGGCAGCGCCAGGCAAGCTGGTCATCGCTCGCCAGACGGGCACCGCGGCGATGTTCCGCCAGTTGATCGAAGATGGCGGTCAGCGCTACCTTAAACCGCTCAATCCCACGTATCCCAAGCTGCTGTGCAGCGACAGCCTCGAGGTGCTCGGCGTGGTGGTACGTTCACACGGCATGCATTGATTCATCCCGGCCAGCTCGCTGGCCGCGTGCTCATCACTGCGCCGCCAAGGCCACCAGCACCGCACCCTCGCTGACCATGCTCCCTTCTTCACACAGCAGCGCACTGACCGTACCCGCCTCGGGCGCGCGAATGCTGTGTTCCATCTTCATCGCCTCCAGCACCACCAGCGCCGTGCCGGCTTCGACCGTTTGTCCCACCTCCACCAGTATCCGCACGATGCTGCCGTTCATCGGTGCGCTCAGGCCACCGGCACCGTGCGCCTCGTGGGCGGCTGCCCTGGCCGGGTCATCCAGTTGCACCGCGTGCACTTCACCTTGCCACTCCATATACAGCGTATCGCCGTGCAATTCGGTCAGCGGCTGACGCAGCCAGTCGATCTGCGCGAGCCGGTCGTGCGGGTCGTGTTCCAGGCACACCACCTGCCGTTCTCCCTGGCTGCGCAGCGACAGCACGCTGCGCGCCGGCAAGCCCAGGCGCAGGCCACGTGCCTCGGCCCAGGGTGATTGGGCATCGTCGGCGCGGTGCATAGTGCCACGCCAGTGTAACCAGACCATTGCCGCCGCATGCCAGAACGCGCTCGACAGTGGCTCGGCCGGGGGCAGTAGTTGCGCGGCATGGCGGGGAATGAAGCCGGTATCGAGTTCGGCAGCCGCAAAGGCGGGATGGGCGAGAATGCGTTGCAGGAAGCGCAGGTTGGTCTTCACCCCGCCCACTGCGGTTTGTTCAAGCATGGCCAGCAAGCGCTGGCGTGCCTGCTCGCGGTCCTCCCCCCAGGCGATCAGCTTGCCCAGCATCGGGTCATAGAAGGGTGAAACCACATCGCCTTGCTCGACCCCGGTGTCGACCCGACGGCCCTCGCCAGGCGCGGGCTCGCGATAAACCGCGAGGGTGCCGGTGGACGGCAGGAAATCCTGCTGGGGATCCTCGGCATACAGCCGCACCTCGATGGCATGACCGTGCAGCGGTACAGCGTCCTGGCCGATAGGCAGTGCCTCGCCACGTGCCACGTCGATCTGCCAGGCCACCAGATCGAGCCCCGTGATGGCTTCGGTGACCGGGTGCTCGACCTGCAGGCGCGTGTTCATCTCCATGAAGAAGAACTCACCGCGGGCATCGAGCAAAAATTCCACCGTCCCCGCACCGACATAGCCGATAGCGCGTGCCGCGCGCACCGCGGCCTCGCCCATGGCCTGGCGCAGGGCAGGGGACAGCCCGGGGGCGGGCGCTTCCTCGACCACCTTCTGATGCCGGCGCTGAATCGAACAATCGCGCTCGTGCAGGTAAAGGCAGTGACCGTGCTGGTCAGCGAACACCTGGATTTCCACATGGCGCGGTTGCAGCAGGTATTTTTCCAGGAGCATGCGTGAATCACCGAAGGCCGATTGCGCCTCGCGCTGTGCCGAGGCCAGCGCCTCGGCCAGTTGCCCTGGGTGCTCGACCACCTTCATGCCTTTGCCGCCGCCTCCCGAGCTGGCCTTGAGCAGCAGCGGGTAGCCAATGGCGTCGGCTGCTTGCTGGAAAGTCGGCAGGTCCTGAGCCTCGCCGTGGTAGCCCGGCACCAGTGGCACGCCGGCGGCGGCCATCAGAGCCTTGGCTGCCGACTTGCTGCCCATGGCCTCGATGGCGCTGGCAGGTGGACCTATCAGCAGCAGGCCGGCGTCGGCCACGGCGTGGGCGAACTGCGGGTTTTCCGACAGGAAGCCATAGCCAGGGTGAATCGCCTGAGCGCCGCTGCGGCGCGCGGCATCGATCAGTTTGGCGATGTCCAGGTAGCTGTCGCTGGCCTTGGCACCCCCGAGGTCGACGCGCAGGTCGGCCTCGCGCACATGGCGAGCCTCACGGTCGATGCTGCTGTGCACTGCCACGGTGGTCAGGCCCATGGCCCTGGCGGTACGCATGATGCGGCAGGCGATTTCGCCACGGTTGGCGATCAGCAGGGTGGTCAGGGTAGGTTGGCTCATGGCTGCGGGTCCTGTGCGGTGATACCGGTCTGCCAAGCCGGGGGGCGTTTGTCCAAGAAGGCCTGCAAGCCTTCCTCGCCTTCGGCGCTGACGCGAAGTTCGGCGATGCAGCGCTGGCAGGCCTGGCGCAGTTCGCTGCTCGGAGCGCCGCCTTCGACTTCGTTGAGCAGCGCCTTGCTGGCACGCAGCGCCTGTGGGCTGTTGAGCAGCAGGTTGTCGACCCAGCGCGCCAGTTGCGCATCCAGCTCGCAGGCATCACACACTTCGCTGAACAGTCCCAGTTGCACGGCGCGCTCGCCGTCGAAACGCTCGGCACTGAGCGCATAGCGCCGCATGGCCCGGGCACCGATGGCGCGGGCCACGAACGGGCTGATCACTGCCGGGGCCAGGCCAATGCGTACTTCCGACAGGCACAGGGTCGCGTCACGGCTGCCGATGGCCATGTCGCAGCAACTGATCAGGCCCAGCGCGCCACCGAAGGCCGCGCCCTGGACAACGGCCAGGGTCGGCATGGGCAGTGCGTGCAGGCGGTACATCACCTCGGCCAACGCCTCGGCATCGCGCAGGTTGGCCGCGTAATCGAGCTGCGCTGCGGCGCGCATCCAGCCCAGGTCCGCGCCGGCGCTGAAATGCCGGCCACGGGCACGCAGCACCACGAAGCGCAGGGAAGGGTCGTCGGCCAATTGACCCAGAGCGGTATTGAGCTCGGCGATCATCTGGCCGTCGAAGGCGTTGTTTTTCTCGGGGCGGTTCAGCCACAGGGTGGCAAAGCCGCGTGGATCGTGGATCAGTTCCAAGGTATCGAACGGGTTCATGGGCTTACATCCGGAAGATGCCGAAGCGGCTGGAGGCAATCGGTGCGTTGAGGGCGGCAGACAGCGCCAGGGCCAGCACGTCGCGGGTCTGCGCCGGGTCGATGACGCCGTCGTCCCACAGCCGCGCGCTGGAGTAGTAGGGGTGGCCTTGACGTTCGTACTGTTCAAGAATCGGCTGGCGCAACTTGCTTTCGTCCTCGGCGCTGAACGCCTCGCCACTGCGTTCGCTCTGCTCACGCTTGACCTGCACCAGCACGCCTGCGGCCTGTTCGGCGCCCATCACGCCGATCCGCGCGTTGGGCCACATCCACAGAAAGCGTGGGTCGTAGGCACGGCCACACATGCCGTAGTTACCGGCGCCGAAGCTGCCGCCGATGATCACCGTGAATTTCGGCACTTGGGCACAAGCCACCGCAGTGACCAGCTTGGCGCCATGTTTGGCGATGCCGCCTTCCTCGTACTTCTTGCCGACCATGAAACCTGTGATGTTCTGCAAAAACAGCAGGGGAATGCCGCGCTGGCAGGCCAGTTCGATGAAATGCGCGCCTTTCTGCGCCGCTTCCGCGAAGAGGATGCCGTTATTGGCCAGGATGGCGATCGGGTAGCCGTGCAGGTGAGCGAATCCACACACCAGGGTGGTGCCGAACAGCGCCTTGAATTCATCGAACTGCGAGCCATCGACCAGCCGTGTGATCACCTCGCGGACATCGAACGGCTGCTTGGCATCGCCAGGTATCACGCCATATAACTGCTCGGTGTCGTACAGCGGCGCGTGTACGGCCTGGCACTGCAACTGGCCAAGCTTGCGCCAGTTGAGGTTGGCGATGCAGCGGCGCGCCAAGGCCAGTGCGTGTTCATCGTTCTCGGCGTAGTGATCGGCCACCCCGCTGGTGCGGCAATGCACATCTGCGCCGCCCAGAGCCTCGGCGCTGACCACCTCGCCCGTGGCAGCCTTGACCAGCGGCGGGCCGGCGAGAAAAATCGTCGCCTGTTCGCGGACCATGATCGCCTCGTCGGCCATGGCCGGTACGTAGGCACCGCCTGCGGTGCACGAACCCATGACCACCGCGATCTGCGGGATGCCCGCCGCGCTGAGGTTGGCCTGGTTGAAGAAGATGCGCCCGAAGTGCTCGCGGTCAGGGAACACCTCGTCCTGGCGCGGCAGGTTGGCCCCGCCTGAGTCCACCAGGTAGATGCACGGCAGACGGTTCTGCTGGGCGATGGCCTGCCCGCGCAGGTGCTTTTTCACCGTCAGCGGATAATACGAGCCGCCTTTGACCGTTGCATCGTTGGCGACGATCAGGCATTCGACGCCTTCGACCCGGCCGATACCGACGATCAGGCCGGCCGCCGGTACGTCCTCGCCGTAAACCCCATGGGCGGCCAGCTGGCCGATTTCGACAAAGGCTGAACCGGGGTCGAGCAGGCGGTCGATACGCTCGCGCGGCAGCAGTTTGCCCCGCGCGCTGTGGCGCGCCTGGGCTTGCGCACCGCCGCCCTGGCTGACCTTGCCCAGCAGGTCGCGCAGGTCGTTGACCAAGGCCAGCATGGCTGCGTGGTTGGCTTGGAACTCGGGCGATTGCGGGTTCAACTGCGACTTCAGAATCATGGCGTTCCTCTGCGGAGCTGCAAGGGTTGAGCGGCAAGCGGCCAGCTGACCTGCCGCCGGCTGCGGAGCCAGGCGTTCATACGGTCTCGTTGAACAGTTCGCGGCCAATGAGCATGCGGCGGATTTCGCTGGTGCCGGCACCGATTTCGTACAGCTTGGCGTCGCGTAGCAGACGGCCTGCGGGGAATTGGTTGATGTAGCCGTTGCCGCCAAGAATCTGGATCGCCTCCAGCGCCATCTGTGTAGCGCGCTCGGCGCTGTAGAGAATGACTCCGGCCGCGTCCTTGCGCGTGGTCTCGCCGCGGTCGCAGGCCTGGGCCACGGCGTACAGATAGGCACGGCTGGCGTTGAGCTGGGTGTACATGTCGGCGAGCTTGCCCTGAATCAGCTGGAACTCGCCGATGCTCTGGCCGAACTGCTTGCGGTCGTGAACGTAGGGAATGACCAGGTCCAGGCAGGCCTGCATGATGCCCGTCGGCCCGCCGGCGAGCACCACGCGCTCGTAGTCCAGGCCGCTCATAAGCACCCGCGCGCCGCCGTCCACCTGACCGAGCACGTTGTCCTCCGGCACCTCGACATCATCGAAGAACAGCTCACAGGTGTTGGAGCCGCGCATGCCCAGCTTGTCGAACTTCTGGCTGCGGGAAAATCCTTTCCAGTCGCGCTCGACGATGAACGCGGTGATGCCTTTGCTGCCACGTTCCGGATGGGTTTTGGCATAGATGACGTAGGTGTTGGCGTCCGGACCGTTGGTGATCCAGGTCTTGCTGCCATTGAGCACATAGTGGTCGCCGCGCTTCTCGGCGCGCAGCTTCATCGACACCACGTCAGAGCCGGCGTTGGGTTCGCTCATGGCCAGGGCACCGACGTGTTCGCCGCTGATCAGCCGGGGCAAGTAGGTACGTTTCTGCAGATCGGTGCCATTGCGGTTGATCTGGTTCACGCACAGGTTCGAATGCGCGCCATAGGACAACGCCACTGAGGCCGAGCCGCGGCTGATTTCCTCCATGGCCAGCACATGGGCCAGGTAGCCCAGGCCAGCGCCGCCGTACTCCTCCGGCACCGTGATGCCGAGCAGGCCCATGTCACCGAACGTGCGCCACAGATCTGTGGGGAACTGGTTGTCCTGGTCGATCTGCGCGGCGCGCGGCGCCACCTCGGCGGCGACGAACTGGCGTACCTGCTCGCGCAGCATGTCGTGGGTTTCGCCCAAGGCGAAGTTGAGGGTGGGGTAATGCATGGCGGGCACCTTGTTGTTGTTCGGCGGTTGCTCAAAACCCTAGACCATGATCAGCGCCCCCTACCTTGAACGGAAACGGTGGGCGCTTACGGCTGGGATCAATTTCACCTTTACGTTAACGTAAACACACCTGCTGGCACTGTCAAACGCTCAGTCACCTTTACGTAAACGTAAATTTGCACCACAGTTATCGCCGCTTGCCTCAGCCATGCCCCGACACAATCACAACAAGGGATCACCATGCGCCAATCCAGCTATTCCCAGGGCCGGCAGGACCGCCCATTGTTGCAGCAGACCATCGGCCAGGCCTTCGATGCCACGCGTGCCCGTCATCCTCAGCGCGACGCCTTGGTGGTGCGTCATCAGAACCTGCGTTACACCTGGCAGGCGCTGGGCGAGCAGGTTGACCTGCATGCCCGCGCACTCATGGCGCTGGGCATCGAGGTGGGTGAGCGGGTGGGTGTCTGGGCGCCGAACTGCGCCGAGTGGTGCATTCTTCAGTTGGCCAGCGCCAAGGTTGGCGCGATTCTGGTGAACATCAACCCGGCCTACCGGCTGGGTGAACTGGAGTACGTGCTGCGCCAGTCGGGGTGTGCCTGGCTGCTGTGCGCGAGCACCTTCAGGCAGTCGGACTACCACGCGATGCTTGGCGAACTGCTGCCGGGTTTGCCTATGCCAGCGCCGGGTCAGCGCCTGAGCGACGCGCTGCCGGAGCTGCGTGGGGTGATCAGCCTGGCTGCGGTGCCACCCCAAGGCTTCGTGCCTTGGCAAGCACTGGCCGCGCGCGCTTGCGAAGTCACAGAGGTTGCCTATCAGGCGCGTCAACACGGCCTCAGGCCCGAGCAGGCGGTGAACATTCAGTACACCTCGGGCACCACCGGCGCACCGAAGGGCGCGACCCTCAGCCACCACAACATCCTCAACAACGGCTATATGGTGGGTGCCAGCCTGGGTCTGACGGCAGACGACCGCCTGGTGATTCCGGTGCCGCTCTACCACTGCTTCGGCATGGTCATGGGTAATCTGGCCTGCGTGGCCCATGGCAGTTGCATGATCTACCCCAGTGAAGCCTTCGACGCCGAGCAGGCCCTGCGCAGCGTTGCCGCTGAGCGCGCCAGCGTGCAGTACGGGGTGCCGACTATGTTCATCGCCATGCTCGAGCATCCGCTGCGCACAGCGTTGGACTTGTCTTCCCTGCGCAGCGGCATCATGGCTGGGGCGACGTGCCCGATCGAGGTCATGCGGCGGGTCATCGAACAATTGCACATGGGTGAGGTGCAGATTGCCTACGGCATGACCGAAACCAGTCCGGTGTCATTGCAGACCGCCGCCGGCGACGACCTCGAACACCGCGTCAGCAGTGTCGGGCGCACCCAGCCACACCTGGAAACCCAGTTGCTCGATGAGCAGGGCCAGATGGTCGCGCGTGGCGAGATCGGCGAGCTGTGCACGCGTGGCTACAGCGTGATGCTCGGCTACTGGGCCAACCCGCAGGCCACGGCCCAAGCCATCGATGCACACGGCTGGATGCACAGCGGCGACCTGGCAGTGATGGACGAAGACGGCTACGTGTCGATCGTCGGGCGCAGCAAGGACATGATCATCCGCGGCGGCGAGAACATCTACCCGCGCGAGCTGGAGGAGTTCTTCCACCGCCATCCCGCCGTGGCCGAAGCGCAAGTGGTGGGCATTCCCTGTGCGACCTACGGTGAAGAGATCGTCGCCTGGATCCGTCTTCATCCTGGCCATGACGTCGATGGCGAGACCCTGCGCCAGTGGTGCAAGGCGCACCTGGCGCACTTCAAGGCCCCGCGGCATTTCCGTTTCGTCGATGCGTTCCCGATGACCGTCACTGGCAAGGTGCAGAAGTTCAGGATGCGCGAGATCAGTATCGAGGAACTGAAGCGCGGCTGAGGTGCCGCGCAGTGTCATGGTGTGCACGGCTGAAAGAGAAGGCCGCACTCACAAAGGACTGGCCTTCATCGGCGGCTCATCACTGGGAGGATCACCCACCGTTGGCGGTACGGTCGGCTCGTCCGGCCGTTCATCAGGCTCATCGTCGGGCACCGGCGGCGGCAGGCTCGGGTCGTCGATGTTCGGATCGGGGGTTTCTGGCGGGGTGGGGATGTTCATGACGGCACCTCTGGGTTTCGAGTGGGCGTTGCACTGAACGGTTGCCTGGGTTAAGACCGACGTGCGGCCTGTCTGGCTCAATGTTTTTTTTGAACCACGAGCTGGCCAGCCGGCTCTGAACCTTCACCGCCTCAGTCCCAGGGAGCAAGGTCCGATGTCAGGTAACGCGCCTTTTGAACACGTACCCACGGCCAACGATCACCCCGACCAGGCGATCAGCCTGGCCGAAGCGCTGATGGCGCCGCGGATCGTCATCGAAGATGTCCAGCCGACCCTCGACGGCGGTGCCTTCCCGGCCAAGGCCACCGTGGGCCAGCCCGTGTCGGTGTCGGCCAAGGTGTACAGCGATGGCCACGACCGGCTGGCGGTGATGCTGCATTGGCGTGCCGGTGGTCAGGGTGACTGGCACAGCACCAGCCTGATCAGCCAGGGCAATGATCTGTGGACGGGCGAGTTCACCCCAGAAGCGCTGGGTCCGCACCAGTTCCACCTGCAGGCCTGGATCGACCCCTATGCGACCTTCTGCTACGACTTGGAAAAGAAGTTTCAGGCCGGTGTCGGCGTGGCACTGGAACTCGAAGAAGGCCGGCTGATGCTCGGCCAGGCCAGCGAACGCTGCTCAGGCGAGGTGCGCCAGCGCCTGGAACGACTGCAGGCACGCCTTGCCGGGCGCGAGCCGGTCGAGCAGGTGGCCGTGTTCCTGGATGCCGACACCGCGCGGGTGATGGCCGATGCCGAGCACCGCAGTTACCTGACGCGCAGCGCCGAACTGCCACTGGATGTCGACCGTGAGGCGGCGCTGTTCGCCAGCTGGTACGAGCTGTTCCCGCGCTCGATCACCGACGATGCCGAGCGTCATGGCACCTTCGACGCTGTCCACCAGCGCCTGCCGATGATCCGCGACATGGGCTTCGACGTGCTGTACTTCCCGCCGATTCATCCCATTGGCACGCAGCACCGCAAGGGTCGCAACAACGCCCTCAACGCCCAGCCCGGTGACCCCGGCAGCCCGTATGCGATTGGCAGTGAGGACGGCGGCCACGAAGCGATTCATCCGCAGCTGGGCAGCCGCGAAGACTTCCGCCGCCTGGTTGCCGCCGCCGCCGAGCATGGCCTGGAAATCGCCCTGGATTTCGCCATCCAGTGTTCCCAGGACCACCCTTGGCTCAAACAGCACCCGGGGTGGTTCAGCTGGCGCCCGGACGGCACCATTCGCTATGCCGAGAACCCGCCGAAAAAATACCAGGACATCGTCAACGTCGATTTCTACGCTGCCGATGCCGTGCCGTCGCTGTGGCTGGCGCTGCGTGACGTGATCATCGGTTGGGTCGAGGAGGGCGTGAAGACGTTCCGCGTCGACAACCCGCACACCAAGCCGTTGCCGTTCTGGCAATGGTTGATCGCCAATGTGCGCAGCCAGTATCCCGAGGTGCTGTTCCTCGCCGAAGCGTTCACCAAACCAGCGATGATGGCGCGCCTGGGCAAGGTCGGTTACGCGCAGAGCTACACCTATTTCACCTGGCGCAATACCAAGCAAGAGCTGCGCGAGTATTTCGAGCAGTTGAACGAGTCGCCGTGGCGCGACTGCTACCGGCCGAATTTCTTCGTCAACACGCCGGACATCAACCCGTTCTTCCTGCAGCAGTCGGGCCGCGCGGGCTTTCTGATCCGCGCCGCCCTGGCGACCATGGGCTCGGGGCTGTGGGGCATGTATTCAGGCTTCGAGCTGTGCGAAGGCGCGGCGCTGCCGGGCAAAGAGGAATACCTCGACTCCGAGAAGTACGAAATCCGCCCACGGGACTTCACCGCCCCCGGCAACATCATCGCCGAGATCGCCCAGCTCAACCGCATCCGCCGGCAGAACCGCGCCCTGCAAACCCACTTGGGGGTGACCTTCCTCAACTGCTGGAACGACAACATCCTGTACTTCGCCAAGCGCACGGCAGAACTGGACAACTACATCCTCATCGCCATCAGCCTCGATCCGCACCATGTGCAAGAGGCGCACTTCGAACTGCCGCTGTGGGAACTGGGTCTGGATGACCATGCCGATACCCACGGCGAAGACCTGATGAACGGCCATCGCTGGACCTGGCACGGCAAGACCCAGTGGATGCGCATCGACCCCAACTACCAGCCCTTTGGCATCTGGCGGATTCAGTCGCCGGCGTGATGCGTTCGATGAATCAGTAAAGGAGTAGCACATGGCCAAGCGCACACGCCCGGCAGCCTTCATCGATGATCCGCTGTGGTACAAGGACGCGGTGATCTACCAGTTGCACGTCAAGTCGTTCTTCGATGCCAACGGTGACGGCATTGGTGATTTCGCAGGGCTGATCAGCAAGCTCGATTACATCTGCGAGCTGGGCGTGAACACGTTATGGCTGCTGCCGTTCTATCCCTCGCCGCGTCGCGACGATGGCTATGACATCGCCGAGTACAAGGCCGTCCACCCCGACTACGGCAACCTGGCCGATGCCAGGCGCTTCATCGCCGAGGCGCACAAGCGTGGGTTGCGGGTCATCACCGAGCTGGTGATCAACCACACCTCCGACCAGCACCCGTGGTTCCAGCGCGCGCGACACGCCAAGCCCGGCAGCAAGGCTCGCGACTTCTACGTGTGGTCCGACTCGGACCAGAAATACGACGGCACGCGGATCATCTTCCTCGACACGGAAAAGTCCAACTGGACGTGGGACCCGGTGGCCGGCCAGTACTTCTGGCACCGCTTCTATTCCCATCAGCCGGACTTGAACTTCGACAACCCGCAGGTGCTCAAGGGGGTGATGGGTGTCATGCGTTTCTGGCTGGACATTGGCGTCGATGGTCTGCGCCTGGATGCCATTCCGTACCTGATCGAGCGTGACGGCACCAACAACGAGAACCTGCCCGAGACCCATCAGGTGCTCAAGGCCATCCGCGCCGAGATCGATGCCAACTATCCTGATCGCATGCTGCTTGCCGAAGCCAACCAGTGGCCGGAAGACACCCGCCCATACTTCGGTGAGGGCGAGGGCGACGAATGCCACATGGCCTTCCATTTCCCGCTGATGCCGCGCATGTACATGGCCCTGGCCATGGAAGACCGCTTCCCGATCACCGACATCCTGCGCCAGACCCCGGAAATCCCGGCCAAGTGCCAGTGGGCGATCTTTCTGCGCAACCACGATGAACTGACCTTGGAAATGGTCACCGACCGTGAGCGCGACTACCTATGGAACCACTACGCCGAGGATCGCCGCGCGCGCATCAACCTGGGCATCCGCAGGCGTCTGGCGCCGCTGCTGCAGCGTGACCGCCGCCGTATCGAACTGCTCACCAGCCTGCTGCTGTCGATGCCTGGCACCCCGACCCTGTACTACGGTGACGAGCTGGGCATGGGTGACAACATCTATCTGGGTGACCGCGACGGTGTGCGCACGCCCATGCAGTGGTCGCCGGACCGCAACGGCGGATTCTCCCGCGCCGACCCGCAGCGCCTGGTGCTGCCACCGGTGATGGACCCGCTGTATGGCTTCCAGACCGTCAACGTCGAGGCGCAATCCCACGATCCACATTCGCTGCTCAACTGGAACCGTCGGCTGATCGCGGTGCGCAATCAGCAAAAAGCGTTCGGCCGCGGCACGCTCAAGACGCTGACACCGAGCAACCGGCGCATCCTGGCCTACCTGCGCGAATACACCGACGAGGCTGGCAACCAGGAAATCATCCTCTGCGTGGCTAACGTTTCGCGTACTGCCCAGGCGGCGGAGCTGGACCTTTCGCCGTACGTCGACAAAGTCCCGGTGGAAATGCTCGGCGGGAGCGCTTTTCCACCCATCGGCCAACTGCCGTTCCTGCTGACCCTGGCGCCCTACGGCTTTTACTGGTTCCAGCTGGCCAGCCGCGAACGCATGCCCAGCTGGCACCAGGAGCCGGCCGAAGCGCTGCCCGAACTGACCACCCTGGTGCTGCGCCAGCGCATGGAGGAACTGTTGCAGGCGCCGGGGCGCGACACCTTGCAACAGGCCATTCTGCCGCAGTACCTGCCCAAGCGGCGTTGGTTCGCCGGCAAGGAAGGGCCGATCGACGACATCCGCCTGTGCTACGGCACTCGCTTCGGCACGGCGGAAACGCCGGTGCTGCTGACCGAAATCGAAGTGCTGAGCAACGGCGTCGCCAGCCGCTATCAGTTGCCGTTCGGCCTGCTGCGTGAGGAACACATCAGCAGCGCGTTGCCGCAGCAACTGGCCTTGTCGCGGGTGCGCCGAGGTCGTGAAGTGGGGCTGATCACCGACGCCTTCGTGCTCGAGCCGTTCATTCGCCAAGTGCTGCTGGCCTGCCAGCAGCAGTCGCGCTTGGCGCTGGAGGAGGGCGAGTTGCAGTTCCACTGCACCGAGCAACTGGCCGCCCACGGTATCGACGAGCAGACCTCGGTGCGCTACCTCAGCGCCGAGCAGTCCAACAGCTCGGTGGTGGTCGGCGAGAGCCTGGTGCTCAAGCTGATTCGCCGGGTCAATGGCGGCATCCACCCTGAACTGGAAATGAGTGCCTACCTTACCCAGGCAGGTTTTGCCAACATCTCGCCGCTGCTGGCCTGGGTCAGCCGGGTGGATGCACAAGCGCAACCGCACCTGTTGATGATCGCCCAGGGCTATCTGAGCAACCAGGGCGATGCCTGGGCCTGGACCCAGAACACCCTGGAACGGGCGATTCGTGACGAGCTGGAGGCCGATCACCAGGCCGACCAGGGGCATGCTGACGCTCAGGCGGAGTTGGCCGGATTCGCTGCACTGTTCGGGCGGCGGCTGGGCGAGATGCACCTGCACCTGGCCGCACCCAGCGACGACGCAGCGTTCGCCCCGCAGGTCAGCGAGGCGGCCGACAGCCAGCGCTGGGCCAGTCAGATCAGTGCAGAGCTCGGCCATGCCCTCGACCTGCTCCAACAGCATCGCGCTGGGCTCGATCTAGACAGCCAGGCGCTGGTCGATGAGCTGCTGCATAAACGTGATGGCCTGGCCGAGCACGTCGCGCGGCTGGCTGAACAGGCGCGCGGCGGCCTGCTGATTCGTGTGCATGGCGACCTGCACCTGGGTCAAGTGCTGGTCGTGCAGGGCGATGCGTACCTGATCGACTTCGAGGGCGAGCCTTCGCGGCCCTTGGAGGAGCGCCGAGCGCGGCATAGCCCTTTCAAAGATGTCAGCGGCGTGCTGCGTTCTTTCGACTATGCTGGCGCCATGATTCTGCGCAGTGCCGCAGCCGGCGACCTGGCCGACAGCGAGCGCCAGGCGCGGCAGCGCGTTGCCCGGCAATACCTGCATCAGTCGCGACAAGCCTTCATCGACGCCTACAGCCTGGCCACTGCCGACCTGCCCCATGTCTGGGCGCAGGCCGAGGGCGAGCGTGCGGCGCTGGAGCTGTTCAGTCTGGAGAAGGCTGCCTACGAAATCACTTATGAAGCCGAAAACCGTCCCGCTTGGCTGGCCGTGCCTTTGCATGGCCTGTATGGACTGATCAGTACCTGGGGAGAGTCCTGAATGAATGCGACAACGCGTGACAATGGCGGTCTGCGCCAGCACGATCTGAACGAACTGGCGCGCGCCGAGCACGCCGACCCGTTCGCCGTGCTGGGCCCGCACCGCGACGCGAGCGGTGGCATCAGCGTTCGGGCCTTCTTGCCCAGCGCCCTGCATGCCAAGGTGCTGGCCCGGGATGACGGCCGCGTGCTGGCCGAGATGCATCAAAGCAGCCTTCTGCCCGGCCTGTTCACCGCGCACCTCGAGCACTCCCAGCCCTACCTGCTGCAGATCGGCTGGGCCGGCGGCGAGCAAGTCACTGAAGACCCCTATAGTTTTGGCGCGGTACTTGGCGATATGGACCTGCACCTGTTCAACGAGGGCACACACCGTGATCTGTCGTCGCGCTTCGGCGCGCAGCCGATGCAGGTCGAAGGGGTCGAGGGCGTGTGTTTCTCGGTCTGGGCGCCCAATGCCCGGCGCGTGTCGGTGGTGGGGTGTTTTAATAACTGGGATGGCCGCCGCCATCCGATGCGCCTGCGCCATGGCGCTGGGGTATGGGAGCTGTTCGTACCACGCCTGGGCCCGGGCGAAACCTACAAGTTCGAAGTGCTGGGTGCCGAGGGCGTGTTGCCGCTCAAGGCCGACCCCCTGGCCCGCGCCACCGAGCTGCCGCCGAGCACCGCCTCGAAAGTCGCCGGTTCGCTGGCCCACACCTGGGGCGATGGTGAGTGGATGGCTCAGCGAGACCAGCGTCACGCGGTGAGCGCGCCGTTGTCGATCTACGAGCTGCATGCAGGCTCGTGGCGCTGCGAACTGGATGAGCTGGGTGACACCGCGCGCCTGTACAACTGGCGCGAGCTGGCCGAGCACCTGGTGCCGTACGTTCAGCAGCTGGGTTTTACCCACATCGAGTTGCTGCCGATCATGGAACACCCCTTCGGCGGCTCGTGGGGCTACCAGCCGCTGTCGATGTTCGCCCCGACCTCACGGTATGGCACTGCGGAGGATTTCGCTGCCTTCATCGATGCCTGTCACCAGGGCGGCATCGGCGTGATTCTCGACTGGGTACCGGCGCATTTCCCCACCGACGAGCATGGCCTGGCACGTTTCGATGGCACGGCGTTGTATGAGTACGCCAACCCCCACGAAGGCTTCCACCAGGACTGGAACACGCTGATCTACAACCTCGGCCGCAACGAGGTGCGCGGTTTCATGCTGGCGTCGGCCCTGCACTGGCTCAAGCACTTTCACATCGATGGGCTGCGCGTCGACGCGGTGGCCTCGATGCTCTACCGCGACTACTCGCGCAAGGCCGGCGAATGGGTGCCGAACCGGTACGGCGGGCGGGAGAACCTTGAAGCCATCGAGTTCATCCGCCAACTCAACAGCGTGGCGGCGCAGGAGGTGCCGGGGGCGTTGATCATCGCTGAAGAGTCCACGGCCTGGCCGGGGGTCAGCCAACCTGTGGAGCAGGGCGGTCTGGGCTTCAGCTACAAGTGGAACATGGGCTGGATGCACGACACGCTGCACTACATCCAGAACGACCCGATCCATCGTCCGCATCACCACAATGAGCTGAGTTTCGGCCTGGTGTATGCCTATTCCGAGCGCTTCGTGCTGCCGATTTCCCACGATGAGGTGGTGCACGGCAAGCACTCGCTGATCGACAAGATGCCCGGCGACCGCTGGCAGAAGTTTGCCAACCTGCGTGCCTATCTGACCTTCATGTGGATGCACCCGGGCAAGAAACTGCTGTTCATGGGCTGTGAATTTGGCCAATGGCGTGAGTGGAACCACGATCATCAGCTGGACTGGTACCTGTTGCAGTACGCCGAGCACCGCGGCGTGCAGGACTTGGTCAGTGACCTCAACCGCCTGTATCGCGAGCTACCCGCCCTGCATGACCAGGACTGCAAGCCGGCAGGCTTCCAGTGGCTGATCGGTGATGACGCGCAGAACAGTGTGTTCGCCTGGCTGCGCTGGAGCCGCGAGGGCGAGCCGGTGCTGGTGGTGGCCAACTTCACCCCAGTGCCGCGCGAGGCCTATCGGGTCGGCGTGCCGTCCGATGGTCAATGGCGCGAGCTACTCAATAGCGACGCCGAGCGCTATGCCGGGAGCAACGTCGGCAACGGCGGCGGCGTGAACGCCGAGCACCTGCCCAGCCATGGTCAGGGATACTCGTTGTCGCTGAACCTGCCGCCGCTGGGTGTGCTGGTGATGCAGCTCGACGCGCCGCTGACGCCGTAAGCTATTCGGGGTCGCTTCGCGGCCCCATCCTGTCAGGCGCTGCGCCTTGGCTGAGCCTCAGCCTGCTACGCCATGGCAGCGGTCATAGCCATTGACCTTGGGCGCGACCCAGCCCTCAGGCCGCTGCGTGGCCGTGTAGATTTCCACCAGCAGCGGGTAACACCTGGCCGAATCGGACGAGTGCTCGGAAGAGCAATCGCCGCCCGGGCAGGCCGACAGACACCCCAGCAGATCGATCTCGGCGAAGAACTCCAGAAAATCCCCCGGCCTTACCGGGCTTGCCTTCATGAAGTACTGCCCGGTATCGCGGGTGAACCCAGTGCACATGAACACATTGAGCACATCGTGCACATGGGGTTCGGCCTGGTGCGGCGTGAGGCCAGTGGCGGTCGACAGCGCACGGGTCAGGTTGGAGTGGCAGCAATGGTGGTACTGGCCGCCGTCGCTGAGCAGGTTATGCGTGTAGGGGTCGCAGCGCGTGCCGATGACATCGTGCACCGAGCCGCCGAAGGCGTCGAAGCCGTACCAGTCGAGGGTGTCGTGGGTGATGGTTGCCATTGGCCGCAAGGTCGGGAAGCTGGTGAACAGCTGGTCGCCGACGCCCAGGTGGGTGCCGTTCAGGGCGCGGGTCTTGCCGGTGTAGAAACGCTCGCTGAGGTCGTGCTGGTTGAACAGGTTGAGGTCGCCGACTTGCGGGCCTTCGGTGGAGACGATGCGGAAGAATCCGCCGGCGGGCACGCGGAAGGTGGCGGCGTCGCGGGCCGGCACTACCACGGTCTCGACCAGCGTGAGGCCGTCGCGCACGGCGCGGTAGGCATCGATGTCAGGCCGTGGCAGGGTTTGCACCGGGTAGCAGAGCACCGGCGCGATGGCCTTGCGCTGCGCGGCGTCGTCGGGGGCTTGGGTCAGGGCAACGGGTTTCATAGGTATCTCCATAAGCCGGCCAGCACAGGGGCTGGGCTAGGCGCGGGCAGGGTGGCTCAACAGGTCGAGCAGGGCATGCTCGGAGTCGTCGAGGTAACGGTTCATGGCGTCGGCCGCCGCCTGGCGATGGCCGGCGGCGAGCAGGTCGTGGATTTCGTGGTCGCGTTCGAGCCACGGGCGTTGGAAGTTCTCTTCATCGGGCGCCACTGCGAACACCAGGCGCATTTGCGCCGCGATGTTGGTAAAGAAGTCGTCCAGCAAGGGGCTGCGCAGCAAACCGACGATGTGCTGGTGGAAGCGCAGGCTGTGGGTGCCGAAGACTTGCCAGTCTTCGCGGTCACGGGCCAGCTCAGCTGCCTCGATGGCTTCGAGCATGCGGTCGGACTGATACTCGCGCAGCGGCTTGCTGCCCAGGATGGCCTGGATCTCCAGCGTGCGCCGCACCAGGAACAGGTCGCGCACTTCGGCGGCGCCAACGCGCCGGACCATCACCCCTTTGTTGCGCACGTAGGTGGCCAGGCCTTCGCGACCGAGCCGGTGCAGGGCCTCGCGCACGGTATTGCGCGAGGCGTTGTAGCGGTTCACCAGGTCCGCTTCGACCAGCGCCATGCCCGGCAGCAGGCGCCCGCCGATGATGTCTTCGCGCAGCTCGCAGGCCACCTGGTCGGCCAGCGACAAAACGGTTTCGGTTGGAGTCTTCATGCCAATTGCACGTCCTTGAGAAAACGCCCCATGCGCTCGCTGCGGTTGTCCAGCAACTGGCGCGGCGAGCCGGCCTGGACGATTTGCCCGCTTTCCATGAACACCACACGGTCAGAGACCTGGAAGGCGAATTTCATCTCGTGGGTGACGATGATCATGGTCATGCCCTCGCGTGCCAGCTCCTCGATGACCTTCAGCACGTCGCCCACCAGCTCCGGGTCCAGGGCCGAGGTCGGTTCGTCGAACAGCATCACCTTGGGCCGCATGGCCAGGGCACGGGCAATCGCCACGCGCTGCTGCTGCCCGCCAGACAGTTGGTGCGGGTATTTGCCGGCATGCTCGCGCAGGCCCACCTTGGCCAGTAGTGAAAGGCCAAGGGCGCGCAACTGCTCGGCATCGGCGTGGCCATGGTGGCGCGGGGCAAGCAGCACGTTGTCGAGCACGGTGTGGTGGGGAAACAGGTTGAAGCCCTGGAACACCATGCCGACCTGCACGATGCCATCCATGTGCCGGCGCGTCCCCAGCGCGCCGCCGGGCTCCTGGGTGCCGCGCAGGAAGGCCTGGCCGCACAGCTCGACGCTGCCGCGGTCCAGGCTTTCCAGGCCGTTGAGGGTGCGGATCAGGGTGGTCTTGCCCGAGCCGGACGGGCCGATGATCGACACCACCTCGCCGAAACGCACGTCCAGGTCGATGTCCTTGAGCACTTCGAGCTGGCCATAGTGCTTGCCCGCGCCGCGCACGCTGAGCGCCAGCCCGTCTTGCCCGGTGCTGGTCGGCGCCGGCGCTGCGACGTTGGCAGTGCTGTCGGCGACCGCGCGCGGCTTGCGCTGGCTGACGTCCAGGTAACGCTCCAGTCGCTGCAGCAGGAAGCTGAACACGGTGACGATCAGCACGTAGTAGAACGCCACCGCCAGCATGGTCTCCATGACCAGGAAGTTCTGCGTGTACAGCTGTTGCCCGACCAGCAGGATTTCGGCCAGCGAGATCACCGACACCAGCGAGGTCAGCTTGACGATGGTGATGTACTCGTTGGCGAGCGTCGGCAAGGCCACGCGCAGGGCTTGGGGAATGACGATCAGCCGTTGCACGCCGCTGTAGCCGATGCCCAGGGCCTTGCCGGCCTCCAGTTGCCCCTTGGCCACAGCCAGCAGGCCGCCGCGATGGATCTCGGCGATGTAGGCCGCCTCGCTCAGCACCAGGGCGATGAGCCCTGCCGCATAGGGGTTGGACAGCAGCACGCTGGTGGATGGAAATACCTGTGGCAGGTTGTAGACGAAGATCAACAGCACCAACAGCGGCAGGCTGCGGAAGAACCAGATGTACAGCGCCGCGGCGCGGTTGAGCAGGCGCTTGGACGATTGCCGGGCCAGGGCCAGGAGAAAGCCCAGCACGATGCCCAGCACCCAGGTTTCCAGGCTCAGCTCGACCACGGTGCCTACGGCTTTCCAGAAGTCGCCGTTGGTCAATAGGCCGAGGGCGTAATGCCAGTCGAATTGCATGGGGAGAGCTCCGATCTACTGCGCGGCGGCGCTGGGCTGGCCCAGGGCCTGGGCGATGTCGGCGGGGCTGGGTTCGGCCAGGTTGTACTGGCCGAGCAAGGTTTGGTATTCGCCGCTGGCCTTGAGCGCGCTGAAGCCCTCATGCAGCTCGCCGAGCAGCGCTTCGTTGCCCTTGCGCACGGCCAGGCCGATGACCACCGGGTAGATCAGGCTGTCGGAACTGAGGGTGATGCGGCCATTGAGCTTGTCGCTGATGATGCGCGCCACGGCAGCGTCTTCGAATTGCACGTCGATGGCCTTGGCCAGCAGGGCCTGGGCCGCTTCCGGCGAGGTGGGGTATTCGCGCGAGTCGATCGGCGCCTGGCCGTTGGCCTGGCAATAGTCCTTCGACAGGCGCGTCAGCTTGGGAATCCACGAGCCGCCCTTGATCGAACCGACCCGCTTGCCGCACAGGTCTTCGGGGCGCTGCGGGCGGAAACTGTCGTCGGCGCGCACCATCAGCGATGCGCCGCTTTTCAGGTAGGGCAGGAAATCCACCTGGGCGGCGCGCTCCGGGGTGACGTACAGCGCCGAGGCGACCAGATCGAAACGGCGGGCGTTGACGCCCATCACCAGGTTGGCGAAGCGCGTGTCGACGAATGTCGGTTCCAGCTTCATGTGCTTGCCCAGCAGGCCCATGAAGGTCGGATCGAAGCCGGCGGGCTTGCCTTGTTCGAGGTAGGCGTAGGGCGGGTAGGTGAGGTCGGAGCCGATGCTCAGGCGTTGCGGTTGCAAGGTCGCGTCGGCGGCATGGGCGCCGGCGCTGGCGAGCAGGGCGGCGACAAGCAGGGAAAGGGCAGGGCTGGCACGTCGAGACATGGGTGACTCCGGAAGGTGGATTGTTCAACAATCGTTATCCGAATGCATATCAATTGGCGTGCCAAAAATTGCATGTATCGCGGTTTTTGAGGGCTTTATTCGTTGCGTCTTTGACTGTGACGATTGTGCCAATGCCCATTTTTGGGTTGCCAAGCGGCCACAGTGTTACTCGATGGTGCGTTTTCAGTTCACACGCGCATGCCCTCGGGGCAATCCGGCGGCGTGGGCCTCGGCGGCGGTACGCGCCGCATCGACCAGATTCTCGACCCTGTCCAGGCCAGCGCCGACACGCCAGCTGGCGAACATCTGCAGATCCGCAGGCAACGGCTGCACGCTCAACTGGCACAGACGGCCACTGCGCAGGGCATCGTCGACCAGCGCAGGCGGCAGCGCGGCAATGCCGAAATCTTCGGCCAGCAGCCGTTCGATGGCCGCCACCGAGTTGATGCAGCACAAGCGCGGCGCGCGCAGCCCGTGGGCGTGGAGCAGGCCGAGCAGGTCCTGGTGCGGGCGAGAATGGCGGGAAAACGTGATCAGGCGCTGTTGCGAAATCTGCACAAGGTCGGTAGCCACCCAGACACTCGCCGGACGCGCCAGCCAGGCCATGGGGTAGCTCGCCAGGTGCGCATTGCGCAGGCCCTCGTCGGGCAGTGGGTCGGTTTGCAGGATCAGATCCAGTTGGCCACGGCGCAATTGCTCGGCCAGGTTGCGCGCGGTATCGGCCTGCAGGTCGAGCTCCAAGGCCGGGTACAGGCTGCCTACGCGCTGGATGAAGGGCGCCAGCCAGGTGTGGATCACGCTTTCCATCACGCCCACGCGCACACGCCCCGGCTGGTCGGCCACTGCCGCCTGGCGCAGCGCGTGACTGCTGTCGAGCACCAGTTCGGCATGGCCGAGCAGCGCCTGGCCACGCGGCGTCAGGGTCGCGCCGCGAGCGTCGCGCTCGAACAGGCGCACCCCCAGGTCCTGTTCCAGCGCGGCGATGCGGTTGGACACCGCGGCCTGGGTGCTGAACAGCTTTTGCGCCGCCAGTCGAAAGCTGCCCAGGCGCGCGACCCAGATGAAGGTTTCCAGGAATTTGAGATTCATGCCGCAGGCCTGTACTGGGGAAAGGCCTCCATCATAGGGTGATCGACTTTACTGTTCACCCCTGGCCGGAATAACCCGTTGGACGGGGGCGCGAGCCGGGCGCGACCATCGAGCGCATCGGTCATCTGGAGACGCCCATGAAACGCCCCCTGCTCAATTGCGATATCGGAGAAAGCTTCGGCGCCTGGTCCATGGGGCTGGACGAACAGGTCATGCCTTTGATCGACTGCGCCAACATCGCCTGCGGCTTCCACGCCGGCGACCCTGGGATCATGCGCCGCACCGTGGCCCTGGCCGTGCGCCATGGCGTACGCATCGGCGCGCACCCGGCCTATCCCGACCTTGCAGGCTTCGGCCGGCGCAGCATGGCCTGCTCGGCGCAGGAGATCGAAGACCTGGTGCTGTATCAACTGGGCGCGCTGGAGGCGATGTGCCGAGCCGAGGGGACTCAGGTGCGCTACGTCAAACCCCATGGCGCGCTATACAACGACATGATGGCCGACCCGCTGCGCCTGGCGGCGGTGATGCGTGCCGTGCGCGCCTATGACGCGCAACTGCCGCTGATGCTGATGGCCACTGCCGATACCAGCGCCAGTCGCGCATTGGCGGCCGAACACGGCCTGAACCTCTGGTTCGAAGCGTTCGCCGACCGTGCCTACGAACCCGATGGGCAACTGGTCAGTCGGCGCCTGCCCGGCGCGGTGCACCACGAGCCGGCGCAGGTGGTGGCGCAGGCCCTGGGCCTGGCGCGCGGCGAGCCCTTGCTCACCCGCGACGGCAGCGCCTTGCGCTTGCAGGTCGATACCCTCTGCGTGCATGGCGACAACCCGGCGTCAGTGGCCGCGGTGCGACAGATCCGTCAGGCCTTGGACGGTCTGCCGGCATGAACCTGCGTGTGGAACTTGCCGCCATCGACTGCCTGACCCTGCGCCTGTTCGACGCCATCGACGAAGCCAACGTGCCCTGGCTGCTGGCCGCTGCCGAGCGGCTTCGCACAACGTTCGGTACGGCGCTGCTGGACCTGGTGCCGTCGTACACCACCTTGATGCTGCACTACGACCTGGCGCAACTGGACGATGCCCAGGCCCGCAGCCTGTGCCAGCAAGCCTTGAGCGGACTCACTCCGGCGACGGCCGAGCAGGGCCGCGAAGTGTCGCTGCCGGTGTGGTACCACCCAAGCGTCGGCCCCGACCTGGAACCTCTGGCCCGCCAGCGCGGCCTGGCCGTGGAGGAACTGATCGCCCTGCACAGCGGCCGCGCTTATTCGGTGTTCGCCCTGGGCTTTGCGCCCGGCTTCGGCTTCATGGGCCTGGTCGACCCACGTCTTGCCAGCCCACGCCTGGCTACCCCACGCAAGGCGGTGGCCGCCGGCAGCGTGGGCATCGCCGAGCGGCAGACGGCGATCTACCCGGCCGTCTCGCCCGGTGGCTGGAACCTGGTGGGGCGCTGCCCGACCCGTTTGTTCGATCCGGCGCTGGAGGGCTTCAGCTTGCTGCGACCTGGTGACCGGGTGCGCTTCGTGCCGATCGAACGTGAGCAATTCCTTCGCCTGGGCGGCGATGCAACGCCGATGGAGGCGCAGCCATGACGGCACTGATCGTGGAAAAAGCCGGCCCGCAAGCCAGCGTTCAAGACGGCGGCCGCAGCGGGGTGCGGCACTTGGGACTGACCCAGGGCGGCGCGCTCGATTGGCTGGCCCAGCACTGGGCCAACTGGATGCTGGGCAACGAACTGAACGCCGCCGTGGTGGAAATCACTCTCGGCGGGCTGCACCTGGAGTGCCAAGGTGAGGGTTGGTTGGCACTGGCCGGCGCGGACCTTGGCGCCACCCTGGACGGCCAGTCGCTGGAAGTGTGGCGCCCGTTCAGAGTCGCTCACGGGCAGCGGCTGCGCTTCGCCACCCCGCGCCTGGGCGCACGGGCCTACCTGGCGCTGCCGGGGGGCGTCCAGGCGCCGCTGCTGGCCGGCAGCTGCGCCACGGTGCAGCGCGAAGCGGTCGGCGGGCTGGATGGGCAGGGCAGTGCCTTGCGTGTGGGCGACCGGTTGGCCTGGGGCGATGAGCCGGCCGCCGTGCGCGCCGTGCCTGCGGCGCGGATTCCCGACCTGTTCAGCCCAGCGCGGCTCGAACTGATTCTCGGCGCCCAGGCCGGTGGTTTTACCGGGCAAAGCCTGTTCGATGCCTTCAACCGAGCCTGGACCGTGGACGCACGCAGCGACCGCATGGGCCTGCGCCTGACCGGCGAGGCGCTGCGCTATAGCGGGCCGGGCCTGATTTCCGAGGGTATCCCGCTGGGCGCGGTGCAGGTGCCGCCCGATGGCCAGCCGATCATCCTGCTCAACGACCGCCAGACCATCGGCGGGTATCCGCGGCTGGGCGCGCTGAGCCCGTTGGCGGTCGCGCGGTTGGCCCAGTGCCTGCCGGGCGAGACGGTGCAGCTGTGGCCGCAGGTGGCCTATGCGGCGCAGCAGCGTCATCGACAGATCGCGGTGAGGTAGCGTCAGGTTTTCCGGGGCAGGCCGGGTTATAGGCTCTCTCACCGAGCATGACTTCACGTGGTCGGCTTGTTGAACCGATGCCTGTGCAGAATCGAAAAAAAAGGCATCTCACGTTTTGGTCGTTAGCCGCCGAGGCCCACAGTGCAGCGATGTTGCGCAACCTGCGCCAGATGAGCGTGGTCGCGTCATTACCGACGCAGACGTGACCGGGAGTCTGGATGAGCTTACACCGTTGTCTGTGAGGGTCGGCGTGAAGCCATAAACTCATTGTGCCACGTGGATGTCCTATGCGAATGGGCGGGGTGGAAGTTTTGGGGCTTGCTCAGTGACAACCGGGATGAGGCCTGTCGTTCTAATAGTGGAAGACCGTTCTTGAGTGAGTTGCAAAGCTAAAGCATGGTTGTCTGGTAAATGTTTCAGAAGGAATTTTAGCTGAGATTCCCGATAGCGCATCCTGTTTTGGGTTCTAGATTCTTGAGTGCTCGAGATAAAGCGCTTCAAGTCTGCTTCTTCTGGGGAGTTTGTTACTTCTATTATTGATCGGCCTGCGGGTCGGTTAGCGCCATAGTGAAAAGGCACGGGGCCTAGTGGTTTCTCGGCGGAACTTGACTTTGTCGCTTTTACCTTTTACTCTAGGGCCAGAGATTTTAACGGATGTACTACATCCTTGGTAACAATTGGGTGGGCGGCTCGTTTTGCTCGCGTATTGATTATGTCAGCGACTCCTGATCGTTTAGCTAACTGGCTGACTATCGGTTGACGTGCGTATCCCGAGGGATCGCTATAGTTAACGGGATCTCCTGCGCAATACGCGTAACTGTTCAGGCCTCCCTCACTGAATGGGCTCGAACTATCGGGTGAGAGAAATCGCAGGGTGGTGGTGTCATACGGTCGATGATGACCGGTCCCTAAGAAATAGATTGCTGTAGCGTTCAAATGGCAATTGCCACTGAAGCCCACAGTTCCAGTTAACTCACGAACAAATCCGTAGGGTGTGTAAGAAACGTACTGCATTATTGGATGCCTCGAGGGGACTGCGATTGCGACTGGTTGATGGCTTACGACATCCGCCACGCCTTCGTGAGAGTACTGGGGGCTAAACTAACAGCCGCTTGCGGAGCTCGGTTGGCCCTGGACCGTAGAGGTGGCCGAGCCCAGCCACTGGATGTTCCAGGCATCAGCATTGCAGTAAATAGTGTCGGGAGAAACTGACACATTTATCAGTTGTATGCGGACGTGTTCCTAGTCTTGGAACAGAGGCTGGTTCAAGCGAGACCGCACCGTGGGTGCCAGAAAAGCTTGCGAAACTCGTACAGAACCTAGAACTGCACCTCAACCGTCAATGGCAGATGACCGGACAAATGCGTCCACGGCCTGTGGCCCAGAATCTTCGGTGCATGGCTCCGTGCATTGCGCAGGTAGATGCGGTCCAGGCGCAGCAGCGGCAGGCGCGCGGGGTAGGTGCGCGCCAGCAGACCGTGGTGGCGTTCGAAGGCTTCGTGCAGCTCGGCTTCTTCTGCCAGGGTGCGGTTGCCGCGCAGTTGCCAGTCGTTGAAATCACCGGCGATGATCACCGGTGCCTCCGCGGGCAGTGAGGCGAGCAGCCGGCGCAGCAGGTGCAGCTGCTGCTGGCGGTGGCCTTCCAGCAGCGACAGGTGCACGCAGATGGCATGCACCGGCTGCGGGCCGAGTACATCCAGCACGCAGTGCAGCAGGCCAAGACGCTCGGGGCCGGTGATCGACACGTCGAAGTTGCGGTGCTCGATAATCGGGTATTTGGACAGCAGCGCGTTGCCATGGTGACCGGCCGGGTACACGGCGTTGCGTCCGTAGGCGTAGTCGCTCGACATGCTGTCAGCGAGAAATTCGTATTGCGAGATGGCCGGCCAGCCAAGGTGGCGGGCGGCGTGGCGATCGTGGTTGCCGAGTACTTCCTGGAGAAAGACGATGTCGGCCTGGGCGCAAGGGGCGAAGCCTGTGACGGCTTCGTGATTCACGCGTCTTCCTGAAACTGCCGTCGGGGCGGGCAGATACCGTCTACGACACAGCCCGCCCCGGCGCGCTTCAGTCCTCCTCGTGCTGCAAGGCGAACAGCACCAGCGAGCGGCCCTTCACTTCGAACTCGATGTCGAACTGGAGCGGCTTGCCCTTGCGCAGCTTCGGCTGGTCGGTATCGATCAAGCAGGTCCAGTGCTCGCCTTGTGGGACGGCAGGCAACTTGAAGTTGACGGTGTCGTGATGCGCGTTGACGATCAGCAACACCGTGGCGTCAGCGCCCGGACGTTCGATGCCGCTGACCTGTGCACGGCCGTCCATCAGCAGGCCCAGGCAACGGCCGTTGGCGTCCTCCCACTGCTCGACGCTCATCTCGTTGCCGTCGGGTGCCAGCCAGGTGGCGTCCTTGACCCCAAGCGCCTCGTTGTAGTCGCCCACCAGGAAACGCGAGCGGCGCAGCACCGGATAGGTGGTGCGTACACGGTTCAGGCGCTTGACGAACGCCAGCAGGTCCTGGCCTTCTTCGTCCAGATCCCAGTTGATCCAGCCGATTTCGCTGTCCTGGCAGTAGGCGTTGTTGTTGCCGTGCTGGGTACGGCTGAATTCGTCACCCGCGACGATCATCGGCGTGCCTTGCGACAGCAACAGCGTGGCGAAGAAGTTGCGCATCTGACGCATGCGCAGTTCTTTGATTTCCGGGTTCTCGGTCGGGCCTTCCTCGCCGCAGTTCCAGGACATGTTGTTGCTACTGCCATCCTGGTTGTTCTCTTCGTTGGCCTCGTTGTGCTTCTCGTTGTACGACACCAGGTCGCGCAGGGTGAAGCCGTCGTGGGCGGTGATGAAGTTGACCGAAGCGTACGGGCGACGGCCACGGTTGTTGAACAGGTCGCCCGAGGCGGTGATACGTGCGGCGAAGTCGGCGAGCTGGCCTTCGTCGCCTTTCCAGAACGAGCGCACGGTATCGCGGAACTTGTCGTTCCACTCGGCCCAGCCGGGGGCGAAGTTGCCCACCTGATAGCCGCCCGGACCGCAGTCCCAAGGTTCGGCGATGAGTTTGACCTGGCTCAGCAACGGGTCCTGGCGGCAAGCCACGAGGAAGCTGTGGCGCTCGTTGTAGCCGTCGTGGTAGCGGCCGAGGATGGTCGCCAGGTCGAAGCGGAAGCCGTCGACATGCATCTCGCCGGCCCAGTAGCGCAGCGAGTCGGTGACCAGCTGGAGGACGCAGGGGTGGCTCAGGTCGAGGGTGTTGCCGGTGCCCGAGTCGTTGATGTAGTAGCGCTTGTCGTCGGGCATCAGGCGGTAGTACGAGGCGTTGTCGATCCCGCGCATCGACAGTGTCGGGCCTTTTTCGTTGCCTTCGGCGGTGTGGTTGTAGACCACATCGAGGATCAGCTCCAGGCCCTTGTTGTGCAGGTGCGCGACCATCTCCTTGAACTCGGCGATCTTGCCGCTGGCCAGGTACGCCGGGTGCGGGGCGAAGAAGGCGATGGTGTTGTAGCCCCAGTAGTTGTTCAGGCCCTTGTCGAGCAAATGCTGGTCGTTGACGAAGCCGTGAATCGGCAGCAGCTCGATGCTCGAGACGCCCAGGTCCTTGATGTGCTTGAGCAGATCATCGTTAGCCAGACCCGCGAAGGTGCCGCGCAGGTTTTCCGGTACAGAAGGGTGGCGCATGCTGATGCCACGGGTATGGGCCTCATAGAACACCGTGCTTTCCCACGGCACCTGCACCCGCTGGTCACGGCCCCAGGTGAAGGCGGGGTCGATGACCTTGCTTTTGGGCACGAAGGGGGCGCTGTCGCGCTCGTCGAAGGTGGTGTCCTCTTCGCCCAGCACGTAGCCGAACAGCGCAGGGTCCCACTTCAGCTTACCGACCAGTTGCTTGGCATAAGGGTCGATCAGCAGCTTGTTATGGTTGAAGCGGTGGCCATTTTCCGGCTCGTAGGGGCCGTACACACGGTAGCCGTAGACCATGCCTGGATGCGCGTCGGCCAGGTAGCCGTGGTAGATCTCATCGGTGTACTCGGGCAGCTCGATGCGCTCGAGCTCGTTCTCGCCGGAGGAATCGAAGATGCACAGTTCGACCTTGGTGGCGTTGGCCGAGAACAGGGCGAAGTTGACGCCCAGTCCATCCCAGGTGGCGCCGAGGGGAAAGGGCATGCCTTCACGGATGCGCGAAGGGGCGACAGAGCGGTTTTTCTTCGGTTTACGTTGGGTCATGGCAGTCTCGGATGGCCAAATGATCGGGGACGGTGAAACCTTTCTGGCCTCCACGCCAACCAGTCCGCTCCCCGTCAGGGGCGGACCGATTAGCAGGTAATGCCGGTACAGGTACAGCGGGATGAACGGCGCTGCCGGACGGCAGCGCCAGGACGAGCGGGTTTATCCGTCAGTCGCTTTCTTGGCCGCAGTGCGCGGCTTCTTCGCGGTAGTGGTCTTGCCGCGTGGCGAGGGCTCGGCGCCCGGCAGGGCGGCGCTTTTAGCCACCGAGGCGCGCTTGGCTGGTGCGGCTTTTTGCTTCGGATCTTCGCTGACGTCGGCGGCGGTCTTGCCTTTGGCCGCAGCCCGTTTGCGCGGCGCTGCCTTGGGCGCCAGCGATTCGGCTTCAGCCAGCTTTCGGGCCATGCCCCAGTGGCGTTCTTCCTGACCTTCCGGCTTACCTTCCGATTCCCAGATCTGGTAGGCGAACTCGCGGATACGCTTATCTTCGACACTCATGGTTATGCTCCTGGATGCGCTTAGTCATGTTCGATGAACAGGTTGACCGGAAACTCGGCTAACGCGGCGCTCAACTTCAGCTCCTTAGTAGGGCTGACAGCGGCGTTGCCGAAAAGTCCCGACCAGTTGGCAGGGGAGTAGTCGAACGGCAGCACGACCCGTGTGTCGTCCCACCTCTGTGCCGGGATCAACGGAGTCAGCGCGTCTTCACCGAGCAGGCTGGCGGCCAGGCGCGGCAGGATCACGATGGCGCGCTCGCCATCACCCACGCGGGCGAAGGCCATGACCTTGTCGGCGTGCCGGCCCTGGACCGTCAGCGGCTGGTACTCGCCGCGGCGGAACAGTTCGGGGTGCGCGCGACGGCAATCGAGCACGCGCGCGATCAGCGTCTGCTTGATGCGTCCGTCGCGCCAATGGCTGAGCAGATCGCCAAGGGCCGTGCTGTCATCCAGGCTGCGTCGGCGCGCCGGGTAGTCGACTGGCCGGCGGTTGTCCGGATCGACCAGGGACAAGTCCCAGTATTCGTTGCCTTGGTACAGGTCCGGCACACCTGGTACGGTCATGCGCAACAGGCACTGGGCCAGGCCAGTGAGCGCTCCGGGGCAGGCAATGGCGTTGGCGGCCTGTTGCACCGATTCACGCAACTCGGTATGCACACTGGCGCTGAGCAAGCCTTCGGTATAGGCGGCGCACGCCTGCTCGTAGGCCTCGTTGGGCGCATTCCAGCTGCTGCGCAGCTTGGCTTCGCGCAAGGCTTTCTGCTGCCATTGCTGCACGCGCTCGATGTAGGTCTTCACCGCACCCGTGTCGTTCAGGTCAAGGTCCAGTGGCCAACTGCCGAGCAGCGTCTGCAACAGCATCATCTCATCGGCCGGGCTTGGCGCCGGGCCGTCTGCGTCGTCCTTGCGCAGGGATGCTGCCAGCGCGCGCCAGTGCTCGATGCGCTCGGCCAGCCACGGACCCCGCTCGCTAAGCACCGCCAGGCGCGCACGGGTGTCTTCACCCCGCTTGTGGTCGTGGGTGGCGGTGGCCAGCAGGTTGTCAGGGAAGGCGCCGAGGCGGCGCTGCGCCTCGACATGGAACTCTTCCAGCGGCGCGCTGAAACGTTCGGCCTCGAAGCCCACATCGTTGCGCGACAGCAGCCGCGCCGAGCGGTAGAAAGCGGTGTCTTCCACCGCCTTGGCCGCGCTGGGGGCAGTCAGTTGCTGGAAGCGCACGCAGGCATGGCGCAATTGCTTGCGTGCCTTGCCCGGCGGCAGGCTGCGCCAGCGCTGCCCACCCAGCCACACTTGCAGTTGTTCGAGCACCGGCCAGTCGGCCTCGGGCAATGACTGGCGTGCATCGCTCAGGGCCTGCTGGAAGAACGTCTCATCCTCGGCTGGACGGCCCAGGGCGTTGATGTAAGTGCGGTACACAGAATAGTGCTCGACCAGCGCCTGCAGGCCACGGCGCAGGGCGCCGAGGGTGATGTCGCGGGTCATCAGGTCGTTGCGCGCCACGTGCAGCAGGGCCTGGGCCACCGACTCGAAATCGCCGGCAAGGCTGGCATTGAGCACCAGTGCGCGGGCCTGACGCACTTCTTCGGCGAACGGTGGTCGCTCGCTCAGGCGCTGCCACAGCTCGGTCAATGGCGCTTCGCCCGCCGGGTCATGCAGCACCAGCGACACCTGGTTCATGAATTCGTAACCGGTGGTGCCGTCGGTCATCCAGTCACGGTGCAGGTGTTCGCCGGTGCCAAGAATCTTCTCGACATAAATCGGGAAATGCTCGACTGCTGTTTCCAACGGACGTGCTGCCAGCAGGCCATCGACGCGGCGGCGCAGTTTTCGGCAGTAGCCGCGCGGGTCGGCCAGGCCGTCGATGTGGTCGATGCGCAGGCCATCGACCAAGCCGCGCTCGATCAGCTCGAACAGCTTGGCGTGGGTGGCTTCGAACACGGCCGCGCGCTCGACGCGCAGACCGCCCAGTTCGTTGATGTCGAAGAAGCGCCGCCAGTTGATGTCGTCTGCCGCCGTGCGCCAGCTGGCCAGGCGATAGGCCTGGCGTTCGAGCAGCGCATGCAGGCGCTTGAGACCGGCTTCGCTGCGGGCATCGAAGGCACGCAGTTGTGCCTCCAGGCTCACGCCGTCGGCATGCAGCTGTGCCAGCTCGCCTTGCAGCGCCTGGGCTGCGGCCAAGGGCACGGCGGCGTCGCGCAAAGCCGCGAAACGGGTAGCCAATGCCTGCAACTCGGGGCTGTCGCTGCCTTGCAGCACTTCGGCGTAGTCGAGAGGACAAATCGGGAAGCGGTGCTCATGGTGGGCCACTTCCAGACGACCATGCTCGCCGTCGAAGGTCAGCGGCAGCTCCCCGTTTTTCAGCGCCACGCCGTAGTCGTTGCCCAGGAACGGCAGCAGCAACTGACCCGCCAGCAGCGGGTCGCTGGAGTGCCACTGAATGTCGAAGAACTCGGCGTACGGGCTGCGCCGCCCCCAGGCCAGCAGGCTCTGCCACCAGGGATTGTCCGCACCGCCCACGGCCATGTGGTTGGATACGGTGTCGAGAATCAAGCCCATGCCATGTTGACGCAGCGCGGCGATCAGCCGTTCCAGAGCCGCCTCGCCGCCCAGCTCGGGGTTGACCTGGGTCGGATCGACCACGTCGTACCCATGCCGCGAGCCGGCACGGGCCTTGAGGATGGGTGAGGCGTACAGGTGGCTGATGCCCAGCTGGGCGAAGTAGGGCACCAGGGGCACGGCATCGTCGAGGGTGAAGTCACTGTGAAATTGCAGGCGTACGGTTGCAGTCAATGGCTTCATCGGTCGCGCTCCCACGCGTATTCGCGGGCTTGCGCCAGCAGTTCCAGACGCCTGGCGGCGTCGATTTCGTCAAGCAGCTTGGCGGCCGGCGGCGCCAGGCGCCGCTGCCAGTTAGGGTGTCCGTCGGTGGTGCCGGGCATGTTCGGTTGCTCGACGTTACCGAGCAGATCTTCCAGGGGAATCAGCACCAGTGGCGCGCGGGTCTTGCCGAGCCAGGCGATGGCCGCGTCGATCACCGCTTCGTCGTCGTCCAGCGGGCCACTGGCTTGTTCCAGCAGTGCGCGCAGGCCTGCCGTTTCCTTGGCACGGTCCTCACGCCAGGACCGTTCGGCTTCGTCGTCGATCAGCTCCAGGCGCTTCTGCCAGTCGATGTCGTGGGCTTGCAACCAGCCTGCCAGTGGCGCCAGGTCGTGGGTGCCGGTGGTGGCCAGGGCATTGTCTGGCCACTGCATCTGCGGGGTGAAATTGCCCGGGCCCTGTTGCTCGAAGGCCAGCACGCGCATACCCAGCACGGCCTTGTCGGCCAGCTGTTCGCGCAGGCCTTCGGGCACGGTGCCCAGGTCTTCACCGAGCATCACCGCCTGATGACGCACCGACTCCAGGGCCAGCAGGCGCAGCATGTCGTCGAACGGGTAGTGTACGTAGGCACCTTCTTTGGGTGAGGCACCCTTGGGGATCAGCCACAGCCGGCGCAAGCCCATGACATGGTCGATGCGCAGGCCGCCGGCATGCGCCAGGTTAGCCCGCAGCATTTCGATGAAGGCGCGGAAGCCGTTGCGCTTGAGTCCTTCGGGCGAGAAGCCGCAGATCCCCCAGTCTTGTCCAGCGCGGTTGATGATGTCTGGCGGAGCGCCGACGGTGAGGTTGGCCAGCAATTCATCCTGCCGGCTCCAGGCCTGACTGCCGGCGCCATCGGCGCCCACTGCCAGGTCGGCGATCAGGCCGACCTGCATGCCATTGCTGCGGGCCGCCTGCTGTGCCCGCTGCAGGCTGCGATCGGTCAGCCACTGACAGAACACGCGGTATTCGATGCGCGCAGGGTAGGTGCTGGCGAAGGCCTCGACCTCGGCGTGGTAGGGGTCTTGCCAAGCCTTGGGCCAGCGCCGCCAGTCGGCCCCCAGGCCTTGGTCGACCGCCTCGCCTTGCAGCACCTCGAAGCGGCAATGGTGCTCCAGCGCCTGGCCACCTGATTCGCGAAAGCTCTCGAAGTCGGCGCGCAGCGGGTGTTGACCCTGGCTGAAGTCCTTGTACAGGGCCTGCAACAAGCGCTCACGCACCTCGGCCGCGCGCGGCCAGTCGACCAAGGGCTGCGCTTCGAGGTCTTCGAGAATCTGCCCCAGTCCTTCAGCCTCGATCGCCGCGCGGACTTCACGCTCGCCGAGCAACGCGGCAGGGCTTGCGTAAAGGCTGTTGAGGAGCAGACGACTGGACGGCGAGTAAGGGCTGTAGTGCTGTTGCTCGTACTGCGAAAGTGCATGGATCGGGCTGATGGCGATAGCGTCGGCACCGCGCTCGGCCGCGCTGCGCGCCAGGTGCTCAAGGGCCAGCAGGTCGCCATAGCCGCCGTCGCCAGGCCGGCGCAGGCTGTATAACTGTGCCGCCAGACCCCAGCAGCGTGCCGGGGGCTCACCGACTGCATCGTCCAGGCTGTGGCAGCGCGCCGGTGCAATCGCCACCGTCAGGCTGCGCCCATCGACCTCGATCTGGTGATAGCCGATGGGCAGATCGGCAGGCAGTTCGGCCTGCAGGCCCAGAGTCAGCTCGCGGCTGATGTCCGTTTCGTCGGTGCAGCGCACGCTGCTGCCGGGGGTGAACCACGGTTGCAGGGACAGCCCTTGACCCAGGTCGCAGGTCAGCAGTTTGGGCAGTGCGTGAAGGTCTTGCGCCTGTTCCAGCTCGGCCAGGCTGGCGCTCACATCGCCGGCGTCAGCAGCGGGATGACCAAGGGCGCCCAGTACGCCGCGCAGTACCTCGTCGCTGACCTGCTGTGGGCGATTGTTGGCATCGGTCCAGTCTCGGGCGATGCCGACCCGTGCTGCCAGTTGATGCAGGGGGTTGTCGCTCATGGCGTCTCCACAGCGCGAGGAATCAGGCTGACGACGCAGCTGTAAGCTGCAAGAAGTGCGTCGCAATGGGCGTTGTCACTGCTGTCGAACAGGCGCATGCCAGGGGCCGGCAGGTCTACCGCCTGGGGTTGCGCGGCCAGGTTCAGGTCGATGCGCAATTCGCTGCCATCGCCCAGGCGCCAGCGCGCGGTCAAGGCTTTGTCGCCCAGCACCTGACAGCCCAAGCTGTGGCTGCCCGGCAGCCGCGGCACGATGCACTCATGACGCAGCGCCAGCAATTGCTGGTACAAGCCGTGCCAGCCGGCGAGCACATCGTCACCCTGCGGTTGGCTGGCCTTGAAAGTAGCGAGGGCATTGGGGTCGGGGATCTTCTCGCGGGTGTCCGGGTCGGCGAAGGCGGCAAAGTGCGCGAACTCGCCGCGTCGCCCCTCGCGCACGGCATCGGCCAGTTCGTCATGGAAGTCGGTGAAGAACAGGAAGGGCGCGCGGCTGCCTTCTTCATCACCCATGAACAGCAGCGGGATCATCGGCGACAACAACAGCAGGCCGGTGGCGGCGCGCAAGGCAGCAGGCGGGCACAGACGGGTCAGCCGCTCGCCCAGGGCGCGGTTGCCGATCTGGTCGTGGTTTTGCAGAAACAGCACGAACGCGCTCGGCGGCAGGTGCCCGCTCGGTTCGCCGCGTGCTTCGCCATGGCGGTTTTGCTGGCCCTGAAACACGAAGCCCTCAGCCAGACAGCGCGCCAGTTGCTCGATCGGGCGGTCCTTGTAGTCGGCGTAATAGCCTTCGGTTTCGCCGGTCAGCAGTACGTGCAGGGCATTGTGGCCGTCGTCATTCCACTGCGCGTCGAACGCCTTCTCCAGCAAAAACGCCTGGTTATGCTCGTTTTCCAGCACCAGCCAGACCTCACGGCCATCGGTTTCTTCGCGCACGCGCTGCGACAGTTGCTTGAGAAAGTCCGGCGAGTCGATTGCGTGTACGGCATCCAAGCGCAGTCCATCGATGCGATATTCCTGCAGCCACATCAGGGCGTTCTGGATGAAGAACTCGCGCACCGCCGGCTGCTTGAAGTCGATGGCCGCGCCCCATGGGGTCTTCTTCGCTTCATTGAAAAAGCTCGGGGCGTATTCGTGCAGGTAGTTGCCGTCGGGGCCGAAGTGGTTGTAGACCACATCGAGCATCACCGCCAGGCCCAGCCGGTGCGCCTCATCGACCAGTTGGCAGAGCTCTTCGGGGGTGCCGTAACTGTGCTGCGGGGCGAAGGGCAGGACGCCGTCGTAGCCCCAGTTGCGCTCACCGGGAAACTGCCCGAGGGGCATCAGTTCGATGGCGGTGATGCCCAGCCTGGCCAGGCGCGGCAGTTGCTCTGCGACACCCTTGTAACCACCGAGCACGCCAACGTGAACTTCCTGGATCACCGCCTCATGCCAAGGCCGGCCGTGGAAGGGGTGTTGCCAGGCGAACCACTCGGGCGCAACCACCTCGCTGGGGCCGCTGACACCTTCAGGTTGATAACGCGAGGCGGGGTCGGCGACCTTGAGCTGGCCGTCGATGACGAAACGGTAGTGCTGCCCAGCCTGAGCTGGGCCAGTGGCGCTGAACCAGCCGTCCGGCTCAGGCTGCAACACTAGTGATGACTGCCCTACGACTTCCACGCTCACATCGCGTGCGCCTGGCGCCCAGAGGGCGAAGCGCGCGGACGTGGCGTCCACCAGGTGTACGCCGTGTCTGTGCATCTTCAGCTCTCCGAATCAGTAGTGGGCCAGCTGGCTCTGCTTGACCAAATCCTCGTACAGGCGCGCGTAGGGCGTGACCGCCTGGCACCAGTTGAACGGTTGGGTCATCGACAGGCAGCGCATGGCGTTGAGCAGGTCAGGCTTGCTGTACACGTAGAACGCCCGGGCCAGCGCTTCGCGGTAGCTGTCGGCGGTGGATTCGTCGAAGAGAAAACCCGTGACGCCGTTTTCGATGGTGTCGGCCAGCCCGCCGGTGTTGCGCGCCACCGGCAGCGAGCCGAAGCGCTGGGCGTACATCTGGCTCAATCCGCACGGCTCGTAGCGTGACGGCATCAGCAGGAAATCGCTGCCGGCGAACATGCGTCGTGCATCGGTTTCGTTGAAGCCGATGCGCACCCCGATCCTGCCGGGGTGACGCAGGGCCAGCTCGCGCATGGCTTGCTCTTCTTCCGGCTCACCGCGGCCGATAATGGCAATCTGGCCGCCTTGCTCGACGATGAAATCGGCGACCGCCAGGGTCAGGTCGAGGCCTTTCTGGTAGACCAGGCGCGAGACCACGGCGAACAGCGGCCCTTCGCTCGGATCGAGCTCGAACAGTTCACGCACCTCATCGCCATTCAGAGCCTTGCCTTCCCAATCGTTGAGGCTGAAGTTGTGCTGCAGATGCTGATCAGTGGCCGCATCCCAGCTTTCATCGATGCCGTTGGGGATGCCACCGAGCAGGCCTTGCTGGGCTTTGCTGGCGAGGAAACCATCGAGGCCGCAGCCAAACTCCGGGGTGGTGATTTCCTCGGCGTAAGTGGCGCTGACCGTGGTGATGTGGCTGGAATAGGCCAGGCCCGCCTTGAGGAACGACAGCTTGCCGTAGAACTCCATGCCTTCCTGTTGCAACGCATGCTCGGGAATCGCCAGCTCCGGGCAGCAGGCAAGGCTGTACACGCCCTGGTAGGCCAGGTTGTGGATGGTGAACAGGGTCGGCGTGTTCAGGCCGCGCCAGTGCATGTACGCCGGGGCCAGGCCCGCAGGCCAGTCATGGGCGTGGACCAGATCAGGTGTCCAATGCGCCATGCCCTCGCCAGCGGCGATGTCAGCGGCAGCCAGGCCCAGGCGGGCGAAGCGAATATGGTTGTCTGGCCAGTCGCGACCATTGTTGGCGCCGTAGGGGGTGCCTTCGCGCTGGTACAACTCGGGGCAGATGAGGACGTAAATGACCAGACCGTCCGGCAAGTCCATACGGCCGATCTTGCACGGTGGCAGGGCGGCGTGACCGCTCAGCTCGCCGACGATGTGAATCGGGTTGTCGCTGTCCATCACCTGCGGGTAGCCGGGAATCAGCACGCGTACGTCGTGCAGGTCAGCCATGGCCCGAGGCAGGGCGGCAGACACGTCACCCAGGCCACCGGTCTTGACCAGGTCAGCGATTTCCGAGGTGACGAACAATACTTTGCGCTTGTTCGGGTTCTGCTGGCGCTTGGCGCCGGGTGCCTTGGCTGTCGTGATGAAGCTCGGGGTCACCGGCTCGCGATGCGGCGTGGTGAAGGTATCTGCATGTGGCTCGACAGCGGCACTGATCATTAGTCTCTCTCCGTCCCTATGTTCGGGTGCTGGCACCCGAGGCATTTACATCGCGTTGATTCTCTCTTCTGCATGTTTCGGTAATGCATATTGCGTTCCGTGCCCCGAGTCGTGCACAGCCGCACCGCGCATTGACCATCCTGGCCAAAGGCGCGTGAGCTGCTTGGGGTAGGCAGGCGTGGCAGGCGAGTGAAGTAGCCATGGCCTGCTTAGTGATGACTGGCCGCACCAGAGGAAAGTTCGACTGATTTCAGGCGATTGTTCCAAACGGTACGCGGGCCGAATTTGAGTGTAGGAGAGAAGGGTGATAAGAGCGTGACCCGCTGGTCACTTTTTGTTATTTAGCCGACGGGATACCTTTGGTGACGGATGAATTGTCGGTGTTGGCACAGGCCATTCGCGGCTGAAGCCGCGCCTACGGGGATTTGGTCTGTGGGAGCGGCTTCAGCCGCGATGGCCTGCGCAGCAGGCCCGACTCAGGCGACCAGTCTTCACTGATGCCGCTGCAATGGCGCCTCGCTCGCACCCCGCTCATCAGCCACCTCGGCCTCCTTGAGCGGCACCTCACCCACCTCCAGTGCACGCTCGATCGACAGGCTGTCACCCTGCGCCTGCAACAGCGCCTGTAATCGTTGGAAGTCCCCGCACCAGAGGGTTTCGATGTCGCGGTCGCGTTGGCGATCACGGTCAGCCTGCAGGGCCACCGCGCGTACCTGCAGACGCCCGCTTTCGGCCTGTCCGCCGACCTCGACGCCATAGCCAGGCGTGGCCGGCTTGCGCAGCACCACGCGCCCGGTCTGCGCCCAGCCGGTGGCCATGCCTTCACGCACCTCGTAGCCGAGACTGGCCAGCCCTTGCAGCACCGCCTGGCGCCGTGCTTCAGCGGCCAGGGCGTTGGCATGCTCGGCCAACGCCGCTTCGGCGCGCTCGATCAGTGCATCGAGCTGCGCGGTTTGCGTCTGGTTGGTGCACGCATCCAGTTGCGCCAGCAGCTCGCCCTGGGTGTCAGGCAACAGTTCGGCAATTTCGCCGCTCAAGGTGTGTACCTGCTCCAGGCGCTCACGGCGTTGTTCACCGCTACGGGTGGCGGCGGCCAGGTCGAGCACCAGGCTGTCGAGCAGCAGATTGCGCTGGCCCCCGGCAGGCAGCGTTTCGACGCGTTGCAAGGCGCTGAGGAAGGCCACGGCAGCGTCATCGCCCTGCAACAGCTGCAGCTCGACGATGTGCCGATCGATGCGTCGCAGGCGCGGGTCGCGAGCCTCGTCGTTGCCGTGCTCGGCCAGCCACTGGGCATAGCTGGGCTGCTGCTGGCCGCCGCGCAACTGCTCAGCCAGCTGCTGCTGGGCCAGCGACAGCGGGGCTTCGGGCGCAGGCGCGGCGAGCAGGGCGAAGGCCTGGGCCAGGCGCTGCTCGGCATCGGCCTGGGTCGGGCGTGCGGCGAGTTCATCGAGGTCACGCAACGCCGCCGCACTGGCAGGCGTACCCGGCACCGCTGCCAGTGCCTTGTGCAGTACCGCGGCGTTGTCCTGCACCCGGCGTTGCCGCTGGCGCTGCTCGGCGCCGCGCTCGATGGCCTGGGCCTGACGTTCGCGCAGGTCGCGTTTGAGAAAGGCCTGCTCCACTGCGACGGCGTCCTGCACCTCGCGGAAGCGATCTTGCGCCAGCAGCGCGCGCAGGCGTTGGTTGCGGGCCTCGATTGCGTTCAACTGCGTGGCCTCGACCGTACCCAGGCGCTGCGCCTGGGCCTGCCAGCGCGCTGTGGCCTTGTTCAGGCGTTGCAATGCGGTTTCGCACTGGGCGAGGATCTCTTCGCGGGTGACGATGCGCACCACCTTCGGGCCACTCATGGCGTCACCTGTGTTGGCGTTTCAGTGTCGGCTGGCCGGGTGTCGGCAGCACCGGCAAGTGCCTGTTCGATGGCCGCCTGCAAGCGCGCCTGTTCACCTGCCGGGTCGTGGTACCAGGCTTGCGAGGACACCCGGTGCAGGTGCGCGATGGCCCGCCCGAGCACCTGCGGACGCCAGATTTCCCGCGCCCTGGCCCGCGCCAGCAGGCCGTGGCAGGGCGCGTCGCACTCGATGCCGATGGCGTACAGGCCGGTGACGGGGTCTTCGATGGCGAAATCCAGGCCGAAGGCATCGCCGGCGCTGGCCGGGGTCGCTTGCCAGCCCTGGGCGGTGATGAACGCCGCCACCTCGCGCACGAAACCATCGCTGGTACCGGCCAGGCTGCGTGGCGCGGCGCTGCTGCGGTCGGTTTGCAGGCGCTCGAGCAGCCGTGCGCCGCTGTCGAACTCGCCGGCCGACAGGCTGCGGGCGTACTCGAGATACCCTTGCAGGTAGTCGCGTGGACTGTTCGGTGCACGCTGGGTGTTGAGCATGTCGGAAATATCGCCAATCGGCATCGAGGTGATCATCACGACCTTGCGCCGCGCGCGGGTCACCGCGACGTTGAGTCGGCGTTCGCCGCCGGTCTGCCCGAGCACGCCGAAGTTGCGCCGGAAGCTGCCCTGGGCATTGCGCCCGAAGGTCGAGGAAAACACGATGATGTCGCGCTCATCGCCCTGCACGTTCTCGACGTTCTTGACGAACACCGCCATGTTTTCGCCGTCTTCGCTGCGTTCGCGTTCCTCGGCGTAGGCGGCGCGGAACGCGGGGTCGTGTTCGGCGCGCTGTTCCAGGCAGTCTTCGATCAGCTCGGCCTGCTTGCGGTTGAAGGTCACCACGCCCACCGAGTCGCGCTCGGCATAGGGCCGCTGCCAGAGGTCGGCGAGGTAATCGACGACGCGCTCGGCTTCGCTGGGGTTGCTCTGGTTCTGGTAGATGCCGTCGACCTGAATCAGCTCCAGCGGCTTGATGCGCAGGATGTTGGCCTGCGGATGACGCACGGGCACGTTCAGACGGTTGCCGTAGAACGACGCATTGGAAAAGCCGATCAGTTCGCGGTAGGCCGAGCGGTAGTGAATTTGCAAGGTGGTGCTGGGCAGGGCGTTGCGCGCCAGTTGCAGCAGGTCGGGGCAGTCCTTGATCTCGCGGCGGTTCCAGGTGTCTTCGAAGGCCTCGCGCTCCTCCTCGTCGGCGTCTTCATCTGGCTCGTCGCCGTCGAACAGCTGCGCCTCGTCGCTTTCCACACGGCTCGAGAAGAATGCCGTGGGCGGCATTTGTTTCTCGTCGCCGCTGACCACCGTGACCTTACCGCGGAACAGCGTCGGCAGGGCGAACTCCACAGGCATCTGCGAGGCCTCGTCATAGATCACCGTGTCGAACAGCCCAGCGGTCAGTGGCAAGACACGGCTGGCGACGTCGGGGTTCATCAACCAGACCGGGCGCAGTTCCATCAGCCCCAGGCGACTGCCCATCTCGATGAATTCACGCAGGCGCCGTGAGCGCTTGCCCGTCAGGCGAGTGACATCCTCCCACTGCTTGCGATTGCCCAGGCGGGCGAGGTCGATGCCCTGGCCGAGCAAGCTGCGGTTGAGCTCGCGCATGTGGGCGTCGGCCTGGGCCAGGTTGGCGATCTTGGTCTGGGTCTCGGCCTGACTGGACAGCAGTTCGGGGTTGGCCTGCTCGATCCGGTGCTTCCAGCCCAAGCGCGCTTCACGGTTGAGCAGACGGCGCACCGCTGCTTCGAGCGCCTCTGCCGGGATCTGCTCGAGCTCGTCCTGACGCTGGCGCAGCAGGACCAGCAACTGCAGCGCTTCGTTGCCCAATTCTGCGGCGCGGGGGCGAAAGCGCTGGTAGGCCGGCAGGCTCGGCAGCGCCTGCTGCAAGGCTTGAAGGGCCGACTGATTGCTTTGATTGTGCGCCAGTGCCGTGGCCAATTGCGCGTGCAACGGCTCGTCCAGCCATTGGCCGAGGGCCTGCAAGCACTGCTCGCTGGCTTCGCGTGCGCCTTGACGCAGCAGTGCCGCGTCGAGGTCGTCGAGCAGCGCCTGAAGCTGCGCCGGCTCGCCACTGAGCGCTGCGGCATCACTTTGCGCCGCCCGCGGCGAGGCGGCCAGGGCCGCCGCCAGGCGTTCGACCTGCTGCAGGTGAGTCAGTACCGTGTGCACGGCCTCAGGCAGCTGCAAGCCGCCCTCGGAGGTCGGCACGGGCACGGCCAACTGCTGGCGAATGCTGTTGAGCTGGTCGTGCAACGAGTGCCAGGCCAGTTGCAGCTGGGCCGCGGCGGCCAGCGCTGCCAGTTGTGCCGGGTCGGCCGCTTGCCCTTGCTGGCGCAGCAAACCCCGCACGCGGCTGCGCCGCAGCCAGTGCAGCGGGTTGAGCCAGCGCGGCCAGCCGCCAGGGGCAAGCAACGCCTGGCTGTCGTCGAGCATCTGGCGCAGCTGCGCGCGGGGCAGGGCGGCGAGGGCCGGGGATAGGCTGGGCTGGTAGTGCCCGGTGTCGAGCTCACCCAACTGCGCCTGCACCTGCCGCAATTGCGCCAGCAGCGCCGGGCCGCGCAGGGCCTGCTCGGCGCGCTGCTGACGGAACAGTCCCAGCCACTGCGCCAGACGCCCACGGCTGGCGGCATCGAGGTTGAGCAGGCGCTCGGCGTGGGCGGCGCGCCAGGCGCGGTAAGGCGCCGGGTCATCCACCTCGAAACTGGCCGGGTGCGCCTGCAAGGTGTCACGCCGCGCCTGCTCCGCGGCGCAGAAGCGCGCCAGGCTGTCGGTGAAGGCCTGCACGCTGGCCGCATCGGCGGCAAAGCTGCGCAACTGCGCGAACGGGCTGCCCTCGAACTGTGCCGGCAACCAGTGGCGTATCAGCGGTGCGCAGTGTTCTTCCAGTTGCGCCAGGCTGCCCACATCGAGCGCGCCCAGGCGCTGGCGCAGGGCGGGGAATTCCAGCGGCGAGGAACCGGCCTGCAGGTCGATCAGCTCGCCGAGCAGGCCGCGATAGCTCAACCCGGTGGCCGGGTCGGGCTGGTGCAGGCTGTGCTGGAAACGGTCGAGCTCGCCTTCCAGCGCTTCGATACGCGCGGCTACCTGCTGGCGCTGATGCTGCACGTTGTGCGGCGCGCCTGCCGGGTCGAGCAGCGCTTCGAGTTGTTCGCGTACGCTGCGGATCACCGGCTCGCGGTCGCGGTTGATGTCGTTGAGCATGACGATGCGCTGGCCCAGCCCCTCGGCCACCAGGCGCTTGTACACCACCTCCAGCGCCGCGTGCTTCTGGCAGACGATCAGCAGGCTGCGCTGGCGGCCGATGGCATCGCCGACCATGTTGACGATGGTCTGGCTCTTGCCGGTACCAGGCGGGCCTTCGACCAACAGGCCCGGTGCCTGGCGGGCCTGCATCACTGCCGCTTCTTGGGACGGATCGCTGGCGACGGTGAAGAAGCGCTGCAACTCCGCGGCCGGCTCAGGTTCGTGCGCGGCCTCGTCACTGCGCAGGCGCAGGGCGGTTTCCAAGCCCGTGCCGGCCGGTGAAAGGCCCTTGAGCAGACGCAGGTCTTCGCCAATGGCCTGGCCCATGAAGGTGACGTGAAACAGCACCGCCGCGCAGGCCAGTTGATCCTGATGGGGCGCCAACTCGACGCTGCTCGCAGGCAATGGGCCGAGGCTGCGCGACAGCGTCCCGGCGAGCAGGCCGAAGGCATCCAGCACATCGCTGGCGCGCAGCGACGAGCGCCCCAGCAGTTCATCGGCAATGCTGCGCCAGCGCTTGCAGGTCTCAACCCCGAACACGCCTTCCAGCGCCGGATTCAGGCGTACTTCTTCACGTTCGCTGTCGAAGGCCAGGGCCGCCTGGCCGCGCCGTCCCAGCTCCAGTTGCAGCTTGACCGGCCACAGCAGCAGCGGCATCAGCCGCGGTCGTGCAGTGCCGCGCGGGTCGCGGCTGAGCAGGAACGGGAAGCCCAGGTACAGGCCATCGATGCCGGTGTCGCGGCGATACAGCGCACTCTGCCGGTACAGCCCGTGCAGGCGCGACTCCACGGTATCGTTGCTGGCGAAGCATTCCGGGTCGAGGGTCACCTCGCGGGCGTTGCGTTGCAGCAGGTGGTCGAGCAGCGCCGCGGCCGGGCGGCGTTCGCTGTGCAGCTCGTTGAGGTCGACCCGCGCGGTCGTCTTGCCGATGCTCATGCGCACCAGTGGCCCGCGCAGCACAGCGTTGACCACCTTCTTTTCGAAGAAGTCGAGAATCTGCGCCACGTACTGCTGTTTCTGCGGCTCCAGCCACTGACTGGAAGGGATCGCCAGCAGCACCAGCGCATTGGCAAGGGGCATGCGCCGCTCCAGGCGGAACTGCTCGGCCCACTCATCGACCGCGCCCACTCCGCAGCGGGCAAAGCCCAGGATGCGCTGGTCGATGGCCCCGAACAGCTCGCTCTGGCCCTGCTGCAACAGCGCGCCGGCGGCCTCGGCCTCGAACCAGCCGACCTCGGCGCTGCGGGCAAGCTCGGCTGCCTCATTGACGATCGACTCAGCCGAGCGGAACTGACCGAGCTCGGCACTGAGCAGCACGATCAGGTCTTCCTCGGCGATCACCCGGCGCTGGGTCAGTGACAACACACCAGGGTGGTCGCTGTCGGGGAACAGGCGCTGACGCGCCTGCCACTGGCTGGCCAGGGTGGCGCGGGAGGTCGACAGCAGGTAGATGCGCAGGGTCTGTTCGTCCAGCTCGATGTGCTGGTGCAGGGCGCGCTGACGCACGTTCTGTGCGCGGGTCTTGAGCCGTGACAGCCAGGTGTCGGTCTGCAGGTGTTCGAGCAGGTCGGGCACCGCACCGCTGATCAGACGGTAGCCTTCCAGTGGATGCTGCAGCAGCCAGCCAGGGGTGACGATCTCGCCCTGGTAGATCAGCGGAATCTGCGGGTTGAGCAGCTTGAGCGCGAGCATCAGACGCAGGTCGTCTTCCAGGCCCTCGTGCTGCACCACCTGGCGCAACCCGGCGAGCACCGTCGAGGGCAGGCCCTGTTGTTCGGCCCAGGTCACCAGCACACCGCGCAGCAGGTGGTCGAGGGCCTGGGGCCAGTGTTCGGCCTGGGCGGCGGCGAGGGCGAAGATGCGTGGGTTGCGGTACTGCTGCTGGCCGAGCTGCACGGTGGCGCCTTCGCGGTCGTCCGCCTGCTCACCTGCGCTGGCCGGGGCCTGTACCGGCTCACCCGCCAGCCAGGCACTGACCTGCGGCCATTGCCAGCGCTGGTGGCGGTCGCGTGCGAGCAGGCCGCGCAGCAGCAGGTGCAGCTGCGGGTCGAGGTCATCGGGCAGCGGCACGCCGTTGGCCAGCACATGAATCAGGTAAGCGTTGGCGTTGATCCCGGCAAAGCACGCGCCGTGGGTCAGCTGTTCGAGCAGGATCATGCCCAGGCTCCACCAGTCCGAGGCCGCCGCCACGCCGCCTGCCACCGCTTCGGGGGCCATGTAGCGGCTGGTCTCCAGTGGCGAGACGATGTCCAGGTCGAACTCCGAAAGCCTGGCCGAGCCGAAGCCGCTGATGACCATGTCCAGCGGCTCGCGGCTGCGCAGCAACAGGCTGGTGGGGCGCAGGTCGCGGTGGCGCAGGCCGGCTTCGTTGAAGGCGTGCAGGGCCTGGCCCAGCTCGCGCAGCACGTTGCGCACGCTGTCCAGGTCGTCGAGCACGCTGCCCAGATCCGCCAGGCTGCCGGCCAGCGCCTCGCTGACCTCATAGGCGCGGTCGTGCCAGCGGCCAGTGACGAACAACTGCGGCACGTGCTCGAGCGGCAGGCGGCGCAGCACGTCGTAGATGGCCGGGTCCGGCTCGGCGCCGGCGCGGTACAGGGTCAGCACCGCTTGCTGGCCGGTGTCGCGGTGGCGGGCGTGGTAGCGCTCGCGGATGCCGTCGGTGTTGCTGATCTGCTGCTGCAACTGCCAGCCGTCGATCTCGCTGGCGTCGTCCGCGCTGTGCTCGAGCGCCGCTGGCTGGGTGGCAGCGGCGCTGGCGGGGGGGCGGCGCCGGTTTCGACGGCGCTGGCGCCGCAGGTCAGGCACAGCAGGTCACCCGGTTCGAGCGGGTGGCCGTTGCTGCAGGTGGGCGTGGCGGAATCGGCAGCGGCGCTGTCAGCTGCGGCGGGCGTCGCTGGCGAAGGCGTTTCTTGCGCAGGCGTTGGTTCGCCAGGCGACCCTGCGGCTGGCGCCGGCGCGGGCGCCGCCGACCTGATCGGTTCGGCGGACAAATCCCAACCACACGGCTGGCCATCCACGCTGCCGGCGCAGAACAGCTCGTCGAGGCCGCGCTCGGTGTGGCAATTGGGGCAAAAACGAATCATCGGTGAACTCCACTCAGCGCCGCGGTCGGTGCGCGCTGGTCTGAATCTGGTGGCCCTGGTCCTGCAACAGGTCGTGCAGGCGCAACAGGTCGCCACGTTGGGGTATGCCAGCCATCCACACGCTGCCCGCCTCATCGAACATCACGTCGAGGGCTTTGTCGGCCGCCTGCAAGGGACGCTCGTAGCTGCCCAGACGTTCCCGTCCAAGCGCCGTCAGCAGGTTCAGGCGCTGGTTGTCGCTGCCGCGCAAGGCCAGGGTCTGTGGGCTGTCCAGCTCAAATGGGTCGCTGATCAGCGCGTCGATCAGCCCGTGGGCCTGGGCCAAGTGTCTGTGTAGTGCTTCAACTGGGTAGCCGCTGTAGACCAGAATGTCGCCGCCGCTGCGCTGGCGCAGGCCGTGCAGTAATGCCAGCAGGGCGTCGGACTGTTCGAACGGTTCCCCTCCAGACACCGTGATGCCGTCGGCTTCGGCCAGCCACGGGCTGATCTCATCGAGCAAGGCCTCGACGCTCAGCCAGCGGTGGCCCGGCCCCCAGGTGTCGGCGGAAATACACCCCGGGCAGCGAATGCTGCAGCCTTGCAGCCAGATCCCAACGCGCCGTCCCGGCCCCAGCGTAGTGACCGGAAAGTGCACCCGTGACAGGCTCAGTTGCACGCTCAAAGGCGTTGCACGGTGAGGCCGGCAAGGTCGACGGCGGTGATGCTCAGCGCTTCGCCGGGCTTGATGTCCTGGTCGAACAGCACCCGCGCCAGCGGGTTGAGCAGGCGCGCTTCGAGCTGGTTGCGAATGCCGCGCCCGCCATTGGACAAATCTTCAAGGCACAGCGCGCGCAAGGTCTGCTCGGCCGGCTCGCTGAGACTCACCTGATAGCCTTGCGCGTGCAGGTCGGCGAAGGTGCCGGCGACCATCTGCTGGAAGATCTGCGCTGCCACATCTTCACGGATGAAGTCGAAGACGATGATGTTCTCGCCGATGCGGTTGAGAATTTCCGGGCGGTTGAGCACCAGCTTGAAATAACGCTCGATTTCACTGTTGACCTTGTCCTGCACCTGCTCGAACGGCTCGGTGGGCAGCACGTTGGCGACCCGTTCGCCGTTCTCGCCCTGGCGGTAGATGCCCAGGTTGGAGGTGAAAACGATCAGCGCTTCGGAAAAGTACACCCGGTCGCCGCGCCCGGAGGTGAGCACGCCGTCGTCGAGAATCTGCAGGAATTTATCGAGGATGCGCGGGTGGGCTTTTTCGATTTCATCGAACAGCACCACGCTGAAGGGTTTTTCGCGGATGGCGTTGGTCAGCTCGCCGCCGACGTCATAGCCGACATAGCCCGGCGGTGCGCCGATCAGGCGCTGGTCGGCGTGCTCGGCACTGAACTCCGACATGTCGAAGCGAATGTAGGCGCTTTCATCGCCGAACAGCAGGCGGGTGATGGTCTTGGCCAGTTCGGTCTTGCCGACCCCGGTGGGGCCGGCGAGGAAGGCCACCCCGCGCGGGCGATTGCCCTTGCGGCTGGCGCCGACGCCGGTGAGCGCCCGCTTGACGATGTCGAGCATGTGCGTCACCGCGTGCTGCTGGCCCTTGACCCGCTGCTGGACGATGTCATGGGCGCCGCGGATACGCGTGCGGTCCAGTTGCAGCCACGGGTCTTCGGTGACGCCGACCTTGTAGCGGCGCACGGCGTCGGCGATCTGCGTCATGTCCACGCCCTCGACCCGCGCCAGCTGGGCGATGGCGCTGAGGTCAAGCAGCAATAGCCCTTCGGTGTTCTCGACAAAGGCCTCGACCGCCTGCTGCAGCGCTTCGGGTTCGGCGCCCTGGCTGCCGGCAAGGCCGCGCAGCAAGGCCGGGGCCAGGGCGCGGCGGCAGCGCTGGTCGGGCTTGCCCACCGGCACGTGGCGCAGGCGCGGGTTGTCCACCAGCAGCCAGTCGGGCAGGTCGCCTTCCTTTTCCACCAGCCACAGCACGCTGTTGAAGAACGGTTTGCGCTGTTCTCCGGCCGGGCGGCTGCGGGCCTGATGCGACTGCACCAGGGCCTGGGTGAACAGGCGGTGCTCGGTGGCGCTGAGGTTGTCGTTGCGCACCGCCAGGCGCGAGGCGAAATCAATGATCAGCGCCACCGGTTCGGCGCTGTGCGCCACCAGGCGGCTGAGGGTCGCGCTGAGCAGGTCGATGCCGGCCGGGGCGAAACCGTCCACAGGATTCAGACCAAAACCGCGCAGCAGCGCATGGCTGGCGCTGGGGTCGCCCCCGGGTCGGGTCAGGGCGCTGAAGCCGGCCACCGGGTCCCATAGCAGGACGTGGCCATAGCCGCTGTCGAGCAGCGCGGTGCACAGGGTCTGGTTGAAGCTCTGCGCGGTGACGGCGCCGGGCGCGACCTCGGAGGCTTGCAGGTCACGGATGTTGCCTGACAGCACGAACTGGCTCTTGAGGGGTAGAAAGCGCAGCAGGTCGCGCAGCCAGCGTGGACGTTCGAAATGGGCAATCCCTGTCATGTGCGTGCTCGCAGCGCTGGTCGATAGGGCAGGGTATTGCTGGCAACGCGGTTTTTCCAGTGTTGATGTAGGAAAGTGCTTTGGTGATCACCCGAGCGATGAGCGTTGGCAGACCGGGTGAGTTGGGACGGATCGACGCTGTTTGGCATGCCAGCAGACCATCTACCACGGGGCCTCCAGCCGATCATCTGATTTCATCGGCCACGTCGATCATGTCCTTGCTTCCCGCTTCGCTTGGGCTACGGTTGCGGGTGTGCGATCGAATCAATACGCCTTTAGTCGAAGGAGCCAGCGACATGCGAATCCGTGGTGACCAGTTCTGGTCATGGGCCGACCCCAACCTGCACCATCGCCGCCATGATGAGACCCTCGCCAACGGCACCTGTATCGATGTGCAGGTGCGTCTCTCGCGCACGGGCGCCACGCAGTTGTTTTTCGGCGTCTATGCCGTGTCGGGTGCCGCCCTGCATGAAGAGGCGTTCGATGCCAGGCCCGGAGAGTCCATGACCCGTGCCCTGGCCTGGGGCGTTGCAAGAGCCCGCGCCATTGCCTCCGGCACGCTGACCATGGCTGGCGTGGCAGGCGTGCCGGCCCCGCGTCTACGCGCCTACATGCGTTGATTGCGCAAGCAGGCGCTGGCCGCGTCAGGTTGTGTCGTCACCCTCTGCTAGGCTCGGCGGATGTCCGCAGCCAGGGAGTGGCGCATGAAGTACGTGGTCATCAAGTCACACCGCAGCGAGTATCCGCAGCCTATCTGCTTCGCCAAAGGCGCACTGCTTACGGTTGGCCAACGGTTCGAAGGCCACGATGGCTGGCAGGACTGGTACCTGTGCAGTTGCCAGGCCCAGACGCCAGGCTGGGTGCCAGCGCAGATCATCGAAGCGCTCGGCGTCGGCCAGGGCCGCGCCCGCGAGCCCTACAATGCCCACGAACTGGACGTCGACCCTGGGCAATTGATCGAAACCCTGCGCGCGCTCAATGGCTGGTACTGGTGCCGGCGCCTGAGCAATGGCGAGCTTGGTTGGCTGCCGGGGGAGGTGTTGCATTTGCAGGGGTGAGGAGGGGCAGGCATATCTGCCATGAAACCACCGCTCGGGTCTGACCGAGTAGCGCACCCCACCCCGCAGGCGTGATCGAGCCGATTCAGAAATCGTCTTTCGGACTCTTCTTGAAGGTCCAGTCAGTCAGTTTCTTGTTTTCGTTCTGTTCAGTAAGCAGCTTGTGGCAGGCGTCCTTGAACTGCTGTTTGTTCGCTTGCTTGGACAAACCGGCCAACTGCTGTTCGTACTGGTCGGGCGCGCAGGTGACCGTGGTCGCCTCGGGGACTTTTTCTTCCGAGCAACCCGCCAGCAGCAGGGCAATGCCCAGTGCTGCGCCCAGTGAAGTCCATTTGATCAGCATGTTTCGTTCCTTTTTCGATAGGTCGGTGGCACATAGACGGGCCTTGTGAAGCCCAGCGCTAGCCTAACGACGGTTCTCTGCAATTGCTACAGCCTGTCACCGCATCAGCGCTGCCGGCTCATCTGATCTGCTTTTTTTCCAAGAACCTGCATCTGTAACCGTATCAGTCCGAGGCGGAAAATGCCTACCAGCCCCAGCCATCGATTCCGGCCTGTGCTGGGCAGGTCGCACTGCGCCGCAGGTGGCGCGCGTCGGCCAGGCCGTTGGTTCACGCAGAGTAGAGGTTCGCAATGGGCAAGATGGCATGGTTCATCGGTGGTTTTCTCGTGCTGGCAATCGTCATTGGCCTGCTCGGCACCATACCGCCGAACTGAGCACCACGGTACGGCCTGTCTGGCGCGCAGGCAGGCCCGAGGCCGCCGTCCAGGCAGTGATCGCTGATCTTGCTTGTGTCAACAGGCACAGGTCATCACTTCTTCATGTCACGTCGGTTAACCTGCGCAGCGTTTCGAGCAGGGGAGCAAGTGCGAGTGATCAGGCAACACGACAACGGCGTGACCGCCATAGGCCGGTGGCGCAATCAGTTTCTGGGCTTGCCCGGGTTTCACGAAGACGACTATCAGCGCGCGTTGCTCCAGGCGCAGGCGCTCGAGCATGACGGGGTCATCAGCACCCGCGAATGGATCGAACTGGTTAGGCAAGCCAACGAAGCGTTGCTGACGGTGCGATAAAGCGATGGATAGTGGGGAATCTGTCCACAAAAAGCGTGGGTAGGTCTGTGGATAACGCGCTGGATGCCATGACCTTCAAGGCTTGGCCAGGTTTGGACATAATTTGTACAGATGTTCGTGGATCGCATAGGGCTGCAGGATGCTGGCGCCGACTGTGCATCAACAGGTCCTGAACCCACCCTTCAAGTGCCGAATTCGTGAGAATTGCTGAAAACGCCTCGATTCTGAATACGGATTGCTCTGTGACCCGTCTGGGTGGCACACACGGCAACGTTCTAACCGCCGGCCTCGGTATACTGCTGCTCCGTTTCAAGGAACAGCACCCATGCAAGCACTGGTCATGGATTACGCCCACGGCGCCGCCGTGGCCGAGCACTGCCACAGCGACGATCAACTGATCTACGCCGCGTGTGGCGTGATGCGGGTCAGCACTGCCGCAGGCAGTTGGGTGATTCCAGCAGGCCACGCGCTGTGGATGCCGGCGGGGGTCGAGCATGCCGTGCGCATGGAGGGCTCGGTAGGCATGCGCACCTTGCTGTTGCCGGCGCGGGTCGAAGGGTGTGAGGTGATCGTCGTCTCGGGCCTGCTGCATGCGCTGGTCCTCGCGGCCTCGCGTTTGCTCGAACGTGAGGCAAGCGCCTCGGCGCAGGCGCTGATCTTCGCTGAACTGGCTACGGCCCAGCGCATTTCGGCCTTCGTTCCCATACCCCATCACCCGCGCCTGCGCGGCTGGTGCGAAGCCTTCCTCGATGACCCGGCCCAAGACATCAGCCTCCAACAGTGTGGCGCACGCCTGAACCTCAGCGCCCGTAGCGTTGCACGCCTGTTTCAGCGGGAAGTGGGCATGACCTTCGGCGAGTGGCACACCCATGCGCGGGTCATGCTGAGTCAGCGCTGCCTGGCGGCCGGGCAGCCGATTCTTGCCGTCGCCCTCGATCATGGCTACCAGAGCGCCAGCGCCTTCGCCGCGATGTTCAAACGCGTGCTTGGACTGAGCCCTCGGCACTGGCAGCTGAACACCCTGCAACAGCGCGGCGTGGTGCGCTGAACCCCTGCTGTCCATTTCGCGCGCACGCTTGTCCGCTTCGCGGCGGCGGGCTCATCAGGCGCTTGGTTAACCTCGCTTCACCTTGATTGAAGCGATGCCGTCATGCCTACCGTTGCGCCTTTGATTACCCTGCGCGCTTGCGCTGTCGCCGCCCTGGCGACGCTGCTCGGCGCCTGTGCGGCACCCGCATTGCCCGAGCCGCCTCAGCCGGTGCTGCAGCTCGAGCGTCCTGCCCGGCTGCCGGCAGGCCTGAGTGAACAACCGCTGCCGAGGCGCTGGTGGTCGGTGCTGGATGATCCACGACTGGATCGCTGGGTCGAGCGCGCCCTGGCGCACAACCAGCGCCTGGCTGAAGCCGATGCGCATATTCAGGCGTTGCTGGCGGGCCTCGACGCTGCGCAGGCACAGCGCTTACCGACCACCGCGCTGGGCCTGGCGGCCGATTATGGCAAGCACGCCGACGACCAGACCCTGGCCGCTGCCGAAGATCGCCATACCTCCGCGCGCTGGCATTTGAGCCCCGCCTTCGACCTGAGTTACCAGATCGACATCTGGGGTCAGGTGCGCGCTGCCATCGAGCGGGCCAGGGCCCGTGTCGAGGCCGCGCAGGCGGCGCGGGAACTGCTGCGCTTGCAGGTCGCGCTGCAGACCAGTCGCGCCTATCTCGACCAGTGTGCCGCTCAGGCTCGGCTGGATCAGACCCTGCAAGCCCTGGACAACCTGCAACGCAGCGTGGGCCTGATCAAGCGTAGGCAACGCGCGGGGCTTGCGACCGCGCTGGACGTGGAGCGGTTGCTGGCCCTGCGCGATACCCAGCGCACGGCTCTGGCGCAGTGGCAGGCGGCACGCCAGATCGCCGGTTTCGAACTGAGCCAACTGAGCGGGCAGGCGCAACTCGATGAGTCCAACCCGTGCAGCACCCTCCCTGAGCCCCGTGGGGCACTGCCGTTGGGCGATGGCTGGCCGCTGCTGGCGCGACGTCCGGACCTGCGCCAGGCCGAACGCGAGTTGCGCGCAGCGAGCCTGGGCGTGCAGGTGGCCGCAGCCGACTTGTATCCGCAGGTGCGTTTCGGCGGCGCGCTGGCGGCCAGTGCCAGCCACCTCGATGGCCTGGGCGACAGCCGGGCGCTCACCTTCGGCATTGGCCCATTGATCACTTGGCAATTTCCCAACGTGCGCGCCAACCGCGCCAGGGTCGATCAGGCCCAGGCGCTGCGCCTGGGGCAGATCGCTCGTTACCACGCTGTCGCCTTGGCGGCACTGAAGCAGGTGCGTCAGGCGCTGGCCGAGTACAGCGCCGCGCAGCACGCACTGGACGCAGCGCACGCAGCCCTCGAACACGGCCAGCAGGCGCAGCGACTGGTGCGCCATGGACTGGCGGCCGGCAGCGTCGATGGCTTGGCCTTGCTGGACAGCGAACGACAGCTGCTTGAGCTGCGCGCTCGACACGTCGATGCCCGGGTGCGTCTGGCCCAGGCACAACTGATGTTGCTGCACGCCCTTGGCGGGCGCTGGCAGCCCGACTCCCCAGAAACGGAAAGCTCCCCATGAACGTTGCCGTCAGTGCTTCGACCGACGCTGTGCATACCCCGCCAGCGACCCTCAACCGCCGCCGGATCGTGCTGATCAGCGCCGGTCTGGCCGCGCTGCTGGCGTTGGCCGCCTACGGCAGCGACTGGTGGCTCGCTGCTCGCTTCCTGCAAAGCACCGACGATGCCTACGTGCATGCCGATTGGGTAGCGCTGAGTTCGCGGGTGCCGGGCCATGTCGCGCAAGTGCTGGTTGCTGACGACCAGCCGGTCAAGGCCGGCGATATCCTCGTGCGTTTGCAGGAACGTGACTATCGAGCTCATCTGCAACAGGGACACGCGGCGGTCGCGCAAGCCGAGGCGGCGCTCGCTGCCGGGGCGGCCGACCAGCAGGTCGCGCAGGCGCGCATCGATCAGCAACGAGCGGCCGTCGTCCAGGCGCAGGCCGCAGTGCGCAGCGCGCTGGCCGAACACCAGCGAAGCCAGCTGGACGTGCGGCGTTATCGTGATCTAGTCAGTGATCACGCGGCCACCGCTCAGCGTCTGGAACGTGTTCGCGCCACCGCCGCCCAGGCCGAAGCGGCGTGGCGGGGTGCCGAGGCCGCGCTGCGCGCACGTCAGGCCCAGGCGGCCATGGCCCAGGCCCAGGCCGAGCAGGCTGTAGCCGCCCAGCGCCAGCGACTCGCGGCGCTGCGCAGTGCCCGCGCACGTCAGACGCTGGCCGAGCACGATGTCGAGGACACCGTGCTGCGTGCACCGGTCGATGGCGTCGTCGGGCAGCGCCGGGTACGCGCCGGTCAATACGTGGTACCGGGCCAGCCGTTGCTGGCCGTGGTGCCGTTGCAGCAGGCCTACGTGGTCGCCAACTACAAGGAAACCCAACTGGCGGCGATGCGCCCTGGCCAGCCCGTGCGGATCGAGGTCGACAGCTTTCCCGGCATGTCCCTGAGCGGGCGGGTGGCAAGCGTGTCACCGGCCTCGGGCAACGTGTTTGCGCTGCTGCCGTCCGACAATGCCACCGGCAATTTCACCAAGATCGTCCAACGTTTTCCGGTACGCATCACGCTCGATCGGTTGCCTGCGGGCCTGGCGCTGCGGCCGGGCATGTCGGTGCTGAGCCAGGTCGACACCCGCCCGGAGGGTGCTGCCGATGCGCACTGAGGCAGTGTCCACGCGGGCCTGGGTGGCGGTGTTCGGCGGCTTGCTCGGCTGTTTCATGGCGGGTATGAACGTGCACGTCACCAGCGCCGCGCTGCCGGAGATCCGCGGTTCGCTTGGCGCGAGTTTCGAGGAAGGTTCGTGGATTTCCACGGCCTACCTGGTCGCAGAGATCGTCATGATTCCGCTGACGGCCTGGCTGGTCGAGGTGTTCTCCCTGCGCCGGGTGATGTGGGGCGGTTCGTTGCTGTTCCTGTTGGCTTCACTTGCCTGTTCTGCGGCGCCTAACCTGTCGAGCATGATCGTGCTGCGGGTGATTCAGGGCGCAGCCGGTGCCGTGCTGATTCCGCTGTCGTTCCAGCTGATCATCACCCAGTTGCCGGCAAGCAGAATGGCCATGGGCATGGCGCTGTTCAGCCTTGCCAACAGCGTTGCCCAGGCTGCGGGGCCGTCGATTGGCGGCTGGCTGACCGATGCCTATTCCTGGCGCTGGATCTTCTACCTGCAATTGCTGCCAGGGGCGCTGCTGCTCTGGGCCATTGCCTGGTCGATCGATGCCAGGCCCATGCAGCTGGCTTTGCTGCGCCGGGGCGACTGGTTGGGCATCGCGGCGATGGTGTTCGGTCTTGGCGGCTTGCAGATCGTGCTGGAGGAAGGCGGTCGACTCGACTGGTTCGAGTCAAGGCTGATCGTCGGCCTGAGCCTGCTGGCCGGCATCGCCCTGACGGTGTTCGTGGCCACGCAGTTGTTCGGCAAGCGCGCGTTCATCAACCTGCGCCTGCTCGGCCATTACAACTTCGGGGTCGCCAGTGTGGCGATGTTCGTGTTCGGTGCGGCTACCTTTGGCCTGGTGTTCCTGGTGCCTAATTACCTGTCGCAGATCCAGGGTTACAGCGCCCATGACGTCGGCGTGGCGTTGATCGCCTATGGGCTGGTGCAACTGCTGCTGGCGCCCTTGATGCCGACCCTGATGGGCTGGACCAGTGCCAAGTTCATGGTCGCCAGCGGTTTTCTGATCATGGCCCTGGGCTGTTGGCTGGGCGCGAGCCTGAGCGCTGACAGCGCGGCCAACGTGATCATTCCCTCGACCGTGGTACGTGGTATCGGCCAGCCCTTCATCATGGTCGCGCTGTCGGTGCTGGCCGTCGCCGGGCTGGACAAAGCCCAGGCGGGCTCGGCCTCGGCGGTGTTCTCGATGCTGCGCAACCTGGGTGGCGCCATCGGCACCGCGGTGCTGACGCAGATCGTCGCCAGCCGTGAGCGGCTGCACAGCGCGCGCCTGCACGAACAGCTCAACGCATTCGCCCCTGCCGTGCAGGAACGCCTGGGTGCGAACCCGTCTACCTGGCTGCCCGAGCAACAGCAAAGCTTGGAGGGCATCGCCCGCAGCGTGCGCCAGCAGGCCTACCTGATGGGCTATAGCGATGCCTTCTATCTTGCCTGCCTGGCGTTGCTGGGCTGCGCGTTGGCGGCGTTGCTGTTGCGCGGGCGGCGTGTGGGGTAAGCCAGCCACAGGTTGGGTAAGCCCCTCACACCACCTCGCGCCGCACCTGATACTGCACCACTCGATTGCGTCCCATTGCCTTGGCCTGGTACAGCGCCTGGTCGGCGTGGGCGAGCAGGGCGTCGAGGTGGTCGCCGGGGGTGGCCAGGCTCGAGCCGGACAGCCCTGTGCTGACGGTGATGTGCAGGCGCTGGCCCGCGTGTACCGGTGCCAGTTCTTCGATGGCGCGGCGCAAGCGCTCGGCGATGAAGCTGGCCTGGTGGGGTGCCACGCCGGACACCACGATGGCGAATTCTTCGCCGCCGAGGCGGGCGAACAGCGCAGCCTCAGGCAAGTGGTCCTGCACGGTGCGGGCGAACTGGCGCAGCACCAGATCACCGACGGCATGGCCGTGGCGGTCGTTGACGGCCTTGAAGTGATCGATGTCGAGCATCATCAGGGTCAGCGGCACGCGCGCGGCGCGACATTGCTCGAGCAGGCTGTCGGCCTTGTGGGTGAAGGCGCTGCGGCTCAGTGCACCGGTCAGGTGGTCGACCGCCGCTTGGTGCTCGAGACGCCCGAGCAGCAGGCGGTTGGCCTGGCTGACGCAGGCCACCAGCAGCGGGCCAAGTACCAGCATGGCGATGCCCAGGCGCGCCGACATCAATGCGGTGACCGCCGATTCGCTCTGCGGCAGGCTGAAATGCATGACGTTCTGTGCCACGGCCACGATCAGCGTGCTGCCGGTTCCCAGGGTCAGCAACGAAAGCAGAAACGGTGAATAACTCAGCGCGCACCACAGCAGTGCGGCGATGGGGAAAGCGATGGCGCCCGGGCCGCCGACCATCAGCCCGAAACCCAGGGCTGCTAGCAGCACCAGCAGCGGCGTAACGCGAATCGCCTGGCTGCCACCGCGCAGCAGTGTACGGGGCGCGGGTGCGGTGAGCACCAGCGGCAGCACTAGTACACTGGTCGAGAACTGTTCGCTGAACCAGGCCAACCAGGTGCTGCGCAGGGACTCTTCGAACCACGGCGTGGCCACCAGGCAGGCCAGGCTCGCAGCGACCACCGCCGCCAGGGCGCTGGCGCCCAGCAGATACAGCACCCCTTGGGCGGTGCGCAGGCGTCGCTGGGCCAGCGGCAGGCGCATCATCAGCCACCACAAGGTCAACACCGCGCCGAGGTTGCACAGGTTCAGCGATACCGCAGGGCCCCAGTCGCTGCCATAGGCCAGGTCTGCCGTAACCATCGCCGCATACACCAGGCCCCAGCCCAGCGGCGTGGCGCGTCGTGGATGGCGTAGCAGCAATCCGGCCAGTACCGCGTTCACCGGCCAGAACAACGACAGCGTAGCGAACGGTCGGGCCAGGATGCCGGCCAGCGTGAGCCCCAGCGTCAGGCTGAACAGCAGCACATAGGGCAACACGCGCGACTGGGCGGAAGACACCATGAACAGGACCTGCATCCGCGGTGAGTGGAAGGCGACAGACGGCCCTGCGGCCGGTCCTCGGCGGGAAATGCGCGCAGTGTGTTGCAACCGGGTAATTGATGTCAAACAGATATCATCGTGCCGATATCGGTACCGATAGTGCCTATAGCTCAGCGGTCATGACGGCTTCATGACAACGGGAACAGCCACGGCACCATCACCACGGTCACCAGCATCACCAGCAAGGTGAACGGCACGCCGACTTTGACGAAGTCGCCGAAGCGGTATTGCCCAGGCCCGAGCACCAGGGTGTTCACCGGTGAAGACACCGGGGTCATGAACGCGGCGGAGGCGGCCAGGGCCACGGTCATGGCGAATGGGTAGGGAGAAAGACCCAGCTGGCTCGCGGTGCTGATCGCCACCGGGGCCATCAGCACCGCAGTGGCGGTGTTGGAAATGAACAGGCCGATCACCGCGGTGAGCGCGAACAGGCAGGCCAGCATCACCTGCGGACCGGCGCCTCCAATCAGCTGCACCAGTGTGCTCACCACCAGGTCGATACCGCCGGTCTTCTGCAACGCCAGGGCAAATGGCAGCATGCCGACGATCAATACCAGGCTCGGCCAGTGGATGGCGCGGTAGGCGCTGTTCATGTCGATGCAGCGCCCGGCGCCCATCAACAGGCAACCCACCAGCGCGGCCACCACGTTGGGCACCAGGCCGCTGACCATCAGCACCACCATCACCGCCAGGCTCAGCAGCGCCTGCGGTGCGCGTCGGCGGGCGGGCGCCACCTGGTCGATCTCGGCCGGCAGGCTGAGCACGAGAAAATCATGCGGCAGGGTCTGCAACTGGCGGATGGCTTTCCACGGGCCGACCATCAGCAAGGTGTCACCCATGCGCAGTGGGGTTTCCAGCAACTGCTCGTCGATGGCGCTCTGCTCGCGGCGCAGGCCCACCACGTTGAGGCCGTAGCGGCTGCGCAAGGCCGTGGCCAGCACGGTCTGGCCGATTAGCGCCGACCCTGGCGGCAGCGATACCTCGGCCATCCCCAGTTCCTGTGACTGGTCGATGAAATACGCCGCCTTGAAGCGCAAGGGTTCGAGCAGCATCGACTGGCACAGGCTGCGCAGGTTGTCGCCCTCGGCGAACAGGTCGAGCAACAGTACGTCGCCCTGGTGCAGCACGGTCGCCGAGTCGGGGTTGAGCACCCGTGTGGTCAGGTGATGCTGGCGCTCGATACCGATCACATTGGCGCCGTGCCGGGTGCGCAGCTTCAGCTCGCCCAGCGAGTGCCCGATCAACGGCGAGTGCGGGCGGATGCGCAGGCGCCGCTCGCGGCCGCTGAGGCGGTAGTCGAGCACCAGGTCATGCAAGGTGCGGCGGCTTTGCTCGCGGCCTTGATCGCCAGCCTCACCTTTGAGCCAGGTGCGCGTCAGCAGCATGTAGCCAACGCCCAGCAGCAGGACCACCAGGCCGAACGGGGTGAAGCTGAAGAAGCTGAAACCACTGCCCAGATGGCGCACCAGTTCGCTATGCACCACCACGTTCGGCGGGGTCGCCACCAGGCTCAGCATGCCGCTGATCAACCCGGCAAAGCTCAGCGGCATCATCAGCCGACCAGGCGCCACCCGCAGGCGCGCGGCGATGCTGAGCACGATGGGAATGAAGATCGCCACCACCCCGGTGGAACTCATCACCGAACCCAGCAAGGCCACCGCGACCATCAGCAGCACGAGCAGGCGCACCTCGCTGTTGCCGGCGGTCTCGCTCAGCCACTCGCCGATGCGGTAGGCAATGCCTGTGCGCACCAGCCCCTCGCCGATGACGAACAGCGCCGCGATCAGCACCACGTTGGGGTCGCTGAAACCGGCCAGGGCCTGCTCCAGGGTCAGCACCCCGGACAGCGGCAGGGCGAGGATCACCAGCAGGGCGACCACGTCCATGCGCGGACGATTGATGATGAACAGCGCGACGACGATGGCCAGCAGGCCAAGCACCCATAACAGCTCGAGATTCATGGGGGAGGTGGTCCTTCACTTCGGGATACGCGGGGAAAGGTTGCCAGTGTGCCAGCCCGCGCGGGATTGCGGGTTGATGTATTGCAGGCTTTTTCACCGCGCCGTAGAGCATCTGCGTCTGTTGGCTGCTGTTCTGTCCCGTTGGGTCATGGCTGCGCAGCTCGCAGGCCCCGTACACTCGCCCCAGGCCGCAGTGAAGACGGCCATCTGCCACACGGTGAAGAGCATGATTGCCCATACCCCGACGCTGTTCGGCGCGGTTGCCCTGGTGGCGACCATCCTGGCGTTTTGCCTGTTGCTGGTCGGCCGCGTCAATCGCCGCGATCCGCTGATCCTCACTGGCGCCGGCCTGCTGGTGCACGCCCTGGCCTATGTCTGCTACACGCTGTATGGGCAAGTATCGCTGTTGGTCAGCTATGGCTTGGGCAACAGCCTGCTGTCGCTGGCGGTGGCGCTGTACAGCGCCGGTCTGTTCCGTGTGCGCGAGCAGTCGGTGCCGTGGCGGCGCATCTTCCTGTTGCCGCTGAGCATGCTGGTGGGGTTGATGCTGCTGCTCGACACCCTTGAGCCACGCATGCTGCTGGCCTCGCTGCTGCTGATGGGGCAATGCGCGCTGTTGCTGTACTGGGCTCAGCGCCACCAGCAGTGGCAGGGCCGTGCGCACCTGCTGCTGTCGATCGGTGCGGTGATCAGCCTGGTTGGCCTCGGGCTACGGGTGGTGGCGGTGCTCAGTGGCGCTGCGGTAGAAATGCGCTACGACACCAGCAACCTCAAGCAGACCCTCTCGGTGAGCATCGGCACGGTGACGGTGATGATGTTTTCCATCGGCCTGGTGCTGATGGCCAAGGAGCGCAGTGAAGCGCGGCTGCAGCACATGGCCCTGCGCGACGGCCTGACCAGCACCTTCAACCGTCGCGCGATGCTCGCGCGTTTTTCCCAGGAACTACAGCGCTCGGCAGGCGGCGGGCATAGCTTGGCGGTCGCGATGATCGACATCGATCACTTCAAGCGCATCAACGATGTTCATGGCCATCAGGCCGGCGATGAGGTGCTGTGCCATTGCGTACGACAATTGCAGCAGCGTTTGCGGCGCAGCGATTGCCTGGGCCGCTGGGGAGGCGAGGAGTTTCTGTTGCTGCTGCCAGACACCGACCGCGAAGGGGCGCTGGCGATGCTCGATGACCTGCGCCGCACGCTTTCGGGCAACCCGGCACAGTTTGCCGGCCAGAGCATCGAGGTGCGTTTCAGCGTGGGCTTATGGTGTGGTGTGCCGCAGGGGGCAGACAGCACCGCATCGTTGATCGCTCAGGCCGATGCGGCGCTTTACCAGGCCAAGGCCAACGGGCGCAACGCGGTGCACCTGGTGGCCTTGCGTGAGGCCGGGTGAGCCTTTCAACTGACTCACTTGCCCGAATGAATCGCCAGCACCACACCGTTGGTGACCTGAACCAGCACGTACCGGCCGCCCATCTTCACCCATTGGCTTTCTTTTTCAGGCTCGGGCAGGCCCTTGGCTTTCCAGTCCTGAACGGCTTCTTCCTTGCGTTTGTACTGATCGGGGGCTTTGTCGCCCACTTCCAGTTCGCGGTTGTGAGTGTCAGGCGCCTTGATGCTTTCCTGGGTCGATTCGGCCGCATGGGCCACCACTGGCAGACCGGCAAGCGAGCCAGTGAACAGCAGGGCGCAGAGCAGAGAGTTGGCTTTCATACCGTCGTTCCTTGTAGGGCGGGTGTGCAGATTCCGACACCAGCCGCTACGGACAATTCACTCCAGGTGCAGGCCGGTGCTAGAGTCGCGTTCTTTTTTCGCGAGGAAGCGAACATGCGAGCACTTGTCCCGATGGCAGTCGCCTTGTTGATGGTGGGCTGCGCCTCATCGACCATGCAGGCTGCGCGCACCGGCGCACCGACTGCCCAGCTCGAATCGCGCAAGGCCCCCGACCGGGTTGCCCAGTGCATTCAATACAGCTGGCAGGATGAGGCGGTGTTCGGCGTCGATGCCAGCGGCTACCTCGACCCGCGCAAGGAAGGCGGCTTCACCGTGTACACCCGCGAGGCCGAGGCGTTCGTCGACGTTTACGCGCAAGGCGCGGGCAGTCGCGTCGATTTCTACGCCAAACAGCAGGACGCCGGGGCTCTGCGGCGCAAGGCCGCCGCTGCCACCTGCCTGTGAGGCCGCCTCAGGCCAGATAACCGCCATCGACGTTGAGGCTGGTGCCAGTGGTGTAGCTGGAGGCGGCGCTGGCCAGGTACAGCACCGCGCCAGCCATCTCGCTGGGCGCAGCCACGCGCTTGAGCGGGATGTGCTGCAAGGCGGCATCGAGGATGCTCGGGTTGTTGACCAGCGCCGAGGCGAACTTGGTGTCGGTCAGGCCCGGCAGCAGGGCGTTGCAGCGAATGCCGAACGGCGCGCACTCCTTGGCGAAGGCCTTGGTCATGTTGATCACCGCGGCCTTGGTGACCGAGTAGATGCCCTGGAAATGCCCGGGGCTGACGCCATTGATCGACGCCACGTTGATGATGCTGCCGCCGGCGCCCTCGCGCATCAGCTTGCCGGCGGCCACCGACATGAAGAAATAGCCGCGAATGTTCACGTCCACGGTCTTCTGGAACGCCGCAGGCTCGGTGTCGAGGATGTTGCAGAACTGCGGGTTGGTAGCGGCATTGTTGACCAGAATGTCCAATCGCCCGAAGCGTTGGCGGATCTCGGCGAAGGTCTGCTCGATCTGCTCCAGCTCGCCGATATGACACGCCAGCGCGCTGGCCTTGCCACCTGCTGCGGTGATCGCGTCTGCGACCTGCTGGCAGCCGTCGAGCTTGCGACTGGAGACGATGACATGGGCGCCGTGGGCGGCCAGCAGGTGGGCGATGGCTTCACCGATGCCGCGGCTGGCGCCGGACACCAGGGCGATCTTGCCGTCGAGGTCGAACAGGTTGGGGTTGGACATGCGGTGCTCCGGAAGGGGTCGGGTCAGAGGGGCGAACGTGCGATGACCTTCAAGGTCATTCGTTCCAGCAGACGGTTCATGTCGATGAACGCAGCGAAGCGCAGGTCTTTGGTCTGGCCGTGGAAATAGCGGTAGTAGATCTGTTGAATGATGCCGGCCAGGCGGAACAGACCGTACACATGGTAGAAGTCGACGTTGTCCAGGCGCAGGCCGCTGCGTTCTGCATAGTGGGCAACGAATTGTCGGCGGCTGAGCATGCCGGGGGCGTTGCTTGGTTGCCGGCGCATCTGCTGAATGGGCGCCGGGTCGTCGGCCTCGATCCAGTAGGCCAGGCTGTTGCCCAGGTCCATCAAAGGGTCGCCGACGGTGGCCATTTCCCAGTCCAGCACGCCGATGATGCGCGTTGGCTGTTGCGGATCGAGGATGACGTTGTCCAGGCGGTAATCGTTGTGGATGATTGCCGGATGCGGATGATCGGCCGGCTGGTGCTCGCGCAGCCAGGTGATGACCGCCTCCCAGCGGGGCGCATCGGCGGTCAGCGCCGCTTCGTAGCGGCTGGCCCAGCCCTCGATCTGCCGCTGCACGTAGCCTTGCGGCTTGCCCAGGTCGGCAAGGCCGCACGCCCGGTAATCGACCTGATGCAGCTCGACCAGGCGCTCGATGAAATGCTCGCACAACGTTCGGCTACCGGCAGCATCCAGGCCTGCGGCCTGGGGCAGATCGGCTCGCAGGATGATCCCCTCGACCCGCTGCATCACGTAGAACTCGCTGCCGATCACGGCCGGGTCGGCGCAGTGCAGATACGCCTTGGGGCAGTAGGCAAAGCCTGCGTTGAGGTGGTTGAGGATGTGAAACTCCCGCGCCATGTCATGGGCGCTTCTGGCCTTGTGGCCGAACGGTGGCCGGCGTAATACCAGGTCGCGCTCGGGGTAGCTGAGCAGGTAGGTGAGGTTCGAGGCGCCCCCTGGGAACTGGCGGATCGTCGGCGTGCCGTGCAGATCGGGTAGATGCGCCTTGAGCCAGGCGTCGACGGCCTGGGCGTCGAGTGCTTCGCCGGCGCGTGGCTGGGTCGCTTGATCGGTGAGTGACATGGCGCTTCCTTGGTTCTGGCCGCAGTTGCCGCTTTGGCTAACCTAGACAGCCCCGTCGGTACGGGCAAGCGGGTAGCGCTTGCATCGACCGGCGTGTTGCCGGGCAATCAGATCCCCTGATGGCGGCGGCAGACGAAAAAAAACCGAAGCCGGATGGCTTCGGTTTCTTCGGCAGGCGATCAGCTCGACCTCAGCCTGGGAACAGTTCGCTGAGTTTCATCGACAGCATCATGTCGCCTTCGACGCGCAGCTGGCCGCTCATGAATGCCTGCATGCCATCGGTTTCGCCACTGACGATACCCTTGAGGGTTTCGCTGTCCATCACCAGGGTGCAGTTGGCGTCCGGATTCTCGCCTTCCTGCAGTTCGCAGGTGCCGTCCTTGACGATCAGCGCATAAGCCTGGTCCTGATCGGTGATGTCGAAACCAAACACCAGGTCCAGGCCCTGGGCAGCAGTGGGGTTGAACTTCTCTTGCATCTTCTTGACGGCATCGGCTACGGAGGTCATGGCGTGTTCCTTATTGAGTGAGAGTTGCATCGCGCAGGGTTAGAGCAGGCCGGGTCATCGGTAGGTGATGAGCTCCGGGGATTTCAGCAGGCGCACATGGGCCTGGCTGTTGAAGGTGCTGAGGCTGACCTCGCGGCCGCGAAATTTCAGGTGGCTGAGTGAAGTGTTGATGATCTGCCAGTTGAGGCTGAAAGCCTGGGCCGGGGTGATGCCGGTGGTCAGGTGCAGCAGCGCTGCGATGCTGCCACCGGAGGTGAAGACGGCGATGTCGTCGGCTTCGCTGGCGGCGTCGAGCAGGCGCTGCAAACCGCGTTCGATGCGTGCGGTGAAGGCCGTCCAGGTTTCCAGACCCTCGTCGTGCTCGCCAGCGTGCCAGCGCTGCACCATCAGGGCGAACAGGCGCTGGAACTCGCTGCGTTGCTCGCGCGGGTTGCGCATGACTTCAAGGGCGTCGGGTTCATCGCGCAGCAGCGCTGGGGTGAGGCTGCGCACCAGGCCTTCAGCGTCGAACTCGTTGAAGTCGGGGTCAGTCTCGATGGCTGGCACCGGGCTACCGCTGGTGTGAAGTGCCTGGAGGGTCAAACGTGCAGTGTCTTGCTGGCGACGCAGGCTGCCGGCGATGCAGCGGTCGAGGCGCAGGCCCAGTTGGCCAAGGTGTACGCCGAGCGCCTGGCTCTGACGCGCGCCCAGTTCGGAGAGCACGTCGTAGTCAGCGGCGCCGAACGAGGCCTGGCCATGTCGGATCAGATAGAGATTGCCCACCGGATTGCCTGCACACACGGGGAAGTGATGCGAGGGTAGGACGCACTCAGCGGGCTGTCAACGAAAAAGCATACAAGCGTTTGAAAAGGGCGTTTGAATGGCCCCGCAAGGCATTGGCAGGCCGTGGAAGCAGCCATTGCGGCGCCTCCACGGCATACGCATTCAGTGCGCTCCGGCCGCCTTGCTCAGGTCGCTCTCGGCCCATTCGGTATAGATGCAGGCGTCGGCGACGGCCCAACGTACCTTCACCGTCTCGCCCGGTTGCATCGGCATGCCGGCTGCCGACAGCGCCTTGACCGTCAGCTCGGTGCCGCCGTCGGTGCGTACGTGGCAGGTCTGGCTTTCGCCGAGGAACAGCACTTCGCCGACCTTGGCGCTGACTTCGTTCCAGCCTGCCGGCAGCGGCTCGGCGGCGGCCTGTTGCAGGGTCATGGCCAGGGCTTTTTCCGGGCGCACCATGATCAGCGCTTCGCTGCCGGCAGTGAGCCCAGGCGTCAGGCGGATGGCCAGCGGCTGGCCTTCGAAGGTGCCGGCGCCGTTGCTCTGGGCAGTGATGCGCAGGAAGTTGGAGTTGCCCAGGAACGAGGCGACGAAGGCATTGGGCGGGTTCTGGTAGAGGTCGTAGCCAGTGCCCAGGCCAACGATCTTGCCGTGGCTGAAGATGGCGATGCGCTGCGACAGGCGCATGGCCTCTTCCTGGTCGTGGGTCACGTAGACGATGGTGATGCCCAGGCGCCGGTGCAGCTGACGCAGTTCGTCCTGCAAGTCTTCACGCAGTTTCTTGTCGAGTGCGCCAAGCGGTTCGTCCATCAGCAGGATGCGCGGTTCGTACACCAGTGCGCGGGCAATCGCCACCCGTTGCTGCTGGCCACCAGACATCTGCGACGGCTTGCGGTGGGCGAACGGCTCGAGCTGCACCAGCTTGAGCATGGCATCGACGCGCTTGCGCGTCTCGGCGGCGGCCAGTTTGCGGATGGCCAGGGGGAAGGCGATGTTGTCGCGCACGTTCAGGTGCGGGAACAGCGAATAGCGCTGGAACACCATGCCGATGTCGCGCTTGTGCGGCGGCACCTGCACCAGCGACTGGCCGTCGACCAGAATTTCGCCGCTGCTCGGGGTTTCGAAGCCTGCGAGCATCGACAACGTGGTGGATTTGCCCGAACCGCTGGAGCCGAGGAAGGTGAGAAACTCGCCGTCCTGGATGTCCAGGTCGAGGTTGTCCACGGCGGTGAAGTCACCGTAATGCTTGTTCAGGCCGCGCAGGCTGACCAGGGTCTTGCCCGGCGCGTTGTCTTGGATCACTGCACTCATTGTTGTTGTCTCCGCAGGGCTCAGGCGTTGGCTTCGGCGCGCCGGCGCAAGGCGGCGGCAATGAACATGACGAACAGCGACAGACCGATCAGCAGCGTCGAGGCGACGGCGATCACCGGGCTCAGGTCCTGACGCAGGGTGGTCCACATTTTGACCGGCAGGGTCTGCAAGTCGGGGCTTGCCATCATCACGCTGAGCACCACCTCATCCCACGAGACCAGGAAGGCGAACAGGCCGCCGGCGATCATCCCCGGGCGAATCGCCGGGAAGGTCACCTTGAAGATCGCCTGCAAACGCGAGGCGCCGCAGATCACCGCAGCGTCCTCGATCGACTGGTCGAACAATTTCAGCGAGTTGATGATCGAGATGATGGTGAACGGCAGGGCGACGATCACATGGCTGACCACGAAGGCGAACAGCGTGCCGGTGTAGCCGAGCTTGAGGAACAGCGCGTACACCGCCACAGCGATGATCACCAGCGGCACGATCATCGGCAGGGTGAACAGCCCGTAAAGCATTTCGCGGCCGGGAAAGCGCCCGCGCACCAGGGCGAAGGCGGTTGGCAGGCCCAGCGCCACCGCCGCGATCGTGGTGAGCACGGCAACCTTCAGGCTGGCCAGTGCCGCGTCCATCCATTCGGGGTTGGAGAAGAACTGGCCGTACCACTTCAGCGTCCAGCCCGGCGGTGGGAACACCAGCCACTGCGACGAGCCGAACGACAGCAGCACGATGAACACCACCGGCAGCAGCAGGAAGGCGGCGATGACCCCGGTGGTCAGGTACAGGCCGGTGCGCAGCGGCCGGCCCATGGCGTTGGGTGAAAGAAGCATGCTGAATTACCTCGCGTTGCCGACCGGGGATTCCGGTTGCAGCTTCAGGTACAGGTAGAAGAGCACCAGGGTGATCGCCACCAGCAGTGCCGCGGCAGCGCTGGCCATGCCCCAGTTGAGGAACGACTGCACCTGCTGAATGATGAACTCGGGCAGCATCATGTTCTGCGCTCCGCCCAGCAGCGCCGGGGTCACGTAATAGCCCAGCGACATGACGAAGACCATCAAGGCACCGGAGAACAGCCCCGAGCGGCACAGCGGCAGGAACACCTTCCAGAAATTGGTCCAGGGGCTGGCCCCGCAGATCGAACCGGCCTGCAGCACCATCGGGTCGATGGCGTGCATGGTCGCCTGCAACGGCAGCACGATGAACGGAATCATGATGTAGCTCATGCCGATCACCACCCCGGTGAGGTTGTGCACCATTTCAATCGGGGCATCGATGATGCCCAGCGCCATCAACACCTTGTTCACCACCCCGGAGCTTTGCAGCAGCACCAGCCAGGAGTAGGTGCGCGCCAGCAGGCTGGTCCACATCGACAGCAGTACGATGTTCAGCAGCCAGCGACCCCAGCCGCGTGGCACCAGGGTGATTGCCCAGGCCAGCGGGAAGCCCAGCAGCACGCTGATCAGCGTCACCAGGCCAGCGACCGAGAAGGTGTTGACCAGGACTCGGGTGTACGCCGAGTTGGCGAACAGCTGCTCGTAGTTGCCCAGCCCCGGCACCGGTTCGAGCACGCCGCGCAGCAGCAGGCCGATCAGCGGCACGAAGAAGAACAGGCCGAGAAAGAGCAGGGCAGGCAGCAGGTTGCGGCTGCCTTTCCAGCGCTGGCCCAGGCCTGGGCGACGGGCGACGCTGCCCGATGCTCCTGGCCCCTGGGCGTTTTGCAAGGCGTTGATGGCGACTTTCATTTCACCAACCACTCATTCCAGCGCGCGGCGATGGCCTGACCGTTCTTGGCCCAGTAGGCGAAGTCCAGGGTGACCTGATCGCTGACATGGGCGGTCGGCAGGTTGGGCGCCAGGTCCTTGTCGAGCTTGGCCACGCTGTCGACGTTGACCGGCGCGTAGGCGGTCTTGTTGGCGAAATCGGCCTGGCCCTGGGCGCTGCTGGCATTGGCCAGGAATTTCATGGCCGCGTCCTTGTTCTTCGCGCCTTTTGGGATGACCAGGAAATCGGCCATGACCAGGTTCTGCTTCCAGCTCACGCCCACCGGCGCGCCGTCTTGCTGCAGGGCATAGACCCGGCCGTTCCAGAACTGGCCCAGCGAGGCTTCACCCGAGGCCAGCAGTTGCTGCGACTGTGCGCCACCGCCCCACCAGACGATGTCTTTCTTGATGGTGTCGAGTTTCTTGAAGGCGCGGTCCAGGTCGAGCGGGTAGAGCTTGTCGGGGGCCACGCCGTCGGCCAGCAGGGCCAGTTCCAGCACGCCCGGGCTTGGCCATTTGTACAGTGCGCGCTTGCCGGGGTAGGTCTTGGTGTCGAACAGCGCGCTCCAGTCGACTGGCTTGTTGGCGCCGACCTTGCCGTCGTTGTAACCGAGCACGAAGGAGAAGAAGAACGAACCGACACCGTGGTCGGAGACGAAACGCGGGTCGATCTTGTCGCGCTGGAGGGTGTTGAAGTCCAGCGGCTCGAGCAGCCCTTCACTGGCTGCACGCAGGGCGAAGTCGGCTTCGACATCGACCACGTCCCACTGCACGTTGCCGCTTTCGACCATGGCCTTGAGCTTGCCGTAGTCGGTTGGGCCGTCCTGCACCACTTTGATGTCGGTCTGCTTGCTGAAAGGGATGGCCCAGGCTTCTTTCTGCGCATCCTGGGTAGTGCCACCCCAGCTGACGAAGTTGACGCTCTCGGCGGCAGTCGCGGCCTGGCAGGCCAGGGTGAGCAGGCTGGCAGACAGCACTGCGGTGACACGTTTGCTCAACAGCATGGTTACGCCCTCGTTACTTTTGTTATTCGAGGCAGGCTGGAATGTGTGCCCGCCAATCGTGTTCGGGGAGCAGCTTTGCAGCAGGTGCAGCACCGGAAATCCGGGGTCAAGCGGTGGGGCAGGTATTAAGGTCTACGGAATATCATATTATGGTATTCCAAGATTTTGGCAAGTAGGAGCAGGCGACCGGCCATCACTCGGTGACAACGTGTAATGGCCGGTGGCGCGTGCCTACGCCTGCGGCTCGAACGGGATGCTCTGCACCACTTCCAGCTCATAGCCGGCCAGGCCTGCGTACTTGAGGGGCGGGCCGAGGTGACGCAGTTTGCCGACGCCCAGGTCTTGCAGGATCTGCGCGCCGGTGCCGACTTCCGAATACACCTTCGATTGCCCGCGCTGGTAAGGACGTACCGGTTGGGTCAACTGCGGAATGCGTTCCAGCAGGGCCTGGGAGGATTCGTGGTTGGCAAGGATCACCACCACCCCGGTGCCTTCGCTGGCGACCTTCTCCAGCGCCGCCCACAGCGTCCAGTTGGCCGGCCCGGCATACTCGGCGCCGACCAGGTCGCGCAGCGGGTCGATCACGTGCACGCGCACCAGGGTCGGTTGCTCGCGGCGGATGTCGCCCATGACCATCGCCATGTGCACGCCGCCCTCGATGCGGTCCTCGTAGCTGACCAGGCGGAAGGTGCCGTGCACGGTGGGCAGCTCGCGCTCGCCGATGCGCTTGATGGTCTGCTCGGTGCTCAGGCGGTAGTGAATGAGGTCGGCGATGGTGCCGATCTTGATGCCGTGGCGCGCGGCGAAGACTTCCAGGTCGGGGCGGCGGGCCATGGTGCCGTCGTCGTTGAGCACCTCGACGATCACCGAAGCCGGGGTGAAACCGGCCAGGCGCGCCAGGTCGCAGCCGGCTTCGGTATGCCCGGCGCGGTTGAGCACGCCGCCTTCACGGGCGCGCAGCGGAAAGATGTGCCCGGGTTGCACCAAGTCTTCCGGGCGGGCGTCGGCGGCCATCGCGGCGGCCACGGTGCGCGCCCGGTCGGCGGCGGAGATGCCGGTGGTGACGCCGCTGGCGGCTTCGATGGACACCGTGAACGCGGTGCTGAACACGCTGCCGTTGGCCGGTACCATCTGTTCCAGGCCCAGACGCTGGCAGTGGTCGTCGGTCAGGGTCAGACAGATCAGCCCGCGGGCTTCGCGGGCCATGAAGTTGATTGCATGGGCATCACAGCGCTCGGCGGCAATCAACAGGTCGCCTTCGTTTTCCCGGTCTTCGTCATCCACCAGCAAGACCATCCTGCCTTGGCGGTAGTCCTCTAGGAGCTCTTCGATGCTGTTGAAAGCCATGGTGCACACTCACTGTCTACGGGTGATTATTATGGTATACCATCATACACAGATTCCTTTGAGTGGAGAGTGCAGATGAAGGCGTACTGGATTGCCCATGTCGATGTCACCGACCCCCAGCAGTACCAGCAGTACACCCAGCGCGCGCCGGCTGCGTTCAGCCAGTACGGCGGGCGTTTCCTCGCGCGGGGCGGGCGCAGCGAAGCGCTGGAAGGACGGCCGACACCCCAGCGTAGCGTGGTGATCGAATTCGACTCCTACGAGCAGGCCCTGGCCTGCTATCGCTCAGCCGAGTACCAGGAGGCCTGTGGCCATCGCCAGGGCGCGGCGCAGGCTGAGGTCATCATTGTAGAAGGTGTCGCGCCCTGAGCCAGTTGCCGGCTCAGTAAACCCACACCTCGACCCGGCGGTTGCGCAGGCGGTCCTGCGCGTGCTGATTGCCGGCCACTGGCAGCTGCTCACCCAAGCCCTCGACCTGCAGGGTCTCGACGCCATGTCGAGCCAGTTCGCGGCGCACCGCCAGTGCCCGCAGGCGCGACAGCAGGGCGGCGCGACCTGGGGTTTCCTTGCGGTCGCCGAAACCCAGCACGACCGCACGTCCGCGCAGCTTGCCGGTACTGTCCAGATAGCTGGCGATGCGCTGGACATCGCGCAGTGCCTTGTTGTCCAACTGCGCGCTGCCGGGCTGGAAGCGCAGGCTCACGCTCAGGCGTCTGGCGTGCTGCGCCAGCTCGGCATAGGCCGGCGGCTGGTTGCGGTGCATGGCCACTGGTAGGGCTTGGATCTGCTGTGAGACGAAGCCGTAGGCGGCGACGATGGCCTGTCCTGCGGCGCTTTGGGTGAAGTCGGCCAGTGCGCCTGCGTCGGCCTTGGCTGGCTGGGGTAGATAGAAGTACAAGCGCCGCGACAGCGGATAGTCTTCGCTGGCGACCAGTGCTCTGCTGGGCAGAAGGGCGGGCGCATCGCCGGCCGCGATCGCCAGGGTGCGCACGCCGTGCACCGAGGCCAAGCCGCTGAAACCAATCGCATGGCGGTCGCGGGCGACCTGTGCCGTGAGGGCATCGGCGGACTCGAAACGCGTCGCCGTGCGGGCCAGTTGAAGCTGCGCAGGCTGCAGGACCAGGCTGGCGAAGGTATCGAAGGTGCCGGAGCGTTCATCACGCGCATACACATGAATCTCGCCTCCGCGCACGCCGAGCTGCTCCCAGCGCTGCACCTGACCGGAAAACACCTGGGCCAGTTGCTCGATGCTCAGCCGGGTCAGCGGATTGTCGGGGTGGACGATGATCGCCACGCCATCGAGTCCGATGATCTGCTCGCTCGCGGCTGCACGCAGGTCGCCCAGTGCCTGCAAGGCCTGGGCTTCATCGTCATTGATCGGTCGCGAGGCGGTCACCAGGTCGGCGGCGCCTGCAGCCAGGGCGCTGAATCCGGTTCGCGTGCCGTGGGCACCGAGGTCGATCCGTAGCGTACGACCGCTGGTGTCGGTGCCGCTGATAATCCACTCATTAACGCTGTGGCCGGCCTTCTGATCGATTGCCGTCGCCCCTTGCGCGCGTAGCCAGGCCTGCACCAGTGCCGGAGCCAGGGCGGAGCCGATGGTGTTGGAGCCCTGGATACGGAGCTGCGTCGGGCCCGTCCAGGCCAGGGCGGGAAGCAGCATGCACAGCATGACGAGGCGGCGCAGCATGCAGGTCAACCTGGAGACGAATGGGTGCGCCGCAGATTACGACGGTCTTGTGAATTGCAGGTGACAGGCGCTCTGTGCTGCGGGCTCGACTGTTGCGCCGCCACAACAGAAAACTGTTGCGGGCGGGGAAAGGCCGATCGGTTTATGCTGTTTCGAAATATTTCTATAACCGTGAGTACAAGGAAAAGCCCAGATGCCGCTCAAGGACCTGCTGATCGCCCTGGTGGTGATCGTTGCATGGGGAGTCAACTTCGTGGTCATCAAGGTGGGACTGGACGGGCTGCCTCCCATGCTGCTGGGCGCCCTGCGTTTTTTGCTGGTGGCGTTTCCTGCCGTGCTGCTGGTCAAACGACCCAAGCTGCCGTGGCGCTGGCTGATCGCCTATGGTGCCACCATCTCGCTGGGGCAATTCGCCTTTCTGTTCCAGGCCATGTACAGCGGCATGCCGCCGGGGCTGGCATCACTGGTGCTGCAGTCGCAGGCGTTCTTCACCCTGGGCTTCGCTGCGCTGTTTCTGGGCGAGCGCCTGCGCGTGGCCAGCGTGCTGGGTCTGCTGGTGGCCGCCGCAGGCCTGGCGGTGATCGGCAGCGAAGACAGCAGCCATGTGCCGTTGATCGCGCTGCTGCTGACCTTGTGCGGCGGCGCCATGTGGGGACTGGGCAACATCATCACTCGGCGCTTCGGCAAGGTCGACCTGGTGGCGCTGGTGATCTGGGGCGGCCTGATTCCGCCGCTGCCATTCCTGGCCCTGTCGTGGTGGCTGGAAGGCCCCGAGGCGATCAGCCATGCGCTGCTGAACATCTCGCTCAACTCCGTGCTGGCGCTGGCCTACCTGGCGTTCATTGCCACCATGGTCGGTTACAGCCTGTGGAGCACGTTGCTGTCGCGCCATCCGGCGGGCAAGGTCGCGCCCTTTTCTCTACTGGTGCCGGTGATTGGCCTGAGCTCTTCGGCGGTGCTGCTCGGCGAACGGCTGAGCACGCTGCAATGCTGGGGCGCGGCCCTGGTAATGCTGGGGCTGTTGATCAATGTGTTCGGCGCGCGGCTAGGGCAGCGTCTGAGTGGCAGGGCAGGGCGTGCCGCCTGAGGCACGCTGCAGCGGCGGATCGTGCGCTGGACGGTGGCTTTTTTCGCCGATTGCTTGATCCGGCGCAGCGTATCGGTGGTTAAGGCTCGTTGAGTCAGGGCTTGTATGGTTTTCTGTAGGGCATTTCAACAATGCCGAGGGAAAATGCCATGCGAGTCAGGGAAGATGTCTACTGGCAATGGGCCGATGCCAATCTGCACAGCCGCTGTCACGACGAAGCGCTGAGCGATGGCACATCGTTCGATGTGCAGGTGCGTCTTTCTCGTCTGGGGGCCACCCAGCTGTTTCTGGGCCTGTACAGCCGTGAGGGCAGGGCGATCCATGAGGAATACCACCGCCAGCGCCCCGGCGAGAGCATGACCCGCGCCATGGTCTGGGGCGTCAACCGTGCGCGAGCCCTGGCCACCGCCGCAGAACCCCTGCCGAGCAAACGCTTGCGCGCCTGAAGGGTTAAAACGACAACGCCCGGCAGGATCGCCGGGCGTTGTGTTCATGCAGGGCAGATCATTCGATTGGTTCGATCACCTTCACCGCATCACGCTCGCGGGCAGCAGGCCATTCCTGTTGCAGGGTCTGCAGCACCCGGGCGACGAACTCGGTGTCGGCAGCCGCCTTCTTGCCGACGAAGCCCTGGCCGCGGCGGTACACCTTGAAGCGGGCGCGCATGCTGGGCAGGTGTTGGAGGCAATCATCGACGGCGGAGTTAGGTGGCAGACGGTCGAGGCGAACTTCGCCGGACTGGCTGAGCCACAGCAGATGGTCGTCCAGGCTGTCTTTGCGCGCGGCGAACAGCTGGGCCAATTGATCGATAGTCGGTTTGTCGTTCAGGTTCATCATAAAGCCCCCATTACCCATTGTCGGTGTCGTTCAGACTTGGCGCCACGTGGTGTAGCGCACTTCCAAAGCTGCTACGCAGCATTGCAACAGGGGCTTTCTCACGCTGTCTTTTGGACAGTTCCCGCTCCAGAGACGGCGTGCGTTACCGCGCAAGCCGCCTGGAATACCCGTGCCACCGTCCCCGATCAGGGAGACGGCCCAATCATGCCCAAGGGCAAAACACGCCGTCAATAGTTTTGTAGTGGAAATTAACATTCACTACATAGTGCCTTGGTCGGCACGCTCGACGTTCAAGACCCATGAGCGACTGGGGTTTTTCTCAAAGCGGCGTTTATCATTGCGAACCCTCGCCAGCTAAATGGGTCAGGGTTACGCTAGTTTTCATAAAAGCGTCAGCCAGACGCGCAGCAGGAGTTTCACGTGTATGCCGACAAAGCCCGACCAGGAAAAACCCGCCAGCATCAACCCGCCCGTCTTTTGGATCTCGGCTTTTCTGCTGTTGGTGCTGGTGCTCTACGCCAGCGTCTTCCAGACCCACGCCCAGGCGCTGTTCGCCGACATTCAGGGCTGGATCATCGGCAACGTCAGCTGGTTCTATATCCTGGCCGTGGCAATCATTCTGGGCACGGTGGTGTTTCTGGGGTTGAGTCGCTATGGCGACATCAAGCTCGGACCTGACCACAGCACGCCCGATTTCAGCAGCATGACCTGGTTCGCCATGCTGTTCTCCGCAGGCATGGGTATTGGCCTGATGTTCTTCGGCGTTGCCGAACCTGTGATGCACTTCGCCAAACCGCCGTTCGGTGATGGCGGTACGGTGCAAGCTGCGGGAGAGGCGATGCGTATCACCTTCTTCCATTGGGGGCTGCATGCCTGGGCCATCTACGCCATCGTGGCGTTGATCCTGGCCTACTTCAGCTTCCGCCACGGCCTGCCGCTGACCTTGCGTTCGGCGCTGTACCCGCTGATCGGTGAGCGCATCTATGGCCCCATCGGCCATGCCGTGGACATCTTCGCCATTATCGGCACGGTGTTTGGCGTGGCGACCTCGCTGGGCTTTGGCGTTTCGCAGATCAACACCGGCCTGAATGCGCTGTTCGACGTTCCGGTTTCGATTCCGATCCAGATCGCGTTGATCATCGGTACCACCTTCCTCGCTACGCTGTCGGTAGTATCCGGCCTGGACAAAGGCATTCGTCGCCTGTCCGAGCTCAACCTCGGCCTTGCCGTGCTGTTGCTGCTGATGGTGGTGATCCTCGGCCCGACCGTGCTGATCTTCCAGACCTTCGTGCAGAACACCGGCGGCTACCTGGGCGAGATCGTCAGCCGCACCATGAACCTCAACGCCTACCAGCAGAGCGACTGGATCGGCGGCTGGACGCTGTTCTACTGGGGCTGGTGGCTGGCCTGGTCGCCCTTCGTCGGCCTGTTCATCGCGCGGATTTCCCGCGGCCGGACCATCCGTGAGTTCGTCACCGGTGTACTGCTGGTGCCGACCGGTTTCACCCTGCTGTGGATGACCGTGTTCGGTAACACCGCCATCCACATGATCCTCGACCAGGGCTTCACCGACCTGGCTCAGGCGGTGGACAAGGACACTTCACTGGCGTTATTCGCCTTCCTCGAACATTTCCCGTTCTCCAGCGCTATCAGCACCCTGGCGATCGTCATGGTCGTGGTGTTCTTCGTCACCTCGGCCGACTCTGGCGCCATGGTGGTGGACATGCTCGCCTCGGGTGGGCAGGAAAACACACCGGTGCGCCAGCGCATCTTCTGGGCTTCGAGCATGGGCTTGGTGGCGATCGCGCTGCTGCTGGCAGACGGCTTGAAAGCGTTGCAGACCGCCACCATCGCCAGCGCATTGCCGTTCACTATCGCCCTGTTGTTCAGCATGCGTGGGTTGCTCAAGGCGCTGAAACTCGATGCCACCAAGCGCGGCCTGCGTCACCAGGCACTGGCGATTTCACCCACGTCCTCGCGCGGGGCGAGCAACTGGCAGCGGCGCCTGCGCACTCTGGCGATGTTCCCGCGGCGCTCGCACGTGCTGCGCTTCATCAGCGATGTCGGCCTGCCGGCATGCCAGTCGGTTGCCGAAGAGTGGCGCCGCCAGGGCTATGAGTGTGTGGTGGAACAGGGCGATGACGGTGAGGTGACCCTCAAGGTCGGCCCCAGCGACGACACGTTCGTTTACCACATCCGCCCCCAGGCCTATGCCATGCCCAGCTTCGTCACCAGCGATGCCGATGGCGATGACCGTAAATACTTCCGAGCTGAAGTGCATTTGCGTGAAGGTGGCCAGGACCATGATGTGATGGGTTGGTCCAAGGATGAAGTGATCGGCGATATTCTCGACCACTACGAACGCCACCTGCACTTCCTGCATTTGGTGGGGTGACACGGAGTTCAGTTAAACCGCTTTGGTTGGGGCTGCTTTGCAGCCCATCGCGGCTGAAGCCGCTCCTACAGGGATCTACGCTACTCCTGTGGGAGCGGCTTTAGCCGCGATGGGCCGCTCGGCGGCCCCAATTGTTTGAACGAACAGCACGAGCCGCATGACGCGGCCCTCGGTCACTTATCGAAATCTGCCGCACTGTGACGCTCGACCACCTGGGTCGCTTCATCGCCCCAGGGCCGGTTGACCCGGGTGCCGCGCTGCACGGCCGGGCGTTCGGCGATGGCCTTGGCCCAGCGCAGAACGTGTGGGTACTCTTCGACCGCGAGAAACTCTGCGGCGTCATATACCCTACCGAGCACCAGTTGCCCGTACCACGACCACACGGCGATATCGGCGATGCTGTAGTCGTCACCCCCCAGATAGAGACTGACCGCCAGACGCCGTTCCAGCACATCCAGTTGGCGCTTGGCCTCCATGGTGAAGCGGTTGATGGCGTACTCGATTTTCTCCGGTGCATACACGTAGAAATGCCCGAAACCGCCACCCAGGTAGGGCGCTGAGCCCATCTGCCAGAACAGCCAGTTCAGGGTTTCCGTGCGTGCGGCCAGATCCTTGGGCAGCAGTGCACCGAATTTCTCGGCCAGGTGCAGTAGGATCGAGCCCGACTCGAACACCCGCAGCGGCGGTTCCACGCTGCGGTCGAGCAGGGCGGGGATCTTGGAGTTGGGATTGACCTCGACGAAGCCGCTGGAGAACTGATCGCCATCGCCAATCTTGATCAACCAGGCGTCGTACTCGGCCCCGCTGTGGCCGAGGGCGAGCAGTTCCTCGAGCATGATGGTGACCTTGACCCCATTGGGCGTGGCCAGTGAGTACAGCTGCAGCGGCTGCTTGCCGACGGGCAGGTCCTTGTCGTGGGTCGGCCCAGCCACGGGCCGGTTGGTGCTGGCGAACTTGCCGCCGGACGCGGCGTCGTTGCGCCAGACTTTGGGCGGCACGTAGGGGGAACTGCTCATGGAAATAGCTCCTGAAGGTGGGAAAGCCTGACGAGCAATGGACCGGTTGGCGCAGGGGACGGTTCGATACCCCGGCTTCGGTGGCCCTCAACTGTAGAAAGATGGCGTCGGCAGCACCCGTTTCAAGGCCCACTCGCCCAGTTCATGCAGTTTGTAGTCGAGCGGGTCATGCAGGGTTTGCACGCGCAGGTTGCGCCAGTAGCGGTCGAGGCGTAGCGCAGCCTGGGTGGCGCGTGCCCCGGTGACTTCAAAAAGGCGGTTGCAGATGTCCAGCCCGCTGCGGCTAGCCGCGACCTTGGCCGTGGCGATCGACACCGCCAGTTGCCCACGTTGCTCGGCACCGAGCGCCTCACCTTCGGCCCAGGCCTGATCCAGCTGCTGCGCGGCGCGCTGCACCAACAGACGCACGCCCTCCAGCGCCACCCAGAATTCGCCGTAGTGACGCAGCACGTAGGGGTCATCGCTGGCCTGCTCGACCTTGGCCCGCAGCCAGGGGCGGCTCTGTTGCAAGGTGTACTGACGGGCCTCTGCCAAAGCGCCTTCGGCGATGCCCAGAAACAGGTGGGTAAAGTGCAACTGCGCGATCAATGGCCGCAGGCAGGCGAACGGCGTGCTCAGCGGGCCGGGGTCGAGCAGTAGCTCGTGGTCTTCGACCCGCACTGCATCGAAACTGGCACTGCCGCTGTCGGTCTGGCGCTGGCCGATGTTGTCCCAGTCATCGTGGAGCGTGATGCCCGTGCGCGAGGTGGGAATGGCGGCGATCAGCAAGCGGCCGCCCGCGGCACGATCGATGGCCGAGGCAATCAGCATCTGTGAGTCGCTGGCGCCGGAGCAGAAACTTTTCTGGCCGTTGAAGGTGCGCACGCCATCGATCACCTCGACCACCGTGCGCTGGTCCAGCGGATTCAGCGCGTTGCCCCAGAACAGGTGTTGCGCGGCCGTTTGTGCGAGCCAGGGCTGCCACTGCGCCGGCTGCGCGAACAGGCGAACGGTGGCGAGCATCAGGTGGTGAAAACCCAATACGTGGGCCACCGAGCTGTCGACCATGGCCAGTTGGCGCACTACGTCCAGGGTTTCACTCCAGGTGGCGCCATGACCGCCCAGTTCGCGGGGAATGCTCAAGGCCAGCAGGCCGCTCTGGCGCAGTGCATCGCGCTCGGCCTTGGGCGTACCGCCGGCCACATCCCGCTCACGGGCGGTTTCGGCGAACTGCGCAGCGAGCTGGCGGGCAGTGGTCATTGCATCGAAAGAGTTAGGGTTCGGCGCTGAAGTCATGCAGGTGTCCAGGGCTGGAGAGCGTGGAAGAGGGCGACGTTGACGTGCGAGCGTCGGATGAGCAGCATGCGTCGCTCAACAGCCTAGCAGTGGCGCAGTGCCGCGCCCGTACAAGGAGTTCACCATCAAAGCGCTATCCATCGTTCATCCCAGCGGTACACGCATCGCCAACGGCGAAAAAACCCTGGAAATCCGCCGCTGGGCCCCAGACCTGCAACCCGATGAAGACCTGCTGATCGTGGAAAACCGGCGTTTCCTGAACGTTGAGGGTGATGAGGACGCCGATGGCCGGGCAGTGGCCATCGTTCGGGTCAAAGCCGTTCGGCCTTTCAGGGTGCAAGACATCCCGGCGGCGTGCGCCAGCTACCACGAGCCTGGCTGGCTGGCCTGGGAATTGAGTGATGTCAGGCCCGTATGCTGTGCCGAACCGGTGCTGGCTGCGCGGGGCCTTTATGACGTGCAGGTGACGCCGCTGCTGTTGCCAAAGCAGGCGTGTGCATTGGCACAGGACGACTGAGTAGCACCCGCCGTGATGTGCCCGTGGAACGTTGCGCATCGACGGCCCGAGCGCGCTGAGATCGAACCGTTGCGTCTGTCGGCTAATCGATCCAGCGCAATTAAGGGTCTTTCACCCGTTACAGACAATTACATGAATGTTTATTCACCCGCCCTTATCAATCGCGCAATGCGGCCGATAAAAGCAGGTAAGTGATGAATGTGGCGAGTTATGTTCTGGCGTTCATCGAGGGCTGAAAGATACAGCAAGCAGAACTTATTTTTGACGGCATTAAAATGGCGCCTTTTTTATAGGCGTTATTGCCAGTTTTCAGCATCGAAACATTGCTGAACGCGAGCCTGTATTCGAACCGAAGAAAAAATTGTCCAGGCGGTCAGGGAACGATCATGAAACAGCCGGGTCTGCTTGATGGCTCAATGCCATTGGTTGGCCAGTTGGCCACCGCCCAGGCGACTTGCGGCGCGATGCTGCGGCCCTGATGGCTCAATTCCCTGGCGCGTTACTCTCGACCGAGGACGCCGGATCGACTGTCTTGAACACTGAACTGCGTATTTCATGCACCACGGCCATTGAAAACATTCATGGCAATGAAATGGCTAAATACTGGCCGTTTTGCAATGCTCAATTTCAGCACATCGGCAAACGTCGAAGGGGATCGCGATGAACCTTTCACCGGTTCCTCATAACGAACGCAAGCGCCTCGCCCAGGTGGCGCAGTTGTGCGTATTCCAGCACCAGGAACATGCCGAACTGCGCGCGCTGGTCGAACTCGCCGGTGCCTGCTTCAACGCGCCGATGTGCCTGGTGTCGATCGTCAGCGAGCGTCACCAGTGGTTCATGGCCAAGACCGGTCTGGCGGCTCACTCCACGTCGCGAGATGTGTCGTTCTGCGCCCATACCTTGCTCGAAGCGCGGCCTTTGGAAGTCACCGATGCCTCGCTCGATCCGCGTTTCTGCGACAACCCGCTGGTCACTGGCGAGCCCGGTATTCGTTATTACTGCGGGGCGCCGTTGATCATCGAAGACGGCCTGGCCATTGGCAGTTTCTGCATCATCGACACGGTGGCGCGGCCGGCAATGGTGGCTGAACAACTGACGATGCTCGATCGCTTCGCACAGTTGGCGATGCACATCATCACCGGCATTCGCCAGCGCAACTTCCTCGACCACCCCACGGGCCTGCTCAACCGCATCAAGCTCGAATGTGACGTCAAGGATCATCTGGCCAGGCAGGAAGGCGTCTCACTGGTGGCCTTCGACGTGATTCAGGCCGCCAGCCTCAATGACGTGGTCAAGGCGCTGGGCTACAACTTTGCCCATGACCTGACCTTGCAAGTGAAGGATCGCCTGGCCCAGCAGATCGACGCCGACCTGGAGCTCTATCGCATCAGTCCCACGCGCTTCGGCACCCTGGTGCCAGCCGAATTCGATGTCCAAGCGCTGTGCGCGCGCATGCTCAGCGCACTGCAGGCGCCGGTAACCTGCCACGGCATCCCGGTACCGCTGGATGTCGGTATCGGTATTTCCCGTATCGACCAACGCGACGGCGATGGCACTGACCTGGAGTGGCTGCGCCGGGCGGTGGGGGCAGCCGATGCGGCGCGCAGGCAATCGCGGCGTTGCGCGGGCTATCAGCCGGAGGCCGATGCGGCGCAGCGGCGTGCGTTCATCCTGCTCAGTTCGCTGAGCCAGGCCTTGCGCAGCGACGACCAACTGTCGCTGCACCTGCAACCGCGGGTCGATATTGCCAGCTCGGTCTGCGCCTCGGCCGAGGCGCTGTTGCGCTGGCGGCATCCGACCCTGGGCGACATTTCCCCGGCCGAATTCATTCCTCTGGCGGAAAAGACTGCGCTGATGCCGTTGATCAGCGACTGGGTCATGCATGCGGTGTTCGATGTGCTTGCGCGCACCCGCGGCCTGGATTTCAGCGTGAGTATGAACGTCACGGCCAGTGATCTGGAAAGCCCGGTATTCATGGATCGACTGCTCGCCGGGCTTGCCGAGCGCAACCTGTGCAGTTCGCGGATGCAGCTTGAGTTCACCGAAAGCATGCTGGTCGAGCGTCTGGACGTGGTCCAGCAGCAATTGCAGCGTGCCCGCGATGCCGCTATCGAGATCGCCATCGATGACTTCGGCACCGGCTACAGCAACTGGATCTACCTCAGTCGAATTCCCGCCACCGTGGTCAAGCTCGACCGCATGCTGGTGCAGAAATCGCGTGACTCCGCCCGCGAACGAACCCTGGTACAGACGGTGATCGACCTGGCGATCAAGCTGGGCTACCAGGTCACGGCCGAGGGTGTCGAGACCCCAGAGCAGCTCGATCACGTGCAAGCGCTGGGATGCGCGGAGGCACAGGGGTTTCTCATCGCCCGGCCCATGTCGCTCGCCGCGTTCGAAGCCTGGTTCATTCAGTACGGCACCACCCACGCAGTTGCCTGACTGCGCTCCCATTCTCTAGAACAAGCAGGTCTTAACCATGTTCAATCGGCATCTGAAAGCGATGTTGGCCGACTGCGAGGCCGAACTGGTCCGCGTACAGCAACTCTTGGGCCTGATGGAGCAGGCAGGTATTTTCCTGCGCCTGGATGCCGATTACCGCGTCATCGAATGCAACCGTGCATTCACCGAAGCGATCGGCAGCGATGCTGCGCAGGTGCTGGGCAAGCGCCTCTCCGAGCTGGTCCCCGGCTACGTATCGAAGCTTGCCTGCTTTCGCAATTTCGCCAAGGCGGTGGCCGACGGTGTCGCCGTGCGCGATGACTATCGGTTCCTGCGCGCCGGTAACCAACTGGCCTGGCTGCGCCTGAGCTGGCATCCCATGCGTGATGAGCGCGGCAATTTGCGCGAGGTGATTGGCTACGGCTCGGATGTCTCGGCTCAGGTGAGCCTGGCGCGGGAAAACCAGGAACTGCTCGATGCGCTGCTGCGCTCCACCGCAGCGATTCAGTTCGACCTGAACGGCAATGTGCTCGATGCCAACGAGCAGTTTCTGCACAGCATGGGCTATTCGCTGAATCAGGTGGTCGGCAAGCACCATCGCCTGTTCTGTGACGCTGAATACGTGGCAAGTCCCGCTTACAGCGACTTCTGGAAAACCCTCAACAGCGGCCAGTACGTGCGCGGACGCTTCAAGCGCGTCGACAGCCGCGGTCGAGACGTGTGGCTGGAGGCCAGCTACAACCCGGTCAACGACGCCGAAGGCAACCTGATCCGCGTGGTCAAGTTCGCCTCGGTGGTGACCGACCAGGTGCAACGTGAAAACGAGATCAAACGTGCCGCACAGATGGCCCTGGAGGTCTCGACCCGCACCGATCTCAGCGCCAGTGAAGGCGCATCGGTGGTGGATCAGGCGGTGTCGACCATGCAGAACGTGTCGCAACAGATGCAGTCGGCCTCGGTGACCATCGAGGCGCTGGGCAAGCAGTCGGTGGTAATCAGCTCGATCGTGCAGACCATCGGCGGTATCGCCTCGCAGACCAACCTGCTGGCGCTCAACGCGGCTATCGAGGCTGCGCGCGCAGGCGAGCAGGGCCGCGGCTTTGCGGTGGTGGCCGATGAGGTCAGGCAATTGGCGGCACGCACCAGCAAGGCCACCGAAGAGATCGTCGGCGTGGTAGCGCAGAACCAGACCCTGGCCAGCCAGGCCATCGTCGATATCGAGAACAGCCAGAGCAGCGCCGTGCTGGGGTTGTCGTACGCGTCGCAGGCCGGGGTTTCGATCAGCGATATCAAGCACGGTGCACGCCAGGTGGTGCAGGCGATCAATCAGGTCAACCAGGACCTGTCGTAAACCTGCGCGGTTGAGCCTCTCACGCTGCGCCTCGGCGGCGGTGCACACAAGCGCAGCGCCCGCCAGCGATGGGTGCCCGGCGCGCACTCAGTGCGCACGTACCGACTGGTGTTAATGAGATCGCCTATCAGTAACATTCTGTTTTATCTTGCCATCGTATAGACTCCCGCCGCTGCCTCCAACGCAGCGGTCGACACGAAGAAAAAAATCAATAATCAGTCGTAGGGGAGTGGCACCTGGTGTTCAGGAAAAATGCAGTTGCATGGCTGGTAGGCTCGGCTGTTTGCGTGACTCATTCCAGTTGGGCGGCGGATCAGGCGATGGAGCTTGCGCCCATCACGGTCACCGGTGAGAAGATCAACCGCACGCTGGAAGAAACCCAATCCAGCGTGGTCGTGGTGACCGAGCAGCAATTACGCGAGAAGGCCGATAGCAGCCTGGTCGATGTGTTCGCCCGCACGCCGGGGGTGTTCAGCCAGGCGGGCAATGAAAACTGGGGCATCCGTGGCGTGCCGGTGTCCGGTTTCGATGACCAGGGTCCGGCCACCCTCAATGGTGCGGTGTCGGTGTTCGTCGACGGCGCGGTACAGCCCAACCGCTCCCTGACCTTGAGCCCCATGCCGTTGTGGGATACCGAGCAGGTCGAGGTGTTGCTCGGCCCGCAGTCGACCACCCAGGGGCGTAATTCGCTGGCCGGCGCGGTGGTCATCCAGACCCGCAACCCGACCTTCGATCCAAGCTTCTCGGCCATGGTCAACACGGGCAGCTACGGCGAGCGCGGTGCGGCAGTGGCCGGAGGCGGCGCGATCATCGACGACAAGGTCGCAGGCCGCATCGCCGTGGATTACCAGCAGGGCGATGGCTACATCGACAACACCTTCCGCAACGATGACGCCAACCCCACCCGTACCAGCAACGTGCGCGGCAAGTTGCTGATCGTGCCCAATGAAGACCTCGACGTGCTGCTGACCTACGCCCACGGCGAGAGCCGCAAGGGTGACATCACCGCAATGCGCGAGAACGACCGCGTGCGCTTCTACAAGATGAGTTCCAACACCCGCGCCTTCGACAAGCTCGATCAGGACACGGTCAGTGCCAAGCTCGATTACCGCCTGGACGATAACTGGTCGATCACAAGCCTCACGGCCAATACCCGCTCCGACTACGACGCGCGCCTTGACTTCGACCAGTCGGCCACCCGTAACCAGGTGGTCTTGCGCACCCAGCAAGGCGATCTGTTCAGCCAGGAACTGCGCCTGAACTACAACGCCGACACGCTCAAAGGCTTTGCTGGGGTTTACTACGGGCGGAGCACCAACGAGTTCAACGACCGCCTGCTGAACAACAACAGCCTGCTTGCCAGCGTCAAAGGTGACACCACCATCGATAGCCAGGCGCTGTTCGGCGAGCTGAACTGGACCTTCGCGCCGCAATGGACGCTTATCACGGGCCTGCGCTACGACCATGAGAACAACGACACCGACATCCCGGTCGACGATATCTCCAGCCCCGCCAAGGTCAGCAAATCATTCAGCGCCGTGCTGCCCAAGCTTGGCCTTGACTACGAGCTGGCCGAAGGTCAGTTCGTCGGTGTGATGGTGCAGAAGGGCTATCGTGGTGGCGGCGTCAACGTGCGCGCCGGCAGTGGTCACCAGGCCTATGACCCGGAATACACCACCAACTACGAGCTGTCGTACCGTGGCAGCTTCATGGAACAGACCCTGCGTACCCGCGCCAACCTGTATTACACCGACTGGAAAGACCAGCAGGTCAGCGTGCTCGATCCGCAAAACGAAGTCTTGAACGTGTTCAATGCCGGTCGCAGTGACATCAAGGGGCTGGAAGTGTTCGTCGAAAAAGACCTCGGCGAGCAACTGACGCTCAATGCCGGTGCTGCCGTCACGGTGGGCAAATACAAGGCATTTCTTGCCGATGATGGGCGTGACCGCAGTGGTCAGGATTTCCTCTATTCGCCGCGCTACAAGGCCTCGGTGGGCGCTACCTACCGTTGGGACGAGCGTCTGACGCTCAATACCGATGTGGTGTACCAGAGCACCGCGCCTTCGGAGTATGAGTTCGATGCTGCCGGCAAGGTGTCCGGAGAGCGGCGCAGCGACAGCTACTGGCTGGCCAACTTCAACGCCGAGTACATGCTGACCCGCAACGTCGCGCTGTCGGGCTTTATCAAGAACGCCTTCAACGAGCACTACATCACCAACAACCGCAGCGGCACCATCCTCGACGTCGGCGCCCCGCGCACGCTGGGCCTGGCAGTGCGCTACGACCTGTAAGAGCGACGTCAGTCGCGATGGCCTGCGCAGCAGGCCCAGCTCAGACAGCGCGCAAACATCGTGATAGTGCATACGGAGCATTGGGGCCGCCTGGCGGCCCATCGCGGCTCAAGCCGCTCCCACAGGTACTAATCGCGGGAGCGAACGGTCCGCTGCTGCGGTTCACTCGCGATGGCCGGCAACGCCGGCTTGGTGGGTCGCTGTTCGTGTTCAGTCGATCAGAACCAGCGATCGTTGCGCTTGCGCCCGCGGGTCAGCGCCGGCAGGATCAGGCCGACCAGCAGGCCGGCGCCGGCGATGCTGCCGCCGTAGACCATGTAGCGCATCATCACCTGCTTGTTCTCATCGCCCAGGCGTGCCTGGGTGTCGCGCAAGTTCGACTGGCTCTGTTCGAGCTGCTCGCTCAGGGCGCTGTTGCGGGTCTGCAGTTCGTCGACCAGCGCCTTGCGCGAATCGAGGGTTTCCTGCATGCCCTGCACGCGGGTCTTCCAGCTGTCATCGATGGTCTTGAGCTTCTCCGACAACTGCGCCACCTCGGCGTCGAGCTGCGGCAGGCGTTCGTTCTGGCCGGGCACGGCTTGCAGGTCGTTGCTCAGAATCCACACTTGGTCACCATTCTCGCCGCGTACCTGGCTGTAGTTGCCCTGGGTGTTGAGCAAGGTGACTTTCTGCCCGGACTTGAGGTTACCGACGATGCGGTGACCGTCGGTGGGGCCGCTGCGCACATAGGTGGTCAGGCTGTCGCTGACCCAGCGGGCGGTGCTGGCCGGCTCCTCGGCATGGGCCGGCACGGCAAGAAAGGCCAGGGCGGCGAGCAGGCCGCCGCGCAGGGCGGGAAGGGCGGAGAAGGCAGGGCGGGAATCAGGCATGTCGATCTTCGCTGGAGCTGGGCAAATGAAGGCCCGAGAGGAGGGCCGCGATCCGATCGGGGTGGCCCAATCGTCAGCGAAAGACTATTTTTTTTGCGGTCGGTTCACCGCTTGGCGTAGGAAAAGTCTGCGAGATGTTGCAGAGCGAGCAGCGGTCCTGGCCTGTGAACAGGTTCAGGACCGCGCGCTTGGGGCCTTAGGTCACCACCTGATAACACGGCACGTACGCCGCGCCGCCGGGCAGTTTCATCCGATGCTGATCGACGAAGGCCTGCAGCAGTCGCCCGAGCGGGTCGAGCACGGCACTGTCGCCACGAATCTGGTAAGGGCCGTGTTTCTCGATCAGGCGAATGCCGTTGTCCTTGACGTTGCCGGCGACGATGCCGGAAAACGCTCGGCGAAGGTTGGCGGCCAACTGGTGCGCTGGCAGCTCCCGGCGCAGGGCCAGACTGGCCATATTTTCGTGGGTCGGGTCGAAGGGGTGCTGGAAGCCTTCGTCGATTTTCAGCAACCAGTTGAAGTGGAAGGCGTCGTTGCGCTCGCGGCGGAACTGCTTGACCGCCTTGAGCCCTTCGACCATCTGCCGCGCCACTTCGGCCGGGTCGTCGATGATGATCTGGTAATGGCGCTGGGCGTCTTCGCCCAAGGTCGCGCCGACGAAGTCGTGCAACTGCTGGAGGAACGCTTCGGCGCTGCGCGGGCCGGTGAGCACCACCGGGAACGGCAGCGAGGCGTTGTCGGGGTGCATGAGGATGCCCAGCAGGTAGAGGAATTCCTCGGCCGTGCCGGCGCCGCCGGGGAAGATGATGATGCCGTGGCCGACCCGCACGAAGGCCTCCAGGCGTTTCTCGATATCCGGCAGGATCACCAGTTCGTTAACGATCGGGTTCGGCGCCTCGGCGGCGATGATCCCCGGTTCGGTCAGGCCCAGGTAACGGCTGCCCTGCATGCGCTGCTTGGCGTGGGCGATGGTGGCGCCTTTCATTGGCCCCTTCATCACCCCCGGGCCGCAGCCGGTGCAGATATCGAGCTTGCGCAGGCCCAGTTCATGGCCGACTTTCTTGGTGTACTGGTATTCCTCGTTGCTGATCGAGTGACCGCCCCAGCACACCACCATTTTTGGCTCGACGCCCGGGCGCAGGGTGCGGGCATTGCGCAGCAGGTGGAAGACGTAGTCGGTCAGGCCCTGGGAGCTTTCCAGGTCGATGCGCTGGCTGTTGAGCTCGCTTTCGGTGTAGACGATGTCGCGCAGAGCGCTGAAGAGCATTTCCCGGGTGCTGGCGATCATCTCGCCGTCGACAAAGGCGTCGGCCGGGGCATTGAGCAGTTCCAGGCGCACGCCGCGGTCCTGCTGGTGAATGCGTACTTCGAAGTCCTTGTAGGCTTCGAGGATGGTCTTGGCGTTGTCGACATGGGCGCCGGTATTGAGGATGGCCAGGGCGCACTGGCGGAACAGGGTATAGAGGGTACCGGTACCCATTTCACTCAGTTGTTGGACTTCGCGTTGCGACAGCGTCTCGAGGCTGCCTTTGGGGCTGACGGATGCGTTGATGACTTTGCGTTGGGGCATCTAAGTCTTTCCTGTGCATGTAAAACATCCTTCTGTGTCGCCACCATACCGACAAATCGGGGCGGCAACGAGAGGGCAGTTGAAAAGCGTTGCAACGCAGCCCGCCACGCGATGCAAGGCGCGCGTGCAGACTGCGCGTCCAGGCCGTCACTGCACCGAAAGATGCTCATACAAAATGGTCGCACCGATCAGCATCAGCACCACGCCGCCGATGATTTCGGCACGTTTGCCGACCACCGTCCCCAGGGCGCGGCCGAGCATCACACCCAGGGTCACCATCAGCGTGGTGGCAAGGCCAATGGCCAGGGCCGCGACCAGGATGTTGACGTCGACGAAGGCCAGGCCCACGCCCACGGCCAAGGCATCGATACTGGTGGCGAAGGCGGTGACGGCAAGAATCAGGAAACCATGCTGGTTGGGCTTTTCCGCTTCTTCGTGGTCGTCCTTGAAACCGTTGTAGATCATGTGCAGGCCAAGCAGCAGAAGCAGGGTGAAGGCGATCCAGTGGTCCCAGTTCTGTACGTAGTCGGCGGCAGCCTGGCCGATGGCCCAGCCGATCAGCGGGGTGATGGCTTCGATGACGCCGAAGATCAGGCCGGTGCGCAAGGCCTCGCTCAGACGTGGTTTGTGCAGGCTGGCGCCCTTGCCGATGGCCGCGGCGAAGGCGTCGGTGGACATGGCGAAAGCCAGGAAGATGAGGGATATCGGGTTCACGGTGGTTATCCGGTCGGGCTATGAGTCAACGACGCAACCACACGCCCGACCTTAGGCATGGATGCATCGTTGGTCTCGCCAATCCGGAGATGTTCACGCCACGGCAGCCGCCGAGAATGTTGACATGAACGCGCATCGGCATGGCCGTGCGCAGGCTACTCCCCAACAAGGGCGGCCATTATGCCTAGCGTTGTGCGGAAACGGAATGCAATTTTTCCCCCGGTAACATTCGCTTGCTCAAGCACTGACTGGCATTGCCGGGCGACTGCCGTATGCTGACGCCTTCGTTCACAAGGAGCCGTGCCATGACCTGGTCTGCCACTCAGTATTCCCGCTTCGAAGACCAGCGCACCCGGCCGGTGCGCGACCTGCTGGCCGCTGTGCCACCGCGCCCGGTGCGCCACGCCACTGACCTTGGCTGCGGCCCCGGTAACTCCACCGAGGTCTTGCTGCAGCACTGCGGTCACGCTCAGGTCACCGCGCTCGACAGCGACCCGGACATGCTCGACAAGGCCCGACAGCGGCCCCGCCTGAGCATCCCGCGCGTACGCATCGAGCAGGCCGACATCGCTCAGTGGCGCGCCCGCCAAGCCCAGGACCTGATCCTTGCCAATGCCTCGCTGCAATGGCTGGACGATCACGCAACTCTGTACCCGCACTTGCTCGAGCAGCTCAACGAAGGCGGCAGCCTGGCAGTGCAGACGCCCGACAACACCGAAGAGCCGGCCCATCGTCACCTGCGCACACTGGCCGCAAGCCCGGCCTGGGCTGAAAGATTCGGTGACCTGCACTTGCCCGCGCGGCATTCAGCTTGCTTCTACTACAAGCTGCTCAGCCCATTGTGCTCGCGTGTCGATGTGTGGCGCACCACCTATCATCATCCCCTCGAAGGCGGTGCGCAGGCGGTGGTGGAATGGTTCAAGGGCTCGGCCCTGCGCCCCTACCTGGCGCGCCTGGATGAAGCCGAGCAGCTGGCGTTCGAGGCGCAGTACCTGGCTGCCATTGCCGCCGACTGTCCGCTCGTCGGTGATGGCAAAGTGCTGCTGGCCTTCCCGCGGCTGTTTGTAGTGGCGACGCGCTGAAGCCCGCCGGGCACCGCAGCTCGGTTGTCGAAGCTGCGATGAGGGCGTATAAACTGCACCGCACTTGGCCGGTCGCTTCCGGAATCGGCCACTGAAACATAGAGAGTCGACATGGGCGCACAGTGGAAAGCCAAACACAGAGAAGCCGCGGCGAATGCCAAAGGCAAGGTCATGGGCAAATTGGCCAAGGAGATTCAGATCGCGGCCAAGTCTGGCGCTGACCCGGACATGAACCCGCGCCTGCGCCTGGCTATCGATCAAGCCAAAAAGGCTTCGATGACCCGCGAGACGCTGGAGCGCGCAATCCGTAAAGGTGCGGGCCTCGATGGCGACGCGGTGCAGTACACCGCAGTGAGCTACGAAGGCTTCGCCCCGCACCAGGTGCCACTGATCGTCGAGTGCCTGACCGACAACGTCAACCGCACCGTGGCTGAAATCCGCGTGGCTTTCCGCAAAGGCCAGCTCGGCGCCAGCGGCTCGGTGGCCTGGGACTTCAACCACGTTGGCCTGATCGAAGCGTTGCCTGAGGGCGATGCTGACCCGGAACTGGCCGCCATCGAAGCCGGTGCGCAGGACTTTGAAGAGGGCGAGGAAGAAGGTTCGACCCTGTTCATCACCGAAACCAGCGACCTGGGCGCAGTGCAGAAGGCCCTGCCGGAGTTCGGCTTCACCGTGACCTCGGCCAAGATCGGCTACACGCCGAAGAATCCGGTCAGCGCTGCCAGCCTGGGCGCCGAAGCCCTGGCTGAGGTGGAAGCCTTCCTCGAAGCCATCGACCACCACGACGACGTGCAGAACGTCTATGTCGGCCTGACCGACTGATCCCCCGGCCGGGAGCGCCAGGCGTTCCCGGCTGCCGGCCCGCGCCCATGAACGCCGCCTTCGCCTCCCTCAGCCTGACCCACCTGCGTACCCTGGAATGCCTGCTGCAGCTGAAGAACCTCAGCCATGCGGCGCTGCGCCTGGGCTGCAGCCAGTCGGCACTCAGCCGTCAACTGACCCACCTGCGCCAGGCCTTCGCCGACCCGTTGCTGGTGCGCCAGGGACGCGGCTATGGCCTGAGCGAAACTGCCGAACAGTTGTTGCAGCCGTTGCAGGAGGTGCTGCTGGCGCTGCAGGCCTTGCCTCAGCCTGCGGCGTTCGACCCGGCGCGCTGCGAGCGGCGCTTTTGCCTGGCGGCGTCCGACTACGTGGCAGAGCACATGCTGCCGCTGCTGGTGGCTGCGCTTGAGCGCGAGGCGCCGGGGGTGTCGCTGGTCTATCGCAGCTGGCAGGCCGGGCAGTACCAGTGGCTGGCCAATGGCGAGGTCGACCTTGCCACCACCTTGTTCGATGAATCGCCCGCCAACCTGCATGGCCGGCTGCTGGGTGAAGACCGTGCGGTGTGCCTGATGCACCGCGAGCATCCACTGGCGGCGGTCGATGCGCTGAGCCAGGACGATTACCTGGCCTACCGCCATGTGCGCATCTGCGCAGGCGGTGACAAGGACAGCTTCGTCGATCGCCATCTGCGCGCCCAGGGCCTGCAACGCAGGGTCAGCCTGGAGGTGCCGTTTTTCAGCGCTGCGGTGCAGGTGGTGGGTAACAGCCAGGCGCTGGTCACCGTGCCTGAGCACATCGCCCAACAGCTGTGTCAGCGCCATCCGCTGGTCTGGCGTGGCCTGGGCTTCGTTCGCCATAGCCAGCGCTACTGGGTGGTCTGGCATCAACGTTTGCATGGCTCAGCCGAGCACCGCTGGTTGCGTGAGCGGGTGTTCAGCCTGTGGCAGCAGTCGCAGTTCAGTGTTCAGGGCGGCTCGCCGCTTTCGACATAGCAGCTATGCGCGCGGCGCGGTTCTTCCCGCCGCGCGCCCAGCCTACACTGCCGGCCTCGCTCCCCCGCTGGCGTTCTCCGCCACGGGCCAGCCTGTGGAGGACCGCCAATGACCCCCGAAGACTTCCGCCGCCATGGCCACCAACTGATCGACCTGATCGCCGACTACCGCCAGAGCGTAGAGCAGCGCCCGGTCATGGCCCAGGTCGCGCCCGGCTACCTCAAGGCAGCGTTGCCCAGCGCCGCGCCGCAGCACGGCGAGCCATTCGCCAGCCTGCTGGACGATGTTCAGCGCTTGCTGATGCCGGGGCTGTCGCATTGGCAGCATCCGCAGTTCTACGGCTACTTCCCCTCCAACGCCAGCCTGCCTTCGGTGCTGGGCGACATGCTCAGCACCGGCCTGGGCGTGCTCGGCCTGTCATGGCAATCCAGCCCGGCGCTGAGCGAGCTGGAAGAAACCACCCTCGACTGGCTGCGCCAACTGTTCGGCCTGTCGAGCCAGTGGAGCGGGGTGATTCAGGACACCGCCTCGACCAGCACGCTGGTGGCGCTGATCTGCGCCCGGGAACGGGCCAGCGGCTATGCCCTGGCGCGCGGCGGCGTGCAAGCGCAGGCGGCGCCGCTGATCGTCTACGCCAGCGCCCACGCCCACAGCTCGGTAGACAAGGCCGCGCTGCTGGCAGGCTTTGGGCGCGACAACATTCGCCTGATCGCCACCGACGAACACTTCGCCATGCGCCCCGCGGCCTTGCAGGCGGCCATCGCCGACGACCTGGCCCGGGGCAATCAGCCCTGCGCCATCGTCGCCACCTGTGGCACCACCGCCACCACCGCGCTCGACCCGCTGACGCCAGTGGGGCAGATCGCCCAGGCCCATGGCCTGTGGCTGCACGTCGATGCGGCCATGGCCGGCTCAGCGATGATCCTGCCCGAATGCCGCTGGATGTGGGAGGGTATCGAGCTGGCCGACTCGCTGGTGGTCAATGCGCACAAGTGGCTGGGGGTGGCCTTCGACTGCTCGTTGTACTACGTCCGCGATCCGCAGCACCTGATTCGGGTGATGAGCACCAATCCCAGCTACCTGCAATCGGCAGTGGATGCCGAGGTGAAGAACCTGCGTGACTGGGGCATTCCCCTGGGCCGGCGTTTCCGCGCTTTGAAGCTGTGGTTCCTGCTGCGCAGCGAAGGCGTCGAAGCGCTGCAGCAACGTTTGCGCCGTGACCTGGACAACGCCCGCTGGCTGGCCGAGCAGGTCGCGGCTAGCCCTGACTGGCAGCTGCTTGCCCCGGTGCACTTGCAGACCCTGTGTCTGCGCCATTGCCCGCCTGGCGTCGAGGGTGCGGCGCTGGAGCAGCACACCCGCGACTGGGCGCAAAGGCTCAACGACAGCGGCCAGGCCTATGTGACCCCGGCGCAGCTCGACGGGCAGTGGATGGTGCGGGTGTCGATCGGCGCGCTGCCCACCGAGCGCGAGCATGTCGCGCAGCTGTGGACGGCGCTGCAAGCGGTGGTGCGCTGACAGAGCCAGCCTATCGACGCTCAACACTCGCTCTATTAGACCTGCAATGAGCCTGGACTACGCTGTCTCCAGGGCTGCCGGGTGTGTCACCCGGCAGCAGCGGTCTGACCAAGACCGCACTGATGAAGGGGCAGGCAGGCACCGTGCGTGCAGCCACCCTGGCAACTGGCGCAGACCGGAATCCAACCAGACCCGAGCCCATGGGAGAGAGAGATGTCGAGCGAATCGAAGTGCCCGTTCCATCAAACCGCCGGCAGCGGCACCAGCAACCGTGACTGGTGGCCTGACCAGCTCAACCTGAGCATCCTCCACCAGCATTCGAACAAGTCCGACCCGCTGGGTGAGGATTTCGACTACCCCAGCGCCTTTCGCCAGCTCGACTTTCAGGCGCTCAAGCAAGACCTGCATGCGCTGATGACCGATTCTCAGGACTGGTGGCCGGCCGACTTCGGTCACTACGGGCCGTTGTTCGTGCGCATGGCCTGGCACAGTGCCGGTACTTACCGCATCGCTGATGGCCGTGGCGGGGCAGGGTCCGGTCAGCAGCGTTACGCACCGCTCAACAGCTGGCCGGACAACGTCAGCCTGGACAAGGCCCGGCGCCTGTTGTGGCCGATCAAGCAGAAGTATGGCCAGCGCATTTCCTGGGCCGACCTGATCGTGCTGACCGGCAACGTGGCGCTGGAGTCGATGGGCTTCAAGACCTTCGGCTTCTCTGGCGGGCGCGCCGACGTGTGGGAGCCGGACCAGGACGTGTACTGGGGTTCGGAAAAGGTCTGGCTGGGCGGCGACACCCGTTACGGCAAGGCGCAGACCAAGGCCCAGGAGCCCGGCCAGGGCGACCTGGTGGCCGAGCCTGAGAAACACGCCGAAGAGCAAAGCCGTGATCTGGGCGGCGAACGCAACCTGGAAAACCCGCTGGCGGCGGTGCAGATGGGCCTGATCTACGTCAACCCTGAAGGCCCCGAAGGCAATCCCGACCCGGTTGCCTCGGGCCGCGACATTCGCGAAACCTTCGCCCGCATGGCTATGAACGATGAAGAAACCGTGGCACTGATCGCCGGTGGTCACGCCTTCGGCAAGACCCACGGCGCCGCCTCGGCGGATAACGTTGGCGCCGAGCCGGAAGCGGCCGGCCTCGAAGCTCAGGGCCTGGGCTGGCACAACCGCCATGGCAGCGGTGTTGGCCCTGATGCGATCACCAGCGGCCTGGAAGTGACCTGGACCTCGACGCCCACCCGCTGGAGCAACGAGTACCTGGAAAACCTCTTCAACTTCGACTGGGAACTGACCAAGAGCCCGGCCGGTGCGCACCAGTGGCAGCCCAGCAACGGGCAGGGCGCCGGGCAGATTCCCGACGCTTTCGATGCCGGCAAGCGCCACGCGCCGTCGATGCTCACCTCCGACCTGGCGCTGCGCTTCGACCCGATCTACGAACCCATCGCGCGGCGCTTCAAGGAGCACCCCGAGCAACTGGCCGATGCCTTCGCCCGCGCCTGGTTCAAGCTGATCCACCGTGACATGGGGCCGCTGTCGCGTTACCTCGGCCCGGAAATGCCGCGGGAAGAGTTGCTCTGGCAAGACCCGCTGCCTGCGCCGGGCGCTGCATTGTCGGCCGCAGACATCGAACAGCTCAAAGGCCAGGTGCTCGCCTCGGGGCTGACGGTGCCGCAACTGGTGCGCACCGCCTGGGCCTCGGCCTCGACCTTCCGCGGTTCGGACAAACGCGGCGGTGCCAACGGCGCCCGCGTGCGTCTGGCGCCGCAGGTGGACTGGGCGGCCAACGAGCCGCAGCAGTTGCAGCAGGTGCTGGCCCAGCTGGAGCAGATTCGCAGCCAGTTCAACGCCGGCGGCAAGCAGCTGTCGATGGCTGACCTGATCGTGCTGGGCGGTTGCGCCGCAGTCGAGCAAGCGGCCAAGGACGGCGGTCACCCGGTCAGCGTGGCGTTCCACGGCGGGCGCAGCGATGCCAGCCAGGCGCAGACCGATGTCGAGTCGTTCGCCGTGCTCGAACCGCTGCACGACGGCTTTCGCAACTTCAGCAAGGCGCGCTACAGCGTCGCTGCGGAAAAACTGCTGCTCGACCGTGCGCAACTGCTGACCCTCACCGCCCCCGAACTGACCGTGCTGGTTGGCGGCCTGCGGGTGCTGGGCGCCAACCATGGCGACAACCAGCAGGGTGTGTTCACCGACCGCGTCGGTGTGCTCAGCAACGACTTCTTCCGCAACCTGCTCGACATGAGCGTGGTCTGGACCCCGGTCAACGGCGACAACGAAGCCTTCGAGGGACGCGACCGCAGCACCGGCAAGGTGCGCTGGAGTGCCAGCCGCGTCGATCTGGTGTTCGGCTCCCACGCACAGTTGCGCGCCTTGTCGGAGGTGTACGGCAGCAGCGATGGCAACGAACGCTTCGTCAAGGATTTCGTCGCGGCCTGGGAAAAGGTCATGGAGCTCGATCGCTTCGATCTGCGCTGACGGTGATGAGCGCCAGGTGCTGCTGCGTCTGCCAGATCGGCGCCAGCAGCCCTTGGGTCTGCGCCACGCAACCCTCTACACTGCACCTCTGCAACTCACTCACACGGCAGCCCATCGGCTGCCGTGCTTTTGGAGGTGTCACCTTTGACCGCTGATTCTTACCTTGCCCAGCTGCCGGGCGTTGCCGTGGGTGCCGATGCGCTGGAGGTGCTGGCCGATGCTGCCAGTTACCGTGAGGCACTGCTGCAACGCATTGCCACTGCCACCCGACGGATCATGCTGGTGGCGCTGTACCTGCAGGAAGACGAGGCCGGGCAGCAGGTGCTCGATGCGCTGTACCAGGCCAAGGCCGCGCGACCCGAGTTGCAGATCACCGTGGTGGTCGACTGGTTCCGCGCCCGTCGCGGCCTGCTCGGTGGCGGCAAGCAGCCGGGCAACGCCGCCTGGTATCAGGCGCAGCGCCAGTTACGCGGCCTGGATGTGGCGATCCATGGCGTGCCGGTGCAGACCCGCGAGCTGTTCGGCGTGCTGCACCTCAAGGGCAGCGTCATCGATGACTGTGTGCTGTACACCGGCGCCAGCCTGAACAACGTCTACCTGCACCGTTTCGAGCGCTATCGCCTCGACCGCTACCACCTGCTGCACAGCCCGGCATTGGCCGACGCCATGGTGGCGCTGGTGCAGCGCATCCTCGCCAGCGATGCCACTGCGCGTCTTGACCTGCCGGAAGCGCCCGACCCGGGCAGCTTGCGCAGCAAGATCCGTCGCCTGCGCAGTTACTTGCGCAACCAGCAATACGCGCTCCAGAGCCCGGCGTTCAGCGGCCTGCGGGTGATCCCGCTGCTGGGCATCGGCCGCGGCAACCTGCTCAATCACACCTTGTGCACGCTGGTGCGCGCCGCCCGCGGCGAGCTGGTGCTGTGTACGCCGTACTTCAACCTGCCGCGCATGTTGCTGCGCGAAGTGCGCCTGGCCCTGGCGCGCGGGGTGCAGGTCGAGCTGATCGTCGGCCACCGCACTGCCAACGATTTCTACATCGCCCCGGACCAACCCTTCAGCGCCAGTGGCGTGCTGCCCTATCTGTACGAAGACAACCTGCGGGCGTTCGTCCGCCGCCAGGCCAAGGCCATTGCCCGCAAGCAGCTGAAACTGCGTGTGTGGAACGACCCAGGTCACACGTTTCACGCAAAGGGCATGTGGGTCGATCAGCGCTACAGCCTGCTCACCGGCAACAACTTCAACCCCCGCGGCTTCAACCTCGACCTGGAAAACGCCCTACTGATCGACGACCCCGAAGGCGCCTGGCTCGAGCCACGGCACCGCGAACTGGAGGGCATTCGCCGGCACACCCAACTGATCGAGCATCCGGCCGAACTGGGCGAGAAGGGCGATCACCCGAAAAAGGTCCGCACTTTCCTGCGCCGTTTGCGCTATACCCGGCTGGGGCCGTTGATCAAGCGGGTGTTGTAGGACATCCCGAGCCGTTTGCCATTGCAGCGGTCCACGCGTGCAGGTCTGCGCTGCGCCGCCTCACGGCGCCGCCTGATCCTGCGCCACCACCCGCTGGCACAACTCGATGATCTGCTCGCGCATCCAGCGGTTGGCCGGGTCCTGGTCGGTGCTTTCGTGCCAGTACAGATGGGTCTCCAGCGGTGCGACTTCGACCGGCAGGGGCAAGTGGCGCAATTGATGGCGGCGGGCGAAGCGTTCCGGCACGGTCATCACCAGGTCGGACTGCTGCAAGACCTGGCACGCCATCAGGTAGTGCTGTGAGCGCAACACCACCTTGCGCTGCACGCCCATCTTGCCCAATGCCAAATCGACGTAACCCAGGCCATTGCGCCGACTGGAGATGTGGATGTGCGCCATCGACAGGTAGCTTTCCAGGGTCAGGCGGCTGTCGGCCAGCGGGTGGCCCTGGCGCAGGGCGCAAACGAAGCGGTCTTCCAGCAGCTTGACGTGGCGCACCTGTGGGTCGGTGTTGAGCGGCACGTCGACGGCGAAATCCAGGCGTCCGGCGGCCAGTTCCTTGGTGGTTTCGCGGCGCTTGCTCAGAAAGCTGTCGATCACCACGCCGGGAGCCAGGCGGCGCAGGCGCTGGAACAGCGGTGGCAGGACCACGGCCTCGATCAGGTCGGTCATGCTGATGCGAAAGGTCTTGTTCGCCTCCAGCGGGATGAAGGTGCGGCTTTCCTGTACCGAGGTGCGCAGCAGGGCCAGCGCGTTGCGCACCGGGCCAATGATGTTCTGCGCCATGGGCGTGGGCACCATGCCGTGGGCAGTGCGCACGAAGAGTGGATCGTTGAAGGTATCGCGCAACCGCGACAGGGCATTGGACACCGCCGGTTGGGTGATGCCGACGATCTGCCCTGCGCGGGTCAGGTTGGCTTCGGTGTAGATGGCGTCGAAAACGATGAACAGGTTGAGGTCGACCTTGCTGAGGTTCATGCGCATGGCTCATGGCGGGCAATGCGCTCGATCATATAGTGCTTATGAATGTTGATACACAAAGAAAATACATTGGATGGATGACTGAAGGCTGCCTTACGCTTGCGCCATCCGTGCCCACCGCTACCAGGACGCTGCCCATGGATTTCTCCTACACGCCCAAGGTCCAGGCCCTCTGTGAGCGCGTCAGCGCGTTCATGGAGGCCTGCGTGTATCCTGCCGAAGCGGTGTTCGCCCGTCAGGTGGCCGAGGGCGATCGCTGGCAGCCCACCGAGATCGTCGAGGTACTCAAGCGCCAGGCCCAGGCCGAAGGACTGTGGAACCTGTTTCTGCCCGAGTCTGAGTACGGCGCAGGCCTGAGCAACCTGGAATACGCGCCGCTGGCGGAAATCATGGGCCGGTCGCTGCTCGGCCCAGAGCCGTTCAACTGCTCGGCGCCCGACACCGGCAACATGGAGCTGCTGGTGCGCTATGGCAGTGCTGAACACAAGCAACGCTGGCTGGAGCCGTTGTTGCGCGGCGAGATCCGTTCGGCCTTCGCCATGACCGAGCCGGATGTGGCGTCTTCCGACGCCACCAACATGCGCGCCAGCGCCCGCCGCGAAGGCGATCAATGGGTGATCGACGGGCGCAAGTGGTGGACTTCGGGGGCCTGCGACCCGCGCTGCAAGGTGTTGATCTTCATGGGCCTGAGTAATCCCGATGGCCCGCGTCACCAACAGCATTCGATGATCCTCGTGCCTACTGACACCCCAGGCGTGAACATCGTCCGGCCGCTGAGCGTATTCGGCTACGACGACGCCCCCCATGGCCACGCCGAGATGCGCTTCGACAACGTACGGGTGCCCTACGAGAACGTGATCCTTGGCGAAGGTCGCGGCTTCGAGATCGCCCAGGGGCGTCTGGGGCCGGGGCGCATCCACCACTGCATGCGTTCGCTGGGCATGGCCGAGCGGGCGCTCGAACTGATGTGCCGGCGCGCCAGTGAGCGGGTGGCGTTCGGCAAGCCGCTGGCGCAACTGGGCGGCAACCTCGACATCATCGCCGACTCGCGCATGCAGATCGACATGGCCCGGCTGCTGACCCTCAAGGCTGCCTACATGATGGACAGTGTCGGCAACAAGGTGGCGCGCAGCGAGATCGCCCAGATCAAGGTGGTAGCGCCCAACGTCGCCTTGCAGGTGATCGACCGCGCGATTCAGTTGCATGGCGGCGCAGGCGTCAGCGATGACTTCCCGCTGGCCTACATGTACGCCATGCAGCGCACCTTGCGCCTGGCCGACGGCCCGGACGAAGTACACCGCGCAGCCGTGGGCAAGTACGAACTGAGCCGCTACCTGCCGCCACGCGCCTGAGGCTCGCGGCGGCTCACAGCACGATCAGCTCGCGCACCTTGGCCACCAGCGCCTCGACCGCGAACGGCTTGGTCAGGATCAGCATGCCCGGATCGAGTTGGCCGCTGCCGATGGCGGCACTTTCCGCGTAGCCGGTGATGAACAGGGTTTTGAGCTCCGGGCGCAGGGCTCGTCCGGCATCGGCCAGTTGCCGACCGTTCAGACCACCGGGCAGGCCGACATCGGTGATCAGCAGCTCGATGACCGTGTCCGAACGCAACACGGCCAGACCGGCGACGCTGTCGGCAGCATCGATGATGCTGTAGCCCAGGTCGCTCAGCACATCGTGCAGCAACATGCGCACCGTCGGTTCATCGTCGACGACCAACACCGTCTTGCCGGCCTGATTGTGCAGGTCGGGGCTGGCGCTCGGCTCGATGCGCGGTTCGACGCTGCCGTCCTGCGAACGTGGCAGGTAGATCGACACCGTGGTGCCTTCGCCCGGTTGCGAGTAGATCCGTGCCTGGCCACCGGACTGCTTGGCAAAGCCATAGATCATCGACAGGCCAAGGCCGGTGCCCTGGCCGATCGGCTTGGTGGTGAAGAACGGGTCGAAGGCCTTGGCCAGCACCTCGGAACTCATGCCCATGCCGGTGTCGCTGACGCTAAGCGACAGGTACTGGCCGGCGGGAATGTCCAGTGCTCGCGCCGCATCGGCGCCAATCCAGCGGTTGGCGGTTTCAATGATGATGCGCCCACCGGTCGGCATGGCATCGCGGGCGTTGATGCACAGGTTGAGCAGGGCATTTTCCAGCTGGCTGACATCGGCCCGGGCTGGCCAACTGCCGCTGACGCTCACGGTTTCGATGAGGATGCTCGGGCCTACCGTGCGCTGGATCAGATCGCTCAGACCTTCGACCAGACGGTTGACGTCGATCGGTTGCGGGTCGAGGGTCTGCCTTCGCGAGAACGCCAGCAGGCGGTGGGTCAGGCCCGCAGCGCGCTTGGCGGCGCCCTGCGCGGCGGTCATGTACTTGTCGATGTCCTGCACCCGGCCCTGGCCGATGCGCAGGTTCATCAGCTCGAGCGCGCCGGAGATACCGGCCAGCAGGTTATTGAAGTCATGGGCCAGGCCGCCGGTGAGCTGGCCGACGGCTTCCATCTTCTGCGACTGACGCAGCTTTTCTTCCGACTGCATCAGCTCCAGGGTGCGTTCGGCGACCCGCTGTTCGAGGGTTTCGGTGAGGTGGCGCAGGGCCTTGAGGGCGTCGTCGCGCTGTTCGCGCACGGCGCGGCGTTCTTCGACATCGATCAGCACGCCGGGAAAATCCAGGGGGGTGCCGTCGGCGGCGTGGTCGACCCGGCCATTGGCTTCGATCCAGTAATAACGGCCATCGGCGCGGCGCACCCGGTACTGGTGGGCGTAGGCGCCACCCCGCTTGCACGCTTCGTCGATGGCGGCGATCAGCCCGGCGCGGTCTTCCGGGTGTACGGTGGTGACCACCTGTTCCAGGCTCAGGCCCACGCGGCCCAGCGAGGGGTCGAGGCCGAAGGCCAGGGCGAAGGCTTCATCGACGGTGAAGCGATCGTGCACCAGGTCCCAGTGCCAGGTGCCAATGATTGCGCCAGCGGCCAGGGCCAGTTGCACGCGCTCGACGTTCTCCCGCGCCAATTGTTCGCTGACCCGCAGCCGTTCCTGGGCCGTGCGGCGTTCGGTGACATCGTTGAAGAAGATGCCGATCTGGCGCTTTTCCGGCTCGCCGACGCGCACCGCGCGCACATCGAACCAGCGCTCGAAGGCTTCGGCGTAGTTTTCGAAGTGGGTCGGTTCGCCGGTCTTGGCCACGTGTCCGTAAACCTGGAACCAGAACGGCTCGAGGTCCGGCGCGTATTCGGTGACCCATTTGCCTTGCAGGTTGACCCCGGCCTGACGCTCGAACGCCGGGTTGACCTCCAGGAAGCGGTAGTCGACGGGCAGGTCCTGGGCATCGAACTTGACCTCGACGATGGCGAACGCCGTTTCGATGATGCCCAACATGGTGCGAAAGCGTTCTTCGCTCTTGCGCAGCGCCGCTTCGGCCGAGCGCATGCGGGTCAGATCGAGCATGGCGCCGATCATGCGCACCGCGTTGCCCTCGGCATCGCGGCTGACATGACCGCGGTCGAGCACTTCAGCGTAGGAGCCGTCGGCGCGCTCGAAGCGGTAGCCATCGCTCCAGGTCGTGTCAGTGCCGTCGATCACCGCCCGCAACGAGGCATGGATACGCGCGCGGTCGTCGACGTGAATGTGCGATACCCACCATTGGTGGAGCATCTGACCCGGTTCCAGATGATGACCGTAGGCCTCGTGCAGAGCGTCGTTCCACAGCACGTAGTTGCTGCGCAGATCCCAGTCCCAGATGGCATCGTTGGTGGCCTTGGCAGCCAGACGGTGGCGCTCCTGCGCTTCGGCCACGGCGCGCCCGGCCAGGTGCTCCTGGGTGCGGTCGCGCAGGATCTTCATGAATCCCAGGTGCGTATCGTTTTCGCTGTACAGCGGCATCATCTCGCCCGAAGCCCAGAACTGCCCGCCGTCCTTGCGCAAGTGCCAACGCTCGTCCGACACCCGACCGTCGCGCAGGGCCAGTTGCATTTCCTCGGCGACTCGGCCGCTGGCGCGGTCGCCGTGGGTGAAGAAGGCATCGGCCGTATGACCGCACATTTCCTCGGCGCTCCAGCCCATGACATGCACCGCGCCAGAGTTCCAGTCGGTGATCACGCCGTGTTGGTCGCTCAGAACGATGGCGAAATCCACCGCGCTTTCGAATGCCGCCCATTGCCGTGCGGCATTGCGCGCGCGGCGTGCGTGCTCCGCGCTGGCCGCTGCGCGCTGCACGTCGCAGCGTGGGTCGGCTGGCTGATCGGGATCGATGCCGGCTGCGTCGAGCAACGCGCGCAGGCGCAGGATTTGCGCCTGCAAGTCGTGCTGTTCAGCGGTGTCAGGGGTGGGAGGCAGCGGGTTCTGGGCAGTCATTCTGTTCGGTCACACAGGGCCACGGGAGAGGGTGCCTGGACGCTTGGCAAGGCTTGGACATTGGCCGCTTGGCCAGGGTTGCACACTGCAGGCGGTATACAAGGTTTTTTTACCCTGCCAGGGCGCCGCGCAGTATGCCTGAACCGGAAGGTGGGCGTAGTGTGCTGTGAGCTTCTTCGCCAGGGCTAGCGAGGCTCGCCGGGACGATTGGCGTCGAACCATTGCGGCCACGAACTGCGATGTCGAGTTTCAACGTTCACGCAGTCGATCAACGCCTGACTGGCCAGTGCTGCCTGTGGGTCGGCCTTGGCGGTACGGTAGCGCACGCTGTGGATGCACTCGCGGTCGCCGAACTCGCAACGGTTCAGTTGCGTACCGCCACAGGGTCCGTTGGCCAGGCCTTTGGGGCAGGTCTCGGGGCAGATGTACACGGTCTGTTCCAGGCGGCAGCTGCCGCAGGTGTCGCAACCGACCAGCGGGCGCTTGGCACGGCGCTCCAGCCAGTGCAGCCAGCGCGCCCCGCGTCGGCCTTGCCAGAACGGGCGGCGTACGGCCCAGGCGAAACCGCGACCCAGTGGGGTGCTGGCGCTGAACAGTTGATGGTGCAAACCGCCAAGCAGCTTGACCCGCGCAGCCTCGCGCCACGAGGGCTGCACGTGTGACTGGCCTTGGCGCCAGTTGGCCTGCTCGGGGTGGAACGTCACCGGCGCACACCCTGGCATGTGCCAGGCTTCATTCCAGGCGGTCTGCCAAGCTGCCGGCGTGCGGATTTGAGCCTGGCACGCCTGCACCGCAGCCTCCAGCGCGTCCATCTGCTGCGCCTCATGCAGGCCAGACAAATGCACCCCGGCATAGCCCAGCCGTTGCAGCTCGACGATCTGCAAGGCCAGGCGGCCTACACTGCGGGCCTGGGCGAAGGCCTTGGACACCGCCGCCTCGGCCTCGAGCATCGCCAGCATCGATGCCGACACCGTAACCCCGGCAACCTGTCCAAGCATCTTCGCCCGGCCCACAGTCAGCGCCAGCAGGCAGGCGATCAGCGGCCGCGGCTGTGGCTGGCGCTGCATCCAATCCAGCGCCTCGACGTGCTTGTCCATGTCGAAGCCCAGCTGCAAATCAAGAAAGTCCGCCCCGGCCTTGAGCTTCTTGGCCGCTTTGAAGTACTGCGCGCCGCCTTCTTCCTCACGGTACTTGAACGGGTTGAGCGCTGCACCGAGCAGCCAGTCGGGGCGGGCCTGGCGGATGATGCCAAGCGCGGCCACCGATTCCAGATAGCGCACCGGGCGCTGCCCTGGCACATGGCCGTGCAGGCGGTCGCCGGTGAGTACCAGCATCTGCGCAAGGCCCGCTGCGTCCATGCGTTGCAACTGCGCCAGCAGCTCGCTGCGCTCGCGGTCCTTGCCGGAAAAGTGCAGCAGGGCCGGCACTGGCTCGGGCAGGCAATCGTAGGCATCGAGGGGCGACAGATCCAGCGCACTGCCGACCCGGTCGCCGATCGACACGGTCAGGGGCCAGCCACAGAAACCACCGCGCGCCATCATCGCCGCCACCTGCGCGAAGCGCTGCGCGGACGGCTTGGGTACGAACTCCAGAATGCACACGAACTGGCCTTGCTGCAGGGCGTTCTTGAGGACGGTCATGACTCGGCTTACCTGAGCGTAAAGATGCGCCCAGTGTGCCGGATTGCCCGCTGTGGCGTTGTCTGTCCGCGCAGGCGGTGTGGCTGAATCCGACATGCTGTACAGCGCTTTGAGCGCGGGGCAGTACAGTCGGCGCAGTGATCTGCGGTGCAGTGGCAGACCACCGGTCGCATGTCGCTGCTGGCCGACCGAACGGTCGTCCCCAGGCGCGGTTCTGGATGTATGGTGCAAGAGGTTGCCTGCCTTGTTTCCAGGCCCGAGCACCTGCCTGTGTTCGTGCCCGCCGCGAGCAGCCCACTTGCTACCCAGAGGGTCGTGACATGTCCATGATCGGCGTTTCAATGCTTGAAATGCGCCAGATGATCGAACAGGCCTGCCTGCCTGATCGCTGCGAGGTTTCCTGCCCGGATGGCGTCTGCCTGACCATTCGCCTTGGCCACGGTGAAAGCCTGGAGTCCTGCATCCTGCTGACCGGTGTGCCCCTCGACAGCCTCAACAGTTGCCGTGACGTGGTGGGGCTGGTGGGTCAGTTGCGCCAGGAGCAGCGGCGCCAGGGGTTGCGCCGGTACGCGTGATTCCTGCGTGGGCCATTCGCGGCTCAAGCCGCTCCTGCAGGGCTTGTAGCGGCTTGAGCCGCGAATGGCCATGTCATATCTACGAAAACGAGCAACCACCCCGCATTCAGCCCAACTGCTCGGCAATGAACCGCGCCGTTCGACTGGCCTTGCAGCCTGCCACCTGGCGCGGCGTGCCGCTGGCCACCACTGTGCCGCCCGCGTTGCCGGCACCGGGCCCAATGTCGATCACCCAGTCGCTCTGCGCCACCACGCGCATATCGTGTTCCACCACCAATACGCTGTGCCCGCCATCGACCAGGCGCTGCAATTGCAGCAACAGTCGGTCGATGTCGTGGGGATGCAGGCCGTTGGTGGGTTCGTCCAGTACATACAGGCTGGCGCCGCGCGCCTGACGTTGCAGCTCGGTGGCCAGCTTGATGCGCTGCGCCTCACCGCCCGACAGTTCGGTGGCCGGCTGGCCCAGGCGCAGGTAGCCCAGGCCGATGTCGTGCAGCACGCGCAGGCTGCGGGCGACGGCCGGTTGTTCGGCGAACACCTCCAGGGCCTGCTCGACGGTCAGTCGCAGCACGTCGGCAATGCTCAGGCCCTGCCAGGTCACCGCCAGGGTCTGGGCGTTGTAGCGCGCGCCGTGGCAGGCCGGGCAGGGCGCGTAGACGCTGGGCATGAACAGTAACTCGACACTGACGAAGCCTTCCCCCTCGCACTCGCTGCAGCGGCCTTTGGCAACGTTGAAGGAAAAGCGCCCGGCATCGAAGCCCAGCGCCTTGGCCTGCTCGGTGGCGGCGAACAGCTTGCGCACGTGGTCGAACAGCCCGGTATAGGTGGCAAGATTCGATCGTGGCGTGCGGCCGATGGGCTTCTGGTCGACGTTCACCAGCCGCTTGATGTGTTCCATACCGCCACTGATTCGACCTTCACTGCGGATCAGCGCGTCATCTTCCAGGCTCTGCGCTTGGTCTTCTGCCGGGCCATGGCCCAACTGCGCACCGACCAATTCAAGCAGCGCCTGGCTGACCAGGCTGGATTTGCCCGAGCCGCTGATGCCGGTGACCGCGGTAAAGCACGCCAACGGCACCGCAACGCTGAGCTCGACCAGATTGTTACGGGTGATGCCCTCGAGCTGCAACCAGTGCCGAGGCTTGCGGGGCATACGCGGTGGCGCCGGATCGCGATCGAACAGGAAGGGCCGGGTGCGTGATTCGGCAACCTCGGCCAGCCCCGGCGGTGGCCCGCTGTAGAGAATCCGCCCGCCACCTTCCCCTGCGACCGGACCGACATCCACCAGCCAGTCGGCGCGCTGCATGATCGCCAGATCGTGCTCGACCACGAACACCGAGTTGCCTGACTGCCTGAGCCGCTCCAGCGCGCCGTACAGCGCTTCGCTGTCGGCCGGGTGCAGGCCGGCAGAGGGCTCGTCGAGTACGTAGATGACCCCGAACAACTGCGAGTTGAGCTGGGTCGCCAGACGCAGGCGTTGCAGCTCGCCGGAGGACAGGCTCGGGGTGCTGCGCTCCAGCGCCAGATAGCCCAGGCCGAGGTCGAGCAGGGCGTGCAGGCGCTCGAGCAATTCTGCGGCGATGCGCTGGGCGGCCAGGCGTTTTTCCACCGACAGCTCATCGCTGTGCGCGCCTGTGCCGCTGGCCACCGGACGCAGCAGCGCGGCCAGTTCATCCAGGCTCAGACGCGACAGTTCGGCGATGTCCAGCCCGGCGAAGGTCACGCTCAGGGCCTCTTGCTTGAGGCGTTTGCCGGCACACACCGGGCAGTCGCTGGGCAGCATGAACTGGCCGACGCGCTTGCGCATCTGCGCGCTTTGCGAGTGCATGAAGGTGTGCAGCACATAGCGCCTGGCGCCACTGAAGGTGCCCTGATAACTGGGTTCGAGCTTGCGCTTGAGCGCCTCGCGGGTCTGCGCGGGTGTGAGGCCAGCGTACACCGGTACGGTGGGTGTCTCGTCGGTGAACAGGATCCAGTCGCGCTGCTGAGGCGGCAGGTCGCGCCACGGCACGTCCACGTCATAGCCCAGGGTCACCAGAATGTCGCGCAGGTTCTGCCCTTGCCAGGCCGGTGGCCAGGCGGCGATGGCGCGCTGGCGGATGCTCAGCGACGGGTCCGGCACCAGGCTCGCCTCGTTGACCTCGTACACCCGCCCAAGGCCATGGCAGTGGCTGCACGCGCCCTGCGGGGTATTGGCGGAAAAATCCTCGGCGTAGAGCATGGCCTGCCCGGCCGGGTAGTGCCCGGCACGGGAATAGAGCATGCGAATCGAGCTGGACAAGGTGGTCACGCTGCCGACCGACGAGCGTGCGCTGGGGGTACCGCGCTGCTGTTGCAGCGCCACGGCCGGCGGCAGGCCTTCGATGGCGTCAACGTCCGGGACCCCGACCTGATCGATCAGCCGCCGCGCATAGGGCGCCACCGACTCGAAGTAGCGGCGCTGGGCTTCGGCATACACGGTCGAGAACGCCAGCGACGACTTGCCCGAGCCGGAGACACCGGTAAACACCACCAGCGCGTCACGCGGGATATCGACATCGACGTTCTGTAAATTGTGCTCGCGGGCACCGCGCACCTTGACGAAACCGGAAGGGTTGAACGAAGCGCTGGGCGTGCGGGGCATGGGGCAGGGTCCTGGTTGCAGTTCGATCCAGCTAGGACCGCCTGGGCTCAGGGGGCGTTCAGCGCCGTCGCCTGTTGCAGACGCTCGAGCATCGCCGCGCGCAGGGCATGCGGGCGCTTGACCCGCACTCTGCCAGCGTGGGCCAGCAGCCAGGCCAGCAACGCTTTGTCATCGCGCACGCTGGCCGCGACATGGCCGCCACCGTGTTCATCGCGGCGCATCTGCATGTCGCTGGAAAGGGGCGATTGCAGCAGGTGTTCGGCCAGATCGGCGTCGACCCACAGGTACAGGTCAAGCATCGCGGCGGCTGCATCGACGGTGCTGTCGGCCCAGGGCTCGGGGTCGAGCGGGTAAAGATCGAGTTCAGGCAACAAGTACCAGCCGAACGGCGTGCCCTGGTCGTTGCAGCGCAGGGGAAACAGCGCCGACAGCTCATTGAGGTCGCGCTCGATGGTGCGCTTGCTGGTGCTGTGGCCGGCTTCGCTCAGCGCCCGGTGCAGGTGCGTGGACGTGGTGCCGGGGTGTTGCGAAGGCAGCAGCTTGAGCAGTTGCCACTGGCGGGCGATGGTGTGGCGGGTGGAATGGCTGGGCAAGGTCAGGTCCGGTAGTGGCACAAAGCTATGATTGCAGCATAGCGTGCCACACCGGCGCCGCCAAGCGCCGCACGGCAGCCATTGCGGCGTGCCGTTGCGGGCAAAGGAGCGATCAGAAAGTGTACGACACTCCGGCCTGGACGGTGCGCGGCGCGCCTGGATAGGCATAGGTGAGGAACGACCCCTCGTCGTAGCCCTTGTTAAACACGTTTTTCAGGTCGAGGTTCAGGCGCACGTGCTCGTTGACCTTGTAGAAGCTCAGCAGGTCGACCACGCTGTAGCGCTCCATGGTGTAGGTCACCGCTTCGGTGGCCGCGTTGCGGTCGTCGACGTACTTGAAGCCGACGCCAAGGCCCAGGCCTTTGGCGAAGCCGTCCTGGAATTCGTAGGTGTTGAGCAGGCTCAGGGTATTGCGCGGGATGTTCGCCAGGCGGGTGCCGGTCGGCACGCGGTTGTCCTTGGTCACTTCGGCGTCGACGTAGGAATAGCCACCGATCACGCGCCACTCGGGGGTGATGTTGCCTGCCACGTTCAGGTCCAGACCGCGGCTGCGTACCTCGCCGGCTGCCACACTGAAGTTGGCGTTGACCGGGTCGAGCGTCAGCACGTTTTCTTTCTCGATGTGGTAAATCGCCGCATCGACGCTGAGCTGGCGGTCCAGCGCTTCCCATTTCAGCCCCAGTTCATACGACTTGCCTTTTTCCGGGTCGAACCCGCCACCGCCGAACGCAGCGCCGGTATTGGGCTTGAACGAGCGCGCGGTGTTGGCGTACACGGCCAGGGTGTCGGTGAGGTCGTAGATCACGCCCAGGCGCGGGGTGACGCTGTTTTCGCCCTTGTCGAAGGTGCGGCTGGCCAGCACGTAGTCTTCGTTTTGGTTTTCGAAGCGCTCGAAGCGCAGGCCGCCGAGAACCTTGAGGCGTTCGGTGAGCGCCACCTGGTCCTGGATGAAGAAGGCCCAGGTCTTGAGGTTGGACTTGTCGTGGGTCGGGGTGCGGGTCAGGGCCGGGCGCGGCTGGCCGAGCACCGGGTCGTAGATGTCGATCGGATACTGATCGGCGCCGCCGGCCGAGCGCATGATGATCGACTTGTAGTCGTAGTCTTCGTACTCAACACCGGTCAGCAGGGTGTGGGAGACGTTGCCGGTGTCGAAGTGGCCGGTCAGGTTGAGCTGGTAGTCGCGGTCGGTCCATTCCAGCTTGCGGTAGTTGAAGTTGCGCCCCAGGGTGCGGTTGTCCGCTTGCAGACCGTTGGCCTCGACCGCATTGCCCTTGAGGCTGCCGTCGAGCCACTGCATGCCGCCGCCCAGGGTCCAGTTGTCGTTGAGGCTGTGCTCGAAGCGCACCTGGGCCATGTCGTTGTCGTTGTGCAGCAGGTTGTCGCTGCCTTTTTCCCACAGGTAGGTGTCGCGCGAGGCGCCGGCGGTCTGCGTGGTATAGCGGGTCAGGCCGCGGTCCAGCGGGTGGTTGTTGCGCATGAAGTCGCCTTCGAAGACCACCTTGGTGGTTTCGTTGATCTGCCAGCTGATCACTGGCGCGACGTCGTAGCGTTCGGTCTCGACGTCATCACGGAAGCTGTCGCCGCCTTCGCCGAGAATGTTCAGACGGTAGGCCAGGCTGCCGTCCTGATTGAGCGGGCCGGTAGCGTCGAGGGTGCCGCGGTGCATGCCGTAGTCATCGAACTGCGTGCCCACGGTGACCTTGGATTCGGCCTGGGGCTGCTTGCTGACCACGTTGAAGGTGCCGCCAGGGTCGCCGCGGCCGTACAGGCTGGTGGCCGGGCCGCGCAGCACTTCCAGGCGCTCGATGGTGTTGGCGTCGGGAGCGTTGGGGTAGCCGCGGTTGATCGGAAAACCGTTGCGGTAGAACTCGCCGGTGGTGAAGCCGCGCACGGTGAAGGTGGTCAGGCCCTGACCGCCGAAGTTGTTCGCCCGACCGACGCCGCCGGCGTAGTCCAGGGCGTCCTGCAGGCGCGTGGCGCCGGTGTCCTCGACCACGTCCCTGGGCACCACGCTGACCGACTGCGGGGTTTCGTGCAGGGCCGTGTCGGTGCGCGTGGCGCTGGCCGAGCGCGAGGCCTTGTAGCCCACCACCGGGCCGTCGGCACGCTCGAACTCGCCGTCGGCGCTGATGTTCACGGCATCGAGCTGAATGTTGCCGACCTCGAGCGGCGGTTGCGCCGCCCATACTAGGGTGGGCGCGGCGTGAAGCAGGCACAGCGAGACGAACGAGCGACGCATCGAGATCAAGTCCTGAAATGAGATGTAAGGCTTTGTAAATGCGGCGCGATAGTATCTGGTAAATATTCGTATTCACAATGGTTTTTGGTGTGCCAGATAACCGTGCCTTGCCAATGACGCCAACGGGCGAGCGTGGTTGTGAGCCGCCGCACAGCCGCGTACCATGCACGGCACTCCTTCCAATAACAATCTTCGTGCCGGCGCCCCCAAGGGCGGATGGCGTCTAGCCCATTGTCTCGCGGAGCCGATTTTCGCCCATGCACGGTCCCATCCCCCTCACCACGCCAGCGCCCGCCGGCGGCGGCAGCTGGCTGAGCGTCATCGCCCTGGCCCTGGCGGCGTTCATCTTCAACACCACCGAGTTCGTGCCGGTGGCGCTGCTCAGCGACATCGGCGCCAGCTTCAGCATGACCCCGGCGCAGGTTGGCCTGATGCTCACGGTCTATGCCTGGGTGGTGGCGCTGACCTCGCTGCCGATGATGCTGCTGACCCGTAACGTCGAGCGCCGCAAGCTATTGCTGTGCGTGTTTCTGGTGTTCACCGTCAGCCATGTGCTGTCGTGGATGGCGCAGAGCTTTGCCATGCTGCTGCTCAGCCGTATCGGCATCGCCCTGGCCCACGCGGTGTTCTGGGCCATCACCGCATCGCTCGCGGTGCGCGTGGCGCCGCCTGGGCAGCAGGCCAAGGCGCTGGGCTTGCTGGCCACCGGCACCACCCTGGCCATGGTTCTGGGCATTCCGCTTGGGCGGGTTGTGGGCGAAGCGCTGGGCTGGCGGGTAACGTTCCTGAGCATCGCCGGCGTGGCCCTGGCGACCATGCTCTGTCTGATGAAGTCGCTGCCGCTGCTGCCGAGTCAGAACTCCGGCTCGCTGCGCAGCCTGCCGATTCTGTTCCGCCGCCCGGCGCTGGTGATTACCTATGCCTTGGTGACCCTGGTGATCACTGCGCAATTCACCGCCTACAGCTACATCGAGCCCTTTGCCCTGCACGTTGCGCAGATCGGCGGTGAGCGCACCACGCTGCTGCTGTTGCTGTTCGGCGGCGCCGGGGTGATCGGCTCGGTGTTGTTCAGCCGTTACAGCGAGCGTTTCCCGCAGGGGTTCCTGCTCGGCTCGATCGCTAGCCTGGCGCTGTGCCTGCTGTTGCTGCTGCCGCTGTCCGGGCATTTCTATGTGCTGTCGGCGCTGAGCATGCTGTGGGGCATCGCCATCCTCAGCTTCAGCCTGGCCTTGCAGTCCAAGACCCTCAAGCTTGCCAGCGATGCCACCGATGTGGCGATGGCGCTGTTTTCCGGCATCTACAACATCGGCATCGGTGGCGGCGCGCTGCTCGGCAGTATCGTCAGCAGCCAGCTGGGCGTGGCCAACATTGGCCTGGTCGGGGGCAGCGTGGCGTTGCTCGGCCTGCTGCTGGCGCTGCTCGGCACCCGGCGCTTTGCACAGGCCCAGGCACCGCACTGACGGTTTGGCCTACAGCAGGGTCAGCCAGGCCGAGGCCAGCAACAGCCCGGCCAGGCTGCGGTTGAACAGGCGCCGCGCCCCGGGCGCCTGCAGCCAGCGCGCACTGCTGGCGCCAAGCCAGGCCCAGGCCGCCATGCTCGGCAGGGCCACCAGCAAGAACACCAGTGCCAATTGCCAGACCGGCAGAGTCGGTGTGGCGAACACGCTAATCACTGCCACCGCCATCCACCACACTTTCGGGTTGAGCAGTTGCAGCGCCGCCGCGCTGCCTGGGCCAAAGGGCTTGCCCTGGGTTGCCTCAAGCGGCGCACTCGCACTGCGCAGTAAGCCCAGCGCCAGCCAGCTCAACCAGGCCACGCCCAGCCAGCTCATCGCCCGCTGCACCTGCGGTTGGCCGAGCAGCCAGTCCCCCAGGCCCAGGCCGACCACCCAGACGATCGCCGCAGCCGCCAGGCACGCGGCCAGCACCGGCAGCACGCTGGCGCGCCAGCCACGTCGGGCGGCGTGGGCGAGGATCAACAGGTTGGTCGGGCCGGGGCTGATACTGGCGGCCAGGGCGAACAGGGTGAAGGGCAAGAGGGTGGGGTACATGGGCGAGGCTCCGGACGGTGAAGTCATCATCCTCGCCGCCCGCTGTGCGCTCAGTCTGGAAGGTATGTGCAGCGCTTGCGGTAGTCAGCCGGGGTCAGCCGGTAGGCGCGGCGGAACCAGCGGCCCAGGTGGCTCTGGTCGGCAAAGCCAAGGCGGGCAGCGACCGCTGCCGGGGTCTGCCCGCGACTGAGCAACTGCCGCGCCTGGGTCAGACGCAGTTGAATCAGATAGGCATGCGGTGCCAGGCCATAGGCGGCCTTGAAGGCGCGGGTCAGGCGGTAGCGGTCGGTGTTGCAGGCGGCGGCCAGTTGCTCCAGGCCGATATCTTCGGCCACATGGGCATGCAGGTACTCGCGGGCGCGTTGCGCGGTCAGCGGCAGGCGCGGGTCAATCGCCAGGCGCTGGCGCCAGTGCAGGTGGCGCGTGAGGGCGCACAGCAGATCGTCGCTGGCGGTCTCGCGGACGATGCGCAGTTCCTTGCCATGCACGGCGTGGAAGGCCCGCACGGTAGCCGCGGCCAGTTGCGGGTCTGCGTTCAGGGTGTCGGCAAAACCGGGCAGTGCCTGTTGCGGGGCGTGTTCGAACAGCGCGCGCAGTTCGCGCTCCAGCCACTGCGGTGGCAGGTGCAGCATCGAATAGGTGAAGCCATCTGCGCTAGGCGCGTGGCCATCGTGCAACTCGCCGGGTTCGAGCAGAAACACCTGTCCCGGCGTGCTCTGGTGGCGCCTGCGCCGGCAGTTGAACTGTTGCACGCCTTGCTCGGTGACGCCGACCAGAAAGCTGTCGTGCCAGTGCGGGTCGTAGGCATGGCCGACGAAATGCGCGCGCAGCGACTCGATACCGGTGTCGGCGTCCTGCTGCAGGTCGATCCAGTTGCTCACGCGCGCCTCCGCTGCCGGGCAAAGGGCTCAGGGTAATGGCTGGCAGGCGTGAGGGTCTGGAACATCTGTGCAGTCATCCCAACGGTTTGCTCTCATCCAGTGCCAGCGGGTGCAGGGCGCGGAAACTCTGCGCTTCTTCCACCAGCCAGTCGTGCACGGCACGTGCCCCGGGTTGCAGCAGGCCGGCTTGGGAATACAACAGCACGTAGCGCTTGTGGTTGGCGATCGGCACGCCGAACGGCACGATCAGCGCGCCACGCTCCAGTTCGTCGTTGAGCAACGTGCGCCGGGCAATCGCCACGCCGACTCCGGCGATGGCCGCCTCGATGCTCAGGTGGTTGCGGTTGAAGGTGTGGCCGCGGCGCACGTCCAGACCGTCGGCGCCGATGCCGCGCAGGTAGAACTCCCACTCGGCGTATTCCGAACTGCCGCGCCAGGCGGTGATGTCGTGCAGCAACGGGTAGTGGATCAGATCAGCCGGGCCATGCAGCGGTGGCCGCCCGCGCAGCAGCGCCGGCGAGCAGACTGGGAAGATCTGCTCATCGAGCAGCGGTGTCGAGAGCATGCCGGGGTAGCTGCCATCATTGAGGTCGATGGCCAGGTCGAACTCGCTTTCATCCAGCGCCTGGCTGCTGTCCTCGGCCACCAGGCGCAGTTCGATGTCCGGGTAGCGCTGCTGAAAGCGGGGCAGGCGCGGCGTCAGCCACTTGGCCAGGAACGAGGGGATCGAGCGCAGGCGCAAGGTGCCGCGGATTTCACCTGCATCCAGGCGCAGCAGTTCCGCTTCGATGCTGGCGTAGGCATCGCTGACCGTCTGCGCCAGCCGCTGGCCTTCAGCCGTCAGCTCGACGCCACGCGCGCGGCGCAGGAACAGGCGAAAGCCCAGGCGCTCTTCGAGCTGACGCATCTGCTGGCTGACCGCGCCGGGGGTGATATGCAGCTCTTCGGCGCAGCGGGTGAACGACAAATGCCGCGCGGCGCAGGCGAAGACGTGTAGCCAGACATACACCTGCCCGTTCAGTTGCCCCTTCATGGTTTAGTCCTGCTAAAGGCTTGCTTAGGAATTTTCGTTGGTCATTGTAGGCAATGAGGACGACGATAGTCTCCAACAGCTTCACCCATTCATTTTTCGGAGGGGCGGTGCAGCGGCCCGGTGCCGTGAAACCGCCAGGTATTAGCATGGCTATCAGTGTTTTTGATCTCTTCAAGATTGGCATCGGCCCCTCCAGCTCCCACACTGTCGGGCCCATGCGCGCCGCCGCCACCTTCGCCCAGACCTTGCGCACCGCCGGTGTGCTGGAGCAGGTCAGCCGCGTCGAAGTGCGCCTGTATGGCTCGTTGTCGGCCACAGGCGTTGGCCACGCCACCGACCGTGCCTGCCTGCTCGGGCTGATGGGCCAGTGGCCTGATCAGATCGACCCGCACAGCATCGAGCCGCGCATCGCCCAACTGCTCAAGGAGCAGTGCCTGATTCTCGATGGCCGTCAGCCGGTGCACTTCGAGTACCAACGCGACATGCTGCTGCTCGACGAAGACCTGCCGTACCACCCCAACGCCATGTCGCTGGAAGCCTGGAACGGCGAGCAAAGCCTGCTCAAGCAAACCTATTATTCGGTCGGTGGCGGCTTCATCATCGAAGAAAGCGAAATCGACGCCCCGGCCAGTGACGCCGGGCAGGTCAACCTGCCGTATGAGTTTTCCTCCGGGGCCGAACTGCTGGCACTGTGCAAGCGCTATAACCTGAGCGTCAGCCAATTGATGATGGCCAACGAGCGCGCCTGGCGCTGCGACGAGGAAATTCGCTCCGGCCTGCTGAAAATCTGGGCTGCCATGCAGCAGTGCGTGGAAAACGGCCTGCGCAACGAAGGCACTTTGCCGGGTGGTCTGAACGTCAAGCGCCGCGCCGCCAAACTGCACCGCAGCCTGCAGGAACTGGGCAAACCCAATGTGATTGGCTCGACCCTGAGCGCCATGGAGTGGGTCAACCTGTTCGCCCTGGCGGTCAACGAGGAAAACGCCGCCGGCGGACGCATGGTCACCGCACCGACCAACGGCGCGGCCGGCATCATCCCCGCGGTGCTGCACTACTACATGAAGTTCAACCCGCAGGTGTCCGACGACGATGTGGTGAACTTCCTCCTCGCCGCCGCAGCGGTGGGCATTCTGTGCAAGAAGAACGCTTCGATCTCGGGCGCCGAAGTGGGCTGCCAGGGGGAAGTTGGCTCGGCCTGCTCGATGGCCGCCGCGGGCCTGGCCGATATTCTCGGCGCCACTCCCGAACAAGTGGAAAACGCCGCTGAGATCGCCCTCGAGCACAACCTCGGCCTGACCTGCGACCCGGTCGGCGGTCTGGTGCAGGTGCCATGCATCGAGCGCAACGCCATCGCCGCCGTCAAGGCCATCAACGCCGTGCAGATGGCCCTGCGCGGTGACGGTGAGCACTTCATCTCCCTCGACCGGGTGATCCGCACCATGCGCGATACTGGCGCCGACATGCACGCCAACTACAAGGAAACCTCGCGGGGTGGGCTGGCGGTGGCGTTCGTCGAGTGTTGAGAGGATCAGATGCGTGCACATAGCCAAGCATGCCGGGCGGCAGCGTGTGCGCACCTTCCGGCTTCGTCAGCCAGCGGCAACGTCCTTGATCCGTGACCAATCGCGAGCCACCTCCTCGACGCTGCTACAGGCGACCCGAGCCAGATCCCTGGGGTAGTTCACCCCTGGGTTTTCATCGAACCGGGTGGCTGTGAACTGGCCGTTGCTGGCGCGCAGAATCACTCCGCTGTCATGGCACAGGTGGCTTGCCAAATACAGCACGCCGGGCGCGACCCACTCAGGCTTCAAGTCCTGCGGGGGATGCTCGATGCCCCACATGCGCGTCTTGGCCACCGGTGAGATGGCATTGACCAGAATGCCGTGGGGCGCACCTTCCACACTCAACGCGTTCATGATGCCCACTTGCGCCATCTTGCCCGCCGCGTAGGCCGCCAGTCCCGGCTGCCCATAGCACTGATACAGGGCGCGGTCCGAGGTGGTCAGCACGATTCGTGGCGCCGGGGCGCGGCGCAGGTACGGCCAGGCCTGCTTGCTCAGCCAGATCGGCGCGCGCAGGTTGATGCCGATCGCTCGTTCGAGGAAGGCTTCGTCCTGCTGCTCGATGGGCTGATAACCGACCCAGCCGGCGTTATGAATGACAACGTCCAGCGCGCCGAACTGCGCAATCGCCAGCTCCACCAGTGCCCGGCAGCCGGGTTCGTCGTCGAGCGCGCCGCTGTGGGTGATGAGTCGGCCATTGGCGTTGGGGGCCAGCCGGGCGATCTCGGCGATCCGTTGCGGGTCGCTCCCTGCGCCTGAGCGATCGGTGCCCAGATCGCTGGCGACGACCCTGGCGCCGCGTTCGAGCAATGCCTGTACATAACACAGGCCCAACCCCTGCGCGGCCCCGGTGACGATGGCGACCTTGCCGTCGAACAGTTGCTTGTCTGCATCAGGTAGAGGATTCATCGTGGGTCTCCATGAAGGGTCGATTCACGATGATGGGCAGGATGAGTTAATCCGTAAAATATCTTATTCGTTACCGATTAAGACCTATGAAGTATCGATCGACAGACCTTCACGTAGTCGCTCGATCAACTGGTCGCGAATCACGCTGGGCGTTTGCTCTCGCCAGGCCATCAACAAAGGCACGTGGCGCAACTGCTCAGAAGTGTTTACCTCAATCGCCCTGAACACCACGTCGTCGCGCGTTGCATCCATCATCGAGGCGGGCAGTAGCGCGACGCCAAATTCACCGGCCACCAGCGCCACCAGCGTCTGCAGGTGCCGCGCCTGCTGCACGATGCGCGGCGCGAAGCCTGCAGCGTGGCACAGTTGCACGATCTGGTCGTGAAAGCCTTGGCCCAGATGCCTTGGCGAAGCGACGAAGTCATCGTCTGCCAGCGCGGCCAGGGGCACAGGATCAGTGGTCGCCAAGCGATGCGAGGCGGGCAGGGCGAGGATGATTGGCTCTTCCAGCAGGGTAATCCAGCGCAGACCCGGCGCCGTCCGACCGGGCGGTCGCATGAAGGCAAGGTCGGCGCGGCCGTGTTCCAGCGCATCGACCTGCTCCTGGGTGGTGGCTTCTTGCATCGTCAGCGCGACCGCCGGATAGTCGCTGCGAAAGTGCCTGAGCACCTGCAACAGTTGCCGGTAGGGCGCGAGATTGATGAAGGTCAGGGTCAGATGCCCCTCCATGCCCTGGGCGACCCGGCGCGTGTGCTCGACGCCCTGATCGAGGGTTTCCAGCACCGTTCTGGCCCATTGCAGGAACACCGTGCCGGCCGGTGTCAGCACAACGCTGCGACTGTTGCGTTCGAACAACGGCGCGCCGATGTCCTGCTCCAGTCGACGAATCGCCTGGCTCAGCGGCGGCTGCGCCATGTGCAAGCGCTGCGCGGCGCGGTTGAAATGCAGCTCCTCGGCGACGGCGATGAATTGCTGCAACAGGCGAGTTTCAATCAAAGGCGTGGCTCCTTGCACGGGTCGCCAGCAAAAAAAATGGCGCCGAAGCGCCATTTTGCAGTACTGGGCGAGGCTTACACCACCACACCCTGGCTGCGCAGGTAGTCGTCGTAGGTGCCGCTGAAGTCGACGACGCCATCAGGCGTCAACTCCAGGATGCGGGTGGCCAGCGAGGACACGAACTCGCGGTCGTGGCTGACGAACAGCAGCGTGCCTGGGTAGTTTTCCAGCGCCAGGTTCAGCGCCTCGATCGACTCCATGTCCAGGTGGTTGGTCGGCTCGTCCATCACCAGCACGTTGGGCTTTTGCAGGATCAGCTTGCCGAACAACATGCGGCCTTGCTCACCACCAGAGATCACCTTGACCGACTTGAGGATCTCGTCGTTGGAGAACAGCATGCGCCCCAGGGTGCCGCGAATTACCTGCTCGCCGCTGGTCCACTGACCCATCCAGTCGAACAGGCTGACGTCGTCTTCGAACTCGTGGGCGTGGTCTTGGGCGTAGTAGCCGACCTCGGCGCTGTCGGTCCATTTCACGACGCCGGCGTCCGGTTGCAGCTCGCCGACCAGGGTGCGCAGCAGCGTGGTCTTGCCAATACCGTTGGGGCCGATGATCGCCACGCGCTCGCCGGCTTCGACGGTGAAGCTGAAGTCCTTGAACAGCGCTTTGTCGTCGAACGATTTGGCCATTTTTTCGATGGTCACCGCCTGACGGTGAAGCTTCTTGGTCTGCTCGAAACGAATGAACGGGCTGACCCGGCTCGAGGGCTTGACCTCGGCCAGCTGGATCTTGTCGATCTGCTTGGCACGCGAGGTGGCCTGCTTGGCCTTCGAGGCGTTGGCCGAGAAGCGGCTGACGAAGGTTTGCAGCTCGGCGATCTGGGCTTTCTTCTTGGCGTTGTCCGACAGCAACTGCTCGCGCGCCTGGGTGGCGGCCATCATGTACTCGTCGTAGTTGCCCGGGAACAGGCGCAGCTCGCCGTAGTCCAGGTCAGCCATGTGCGTGCAGACGCTGTTGAGGAAGTGCCGGTCGTGGGAAATGATCACCATGGTGCTGTTACGCGCGGTGAGAATCGTCTCCAGCCAGCGGATGGTGTTGATGTCCAGGTGGTTGGTCGGCTCGTCGAGCAGCAGCACATCCGGGTCCGAGAACAGCGCCTGCGCCAGCAGCACCCGCAGCTTCCAGCCCGGCGCCACTTCGCTCATCGGCCCGAAATGCTGTTCCAGCGGAATGCCCAGGCCCAGCAGCAGCTCACCGGCACGGGACTCGGCAGTGTAGCCGTCCATTTCCGCGAACTCGGTTTCCAGCTCGGCGACGGCCATGCCATCGTCTTCGGTCATTTCCGGCAGCGAATAGATGCGATCACGCTCAGCCTTGACCTGCCACAGCTGGCCATGACCCATGATCACCGTGTCGATGACCGAGTACTGCTCATAGGCGAACTGATCCTGGCGCAGCTTACCCAGACGGGTATTGGGCTCGAGCATGACCTGGCCGCCAGTGGGCTCCAGATCACCGCCGAGGATTTTCATGAAGGTGGACTTGCCACAACCGTTGGCGCCGATCAGGCCGTAACGGTTGCCGTTGTTGAATTTGACCGAGACGTTTTCGAACAGCGGCTTGGAGCCGAATTGCATGGTGATGTTGGCGGTAGAGATCAAGTGCTTGTCCTGCGGGGATTCCAGAGGTGTATTGGTTCCCTCTTGTCAGTGATGGGCCTGTCTGGCCGATCCGACGCGGGGCGATCGCTTCTCCAGCTCCCTCCAGTCCGAGGAGGAGCTGATCCATTTCGCGTGGGTAGAGGGCGACATCTCGACGCGGTGCCCGATCTGGCTGGCGATGGGCGTCAGGCTCATTGCGCAGGGCAGAGACAGGATGGCGTAGGTGTGGCGGGTGTCGTACTGGCGACGCTCACGGATGTTCGGCGCGCTGGGCACCGATTTGAAGGGGCGATTGTAACACTTGCCTCGTTGATCTACAGCCCACCATTGCGTGGCCGCAAGACGAAAGGGCTGGTCGAAGCGGACGCTGGTTACGTCAAACGCAGGGTCTGTTCTTTTTCAGAACAGGCTGTACCAGTGCAGGGCGCAAAAACCACACAATCGCGGCCCGACGCCTTGGCCTGATACATGGCAAGGTCTGCGCGTTTGAGGGCATGAACGAACGGCTCGTCGCGGCCACGAATGGCAACACCGATGCTCAGGGTAAACGCTATGACCGTATCTGTATGCTGAATCGGCGCAGTGCGCGCCGAGGTGCGGATGCGTTCTGCCAGTTCGACGATCTGCTGTTGGCTGGTGATATCGGCGATGATCAGAAACTCTTCCCCACCCATTCTCACCAGGTGCTCGGTGGGGCGCATGATGGGATAGGTGCGCGCCACCAGTTCCCGCAGCACTTCATCGCCCGCATCGTGACCATGCTGATCGTTGATGCGTTTGAAGTTATCGATATCGATGAGAATCAGCCCGGGGGCTGGGGACGCTTGCGTGATGACGGCCCTTAGCCCGGCGCGGTTAAGCGCGCCGGTCAATGGGTCGCGGCGCGAGGCCTTGATCAGATGCTGCAAGTCCCGTTGGCCTACCATGGCAATCACCGCCATGGTGAAGACGATCGACATGACATGATCGGTGAGGATGAACAGGGCTCCGCTCGCTTCATCGTTCGCAGGTGCGCCGGTGGAAAAGCTCGTGGCCAGGATGGAGACGATGATGAGGATGACGGCGTAGGCCGATATCGAACGCTGGTCGAACCAGCACTCGCGTCCACGTAACACGTAGACGACCTGGCCGGTCGAAATGGCGCAGTACAAGGCGACGGTAATATTGTTGGTCACCGCTTCGCTGCTACCGAGGCCGTTGGCGAGCAGGCAGGCGATCAACGGCAGTGAGGGTAAGGCGACCAGCCACAGTGGCAGGACGCGGACGTTATCGAAGGCGCGGTATCCGGCCCAGAACATGATATTGGCCACTTGCAACGCAGCGTAACCCAGGCCCAATCCAAGTACACCGGTGGGCAAGTAGGGAAACCACGAAGCTGTCAGGCCATACAGTAAGCTGCCCATGCCCCAGAGGGCGAAACAGCGATCACGTGGGCGGCTGGCCCAGATTGCGAAGCACATCGCACCGCAGGTCAGGTTCACCAAGGCATCGGTAAGATGAAGCGTCGTAAGGTCCATCGGGCGTTCCTCATATGTAATGACCCGGCATGTTTCGTGTCTGCCGCTCGCAAGATGGGTGAGGAAACACAAAGAGGTGCTATGCAGGGACGGCGCTTGTCAGTGCTGTCGCTGTGATCGATCGCGGTATTTTTGAGACTTTCTGCTGCTGGCATCGTGCCATTAATTGTACGGCTGTTGAAATGTCTCATGGCGGGGAGAAGCGCAGATTGCTGTGCGCGACGACTCGGGAAGCAAATCAGACGATGCCGATGGACGTTTCAAACCAGCGGCGCGCCAGCGAGCTGCTCGCGATCGGCTAGGGGCATCAATATCGCAATCAGTCGAGGGTTGGCCGCCAGCGCGGCCAGTGATCGTCTCGCCTGCTGGATTTATGGGTTCTGCGTCCAGTCGAAGTCCATCTGTCTGGCGGTGCGCTCTGCCAGCGTGCGGCTGTGCAGGCGCTCGACCAAATGCAGGCTCATGTCGATGCCGGCCGAGATGCCGGCCGAGGTGAGCAGAGCGCCTTGATCGACCCAGCGCACGCCGCTCACCACCTCCAGCGCCGGAAACATCGCTTTCAGCTCGTCGATGTCTTCCCAGTGAGTGGTCACACGCAGTCCATCGAGCGTGCCAGCCTTGGCCAGCAGAAACGCACCTGTGCACACTGAGGCCACGGTGGAGGTGAGGGTGGTTTGGCGACCGATCCAGTCGATGACATCCGGCTTGCCCAGCTCTGCCGTGACCACACCGCCTGGCACGATCAGGCAATCGAGGGATGGGTGGCTGCGGATGTCGTGGTCGGGGTCGATCTTTAGTCCCGCACGGGCTTTGACCGGGGCGGTGGTGCGGCCAATGGTCAAGACATCGAACGGTGGCGGCGCTCCCGTCGCGCTGCGTTGCTGCATGCGCGTTGCGGTGGTGAACACCTCATAGGGTCCGGCGAAGTCCAGGACTTCGACGTCATCGAACACATAGATTCCAACGGTCAGGGACATCGATGAGTCTCCAATGCTATGCGCTGAGCACTCTGCCCAGATAGTCCAGTCGAACTGCGACACTGTCGGCACTGCCCTGATGGCGTCATCAGGGCGTACCGGAATCAGGGCCTAGAGCTTCGGCTTGTTGTCCTTGGCCTTTTCATCCGACAATTGCTGTTCTTGCGCGGCCTTGGCTTGCGCTTCTTCACCGGTGATCTGGTCGTACATGGCCTTGTAGTCGGTGATCGACAGCTTGTACATCGAGATCATGTTGGCGTCCATGCCGGAGAAATGCGCCTCGATTCGTTTGCCGCATTCGGCTCTGAATTGGTGCGGGTAGCGGATGGTCATGCCGTTGAAGCCGGTTGTGTTGCCATTACCCATGATGCCTGGGCAGGGGCCTTGGGGGGTGTTTCCGAAGTACTGTTTGCCACTGCGATCGTACATCCAGAAATAATGCGTGCCTGACAGCGGAACGATCGTGGAGGGTTTGCCGAATTTTTCCACCAGCGCAGCTTCAAGGGTTTGCTTGTTGATTCGTTCGCCGTCTGGCAAACGTTGCACGCGGGAGGCGAACCAGATTTTCTCGGACTTGTCGGTCAACGCGAGAAATTCATCGCTGGGGCCGCCGTCATCCGACAGGCCCAGCCCGGGCATGTGCACTTCAGTGACCGCCTTGACCCCGACTTCACGCATGCCTTCGCCCAACAGCGGCGAGATGATGTAGTCCTCATTGGCAGTCGTGACGGCTTGCTTGGCTTGCGCCAGAGAGGCACCCAGCGAGACACCGGCGATATCCTCGCCAGCCATTACAGCCATGCTCGACAGTGCAGCGAATGTGGCGATCAACGCCGAAGAACGGAAAGACATGAACAGCTCCTTGCACACTACGCCTCATCCATGGCGAGGCGTACCGATCAATTAGTGGGTATTTGCCCGGCGCCATCCTAGCACGGTGCTGGTGTGTACATGCGCGTGCGAAGTTGCTTGGCTGGATAAATACACGGCCACTAGGCCGTGCCAGTTGGGTTCTTTCAGCGTACCGCGAAGCCGTGAGTGCAGGCGCCAGGTGTTTATCACGGATTTGTCAGTCGTGGTGCTGGATGTGCAGTACGCGCACAATCGCCAAGATGCTCATCGATCAACTTCGCAACTGCAGCTGCGTGGCGCAGTCCGAGGTCGTGTCCTGCTTGCGGGAATACGTGCAGACGCGCGTCAGGTAACAGTTGCGCAAGTTGCTCACCGACCGCCACCGGACTGATCGGGTCGGCACCACCCCACAGCAGCAGTACCGGCAGTTGCAGTTGATGCAGGCGTTCGCTGAGGTCGGTGCGATCGTCGAGGAACCAGCGCGGCACATCCGGTTGTTCGGCTTCGAGCTCCGTGCGCCAGTCCGCGGCGCCGAACCCAGACAGGTCCAGACCGCCTGAGGTGACCGACAGAATCAGATGCGTCACTAGCTCTGGGCGGCTCAGCGCGATGTGCACTGCGACCACGCCGCCCATCGACTGCGCGATCAGTGCGACGGGGCCTTCGAGCTGCGCGATAACCCCTTGAGCGAGGTCTTCCAAGCACGTGATGTCCGGGTTGGCGGGAGTCTGGCCGAAGCCGGGCCAGCCCAGGTGTTGCCGGGCGATGGGCGTGTTCAGATGGTCAGCGACCGGTTCCCAGAAATGGGTATTGCCAGAAGCACCGGGAAGAAAAACGATCTTTTCAGGTGACGTCATCACGGCTCTGTCCTTGAGTCAGAAAGGCAAATGACCGGCGTGGGCGCTACGCCGACCGCGCGAAAACAACAGCCTATTTTGCAACGGCCACCCGCTGTTTGCTATAACGGGCGCCCAACTTTCAAGGAATGATTCCATGTTTGGCAAAACACTGACGGCTTTCTGCGCAACGCTGTTCTCGGCAACACTGTTGACCGCATGCGGTGAATCCATCGACAAAACCGCCTATGAAGCGAACGATCAGAACTGCACGCCCGATCATATCAAGTCACTGCCGGACAGCCCGGATCGGGAAGGGCTGATGGAGAAGTGCATGACCCGCGGTTCCTATCAGAAGTCCGATGCCAAGACTTGGTAGATTTCAAACCGGTATCAGGGCTCAGGCCAACCCGATGAACTTGGATTGCGCGATGTCGAAGACTGTTCGATATAACGCCTAGCCATTGGCAGCAAGGAACTTCATGAAACGCACTGTACTCGGCGCACTGCTAGTGGCCGTCACCGCGCTGTCACTCAGCGGGTGTTTCGAATCCGAGGACGACGAAAAGGCCCAGGCGCAGGAGGCGTCAAGCGACAACCTGTGGAACATCACGCCATCGGATGAAAGCAAGGATAAAGGCTTCACGCCGTGATCCCCCAACGCCGCCCTGGCCAGGCGGCGTTCAAGATTCGATTCCACTCCCGCAAGGATTTACAGGTGATAAAAGTACTACTGGCTGGCGTTGTACTGCTGGCATTACAAGGCTGCGCGCAAATGGGGCCTTATTCGAACGTCAAGCCCGAACAACTCGCTGATACCTCCAGCTACACCGTTCTGGAAACCGAAACCTACGCCGGGCAACCCAACCGTCGCTGGGCAGACATGCAGCCGAACCTGGACATCATCCGCATCAATGACAAGAAGGTGGGCGACATTCCCTTCGCCACCTACTACTACAAGAATGGCTCTCCGCAGCGCGCCATGCTCGAACCTGGGCATTACACCGTCCAGCTCAAATACAACGTACCGGGCAGCTACTTGATGGCAGACTTCGAGTTCGATGCAGAGCCTGGGCAGAAGATCATGGCTCGCACCCGTTACATCGGGCTCAACAGACTGATCGTCTGGCTCGAAGACGCCAAGACCGAAAAAGTGATCGGCAAACGCGTTCAATAGCGGCGTAACGCTGATGAGCGACTAAGCTGCAAGCCTTGCCCGGCAGGAACCCAGCCAATGAATGATCACCCTCTGACAGACCCCCATACTGCTCTTGACGATCAGGCCATGCAGGGGGTCGCGCTGATCACCCTGGCGGTGTTCCTGCTGGCGATGGCCGATGCCTCGGTCAAGTATTTCAGCCTGCGCATGCCGCTTTGGCAGTTGTTTCTCGGCGTCTCGTTCATCTCGGTGCCGACGCTTGGCGCCTGGCTGTTCCGGCAGGTTCGGGCTCGGCGCATTCGCATTCGTTCCCTGCGCTGGGCTGCTTTGCGCAGTGTGCTGTTGCTGGTGATGTGGATCACCTACTACGCTGCGTTGCCGCTGATTCCGCTGTCGGTGGCAGCAGTGGCGATCTATACCGCGCCGCTGTTCATCGCACTGTTCGCCGCCTGGTGGGGCAACGAGCGCCTGTCGCCGTTCGGTTGGCTGGCGGTCGTGCTCGGCTTTGCCGGGGTGGTCATCGTGCTCGAACCAGGCTCCCTCGGCTTTTCGCTCGCCGCATTGCTACCAGTGGTGGCGGCGATCTTCTATGCCATGGCCATGGTCGTCACCCGGCGCCACTGTCGCGGTGAACATCCCGTGGTTCTGGCGTTTGCCTTGAATGTGGTATTCCTCCTTGCGTCCTGCGGCGGGGCAGTGGCTTCGCAGGTATTCACCCAAGCCGCCGCCAATGTGCCGTTTCTGCTGGCGACCTGGCAGCCGCTTGGCGTGCATGAGGCCCTCTTCATTACCGCCTACGCGTTGGTACTGGTCATGATCAACATCTCCACCGCCCGGGCCTACCAGCTGGCGCCCGCTGCATTGGTGGGCACGTTCGACTACGCCTACCTGATCTTCGCCTGCTTCTGGGGCTATTGGTTGTTCGATGAGGTGCCCACTGCCCATACCTGGGTCGGCATGCTGCTGATCCTGCTGGCCGGGTTGCTGGTGGCACGCAGGCCGTCGCGATGAGCGCGGGGTGTGAGCGCGAATCAGCGTGCAATCGATCATCCGCAACGACCCGCTGCGCTGGCGATTGCTCGGCGTGGTGAACGCTCTGCAGTTACCCGACTGCTGGATCGGCGCAGGTTTCGTGCGCAATGCGGTGTGGGATCACCTGCATGGCCGTACGTCATCGCCTATCGTTACCGATGTCGATGTCATCTGGTTCGATGCCGATGCGTGCAGTGCCGAGACCGATCGAGCGCTTGAGCGCACACTTCAGGCGATAGAGCCAGGCGTGAAATGGTCGGTGAAGAATCAGGCGCGGATGCACTTGAATAATGGCGATGCTGCGTATCTGAACGTCAACGATGCCATGGGACATTGGCCGGAGACCGCTACCGCAGTGGCGGTAAGACGAAGCGAGGAGGACCACTGCGAGGTGGCAGCGCCCTTTGCTTTGGATGATTTGTTTGAGTTGAAGATCAGGCCCGCGGGGGACTTCGCTGCAGCGAAGGCAACGATTTTTCAACAGCGGTTGAATGACAAAGGCTGGTTAATCACTTGGCCGTTGCTTACAGTCTGCGCACAAGACTCAAGCGGATGCTGCTGATGTTCGTCATCGGCAACGCCGTCATTCATTGGTTTTAGCGCGCAGCCGTTGAGTGCTGTGGCCCGATCCCCGGTTCAGGAGGAACTGCAATGCGTCAGGACACCCGCAAGCCGTTTTACATGGCGGCTTCACCGTTATTGATTCTGGGCGCGTCATTCGCTGCGGTTGGGGCGTCCGGGCAATCGACGTTCGGCTATCTGGCCGTTGGATTTCTATTGCCGGGGCTGGTGCTGCTGTTGGTGGCATTCAAGCAGCGCGGCAAGCGTTAAGCCTGCAGTCGATTGCCGCTGCTGCCTGGAAAGCAGCGGCAACCGCAGCGCCGTCGGCCTATTCCTTCATCAACGCCTCACGCCGCTTGCCCACTTCACTCGCCGTCACTTCGCTCGCCGCGTTGCCCCAGGTGTTGCGGATGTAGGTCAGTACCGCGGCGACCTGTTCATCCTTGAGGTTCCAGGCGAACGCCGGCATGGCCGGGCCGGTCGGTGCCGCCTCGGTGCTCACCGCTCGGCTGCCAGCCAGCACCACACCGATCAGCGAAGTGGGGTCGTCGGCGTTGACCAGCGGCGCGTTGTCCAGTTTCGGGAATAGCTTGGCGATGCCTTCGCCATTTGGGGTGTGACATCCAGAGCAGCGGTCTTCGTAGATCGCACGACCTACGCCCATGACCGGTTGCTCGGCAGCCAGAGGTTCGGGGCGCTCGTGCTGTTCGCCCAGATCCTTCAGGTAAACAGCCACTGCCCGCAGGTCCTGGTCGTGCCAGAACTGCGTGGAGTGCTCGACGGCCTCGGCCATGGGGCCCGAGGCGATGTCGTAGCGGTTGGCGCCGGTCTTGAGGTACTCGACGATGTCGTCCTCGCTCCAGGCGCCGAGGCCGACATGGTCGGTGCCGGTGATGTCCGGCGCGGTCACGCCCTGTAGCGCGCCACCTTTGAGGAAGGCGCTGTCGTCGTCACCGCCGAGCAGGCTTTTTGGCGTGTGACAGGTGCCACAGTGACCCAGGCCCTGCACCAGGTAAGCGCCGCGGTTCCACTGCGCGCTCTTGTCGGCCTTGGGCTGGTACTCGCCTTCGCTGAAGTTGAGCAGGTTCCATACGCTCATGTTCAGGCGCACGCTGAGCGGGAAGGGCAGTTGGTTGGTCTCTACCGGGTGATGCACCGGTTCGATGGTGCGCAGGTAGGCCCACAGCGCGTAGTTGTCCTCGCGACTGACCTTGGTGTAGGCGGTGTAAGGCATGGCCGGGTACAGCCGTTTGCCGTTGTGGGCATGGCCGCGGGCCATGGTGTTGTAAAAGTCCTCGAAGCTCCAGCGGCCGATGCCGGTGGTGGTGTCGGGGGTGATGTTGGCGCCGACCAGCTTGCCGAATGGCGTATCGATGCTCACCCCACCCGAGAACAACGGCTGTCCCGGTACCGTGTGGCACGCCGTACAGTCGCCGAGGGTAGCGATGTAGCGACCCTTGCTGACCAGCTCGTAGGAATCCTGGCCACCCATGGCATGAGCACCAAGGCTGACGCTGCCGAGCAGCGCGACGCTTGAGAGAATGAGAGCCTTCATACGCTGATCATCTCCCCAGGGTTCTTCAGGTAGAGCGTGCGAATCGCGTGGGCAGCCTTGAACGCCAGCGCGCCGACGGTGCCGGTCGGGTTGTAGCCGGGGTTCTGCGGGAAGGCCGAAGCGCCCACCACGAACAGGTTCGGTACATCCCACACCTGCAAGTGCTTGTTCACCGAACTGGTGGCCGGGTCTGCGCCCATGACGAAACCACCGACCACGTGGGAGGACTGGTAAGACGTATTGTTCCACGGCGCCTTGCGCGGGCTCTCGACCACCAGTGAAGGGTTCAGCGCGCGGGCGATCTCGGCAGTCTTGCCGGTGACGTACTGGGCCATGCGCAGATCGTTCTCGGTGAAGTCGAAGGTAATGCGCAGCAGGGGTCGCCCGTGCGGGTCTTTGTAGGTGGGGTCGAGGGACAGGTAGTTGGTGCGCGAGCTGTAGTTGCTCGCCTCGCAGCCGATGGACATGCTCGCCGAGTAGTACTGTGCGGTCGTCTTCTTCCACTGCGAGCCCCAGCGCGGGGTGCCGGGCGGCACTGGACGCGAGGCGATCGGCGCTGCGCCGATAGGCGTGACGCGGGTGCTGCCTCCGCCGACGAAGCCCAGGCCGCTATGGTCGAAGTTGTCGTTGTTGAACTCATCGATGCCCATGCCGATGGCGCCACCGCCGATGAACGGGTTGAAGTGCTTGCCTTCATCGAAGAACAGCTGAACGTTGTTGGCGGTCTGGTAGGCGTAGTTGCGCCCGGTGGTGCCGGTGTTGCTGACCGGGTCGTAGGGTTCACCGATGCCTGAGAGCAACATCAGGCGCACGTTCTCGAAGGTGAACGCAGCCACCACGACGATCTGCGCGGGTTGTTCCCAGGTCTGACCGTTGGCGTCGACATAGACGATGCCGGTGGCGCGTTTGCCGGAGCTGTCCTTGCGCACTTCCAGCACTTCACAGTGGGTCATGGCGGTGAAGTTGGGCATGCGGATCAACGCCGGCAGCACGTTGACGATGGCGCTGGCCTTGGAGTAGTTGGCGCAGCCGTAGTTGGTGCAGAAGCCGCAGAAGGTGCACGGCCCCATGGTCACGCCATAGCTGTTGGTGTAACCCTGGAACGCCAATGCCGAAGGCACTGGGAACGGTTTGTAACCCAGGTTGCGCGCGGCCTCGGCGAACAGGGTCGGGGCGTAGGTCTGCTGCGTGGGTGGGTTGGGGTAGTCACGCTTGCGCGGACCTTCGAATGGGTTGCCGCCCTCAATAAGGTTGCCATCGATGTTGCCGGCCTTGCCGGAAATCCCGGCGACGCGCTCGAAGGCGTCGTAGAACGGTTCCATTTCCTCCCAAGTGGTGCCCCAGTCCTGCAAGGTCAGGCCGTCGAGCGCCTGTTTTCCATAGCGCTCTTCCAGGTGGCTCTTGAGGCGGAATTCGTCGGGCTGGAAACGGAAGGTGATGCCGGCCCAGTGGTTGCCGGCGCCGCCAGTACCGTTACCGGGGTGGAACGAGCCCCAGGTGCGCATGGGCAGGGCGGTTTGCGTGACGTTGTTGCGCATCGTGCAGGTGTTCTGCCGGGTACGCAGCATCAGTTCCTGGCGCTGCACATAGCGCAACTCGTCGGCTGCCGAGGCGATGTTGAAGTCGCTGGCGGTGTCGCGCCAGGCGCCGCGCTCGAAGCCGATCACCCGCAGACCGGCATCGGCGAGTTCTTTGGCGACGATGGAACCGGCCCAGCCGAGGCCGACCACCACGACATCGGTTGCTGGCAGTTTCTTGGCTTGGGTCGTCATGCTTTACGACTCCAGGCCGAGCTGCCGATGATCGACAGCGGAGTCAGCTCCAGCTTCTGGTTGTGCCGGGCAATATAGGGCCGGTAGTCGTAGCGTGCGCCGGGGAAACCCAGCATCTTCCAACTGACCATGTCACGGTTGCCGCCATACACCGGGTCGGCAAAGAAGCCTTCCATGGTGTTTTGCAGCACTTGCTCGAAAAACACCTGCGACGCGACGCCGGCAAACTCGATCTTGCCACCCTCCAGCGCTTGCAGCACTTCGTCGCGCTGCGCATCGGGCAGCTCGCTGAAATGCTTCTGGTAGGTCTGTTGGCAGTGTTTTTCCAGTTGTTCCAGACCCAGCCGATAACGCTCGCGCGGCACATGATCGGACTTGGGTTCGACACCAGCGACGAACGGCCCGTGCTGATACAGACGCTCGTAGGTGCCGTACTGGCCGGCCAACTGGCGGTCGATGAACACCGCACAACCGGCCTCCTTGCCGCTCACCGATAGCTCATCGCCGGGAATCAGGCGCTCGACGATGGCTTCGACTTCGCGCAACTGCTCGGCGCTGAAGAACTGTGGCTGCTGGTCCTGGTAGTGCAAAGGGCCGTTATGGTCGAACGGCAGCCAGCTCGGCACGCCCTTGACCGTGGCGGCCTGGGTATAGGCTGCCGCGCCTGCGGCAACGGTGGTGGCCGAGGCCTTGAGCAGGCTGCGCCGGCTCAGTCCTGGGACAGGGGGTGTGGTCATATCACGCTCCATTTATGTCCGCGCAACACAGCTGCACGGCTCAGGCTTTGGTATTGGAGCCACTGCACGACGGCATGCGGATGCACGGACATCCATGGCTAAGGGCCGCGAAACCTTTGCCGTTGCCTGGACAGGCGACAGCAGTGCCGGTGCTTGGAGCGCTGTAGTACCTTGCAACAATCCACTGGGCAGCTTTGCGGAACTTCCTCAATGCAGCTAGACCGCTGGCACAACGATAGCGTTCCGCAATTTTCCTGATGGATTGAACGGCGTGTGTATTGACGAGCCCGTCACATTAGAGGTCAGGGCAGGTTGAGTCAGAGCGGCAGGGTGGTTCAATCGGTAGACACGGTCTGTTACAGTCCGCGCCTTGTTCAAATCAGTAGAGAGGGATCTTGGATGCGGCAATTCATAGCGATGACCTTCGGCGGCCTGACGCCCGCCTATTACCTGCGCCAGCTGTTCTTCGGCGCGCTGTTCGCGGCGCTCTTCATCTGGATGAAGTCCCAGTCGACCCAGGGCCTGGACGTCGCGAGCGTGCTGATGGCGGTGGTCAGCACCTTGCTGTACCCCTATTCGCGATTCGTCTACGAGACCGTGATGGGCTTCATCATGGGGGGCAACCTGTTCGTGGTAAACGCGTTGCTGATGCTGTTCGTCAAGTTCATCACCATGATGTTCTGCTGGTTCCTGGCGGTCTTCATCGCACCCGTCGGACTCGCCTACCTGTATTGGCATCACCGCCGTCAGCAGGCGTCTTGAATGGCGACTGCTTGAGCCACTGTGGCTGAAGTAGAGTCGGTTTGAGCCCTGGTAAATGCCAGGGCTTTTTCGTTTTTGTGGTCGTACATACCGAGTGTCCTTGCACGCGCAGACCATGCTTGATGCGTTACACCTGGCACCCTGCTCAAAGGTGCACTTTGGCATGACAGGCACCGGCAATCAGACTCGCACCACAGGCCGTCTTCATCCCTTCCAGTGCGACAGGCGTGCCATTGACGTGATAGGTGCTGCTGCCCTCGATAATCGCAAACTCACCCTTGCAGAGCGGGCATAGAACCTTGTCGCCCTTGCCGGCGATGGGCTTGCCGTTGAGGTCGGTGTGAGAAATGGCGCTGAGTACCACCCCGCCGTGGGAAGTGGTGTCGCCGAGGCGGATGATCTTGTTCATGGGCAGGAATCCTTATCGGGGAGCGCAGCTTTAGTTGAAGAATTTCGATTTCGAAGTTTGATTTGCTGGGGTGTCGGATGAGAAAGGTGTTGCCAGCCATAAATAGACTTAGATATAACGAAATGTTGTTTTCGCTTTCATTTCGAAATAGTTTACATGAATGGCATTACTGATTAATTCTGTGCTGATTTTGATTGTTTTCTTGTTTGCAAGGATGATGTCTACATGCTCTTCAGTCCACAAATTATCGCACCGATCCTGAAGATGGATATGCGCTGTCATTTCTTGTGCAGCACATAAGAAGAAATTTCTCAGAGCGTGCAGAGTGTCAAGTGCTGCAAGTAGTACTATTTCGTCGAGAGCCATGCTCTGTACACTGCCAACTTCAGTGCCCCACGCTTAGTTGTTTTTTCAAGCTTGCCAATGAACCACCCAACCCGCGGGTCGTAATATCGATACCGGTTGTAATGCAACCCCGTCTCGGCATGACAGTACTTACTATGAAGCTGTGAAAGATTTCGTCCACGTATTGACAGAATCTGTACGGAAAAATTTGATACTTTGTTATGCTGCGTTGAAAACAGCTGAGTCGCCCATTCGGAGCCGCCATTGCCTTGTCTCGCCGATGTCTCAAATTTTGTCGTACAGAGCCTAGCAGTGTTGGAAGTTGCGGTGATTTATCTAGCTCTAAGACCATTGCTTCAACTGATTGTACCCTGAGTCATGATGGCTTTAAGTTTACTTTGCTCAAGTATTGTGTACTTGTAGGCTTGCCCAGCGCATAAGATCTTTCCGTGCTCTTTTTAAATGTTTTATTTTTATGACAAGGCATACTTCATTGCCTCCTTCAATTTCCTTGTAATGCTTTGCATATCCCCGAACTTGGTTGTATATGACGATTCTGAAGGCGTTGCCGGTCCTCTTATTGCGCACCGAGAAAATCGGATTGGCTTCTCTTATTTTAGCCCCATTGGCGTACTTGGCATTATAGTAAGGGCTAACAAACTCATCGGGCTTGATGCGCATTTTTTTTATGTAACCCTCGAAATAGGACGAAAAAATCTTTCAAGGTTGTCGTATGTTTCCTCATTGCACAGGAAGTCTTCAAACATCTAGTCCTCCACAAATGCCTTTCCGGCTCTAATCTCTATATCCACACGCTCGTGTCTAGTGCCATCCACCATAAAAGTCTGGCTTCTCTGAGCATATATTCCGCCGCGATTGCAGGCTCGCTCAACCCATCGTTCTGCACGGCTGAATGCGCCTTGTCTAAGCTTTAGATCTTTTTTCGACAATTTTCTTTTAAGCTCTTCCATCTTAGCTTGTGCATCAGATGCGCTTAAAGGAGAGTCCTGATCCCAACTGACCGATTCCTCAAGCGTTTTTCCTTGGGCTTGGAACCGCCCTCTGTGTGCGGCCAAACCAAGCGGATCAATCCAGTTTACTGGACTCGGCGCATACCGATAAACATTAACCCCACCCGCAAACCCAATCGGGTACTTGCTTATGCACCGCCCTGTCTGTGGATAATAGATTGCTTTTGACGTAGGGGGGTGAAGGTCAACTTCCTGAATTGGCTATCCAATGGCGCAAGCTTTCTAACAGCTCATTCAGGTTTTTTATCCCTCCGAAAGCAATGGTTTCAAGTCCGTTATCTTTGTTTTCCTCAACCACTGAGACATTATTGCTATCTTCTTCAATGATAATTCTAATGGTGTTGCTCGATTTCAAACTCTTTGCCGAAAATATCGGATTTGCATCACGGAATGGCTGCCCATTGTTAAATGCCGTATGATAATAAGGCGTAATAAAATTCCCGGATAGACCGTACGCCTCAATGGCTTCCTTGAATGTTCTCGCAAAGCAATCCTCAAGCATGTGGTAGCTGATAGCACTTGCCAAATAGTCTTCATGCATACTTTCTATTCCTTGAATGCTACGCCATTTATAATTTCTACATCGACGCGCTCGCCCTTTGTATCTTTCACCTTAAATGAGCGAGATGTCTGAGCGCTGACTCCCCCGCATCTGCAGGCATCGTCTATAAATCGCTCGGCCTTTTCGAAAGCTGTGCGCCTTAGAGTCAGGTCTCGATCAGTAAGTTTTGCCTTTAGCTCTCCCATTAGCCTCTTTCCATCTGAGACGGTGATGGGTTCGTCTTGATTCCAAGAAACAGATTCCTCCAGCTTTGCCCCTTGTGCTTGGAATCTTCCTCTATTTGCTGCTAACCCTAACGGATCAACCCAATTCCCCGGACTCGGCGCATACTGATAAACATTGACCCCACCCGCAAACCCAATCGGGTCCTTGCCAATGAACCGCCCAACCTGCGGGTCGTAATATCGATACCGGTTGTAATGCAACCCCGTCTCGACATCGAAGTACTGCCCCTGAAAGCGTAACGCATTGTGGATGTTTTTCCGCTTGGCGGTGTCGCTGCGCTCTTCGGTGGCCTGGCCCCAGGCTTTGTAGTTCCCGCTCCAGGCGATCTGGCCGTCGGTGTCGGTCAGCTCCATCGGGGTGCCCAGCTGGTCGCACTGGTACCAGGCGAAGGTATCGACGTTCCCGGGGGTCGGTTTGTGTTGCCAGACCGGGTCGCGGGCGGTGCTGTAGTACTCGCCGTAGAAGGGCTGGGGGATCAGTGTGAGCGGGGTGTTGATCACTGCCTGGGCGACGGGCACGAAGGTGCCGGGTTCGAACACGTAGTGCACGGTGAAGCCATGCTGCTGTTCGTCTACGCGGCACTCGATGGCGAGGGTGTCGCCGTCCCACAGGTAGCCGGTCAGGCCGCTGTCGGGGGTTTCGGCGCGCTTGCGCCGTATGTATTCGTTCCAGCGCGCTGGGGCCTGGGGGTCTTCGCGGTATTTGCACCTCGATTTCTTGTACAGGCGACGGCCGAGGGCGTCGTAACTGAATTCGACGATCAGCCGGTCATCTTCATAACGGCGCAGGCGGTTGTGGAGGTCCCAGCGGAAGTGGCCGTGTTGGCCTGCTTCGATGCGCTCGAGCAGGTTGCCGCGTGCGTCGTAGCGGTACTGGTTGCCGCAGTAGCTGCGCAGCAGGTTGTCGCTCAGCTTGACTGGGGCGTAGGGGTTGGGCCCGGGTGGGGCGTCGGGGTCGAGCAGGTTGCTTGCCGGGTCGAAGGCGAAGGTTTCTTGGCTGCGAAAGTGGCTCGCTTCGAGCAGTCGGCCTATGGGGTCGTAACGGTAGCGGATATCGCCGCGGCTCAGGTCCTCGAGGGCCGTGAGCTGCCCGCTGTCGTCGTAGCGGTAGCGGCGCAGCGCGGTGAGGTGGTGGGTGTCGCGCGGCCCCAGCATCTGTTCGCGCAACTGGCCGTTGGGTGTCCACTGTTGCCGCTGGATCAGGCCATTGCCTTGTTCGCGGGTGATTTCCCGGTGCAGGTCGTCACGCCGGTAGCTGAGCAGTTCGCGCTCGTCGAATTTCAGGCCCAGCAGGTGTCCGCTGCCGTAGGTCAGCCAGCTGACGCGGTGGCCGTCCGGGTGGGTGGTGGCGATGCGCTGGTTGAGGGCGTCGTATTCGTGGGTGAAGACGGCGACCTGGGGCTGCGTCAGGTAGCTCAAGTGCTGGTGTTCGCGGGTGTTGTTGCCGGCCAGGTCGTAGACCCACTGCAGCTTGCAGGCGCTGTTGCGGGCGAGCAGCAGGCGGCCGTTGCCGTCGTAGGCGAAAGTTTCGCTGTCTGGGTCTGTTCCGTCGGCTCGCTCGGCCTGACGCCGTACCAGCCGGCCCATGGCGTCGTACTCGAAGTGGGTGATGCGCTCGCCATCGGCGCGGTGCGTGGGCAGGTCGCTGCCACGCGCGTAGCGGTAGTGGGTGGTCTGCCGGTCGAAGCCGGTTTTGGCGAGCAGCCGGCCCAGCGGGTCGTAGCTGAAGGTCGCCTGGCTATCGTTCTCGTTGTACAGCCGCACCAACTGGCCGAGCGCGTCCCAGTGGTAGGTGAGCCGGGTGTCGTTGGCGTTGATGCGCTGGCGGATCAGGCCGGCTTCGTCGTAGGTCCACGCGGTTTTGCGATACAGGGCATCGGTGAAGCTGAGCAGGCGGCCTTCGGCGTCGTACTCGAACTGTTCACGGGTGCTGTCGGGGTAGATCACCTGGCTCAGGTGGCCGGCTTCGTACTGATACAGGGTGACCTCGCCGGCCGCGTTGGTCAGTTTGCGCAGTTGGCCGAGGGCGTTGTAGTGCCACTGAGTGGTCTTGCCGGAGCAGTCGATGTAGTGGCTCAGGCGCCCGTCGCGGTCGTAGGCGAGCTTCTTCTCGGTGCCATTGGCCTCGATGATCGCGGTGAGCCGGTTGTCACGGTCGTAAACGTACTCGGTCTTGTGCTCCAGCGGGTCCTGGGTCTGGATGAGGTTGCCGCGCGGGTCATGGTCGTACTTCCACAGCCCGCCCTCGGCATCGCGGGTCTTGAAGCGTTGATTGAGCTCGTCATAGGCGTGGTGCACCGAGGAGTTGTCGGCGCGGGTGTGCTGCAGCAGGTTGCCGCGCGGGTCGTAGGTGTAGTGGTCGATACCGCCATCGCGGTGCACGTGCTGCACCACATTCATCGCCGCGTCGCGGAAGAACCATTCCTCCAGGCCGTCGGGATGGACGATGCGGTAGGTGTAGCCGTCGCGGTTGTAGTAGTGGCGGGTTTGGTGGCCCAGCGCGTCGGTGACGCAGGTCATGCGGATAGTGGCGTCCCAGGCCAGACGCACCGCGTGGCTGCCATCGTCGGCCCACTCGGCAATGGCCCGGGCGTCGGGCGTGGTGCCCTGCCACTGCAGGTTCATGCCGCGGCCGGTGCGGTCGGTGTGGCGGGTGAGCAGGTGGTGCTGGTAGGCGTAGGTCCATTGCCGGCCGTGTTCGTCGCGGGCCGATGCCAGGTCGCCTTCGGCGCTGTACTGGTAGGCCGCCAACTGCCGGGTCGGCTCGCCGTCGTGCATCGACCACAGGCTTTCGATGCGGCCGCTGGCATCGAGGCGCGTGCGGATATGCTGGTGCAGGCGCTCGTCCTGGTAGGTGAGCAGGTCCGAGAGCACCTGCACGCCCTGGTGGCTGTGCTCGTAATGCAGCGCGATACACGCGCCGCCGCGCTGGCGGATGGCACAGAGGCGGAAGCGATCACCGCCCTGCTCGTAACATTCTTCGACCCGGTAGCCCCGGGCCAGTGACAGCGTGCGCTCGCCGGTGCGCATCAGGACGATGTCCTCGACCGGGTCATGGTGGAACTTGCCCACCCTGGGCAGCGGGTAGTCATGGCTGCGGCCATCGGCGGCCTGGTGGCGCACGGTGTTTTCGATCACTTCGAAGAACACGATGAAGGGGCTGATCCAGCGCGCGCCCAGCGGGCCGTCGTCCAGGGCCGCCTGGCTGGAGCGGTAATTGCGGCTCCAGGTCACGGGAAACGGCCCTGGCAAGATGAAGTCGGTATGCACCAGTTGCTCAGAGCCGCGGGCGAAGCTGATCGAGTTGCAGGTGCCCGAACAGGCGCCGTTCTTCGCAGCGCCTGGGTCCTGCCGCGCCGGGCGCTGCCGGCCGATGGCGCCCAGTTGCTGCTGGCGGGTGACATGCCTGACCTGCTTGGTGCCGGCCGGCGGAATGTTGATCGAGAGGTGGGTGCGCTTGTGCTTGGCCGCCTGCGCCAGCATGGACAACAAGTGGCCAATGCTGTGCGGGGTGTCGGCGTTGGCCAGCCTGCGCAGGTTCGGTGCCACCTCGGTCGCCAGTTGGCGCAGGCGCTGGGCATAGGTCAGGCCCAGGGTTCGGGTAGAAGCGGGAAGCAGTGTGGACAAGCGATTGAGGCTGGCCACGGTGGCCACTTCCAGCGGCAGCGTCGCGTGTCTGACCAGGGTGTCGAGCAGGGAAGCGTGCTCGTCCTGGACCACCGGGCTGGGCTTCAACTGACCGTTCAGAAAATCTTCGATGCCGCCTGCGAGCGCCAGGACGATCGCCGTGCCCGGGCCTGGGTGACGAAGTTCTCGAGTTCGCCAAGGATCGTGGCGTTCATGTGTCCGGCCAGCACGGTGACCAGGCCATTGCCAAGAGGTGCCCTGGGGGTGGCCTTGAGCTGCTGGCGGACCAGGTGCAGGGTGGGCCTCAGGCTCTTGCGGGCAAAGGCCAGGGCCGGCGGGATGGGGATGATGCCGATCAGGTTGATGCCCAGGCTGACCCAATCGAGTGGGTCGTTCTGCTCGCGCTCGGCCAGGGCGATGATGTCGCCAACGGCATCCACCGCCGCCATGATGTTGTTGGCGATGGGGATGTATTCGGCGGCCTGCTTGAGCGTGGCCAGGGTCAGGTGGTTGTCGCTTAGTTGCCGTAGCCAGAGGTCGACATGGTTGGCGGCCTCGGTGATGTCTTCGAGGGCGATGTCGGTTATGGGGGCGATGGCGGTTTCGGCGGTGTGCGGGGCTGGGGGTGGGGTCATGCTCGCGTGCTCCCGATGAGCGCGTCGGCTGACACCGGCGATTGCTGAGGGGCATGAGTGGCTTCGGGTTGCCTGAACAGGTTTTTCAGGCCGGCTCGACTGGCTGTCGAAAGGCCGCAGAGCAGCGTTGTCGCAAGTTGCTCTGCGGCCTCGCTGGCAGGGTCGACGGCGTCGGGACTGGCGCCGGACTCGTCCGAGCGTTGAATTGCACTGGCGTGTGACCAGGTGTCGGTCGGGTCGGCGCCCAATGCCGCGCTTGCCGGCCCGGTGGCAAGCCCGGCCACGCCGGCGAAGCCTTCACCGTTCAGTTTGCCGCTGAACACCTGACCCAATGCGTCTTCCACGCGGTAGTCAGCCGTCTCATAGGCATGCTGGCTGGCATAGTGCTGGAACAATTCAAGCTCGCCAGCGCTCGCCTGGATGTCCCCGGGAAACACCGCGCCCTGGCTTTTCGAACCTTTGTAGATGAAATCCGTCGCGTGGGTGGTGTACTGGCCCGCCGTGGCGTGGTGAATGCCGCTTGCGTTGTAGGTGCTGCTGCTGCCGCCGCCCTGGATGATCAGTTCTTCCTTTGCACTCAGGGTGATGCGTTCGGCGGTTGCGGTGACGTTGAGCTTGGCCAGCAGGTTGATGTTGTCCTTCAGGGCCTTGAGGTCGATGTCGCCTGACGCCGCCACCAGGCGCCAGCCCATGCTCTGCACGAACTGCCGCACGCCGCGACTGGCGCTGATCAGCAGGCGCTTGCCAATGGCCAAGCTGGTGTGGCCGCCGGTGCTCAGGCCCAGGTGTTCGCCGCTGGCGATATGGGTCGATTGCGCTGTGCTGGTGGCGATCCCGGTCGGACTGGCGAGCACCAATTGCGGGTCGGCCAGCTCGGGAAAACGATTGGCTTGAGGATTGCTGGCGTTGCCACGAATGGCGTCGTGCTGGAGCAGCAGAGCATCGCCCACTTCATCCTGATCGCCAAGGTCCTGGGCGAGGTGAGCGCGGGCTTCGCTGGCGAAGGTGGCATGATGCTCCTGCGCCATCTTCAGACGTTCGGCGGTTTCGCCGAGGTCGGTGTGGTGTTCGCTGGCTCGGATGCGGGATTCGGTGGTGAGCAGCAACCCGCCACCTGCACGCAGCACGCCATGGCTGTCGGTGCGCAGCTCGAAACCTTGTCCCCGAGGCTTGCCGCCAGCGTGGCGCGGGTGGGTGAGGTAGCCCAGGTGTATCGCCGAGTGATCGTGATCACTCATCAGCGCTGCGCTGATCTGCCCGGTGGTGTCGTCCAGGCGCAGTTCGTTGTGCCGTTTGCCGTGGTGCTCCTTGCTGCGGATCGGGCTGAGCGCCTTGAAATCAGGCAGGCGATAGGGCGGGCGGTTGACAATGTGATAACTGCGCCCGGTGATCATCGGTTGGTCGGGGTCGCCGTCAAGAAAACTCACCAACACTTCCTGGCCGATGCGCGGAATCGCCATGTGGCCCCAGTTGGCCCCCGCCCAGGCCTGGGTGACGCGCACCCAGCATGAGCTTTTTTCATCGTCCTGGCCGCGCCTGTCCCAAGGGAACTGCACGCGCACGCGGCCGTGTTCGTCGCAGTAGATTTCCTCACCCGGTGGGCCAACCACCGTGGCCATCTGCGGGCCGTCGATCACAGGCTTCGGGCGGGCAGGGGCGTGCCATTGGACATCGGCGGGTATCAGGGTGGCAGTGAGCGTGTAGGACGCACCGACGTCCGCCTGCGCGGCATCTTCCTCCAGCGCCGTGAACTGGCGACCTCGATGGGTGACACGCAACGGCCGCCAGGCGATGTTCATGTCCGCGCGGGGGTGGCCGGTCAGTTCAAAGGCAATGCCGGGTTGCAGGCGGGCATCGTCGCCCGCGACCTCGGCCACGCGGGTATCGCCGAACAGGGCGTCGATTCTGGTTTGGGTGAAGGGTTTACCCGCGTGGTCATGCTTGTAGCGACCGGGGTAGTCGTAGCGTTCGTAGGCAGCGCGCTGATTGCCCAGATGCCGCGGCAACATGACGTGTTCGTGCTTGTAGCGCGGATGGGTGAACGTGTAATCACGCTGCACCTGGCGGCTGCTGCGCACCTGCTCGCGGTAGGTGAAGTGCTGCAGGCAGGGTTGCTGCTGCAGGCCGCCCGGGTTGGCGACATAGCGCACCGGCTCGCCTTCCAGCGCGCCGAGCTGGTGGATGCGATCGGTCTGGATCAATGTGTGGCTGTCTTGGCTGTGCTGGAAAATCGACAGCAGGCCTTCCTCGGCGCACAGGCGCCAGTAAAAATCCAGGTCCAGGTCACCGGCCTGGACGCAGAACTCACGAGGTTGGTGCGGGTCGATCAGGTACTGGGTGAGGGTGCCCCAGCGGCGTTCGCCAGACAGTGCCTCGAGCAACTGCGGGACGGAGCGCAGTTGAAAGATGCGCCAGTCCGATTGCAGGGCGGCGCGGGCCAGTTGCGGTTCGATCACGGCGCGGTAGCGCGTGCGGCGATGGCCGGTCTTGCCCTGTTCGAAGCTGCTGATCAGGCCGTGGACATGGCGTACCGGGCGTTGCTGCTGCCAGAGGGTCAGCACGGCGGGCTGGTCGAGCAGGGCGGCGAAATCGGCCTGGTCGGTGAAGCTGGCCAGCTCGATTTCCAGCCGGTACAGCTCGCTGATGCCCTCGGTCAGTTCGAACGACACGACCTCGAAGGCGATTGCTCCATCGGCCGGGGTGCTGAAGGTGAAGCGCACTTCCTGCGCGTTGCTCATGCGGTCTCCTGCGGGACAGTCCTTTGGGCAGCGCCCTGTCATCGAGCACTTGCAGGGCGCATCGAACAGAGCGCCAAGGACCATACCGGGGAACCACTTCCATGTAGTTCAGACGCGTTCCTAACAACTTGTGGGAAGGTTCCTTAGTTGTAGTCGTGGCTTTTTAAAGACAAAACGTTACCGGCTGAACTCGATCGCACAGCAATAATTGTTTCGGCACCACTGCCGGTCGTGGCATTGATTCAACAGGTATCAACTGCGCGCCAATCAGCCCTTTATTCGTGCTCGCTTACCAGCCGCCTCCGGTGGAGCCGCCCGGCTACACCCAAGTCATTGCACTTGAGTGCGGCCACTTCTACACAGCAGCGCGGCGAGTAGAGACAAGTGCAATCACTGAGTCGAATACCTCGGGATAGGGCGATAGGAGCGCGAACAAGGGCGGCTATGCGAGGCGCAGATACGCCTAATCGCTGCCACCCCCGCCGTCACCGCCGCCGCCATCGCCACTGCCACCGTCGTAGCTTGAGCCGTCAGCGCAGAAATCACCGCCAGTGTGGCGGCCCGCACAAGGGGCGTCGTGGCGACTGTAGGTAAGGGTGTCACCCAGGGTTGTGGGTACCACCGGTAGCGTGCCGCTGCCAGAAGGTGCAGAGCAAGTGTTGCTAGCGGCAGTCTGCGCAGGTGCAGGTGCAGCCGCAGCCGCAGGGTTTCGGCTTCGGCTGAACAGCGCTTTGAGCCCGCTCCACAGCCCCGTCATCGCGCCGCACCCCTGTGCTGCCAGTGCATGTGCAGCTCTGCGGCGCCAGTCTGCGGGTCGACGGCTTCGCGTTGGGTGGTAAAGCCACTGGCCTGATAGAACCTCACCGCGCGCAGAGTGACGCTATACGCGCTCAGAAAACGCTCGTCGTGCTGCCGTAGTGCCTGGTTCAGCAGTCGTTTTCCCAGCGCTTGGCCTTCGAGATCGCTGCTGCGGTATTCACGGATCAAGGTCGTCACCTGCGCCTCCTTGGAAGCGCTCACCCTAGACACGCAGCCCAACCAATGCAAGTCAGCGGATGACATGTACCCGCTGCCTGCGTCGGGCGGAGCAATGTTCGGCTGCGCTGAAGGAACCGCTGGCATCAGCCTGAGGTCTGCTAATGGCATCGAGCCATCAATTTGCAACAAAATGCTACAGAAATAGCGCCGGCTGCCGATTACCCTTGCAGGTGCCAGGGACGCGGCCATTCTTTCCTTAGAGGTCCACCGTTCCATGTTCACCTTCCTCGCTCCACGCCGCGACCGTCGCGCGCTGCATCAACTCATTCAGGCGGTGGTCAATCATCGCCCGCCGCAGGTCTCGGGCTGTGCCGAAGCCCATGCGGTGAACGATGCCTGGGACAGGTTGCAGAGCACTCAGCAGGCGCACGCGCAGCGCCTCGAGCATCTGCAGCAACAAATCAGCGACACTTGCGCGGAACTGGCTGGGGCCAACGCCGCCGCACGATTGCACGAGGTGCGTTTCGATCTGGTCAACCGCGCCTCCAGCGAAGGCCTGTGGGACATGGAGGTGGTAGCCGGCGACCCGGTCAATCCGCACAACGTGTTCTGGTGGTCACAACACTTTCGGCAGTTGCTGGGCTTTCAGGGCGAGCACGATTTCCCTAACGTCCTTGCAAGCTGGGCCGACCGCCTGCACCCGCAAGACAAACAGGCCACGCTCGATGCTTTCGCGCGTCATCTGAATGATCGCTCCGGGATGACCCCGTACCGCGTCAAGAACCGTCTGGCCATGAAAGATGGCAGCTACCGCTGGTTCTACGCCCAGGGTGAAACCCTGCGTGACAATAAAGGCACGCCCGTACGCGTCGCAGGTTCGTTGCGCGACATTCACGATGAACTGGAGCGCGACCGTGAGCACGAGGTGATCATCACCCGCTTCGAACTGGCCCGCGAGATGCTCTCAGATGGCCTGTGGGACATGGAAGTGATTGCCGGCGATCCGGTCAACCCGCGTAATCCATTCTGGTGGTCGCCACAGTTTCGCCGTCTGTTGGGCTTCGAGACCATCGAGGAGTTTCCCGATGTACTGGACAGCTGGGCCTCGCGCCTGCATCCCGATGACAAGGAGCGCAGCCTGGCCGCCTTCGGCGCGCACTTGAACGACCGCAGCGGCAAGACGCCTTTTGACATCGAGTATCGGCTCAAGCACCGCAACGGCACCTATCGCTGGTTCCGCGCCCGCGGTCAGACCCGCCGTAGTCACGACGGCCTGCCCCTGCGCGTGGTCGGAGCGTTGGTGGATATCAACCTGGAGCATGAACAGCAGGCGCTGCGCGACACTCAGGCTGACTATCAGAAGAATCTGGAGGCCAACATCGCCAAGTTATCCAGCATCGTGGCCACCATTCAGAGCATCGCCAGCCAGACCAACCTGCTGGCGCTCAACGCTGCTATCGAAGCGGCGCGTGCAGGGGAGGCTGGGCGTGGCTTTGCGGTGGTGGCCGATGAGGTCCGCAAGCTGGCCACGCGTACCACCGAGGCCACCGAGCAGGCGGCGAGCATGATCGCACGTTAATCGTTGCGTTCGCTCTGAGCGGGGTTTGAGGCGTCTTGCGCCTCATCCGGCTCGCTCAACGAGACCGCTACCTTGGCCGCGTCTTCATCGCTGTCCAGAAAGTGCTCGGTGCCGCTGTCGTCGGTCACGCGAAACACCTGCGTGACCCCATCGCCACGACGCTCTGGGGGTATGTCCTGGCCTTCGAGTTTTTTCACCGTAACTGCCATGTAGTGTCTCCCCATTCAATGGCGCGGCAGCAAACAGCCGCCCTTCACGGACTACGACCACAGTAAAGTGTGCAACGCTCGCGCAAACGACGAATGGTGGGTCCGAAGAGATGAGCCAGGCCCGCGGTAGGGCCTCCCCCACGACGCACGCGTGTCGCGGATGAGTGCCTGAATGTGTCGTTTCGGACGAGCTGCGCGGCGCCACAGTGTGCCAAGATGAGCGTGCATGACTTTGCATCGGCCGGCCTTGTCTGCCGCTGCGCACTACCATCATCGGCTCGGAGCCGGCTAAGGAGACGACATGTTCGCACGCATCATCGTAGGTATTCTGATCGGCCTGGCAGCCGGTTACCTGGTCAATGGCAAGGTCGCGGCAAGCGCCAAGACGTTGCAGATTTTGCAGATCTTCGCCGGTATCGTGGCCGTCGCGTTCATCGCCTCATCGTTCATGTTCAGTGTGGGCTATGGCGTACTGGCCGTGCTGGAAGTCGCCGGTGGCTACTTCCTCTACACCAGCGTCATTCAGCCCAAGCTGGGCAAGCGCTGAGTCGCGCGGCAATCGTTCTGAACGCCTGATGCCGAGCATTGCCCAATGGCATGACATCACGCAGAGGGCAGTGCCATGAGCGAACAGCAGCAACCCCCTAAAGAATCTGACGTTCCCGCCCATTCCACAGAAGAGGAGCGAGAACGTCTCAGGGACAAGAACAAGGACGGCATTCCGCCAGGCGCGGAGTGAGTCATGCGGCGGGCCTTGAGCCCGCCGTTTTTTTACTCGACGGTAACTTGGTCAGGCTGGTGATTGGTGATCTTAAGGCCCGTAGCCTGGATGCTCGCCTGCACGGCTTCGCGGCGGGTCATTTCACCCTTGACCGGATTGGGCTTGATCGAGCCGGTGGCCGCAGTGTTGGTCTGCACGAAGCAGCCGCTGCCATGGGCGATCTCTTGCGCCGCCTCGTCGAAGCGGCTGAAAGCCATGTCGAAGCTGGCCACCTCGTCGCATTTGCCGTTGAGGTCTGGAACATTGGGAACAGGCGTGCCACTGCTGCAACCGGCCAGGACGAAGAGGGCAGCAAGGGCGCAATAGCGTTTCATGGTGGAAGAATCCTTGAATGAAAAATGCACGGTAAAAGGCGCTGAGTCCCGGGTGGGCTGGACTACATTGCGCAAGAGGCAACAGCTTGTCTGCTATGCGACCGTTCGTCCAGTCCCGGGCACCGAGCGACGACGACAAATGCCGAAGTACCAGATGCAGATAGGCTGCGTCCCTCTGTGGAGATCGATCATGACAGACGATAACAACGGCCCCGCAGCGGCCTACCCAGGCCCTGGCAATGACACCCCCGACACGGGCGAGGGGCACGGCTCAGGGCTGGAACAGACCCCCTCCGAACCCAAGCAGGCGCCGGCTGAAACACCGGCAGGCAAACGTCCTGAAGACTGGAATCCGCCGCCAGGCAATCCTGGTTCCGATCAGGATTCGCAGGTGCCGCGGGACAATGGAACGGCCCGCACCGAGTGAGCCTTAAGGCGCGCCAGGCAACGTAAAACCTAGCCCTGCTGCCAATGGCTATTGATTCAAGCACGAGCGCTCACTGGGCGCCCTATCGCGGCTAGAGCCGCTCCTGAAAGCCCCGGCAGGAGCGGCTTGAGCCGCGATAGTGCGTAAAGTCGCTGCGGCGCTTAGGCGCTGCAACCCATCCTTCAGACAGACTGCGGAGCTTGGTCTTCCATGCACGCATACAGAATGCAG